>JAUHXA010000040.1 GCA_030427245.1 Bacteroidia bacterium | reverse complement strand
CCAACGATGTACATTGCCCACATCGTAATTCGACAAAGCCACCAAACGCACATATCGCCCATCAACTGCTCCAAAATCAATGATTTGGTCAGCAGTATCTTCAAAACCGTCGTAGACCAACAAACCTGCTGCCTGTGCTGCGCCCCAATCTTCACCGTCCATACTCACATAGACTTCATATTCGGCCAATTTACCATTTGGATTGCTTAGAGGAGGGGTGAGAATCAATTGAGTCACCGCCCGAACACTGCCCAAATCTATTTGCAGTTCGTGCGGAAAAGGAGTGTTTCCCGATGTCCGAAAAAGTGTTTCTACATTTCCGTCAATGGCATTTGTGGCTACATTCGTTCCGTCTTCCGAACTGACCGACCGCAGGGTGTAGGCTTCAAAAGGAATCCATTCGGGGTCGCATTGTGCTGCTGATAACAAAGGGAAAGCGAGCAAAAAGAACAAAAAAAGTAGAATTTTGTGTGTCATAATTGGAGGTGTTGATTGTTGGTGAATGGCTTAGAGACGTACAAAAGATATTGGATACCTATCCTGTCTCCTGTTACAAAAGTGATAAATCTATTTGTCTTAATGAAACGTCCATGATTAAATAAATTGACGTTCAAAAATTAATCGGGTATTTTTAGCTTTATGTTTTTATCAGCATTTATCCATTAAATACAATTTATTGATATTTTCTCACAGGATATTTACAATATAACATGCTCTTTATTTGTCATTCTGTAATAATTCTGTGAGTAGATTAGACGGAATTTGAAACAGGTGAAGTGTTTTAAAGTGGTTGATTATCAAAATGCTAAACCTCTTTTCTCGCCTCTCTGCTCCCTCGTCCAAAGTCTAAGTTCCATCTGAAAACCTTCAATAAACGAAAACAAACAGATGAAAACTCCTTCCTTCAAATTGTCTGCTTGATTTCTTAAACGGAGGTTACTTTATTATTTTGAATACTTTGAATTTGAGAGTAAATGAACAAATAAAAAACTCCATACAAAATGATGGAGAGGGGCGTATAACAGCGACTTCGGAAATTTTTAAATTTCCGAAGTCGCAATCCTAATTACACTGGAAATGGGGTTATTACACGAGAACAACTAATCTCAGAGCTAATCAACTTAGCGTCGCAATCCTAATTACACTGGAAATGGGGTTATTACATTTGGCATTTACTTTGAGTGTTCTCCCCTTCTGTGTCGCAATCCTAATTACACTGGAAATGGGGTTATTACAAAGAAACTTTATCAAACAAGAGCAATAAATAAATTCCGTCGCAATCCTAATTACACTGGAAATGGGGTTATTACACCACAAGACAGGGCTACTGTCGAGGCAATACATAAGTCGCAATCCTAATTACACTGGAAATGGGGTTATTACCCTGTCACGACATAATATTTAAAAAATTCACCCTGAGCGACTTACAAGAAATATGTGATAATGTGCAATATGATGACATTAATTACATATTTCATTTAAATCTATTGATGTCAAAGAGCCGTCAAGCTTTGCAGCTTTCGAATGCCAATATACACCTTAAAACAGTAGATTCAAAGGTTTGTCCAAACTTTTTTTCACACCCTCATTTTGCCCCACCCAATGAAGGTCTTTCATGTATTTTTGTTCCACAGCCATACACATCACACTATCCGTTTTGTCGGCTTTGTCTTTCAGGAGTTTTTGCAGCGCATCTTTGAGCCGTTCTATTTCTTTAGGCACAAAATCAGGTGCGAAAAAGACCGAATACTGAACTCTTTCGCACCCAAATCGCTCCAAAGTTTTACTCACTTTGAGGCGTAGTTTGTCCTTGCTGATATCGTAGCTGATAAAATAATTCATATCACAATAGGATTAAAACGGAAAACGTCCACCATGAGTAATTTTCTGAATCGTAAAGACCGTCATTACACAGACCACAAATATGGTCATCAGTTGGTAGAACGTATTGAGTTGCAGCACTCCATTGTTATTCTTTAGATTCTCTTTTCTTTCTTCATTCACCGCAGCCAGATAGCTCATTTCCTCATTATCCAACGGGTCAGGATGGTCTAAATGCCTCTGTGTCGCAATGCGTTCAATCGTACCATCCTCCTTTTCGTACAGCCAAAAACGCACCAAAAGAATCAAGATAGAGCTGCATAAATGAAAGTTTTGGATTGAAGGATAGAATCTTGATATAGAGTTCATAACAAAAAAAAAATCCAAAAAATTCACAAGCCCCCCTTTTTTTTGCAATTTTACCCCCAATTATCCATAACCCATAACCCATAACCCATAACCCATAACCCATAACCCATAACCCATAACTCATGCAAAAACTCCGATACTTTCACATTACCTTCAATACCCAACTCCAACCCTGGGAAGTGCCATTGTTCAGAGGAGCGATTATCCAAAAAATAGGCATCGAACACGAATGGTATCACAACCACAAAAACACCGTTTTCGACAAACCCACCTTTCACTATCGTTATCCCTTGATACAGTACAAAACCAATCACCTCAAACAACCCATGATAGTCTGTTTGCACGAAAGTATCGAAGAAATCAAACTGTTATTTCAGCAAGCAGATTGGAACGTCCACTTGAAAGAAAAGCAAGTAGAAATGAAAATTGAAGAATTGGCACTTCGAGAATACGAGCTGCAAATCCACGACCAAGTAGCCCCCTACCAAATCCGCAATTGGATAGCCCTCAACCAAGAAAACTATAAAGAGTACAAATCTATTCGTTCCCTTAGTCGGAAAGTGGGTTTTCTCGAATCCAAATTAGTAGGACACATTCTCGCCTTTGCCACAGGAGTAGATTGGCAGATAGAAGAAAAATTGAAGGTCGAAATCACCGAATTATTGGCAATGAAAATCGCCACCTTCAAAGGCAAACGCATGGAAACCTTCTCCGTCAATTTCGCCTGCAATGCTTTTTTGCCCAACTTTATCGGACTCGGCAAAGGCAGCAGCATGGGCTTCGGAATCGTCAAACGTCATCGAGGAAGAGGCAGGAATGTCGGTGAATAAGCATTGCATATTTAGTCGTTTGAATAGTAATTCTATTCCCTCCCTTACCCCAACTTCCCTGCAATAAACCCCGTTGTCCAAGCCGCCTGAAAATTGTAGCCCCCCGTAATCCCATCCATATCCATCACCTCCCCCGCAAAATACAGATTCTTACAAACCTTGCTTTCCATCGTGTCCATGTTGATGCTCTTCAAACTCACCCCGCCACAAGTCACAAACTCCTCCTTAAACGTCGTTTTGCCACTCACCTGATACACATCATGAGTCAAAACAGTCACCAATTTATGCGTCTGTTTCTTTCCCAAATCCAGCCATCTTTTGGAAGGCGACAAATCACTTTTCTGCAACAAAAACAACCACAAGCGTTCAGGTAAACCATACAAACGCACATTTGAGAGTTTCTTTTTGGGGTGCGCTGCAATCGTATCTTCAATCGAAAGCCTCACTTCCTCTTGATTCACAACGCCCACCCAATTGACCAACACCCTGAACCGATAAGTAGATTCACTCAACAAACGAGCCCCAAAAGCCGACAACTTCAATACCGCAGGCCCGCTCATTCCCCAATGCGTAATCAACAAAGGGCCTTGTGATTGAAGTTTTGAGCCTTGAATCCGCACCAAAACATTGTCCGCCACTACGCCCATAAGTTGGGTGATTTTTTCGGAAGGCATATTGAAGGTAAAAAGGGAAGGCACAGGCGTTTCGATGCGGTGACCCAATTTTTCGAGCCACTCCAAACCCGATTTTTTAGGAGAACCGCCACTCGCAACAATCACCTTGTCGAATACTTGTTTTGGGTGGTGAGCTTTAGAAAAATGAAGAATCAGTTGTTCGTCTTTGGCTTCAATCCCTTCAATACGAGTACCCATTTGGATAGAAATACCGAGTTTTTGGGTTTCGGACATCAAGCAGTCAATGATGCTTTGTGAACTGTCCGAAACAGGAAACACCCGATGGTCGTCTTGTGCATACAGTCGCACGCCTCGTGATTCAAACCATGCCCTTGTATCTTGTGTGCTGAAAATCTTAAAAGCTTTTTTCAAAGATTTGCCGCCTCTGGGATAGGCCTCCGAAAGTTGTTTGATAGACGTACAAGCATTGGTGACATTGCAGCGACCACCGCCCGAAATTCTAACTTTCGCCAACAGTTTCTGTGTTTTTTCAAACAGCACGACCTCCGAATTTGGATGGTTTTCCTTTGCCGCAATCGCCGAAAAGAAACCTGCCGCACCGCCTCCAATAATTGCAATTTTCATGTTATCTTGGACTGATGATTTTTGGCAAGGTAGGGAAAAAGTCAGAAAAAAGGTAGGTCATAGCTTTGGTCCGACCCAAAGAAAACCAAGAGATTTTGCGACATTTGCAGCCAACAAACAAGTCATAACCAAAATGCAGTCATTTTCACAGCCAATTGTACTATCCATTGTTTCGCCTGTCTATCGAGCCGAAGACATTGTAAATGAATTGGTTAAACAAATTGTGGTTGCTGCCGAACAGGTCACCCCGCATTTTGAAATCGTATTGGTAGAAGATGGCAGTCCCGATGATTCGTGGACAAAGATTGAAGCCAATTGTCAGAAAGATAAGCGGGTAAAAGGACTTCGTTTGAGCCGAAACTTTGGACAATATCCTGCAATCATGGCGGGTTTGAAGGCCGCAAAGGGAGACTATGTGATTGTGATGGACTGCGACCTGCAAGACGATCCTATTTACATTCCCACTCTTTTTGAAAAAGCCAAAACGGGTAATTTTGACATCGTATTTACCTATGCTCAACAGCACAATCAATCCCTGATACGGCGATTTACTTCAAAGGCTTACAATGGGGTATTGAAGTTGTTGGCAGACCAAAAAGGCTTTGACCACCATGTTCGCAATTATTCGATTATCCACCGAAAAGTGGTCAATGCTTTGCTGAAATTCAGCGACGAAGAACGGCATTATCTTATGGTTTTGAGATGGTTGGGCTTTCGACACGACTTCATGGAAATCCAACACCAAAGCCGAGCCGAAGGCGGCAGTTCTTATTCTTTCCTCAAACTGTTCCAAATGGCCATCACTGGGATTACCTATCAGTCTTTGAAGCTGTTGCACTTTGCAGTGTACGTTGGTTTATTGTTGGGAATCATTGCAGTAGGTTGGGGAATAGCCGCTTTTTTTGGAGGAGGAGTTTTCCCTTTGGGTGCATTGATGTTGTTTTGTACGGGATTGATATTGATGGCAATAGGGATTATGGGCGTGTATTTGGGAAAAGTATTCAACGAGGTTCGAAACCGTCCAAGATATTTGGTGAGTGAGGCCTTGAATGTAATAGACGAATAACAATATAAAATTATCAGCCCCAAAAGAACTCCATCAAATGCAATATACAGCTATCAACCCAAGCGATATATTAGCTCTTTTTTTTCTTATTGTTTTGATAGGAAGGTTCATCGGCTATCTAAAAGATCGAGCAGAACAAAATAAGTATGTGGTGAAAAGAACACCAAAACCCAGTCCTTCAAAGAAAATAACCAAAGAGGAAATGGAAGAACAGGCTGCTCAAAATAGAGTGCAAATCAAGATAAACTTTGAAAAATACTACCAAAACCTATTGAAAGACAAAGAGTTTGTTAATAAAAATACTTCAAGCCTTGACAATTTTATCATCAACGATGCCCTCAATCAATTCGACCTTCACAAGTTAGCTTACCTCAATGGAATCAAGCTTCAAATAAACACAGGTTGGTATGATTTGGTAATAGAATTGCTGCGAGAATTGGACGAACTGGGTTGGGATAGGAGAGTAGACTGCATTAAGGAAAAGTTTGGAGAGCTGCGGTTTTACTCCGATACACCTCACCAAGATCTGATTGATGCCTATACCGAAAAATCAAAAGAAATTTGTGAGGTATGCGGCAAACCTGGGGAATTGAGGATTGCAGTTTGGTGGATTACCTTGTGTGGTGAACATGCAGAAGAAAGGATTCCGTAAAACCTCAAATTCAGAATACAAGTTGATATTCAAACAGATGGAAGGGGAAAAAATCTTTACAAAAAACACAAAAGCAAGTAAATCAAATGAGCATTGGACGAGAATTTTTAAGCGAACCAGCATCAAGGTGACATCTTTTTCTGCCTTGAAACAAACGTGTTGTAAGGCAATTATTTAGAAAAGGTGTAATCTTGATGCGATTGCCTTGAGATTACACCTTTTATTGAAACATTATTGATAATCAACCAATTTTGATTTTTGAAAAGATGCCACCTCAACTCTTGCTGAATAGTAACTAAAAGTTTTCTATGAAATAAGCAGTGATGAATGGCTTTATTGTTTGGTTATCAATCTCTTTACCCAACAGAAAGGTGTCAAAAACTTACGGTCTAAAACATCGAATCATACTGCTATATATACATTTGTAATTCAACCACAAAAGGCACAAAGAAAACAAAAGTAAAAAACTGAAATTCACCCATCTCTTTTGTGCCCTTTTGATACTTTTGTGGTTCAAAAATCATTTTGTACAGTAGTATGACATCGAATAGTAGTTGCTTAAAATCTGACACCCGACACCCTACTCCAATCCAGCCCCTTTCTTAATCTCCTCCACCACACTTGGATCCAATAAAGTAGAAGTATCGCCCAAGTTAGAAGCGTCTCCACTCGCTATCTTCCGCAAAATTCGACGCATGATTTTACCCGATCGAGTTTTCGGCAAACCACTCACCACCAACACCTTGTCGGGCTTCGCAATCGGCCCAATTTCTTTAGTCACCACAGCTCGAACCTCTTTGGCAAAAGCATCTGCACTCTCCACCGCTTTGTCTGCAATGATATAGGCGTAAATCCCCTGTCCTTTGATGTCGTGCGGATAACCGACCACAGCCGATTCCACTACATTCGGATGTTCATTGATGGCATTTTCCACCTCTGCCGTTCCCATTCTATGCCCCGACACATTGATGACATCGTCCACCCGACCAATGATTCTATAAAAACCATTTTCGTCTCGGCGTGCACCATCGCCTGTAAAATACTTGTCTTTAAAAGAACTGAAATAGGTTATTCTGCAACGCTCATGATCGCCGTAGGTTGTGCGAAGAATAGAAGGCCAAGGAAATTTGATACACAGAAGCCCTTCAATCCCATTTTCTTCCAATTCGTTGCCCTCTTTATCCACCAAACAAGGTTGAATACCAGGTAAAGGAAGTGAAGCGTAAGTAGGCTTCAATTCGGTGACATTCGGTATTGCAGTAATCTGAATACCACCCGTTTCGGTCTGCCACCAAGTATCCACCAATGGGCAGTTTTTCTTACCAATATGGTCGTAATACCAATGCCAAGCCTCTTCATTAATCGGCTCGCCCACCGTTCCCAAAACCTTCAAACTTTCCAAACTATACGGTTCTACATACTCCAAACCCTTCGCCATCAATGCACGAATTGCTGTTGGAGCGGTGTAAAATTGATTGACCTTGTGCTTGTCCACCACTGCCCAAAATCGTCCAGCATCGGGATAAGTCGGTACACCTTCAAACATTACCGTCGTTGCACCAGCCGCCAAAGGACCATACACGATGTAGGAATGTCCCGTAATCCAGCCGATGTCTGCCGTACACCAATAGACATCGTTTTCTTCGTATTGGAATACATTGAGGAAGCTGTAATAAGTGTAAACCATGTAACCTGCCGTAGTGTGCACTACGCCTTTGGGTTTGCCGGTCGAACCAGAAGTATATAGAACGAACAACATATCTTCTGCATCCATCACTTCAGCCGGGCAATTGTCATCTACTTTCGCCATTTCTTCGTGCCACCATTTATCACGCCCCGCTTTCATCGTTACCTCGCTATTGATTCTTTGGTAAACAATGCTCGTCTCAATAGAAGGAGTTTGTTCCAAAGCTTGGTCTGCAATGCCTTTCAAATCCACTGTTTTTGCACCACGAAAAGAACCATCAGCCGTCAATAGTACATTGCAGGTCGCATCGTTGATTCTATCCGCCAATGCCTGCGCTGAAAATCCTGCAAACACAACCGAATGAATCGCTCCCACTCTTGCACATGCCAATACTGCAATTGCCAATTCGGGCACCATCGGCATATACAAGCAGATTCTATCTCCTTTTTTGACTCCATTGTTTTTCAATACATTGGAGAATTTACAGACTTCGCTGTGTAGTTGTCGGTAGGTGAATGTGCGTACTTCGTCGTTTGGGTCGTTGGGTTCCCAAAGAATCGCCGTTTTGTCGCCACGAGTTTCGAGATGACGATCCAAGCAGTTTTCGGTGATGTTCAGTTTTGCCCCTTCAAACCATTTGACATTTGGTTCTTTGAAGTTCCAATCCAAAACATTGTCCCATTTTTTGTGCCACTGAAAGCTGTCTGCAATTTCTGCCCAAAAGCCTTCGGGGTCTTCAACGCTGCGTTTGTAGGTGGTTTGATATTGTTCCCAAGAGGTTATTTTGTGTGACATAAATATTTGTTTTATGATGTTTTAATTTACAGCCCAAAAATAAAAAAAAGAATTGATACTACAATAAAGTATATGACTATTTATATTCTTTCATGTTTTTTTTAATTTTTGAAGAAAAAATAGAAAGTCCTTTCTTTTCCTTATTATTCTAGTATATTTATCTCCTTCAATAGTCATATAATTAAATATTTTTATGCCCAGTTTTAACTCTGATTTGAACATTGATTTATTAGAACGCGCCGCCAATGCACTCCGAGCTATTTCTCATCCCATGCGATTGGCGATTTTACATTTGCTTAGAGAAGGAGACAAATTGTCTGTTACCGAAATCCACACTCAATTAGACATCGAACAAGCCGTGGCATCCTATCACCTCAACAATATGAAAAATAAGGGCGTGTTATCTTCCGACAGAATTGGGAACAAAACGTTCTATTTTGTCAAAGATGCGGAAGTCTCGAAGATATTGGAGTATGTTGAGGCTTGTTTTTAATGATCTTCAATTCTTAATTTATCAGAAAAATAAGGAATACCTTTTTTCTATTTTAAGTTTTGATTCATAATCAAGTAAATCTCTCAACGGAATCCTTCTATGACTTCCTTCTTTTCGGTAAGAAATCATTCCATTATCCAACAGTTTCACCACATGAGGTCTTGATACCTTCAATATCTCTGCCGCTTGCTGTGTGCTGATTTCTGAATCAGATGGAATCAAAGCGATTGATTTTCCTTGTGCCATATTACCAATGATTGACTTCAAGAACATAAGTGCCTTCAAAGGAATAGTCACCAATTCATCTGACTCTTGTACTCTTAAAGTCACTGTTTTATCCTTGTTTTTCAATGCTTCGTTTTCACTTCTTGTCAAAAAATCTATAGAAGACAAAGCGATTTTTTGGTCGGACTTTGTGGCTTTTTTGATTAATGCGTTCATAAGCTATCAAATTGATTTAACCATATAAACGAAACAAAAGTTTCCTTTCTCTCCAATATCACACAGAAGTTATGAACATTCCCCAAAGCAGATAATCCATCTTGGTTTTTGAGAGTAAAAGGCAAAAGGATTCGGTAGTTCTTCTGTCTTTTTCAGTTTGTTCAAGTTTTTTTCAAAAAAAAGATTATCTATTCTTGCGAGTATATAAATATTTATATACTTTTATGCTCGAATAGTTCAATAAACATCTATCACCGCTAAAAATAGGTACACTATGAAAAGACTTCAACTCTTTGTTTTTACACTGTTTCTAATTGGTTTTGGGAGTATGAGCAGTGTTTATGCTCAAGAAGAAAAAAAGGAAATAGACCATTCTTACAAGCCCATGACCTTGAAGATGAGCGAAGATGGTAGCAAATATATCCGCTTCATCACTTGGCACCAGTTCTGGTTGACCTCTCAAAATTTATCTGACGACAATGCTGACTTCAAAATCAGCCCCTCAATTCGCCGCTCTCGTTTGTTGTGGTTTGCTCAGGTTTCTCCCAAGTTTATGATTTTAATGCATATTGGGCTGAATAGCTTGAATTCTTCCAATATGACTCCGACAGGGGTACAGGGGAATGGTCCTCAAATGTTTTTGCACGATGCTTGGGGGGAATACAAACTAAACGATGCACTGTATGTAGGTGGTGGTTTGCACTACTGGAAAGGCATGAACCGATTGGCAAATTCTTCCACGCTGAATTTCATGACCTTAGATGCCACAACTCCATTTGTAGGCTGGCATTCTTTGGGTCAAACCGACCAGTTTGCTCGTCACATGGGCGTTTACTTCAAAGGACAAGCAGGAAAATTTGATTACCGCCTTGCCTTCAATGATGCCCTTCGACCAAACCTACAGGCAGGTAATGGTATTGCAGCCCTCAACGGTGGCAACACGCTTTACAATGCCAACAATTTATATGGAGATACCAAAGGAGGTTTGGTGATGGAAGGTTATTTCCGCTACCAACTATGGGACAAAGAATCCACTAAATTGCCTTTTGCAGTGGGAACTTATTTAGGAGCGAAAAAAATCTTTAACTTAGGTGTCGGATTTTTCGCCCAACCCAATGGCTCAATTCGTTTGAACAATACAAGCAGCCCTGTGGATGAAACACTTTCAGGAACAGCTCTTTATGATGCCTTAGACAGCCAAGCAAGTACCGAAAGCGTATCGCATTTTGCAGTAGATGCTTTTTATGAAGCTCCTGCTGGAGAGGGTGCATTGAATGCTTATGCAACTTTTATGAGCTTCAATTATGGTGAAAATTTCACTTATCAAAATGGCAGTGGTTCATTGGATTTGGGTACGGGTAGTGTTTTGTATGGACATGTAGGTTATTTATTGCCAGGCAAAAAAGTAATGCCTTATGTGGCTTTCCAAAATCGCAGCTACGATGGCTATGATGACAATGGCAGCACTTTTGATTTGGGTCTCAACTATTATGTAAATGGTCATTTTGCCAAAATCACTTTGGAGTATCACAGTGTGAAGTGGGGGAATCGTGAACAAGATTTGAGTCAATTGCGATTGCAGTCTATGATTTTCCTATAGCCACTATTGAAGGTATGAAGTGAAAGGCTTTTGAAGTTTGGAGTGAAAGAATGGAAAAGGGCTACTAAAATGCACACTTCTATTATGGAAAGAAAAACTTCAAAAGTCTATTTATAATCTTTCCTTCAAATAATTAAAATATTTTATTCACTTACTATAAAAACAAACAAATCTTATGGCACAAACCAAAATGCAAGAATATTGGAGCAAGAATATCCGATACTTGACAATTCTACTTTCGATTTGGTTCATTGTATCCTATGGTATGGGTATTTTCTTTGTAGATGCGCTGAACAACATTCAACTTGGCGGCTTTAAATTGGGTTTTTGGATGGCACAACAAGGTTCTATCTATGTATTTGTCGCTCTGATTTTTGTGTACGTCGCATGGATGAACAAGCTGGACAAAGAATATGATGTGGATGAATGATTTTTTGAATTTGAGGTGACATCTTTGAAAAATCAAAGATAGCCTTTGCCGAGAACTCGGCATGTAATCTCAAATTCGAGGCGATGGAAAGATGTCACCTTCTCCATTCTGTCGAAGATTACACCTTTCCAATTCAACCATAAAACAATTTCTCAATTTTAAAAAATAAATTAAATGGACTATATATTTCTACAACCAATTTTAGCCCTAAGCATCCAAACATGGACGTATATCATGGTCGGGGCGACTTTCAGCCTTTATATCGGTATTGCGGTATGGTCAAGGGCTTCTTCTACAAGTGATTTTTATGTAGCGGGCAAGGGCGTACACCCTCTAGCAAATGGCTTGGCTACGGCAGCAGACTGGATGTCGGCAGCTTCTTTTATTTCTATGGCAGGCTTGATTTCTTTCATGGGCTATGATGGCGCAGTGTATTTGATGGGTTGGACAGGTGGTTATGTGCTGTTGGCGCTACTGTTGGCACCTTATCTCCGAAAATACGGTAAGTTCACCGTTCCCGATTTTATTGGTGAGCGCTACTATTCCCAAACTGCTCGATTGGTGGCGGTGATTTGTGCCATTTTTGTATCGTTTACTTATGTAGCTGGTCAAATGCGTGGTGTTGGGGTAGTGTTTTCTCGTTTTTTGGAAACTTCCGTTGAAATGGGCGTAATCATTGGTATGGCAATCGTGTTTTTCTACGCCGTAGTAGGTGGGATGAAAGGGATTACTTATACACAGGTAGCGCAATATTGCGTATTGATTTTTGCCTTCCTCGTTCCTGCCATCTTTATTTCTATTCAAATGACGGGCAATCCAATTCCTCAATTGGGTTTTGGTGGTACGGTTTCGGATGGTACTTATCTATTGGACAAACTGGATGGACTGAATCAGGCTCTGGGATTCAGTGCTTATACCGAGGGGAGCAAATCGACGATTGATGTATTTTGTATCACTGCCGCTTTGATGGTCGGTACAGCAGGTTTGCCACACGTAATCATTCGTTTTTTCACTGTTCCCAAAGTATCTGATGCCCGTTTGTCGGCAGGTTATGCTTTGTTGTTCATCGCTATTCTCTACACAACAGCCCCTGCAGTTGCAGCTTTTGCACGTACCAATATGATTGAAACTGTTTCCAACAAGCCTTATTCTGAAGTTCCTTCTTGGGTATCCAACTGGGAAAAAACAGGATTGATTGTTTTTGAAGATAAAAATGGTGATGGAATTATCAACTATGTTGCTGACAAAGAAAAGAATGAATTGAAGGTGGATAGAGACATCATGGTTTTGGCGAACCCCGAAATTGCGAATTTACCTGCATGGGTCATTGCATTGGTAGCAGCAGGTGGTTTGGCAGCAGCTCTTTCTACGGCAGCGGGTTTGCTGTTGGTGATTTCGAGTTCTATTTCTCATGATTTGTTGAAACAATCTTTTAAGCCCGATTTGACCGAAAAACAAGAATTGCTTGCCGCTCGTTCTGCAGCAGGTTTGGCAGTAGTGATTGCAGGTTATTTTGGCATCAATCCTCCCGATTTTGTGGCAGCAGTAGTGGCTTTCGCCTTCGGACTGGCAGCCTCCTCCTTTTTCCCCGCCATTATTCTGGGGATTTTTGACAAACGGATGAATATGCAGGGAGCCGTTTCGGGAATGGTCGTTGGTTTGTTGTTTACGACTGCCTACATCATTTACTTCAAATTTATCAGCCCTGCTTCAAATGTTCCTGCCAATTGGTTCTTAGGCATTTCTCCTGAGGGCATTGGTTTTGTGGGGATGTTGGTCAATGCTGCTATTTCTTTGGTGGTTTCTCGAATGACAGATGCGCCGCCACAAGAAGTTCAAGAGATGGTGGAAAATATCCGTGTGCCAAGAGGTGCTGGAACTGCTCATGCACATTGATTGAGATATTTGGATATTAGATATTGCATGAATAATATCTTATTATCTAATATCCAACTCAAGATTAAAATAGTTCCGTAGTGATTTGTAGCATGGGTAAAACAAAAAGACTTCAATGATTGAGGATTTGTTTGCCCATGCTTTTTTGTTTAACATTAAACTTTCTTTTTCCCATGAAACTCAATAGAAAACAATCCATTTATTTTGTCGCCATTTTTGGTTTGTTCACCATGTTGGGACGCTTCTATATCGAACCCTACTTGGCAGGGCAGTACTGGATATCGATAGCCATTGGAGGATATTGTTTGGTGATTTTGTGGGGATTGACGCAGAAGAAGATTCTCAATTTTGAAGAAGAGTATGGGGATTAGTGTAGTGATTAGTTGATTGGTGACTTGTGATTAGACCTTAAAACAATTGACGATCAACGTTTTTACTTCAAGAAAAGGAATCAAGTATTTAAAGATTGAAACACTAGCGGATTGGTAGCCAATCACTAATATCCAATCACCAATATCCAATATCCAACTTGAAACACATCAAAGCATACCGTTTATTTGGCATTTTCGTGCTGTTTTTCTTGCTCCTTAACTTTCCCCTTATCAGTATCTTTGACAAGGAAGGTTTCATTGCAGGGATGCCCACCCTATATTTTTATTTATTCGGTGTTTGGGGCTTGATGATTGTTTTTTTGTTTATCATTATGGAAAACAAAAAGCGACGGTAGTATGATTCCCATTTGGCTCATCCTTCTTATTTCGATAGGCTATTTTGCTTTGTTGTTCGGCATCGCTTACTATGGCGACAAGCGGCGAGCAATCGGCAGAAGCATTATCAATAATCCCATTACTTATGCGCTATCCTTAGCCGTTTATTGCACCGCTTGGACATTTTATGGAAGCGTGGGACGAGCCGCAACCGATGGCGTGGGTTTCCTACCTGTTTATTTAGGTCCCGTTTTGACCGCTCCACTTTGGTACATTATTTTGCGGAAAATAGTACGCATCAGCAAGATTCAACGAATTACCTCCATTGCAGATTTTCTTTCGGCACGTTACGGCAAAAGTGCATTTTTGGGAGGACTCGTCACTCTCATTGCAGTGGTCAGCATCATCCCCTATATTTCCCTCCAATTGAAGGCTATCAGTTCGAGTCTCGACATTGTACTCGGAAACCAATTCAACCATATTGCAGACAGTGCTTTTTTTGTGGCGGTAATATTGGCAATTTTCAGTATTCTTTTTGGAACTCGCAATATTGACGCAACCGAACAAAACGAAGGTTTGGTGGCTGCCATTGCTTTTGAATCGGTCTTTAAACTATTGGCATTCATAGCCATTGGAATTTTTACCACTTTCATCATCTACGACAATCCTACTCAATTATTTGCACAAGCTTCCCAAACACAAGTCTACAAAGACCTCTTTGTGTGGAACAACAATGGCGACAATAGCTACTGGGATTGGACGGTTATGATATTGCTTTCTGCCTGTGCTTTCATTCTTTTACCTCGCCAATTTCAAGTGGCAGTAGTAGAAAATGTGGACGAAAAACACATCGAAAGAGCCATCTGGATGTTCCCCTTTTACCTGCTGCTCATCAATATTTTCGTACTGCCAATAGCCATTGGAGGACTGATGTATTTTGAAGGAGGAAATGTAGATGCCGATACCTTTGTACTGACCTTACCTTTGGCAGAAAAACAGTTGGTACTCACGGTTATGGTATTTTTAGGAGGTTTATCGGCTGCAACAAGCATGGTCATTGTGGCTACGGTGGCACTCTCCAATATGATGAGCAGTAATTTGGTCATGCCTATTCTTCTCAATTCCTCGACCATCAACTTACGAGAAAAACGCTACTTCACCCGATTCATTCTCTACGTTAGGCGAACAAGCATCGTGTTTGTGATGATTTGGGCATACATTTACTTTGAAATCATTGGTTATCAATATTCTTTGGTTTCGATTGGTTTGATATCCTTTGTAGGAGTCACCCAATTTGCGCCTACCGTATTGGGAGCATTGTTCTGGAAACGAGCCACCAAAGTTGGTGCAATTACAGGATTGATGGCAGGCTTTGTAGTATGGGCTTACACCCTTCCTTTTCCCACATTGGTAGAAGCAAATTTTTTTTCCTCCAATGTGGTGGCAGAAGGCTTATTTGGAATAGAATTGCTGAAGCCTTATGAATTGTTCGGACTCAAAGGAATGAATCAAATCACCCATGCCTGTTTTTGGAGTTTGTTCTTCAATACAGGGCTATACATCGGTATTTCTTTGTTCACTTTTCCCTCTGCCACCGAATTGAGTCAAGCCTCTGCTTTTGTGGATGTCTTCAAATACCACAAACCAGAAAATAGCGCACACATTTGGCGAGGAAAAGCCTACTACTATGAAATCAAACAGTTGCTCACTCCTTTTTTGGGCAACCAACGAACAAAAACTATTTTAGAAGAATATGCCAAACAAAATGGAATCAGCTACAAGGAGGCAGATGAAGTAAATGCCGATATGGTCAGTTATGCTGAAAAAATATTGGCAGGAACGATTGGTAGCGCATCTGCTAAGGTGGTCATTTCTACGATTTTGAAAGAAGAGGTTTTTAGCCTAAGCGAAGTTATGCAAATATTGGACGAAACCCAGCAGGTGATTTTACACAGCAAGGAAATCGAACAGAAGTCAAAAGAATTGCAGACCGTTACGGCTGAATTGAAGGCGGCAAATGAGCGATTGAAGGAACTCGACAAACTCAAAGACGATTTTATCTCAACGGTCACGCACGAACTCCGAACGCCCCTGACCTCCATCAAAGCTTTTTCGGAAATTCTCCATGACAATGCCGATATTGAAGCCTCAAAACGACAGCAGTTTCTCGGCATCATCGTCAAAGAGAGCGAAAGATTGACCCGACTCATCAATGAAGTATTGGATTTTCAGCGTTTGGAAATGGGCAAAATGAAGTGGGATATTGAAGAAATCGTCCTGCAAGAAATCATTCAAAACGCCATCCATACTACCAAACAGATGGCTACCGCCAAAGGCATCGAATTGAAGGCTGCAATGCCCGAAGAAACGCTTTTTATTCAAGCGGATGCGGATAAAATCATGCAGGTTCTGCTGAATCTTATCTCCAATGCCATCAAATTTAGGGGAGAGAAAAATCCTTATATTCACCTCCAATTGAAGCACTTCAATGACTACGTGGAGGTAAGCATTGCAGACAATGGAAGGGGAATCCCGATAAAAGAACAGCCCATGATTTTTGACCAATTCAAACAAGTCCACACCCATCACATCGGCAATAAACCGCATGGCAGCGGCTTGGGTTTGGCGATTTCTAAAAAAATAGTGGAGCATCATGGCGGCAAAATTTGGGTGGAAAGTATTGAGGGAATGGGTTCGGTGTTTTATTTTCGGTTGCCGATGGGGAATTAATTGTTAGCGAAAAAATCTCTCAAATACCTGTTTTTTCACTTCAATAAAGATACTTCAAAATATTTTCCTTGTTTTAGGTGAAAAAATCACCTATTTTTGGAAAACAGAAAAATCACATTGCCTATGTTAATTCGTTTTGTAGTATCCAATTTTTTGTCTTTTGCCGAAGAAACCGAGTTTAATATGCTGACGGGTTCGGTTCGGCGGAAGAAAGACCATGAATATCATTTTGGAGATTTGAGTCTATTGAAAACGGCTGCAATCTATGGCGCAAATGGGGCGGGAAAGTCCAATTTGGTGAAAGCAATTGCTTTGCTGCAAAAGATAGTCACGACTGGTGAATGGAACTATTTTACGGATATTCAAACTTTTCGATTGAATCCAGAATATGCCGAAAAACCGACCTCTTTTGAGATTGAGTTTGTGATGGAAGGAAAATCGTACAGTTATGGCTTGAGTGTTTTCCAAAATATCATTGCAGAAGAATGGTTGTATTTGACCCATTTCGGTAAAGAAGATGAAGTAGTTTTCAATAGAACAACCTCGCAAGAAGGAGAAACGAAAATTAAGGTGAATGATAGGTATTTTCAAAGTGCGGAGGATAAGTTCAGGGTAAAATTGTATGAGGAGGAGTTGTTGCCAAATGATATGCCTTTGATTAAGCAATTGGCGGAGGCGAAGCAAACTTTTGAAGAAGCGAAAATGGTGTATAAGTGGTTTAGGTTACACCTTATGGTCATTGTTCCTTCTGCAAAATCTTCTTCAATGATTGATTTTTTCACAGTTGAACATTTTATGGAATTTACCAATGATTTTATAAAATTATTGAATACTGGGATAAGTAACTTAATAATAGAAACGCACCCTATTGATGATTTTTTTGGAGAAAATGACAAAGAAGAGGCGAATAGAGTTAGAAAGGCTGTTTTGTCTCAACAAAAAAAACAAGGGGTAGCTCTCCGATTAACCAATAATAACTTTGAGGAATTAATGGCTGTACAAGAAGGAGATGGTAATGTAGTCATTAAAAGATTGATTGCTAAACATGACAACAAGAATGGACAGAGTTTTGATTTTTTATTTACAGAGGAATCCGATGGAACTAAGCGTTTATTAGAATTATCTCCTTTGTTCTATACCTATTGGTATTTTTCTTTTACCATCATTATTGATGAAGTAGGTAGAAGTATCCATCCTTATTTACTCAAAAAACTATTGTCAAAATTAATTGATAATCAAGAAACAAAAGGTCAGTTAATATTGGTTACCCACGAATCCCACCTCTTAGACCAAGAAATTTTTCGACAAGATGAAATTTGGTTTACAGAGAAAAATAAAGATGGTGCAACGAGTTTGTACCCTTTGAGTGACTTCAAAATTAGATACGATTTGGACATTCGCAAGGGCTATTTGAACGGGCGTTTTGGAGCAATTCCATTTTTAGCAGATTTGAACAATTTAAACTGGAACGATTATGCCAAAGAAGAAACGGGGGTATAAGAAAGGAGAACAACACAAAGATGCCCGACTCTTTGTGATTGTGGCAGAGGGCGAGAGAGAGGACGCTTATTTTGCATGGTTTCATGAAAAAAACTTGCGAATCAGCGTAGAAGTTGTAAACAGAGAAAAAGACAAATCTGCTCCAAGTCATTTTCTGGAAAGATTGAGAAAGCACATTCAAGAAACAGGTTGGCGAGAAAAAGACGGTGATTTGGTTTGGTTCGTTTTGGACGTAGATAGATGGAAACAAAAGGAAATTGAAGATTTGATAATTCATTGCCAACAAGAAACAAATTGGAATATTGCCATCAGCAATCCTTGTTTTGAGGTGTGGATATTGTATCACATATTAACGGATATTGAAGACAATGGCGAAAAACCAAAAGCTTTAAAATCAATGGTTCACATTGAATCTTGCAAAGTCTTCAATCATGGTTATGATATTAATGTTTTTTGTTCTATGATAGAAACGGCTGCAAAAAATGCCCAGAATACAGACGAAAAACCACAACAAGATTTCCCCGACAGAATGAAAACCAAAGTTTACCAATTAGCCGAACAAATGTTGGAATTGTTGGGAAAAAACTGGCGAGATTAATCGCCCTAAACGATAAAATTTTCATTATGCCCTCCAATCACATAGCTACCAGAATCCAAGACTTCCTAAAAAAGTTCCCCCCGTTTTCCTACCTTCCCAAAACGGCACTCCTAACCGTTTGCCAATCAGTCGAAGTACAGTATTTCGGCAAAAAAGAAGCCATTTTTGAAGAAGGAACTGCCGCCAATCCCTTTGCCTATGTGCTGCACAAAGGGCGAATTGACATTGTGAAAGCCTTTGAAGAAAGCACACAATTGATTGATATGTGCGATGAAGGAGACATTTTTGGAGTGAGGGGAGTTTTGAGCGATAAGCCGTATTTGGGAACAGCGATTGCAGAAGAAGACAGTTTGGTGTATGCGATTCCTCAAGCTGTTTTTTTGAGTTTGTTGGAAGAACATCCAAAAGTTGCTTTGTTTTTTGCATCGGGCTTTGCGTCTGGAATGCCTGTTGTTCGGGAGGAGGAAATTGAAGGAGAGGCGAAGGAGGAGGAGACTAAGAAGGGCAAAAGGAAAGAATTGTATTTTCTTGAACGAGAATTGACCACTCAATTTATGAGTCAAGAGGATATATTGATTGTCAATCCGATAGAAGATGTTGCGACCTGTCAGCCAAAGGCAAGTATTCAAGAAGTTGCCCAAAAAATGGCAGAGCGCAAAATTGGCTCGACCATCGTAATCAACGACCAAAATCACCCCATCGGCATTGTGACTGATACCGATTTTACTCGAAAAGTCATCGCAAAAAACATTGACTCCCATGCGCCTATAACCGAAATTATGAGCCAGCCTGTACGAACGATTCTGCCTCATTCTACGGTATCTGAGTACATTATCCAAATGATGAAATACAAGGTGCGCCACTTGGTCGTTACGGAAGATGGTAGCCCCGAATCGCCTATTTTGGGCATTGCGTCCGAACACGATATTTTGTTGCTGCATGGCAATGACCCCGCTATTTTGGTGAAGCGAATGCTCAAAACCCGAAGCATTGACAAATTGGCGCAGATAAGAAATCGAGCCGAACAACTGATAATCAACTACTTGAAACAGGAGGTGAACATCGAATTCATCACCGACATCATGACCGAAATCAACGATGTCTTGATTCACCAAGCCATCGAGTTTTCGCTGCAAAGATTGGAGAAAGAAGGTTTTGAGCATCCGCCTTTGCAGTTTTGTTGGCTGTCTTTGGGAAGTGAAGGAAGGGGGGAACAGTTGTTGCGAACTGATCAAGACAATGCGATTGTGTATGAAAATCCATCGGAAGAATGGGCAGAGAAGGCGGCGGCTTATTTTTTGAAGTTGGGAACATACACCGTGGAAATACTTCATGCCTGTGGTTTTGCGCTTTGCAAAGGGGAAATCATGGCGAGCAATCCCAAGTGGAATCAGCCATTGGAGGTATGGAAAGGCTATTTTGCGGATTGGATTGGAGTACCCGAACCGATGGCATTGATGCACAGTTCCATCTTTTTTGATTTGAGAGGCACTTATGGCGACATGACATTGGCGGATGAATTGCAGACGTTTATATTGGAGAAAATTGAAGCTGGACGGGGTGGGTTTTTGAATTTCTTAGCGATGAATACTTTGAAAAATCCGCCTCCTTTGAGTTTCTTCAAAAATTTTATCGTCGAAAAATCGGGCGAAAACAAAGACTTGTTCGACATCAAATTGAGGAGTATGATGCCCTTGACGGATGCTGCAAGATTACTTACTTTGGCAGAAAATCAAGTGAATATCCACAATACCTTCAAGCGTTTTGAACAATTGAAGTCCTTGATTCCTGAACGAGCCGATTTGTTTGAAGAAGCTGCAATGGCTTACGAATTGTTTGTGCGCTATCGGGCTTTGAACGGCTTCAAAAACAATGATTCAGGGCGGTTTATTCAACCCGATGACTTGAATAAGATTGAACGGCAAACGCTTAGAACGGCATTTAGTACCGTTGAGAGTGTGCAGTTGTATGTAAAAAATCGGTTTGGAATCACTTATATTTGAAACTATGTCTTTCTTCAAAAAACTATTCTCAAAGCCTCCTCCACGTCCCAATTGGATGGCAGATTATTTCGCTGCAAAATCAAATCTACCCTCAAAACAAACGGCTATTGAAGCCCTGCGATTTGTGGTATTGGACACCGAAACAACGGGTTTGGACATACAAAAAGACCAGTTGCTCTCCATCGGAACGGTGTGTATTGAAGAAAAGGCGATTTTGGTGAAGGATGCAGTTGAGTGGGTATTGTATAATGAGGACGGTGTACCGATGAACAAAGAGGGAATTGCCATACATGGTTTGCGTCCAAAAGATTTGAAAGAAGGAACGAAAAAACAAATTGCGTTGCAAGAATTTTTGACCTATTTGGACAACAGCATCATTGTGGCACACCACACAGCCTTTGATGTAGCGATGTTGAACAAAGCAATGACCCATTTTTATCCCGACTTCAAATTCTACAATTATCAATTAGATACTGCAAAACTGGCAATCAGATTGGAAAGGGGATTGTTTGACCAGTCTTCTGCTTATGACCGCAAAAAATACACCTTAGATGCTCTTTGTGAAAGGTATGATGTTGAAACGGTGGAGCGACATACGGCATGGGGAGACGCTTACACAACGGCTGTTTTGTTTTTGAAGTTGGTTCATTTGCTGCAAAAAAATGGCATTCAAAATTTAAAAGATTTGATGCGGTAAAATGGTGGAGAAGAATTGGCAGACTTCAAATGTTTTGCCTATATTAGTGCTGCCGCAAACATTTTTTGAAAAGACAACAATATGAACAAGAGAATATTAATTGTTGATGATGAACCCAATATCGTCACCTCACTTCAATTCATTTTACAACAAAATGACTATGAAGTAGATACGGCTAACAATGGTATAGAAGCCATTCAGCAAATCGAAGCCAAAACGCCTCACCTCATTTTGTTGGATGTGATGATGCCCATTATGGATGGCTACGAAGTCTCCAAACGAGTTCGTGAGAACCCCGAATGGGATGATGTCTGCATTGTGTACCTCACCGCAAAAGGCAGACAGGAAGACAAAATAAAAGGCTATGCAAAAGGAGCAGATATGTACATCACCAAACCCTTTTCGACGAGAGATTTGGTCGAGAGAGTGGACGAAATGTTGGAGCATATTTCTATAGAAGGATAGAATCTAAATTTTAGATTTTTCCCATCATAAGGTGTGATTTCCATCCAATCAGTGTTTGGGTTGAACTCTGATGGAGTTCTGTCATTTCTTCTATCATTTTCTACAAATATTCAAGTCCTAACGGACTTTACAAAACACAGCCTGCTCGGAGAACTATTTTTTGAAAACCAATAAAACCCCTCGCTATTGATGGAAAATCACTGCTTGCTCTGAAATTTACATTTTTTTTTGTAAAAAAACATTCAAACATATAACTACTTAAATATTTTAATTATGTCAAACTACAACACCGACTACCAAAACAGCATCAAAAACCCCAATGCCTTTTGGCTCGAACAAGCCCAACAAATAGAATGGTTTACATCACCTCCACAAGGATTGACCCAAAACGAACTGGGGTTGTACCGATGGTTTGAAGGCGGTAAACTGAACACCTGTCATTTGGCATTGGACTACCATGTAGCGAATGGCAGGGCGGAGCAATTGGCGGTAATTTACGATTCGCCAGTCACCAACACCATCCGAAAAATCACCTACCGAGAACTGCGGGATGAAGTCGCTTTGTTTGCAGGTGTATTGAAGGGTTTGGGGATTGAAAAAGGCGATAGAGTGGTGATTTACATGCCGATGATTCTACAAACGGTGGTGGCGATGTTGGCTTGTGCAAGAATAGGAGCAGTGCATAGTGTGGTGTTTGGTGGTTTTGCAGCGAGGGAGTTGGCGATTCGGATAGATGATGCTCGCCCCAAACTGATTTTGGCGGCAAGCGGAGGCATTGAAGTCAGCAAGAAAATTCATTACAAACCGATTATTGATGCTGCAATCGAACAGGCGGAACACCAACCCGAAAATGTCATTGTATATCAACGCCCCGAAATGGAAGCGAATATGCAGAAAGGGCGAGATTTGGATTGGGAAGAATTGATGGTCGATGCAGAAATGACTGATTGTGTGCCTGTCGATGCAACCGACCCACTTTACATTCTCTACACTTCTGGTACAACGGGCAAGCCCAAGGGAATTGTGCGAGACAATGGTGGTCATGCGGTGGCGATGAAATACAGCATGAAGGCGGTTTATGGAGTCAATTCGGGTGATGTCTATTGGGCGGCTTCGGATGTGGGTTGGGTGGTTGGACATTCTTATATTGTGTATGCTCCTTTGATTCACGGCTGCACCACGATTTTGTTTGAAGGGAAACCCATCAAAACGCCCGATGCGGGTACATTTTGGCGGGTGATTGCAGAACACAAGGTCAAAACTTTGTTTACCGCACCCACTGCGATTCGTGCCATCAAAAAAGAGGATTCGGGAGGCGAGTTGTTGAAAAAGTACGATATTTCTTCCCTTCAATATTTGTTTTTGGCGGGTGAACGCTGCGATGTAGCGACCTACAATTGGGCGAAAGATTTGTTGGGTGTGCCTGTGATTGATCATTGGTGGCAGACCGAATCGGGCTGGGCAATGTTGGCAAATATGGCAGGTTACCCGCTTCACGAAACCAAACCTGGCTCTGCTACAAAGCCCGTTTGTGGCTACGATGTGCGGATTTTGCGGTCGGATAATACCGAGGCAGAGCCAAATGAAGAAGGCAGTGTGGTCATCAAGTTGCCGCTTCCTCCAAGTTGTCTGCCGACTTTGTGGGAAGATGATATTCGGTTCATAGAGAGTTATTTGATGCCCTTTGAAGACTACTATTTTTCGGGTGATGGTGGCTATAAGGATAAGGATGGGTATGTGTTTATTACAGGGCGAATGGACGATGTAATCAATGTGGCAGGACACCGATTGTCGACTGCGGATATGGAGGAAGTGGTGGCTTCTCATTCTGCGGTGGCGGAATGTGCAGTGACGGGTATTGCGGATGAATTACGGGGGCAGGTGCCTGTGGGTTTTGTGGTTCTGAAGCAAGGAGTGGCTATTTCGGAGGATGAATTGCAGGCGGAATTGGTGCAAATGGTTCGTAAAGAAGTGGGGGCGGTAGCTTGCTTCAAACAAGTGGCGATTGCAGAGCGTTTGCCGAAAACTCGGTCGGGTAAGATTCTTCGCAAAATCATGCGCTATATTGCAGATGGTAAAGCCTATCAGATGCCTTCTACCATTGAAAATCCTGATGTTTTGGAGGAAGTAGTGGAGGTGATGAAAAGGAGAGAGATTGGTGTTTTTAGAGGATTATCGTAATCTCCAAATCTACGGAAAATAAAAAAGGTGTCTCATTCTTATATGAAACACCTTTTTGACACTTCTTTAAATTAAATTCCAAAGTCTAAGACTCTAATCTTAGCCCTTCAAACTTTGGTGAACGGTATCCAACAAAATTCGCACAGCAGTAGGCGAACCCGCTTCCGCATACACTCTCAAAACAGGCTCCGTCCCAGAAGGTCGAATCATGACCCAGTCACCACCATCCAAATGGAACTTGAAGCCATCAATGGATTCTACACGTTCTACCAAGCGATTGCCAAAACGCTCATATTTTCCATCCGCACAGTTTTGCATGATTTCCTGTTTCAGCTCATTGGAGATGTGCAGGTCGTCTCTTTCGAAGGTAAAAGCACCCACTTTCTCGTACATTTCGAGAATCAACTCATCTATCGTTTTGCCCGTCTTTGCCATCAATTCAATCAAGAGCAGCCCCATCCAAATGCCATCTCGTTCGGGAATGTGACCTTTCACTGCAATACCACCCGATTCTTCACCACCCAACAAAACATCGTCTTTGATCATAATTTCGCCGATGTATTTGAAGCCAATCTTGGTCACTTCTACCTCCAAACCATACGCTTCACACAATCGTTTGACTCGGTCTGTTACCGAAAAAGCAATGACTACTTTTCCATCCCAACCTTTGATTTTATGTAAATAATGGATTGCCAACAAAATAATATGGTGGGAATCCACAAAATTGCCCTTGCTGTCATACATCCCAATTCTATCCGCATCACCATCGTTTGCTATACCAATCTGAATGTCTCCTCTATTGGCTATCAATTCCGAAAACTCCAACAAGTTTTTGTGAATCGGTTCAGGAGCACGTCCTTTGAAGCCAGGGTTGTGGTCACAGTGCAAAAAAACTGCATCAGGCAACAATCTTTGCATGACTCTTTGGCCAGCCCCATACATTGCATCATACGCCACTTTGATACCCGAATTGCGAATCGCTTCCAGATCAAAAGTAGCTTCAATATGCTCCACATACAAGTCTTCCAAAGGTACGATTTCGAGCATACCTTGTAATTTGTAGTCCTCCAAACTTGTTGAGGGAATCTCCGCTTCAAGTGGAATCAATGCCTCTACTTCCGCAATATTTGCAGGAACCATCGGTCCACCAAAATGAGCTTTTAGCTTATAGCCATTGTAGGTAGGCGGATTGTGACTTGCGGTAAGCACAACACCCACACCTGCATTGTATTTTAGCGCACCCAACGAAACCATTGGTGTAGAAACATATCCTTCTGCCATATATACCTTCACGCCATTCTCACATAAGACTTTAGCCGTCACCTCGGCAAACATCGGCCCACCAAAACGACAATCATGCCCCAATACTGCTTTAGGATCATCATAACGCTCTTTCAGCCATTGAGCTGTTGCATACGCCACACGCGCCACATTGTTGGTTGTATATTCTTTCGCAATAATGGCACGCCATCCGTCCGTACCGAATTTTATAGTTATAGGCTCCATGTTTTGAAATTGTTTGTTTTTCGGATTAAAAAAAAAATACGATCAATATCTACAAAAACTTCACCACAAAAGTAAGTAATGATGGAATCAAAAAAGGAACAGTTTGGTTTTTTGCTAATTTTAGTCGAGAACCAATACTCGTTTCATGTCCATCAATTCCCCTTCTTCCAATACCTGCAATAAATACAGTCCCTTTTCCCAATTGACAGTAGAAAGTAAATGTTCTTTTTTCCCTTCAATAATCACCTCTTCTTGCTGTAATTTTCCATTCGGTTGAAACACTCGTAAGGTGATTTCACTGTGATTTGGCTTCAAAAAATGAAGTGTCAAAACGGAGTTATCCTTAGAAGAAGGATTCGGAAATACTTGAAAGTAAGTATTTTGTTCTATATCAGTTGCTGCAATATCCGTAAACATACATTCGGGCATTGAAGTAGTGATTGGGTCGCTTCGATTCATATCCAAAAAAGCTAAGGTGTATTCCCCAAATTGAAGGTTGTTGATGGTGAAACTGCCTCTTCTGTCCGTCGAGCTACTCCCCACATCTTGAGTCACACTCGAAACTTTTTGCCAATCATCCGCAGAAGTTGCTCGGTGATAAAGCGACAAAGCACTTTCCGAACCAGTCATCAGTTCATTGTCCAGATAACCGCCATTGAGCGTATTTGCTCCATTGTATTCAATCGTTGCAGAAGCCAGAAACAAATTGTAGCGAATGCCGTCCACTTTCCAATAGCGATTAGGCGAAAAAATCACACCTTCGGGCGCATTCTCCATACGGTCGGGAGCCGCCCAATGATGTTCGATTCGCAGCAATGTAGAATCTGCAATTTGATTGACAACGACTTCCATTTTTGCATCTGGAAAGTCGTAACTTCCTATTGCAGAAATCATCTGTTGGTCTTCTGTCACCGCATCACTTATTTTTTTGCCTTGATCTAATACCGTCATGACAGGATAAAAAGGGAGGTCAAAAAAATGAATATCACATTCACCATTGAGCGAAATGGTTTCGGTGTATGTGTTCAATTCGGTATCGTAAAAAGTGATGTCCATCGGCACATGCTCAAAAAACTCAGGTGCAGCATACAGTTTTTGGCGAATGTACACCTCTGCGGTAAAGGGGTTTCCGTCAAAACCAACCACCACAGAATCTACTGCAAAATGGGGGAATCCTGGATTGAAGACCCAATCATCGAAGAAATTCTGTAAGTCAAAACCCGAACATTCGCCCAAAAAGTCTCGAAACTGTTCACTTGATGCCGTTTTGAAGGCAAAGGCCGACATATATTCTCGAATACATCTGAAAAATGCCTCGTCGCCCATATAGCCCCGAAGTGTGTGTGCGACATCTGCTCCTTTGCTGTAAACATGGGAGCCATAAGTAATGTCAAAAGGAACGCCCGAAACAGGATAATGTCCGCCATCTCGAATATGAGCATATTGCATTACTTCTATGTGATTGGCCGTAACGGAAGACAAATAGGCTTCTCTACCATAGACCGCCTCCATAAACAAATGCTCCCCAAAACTCGCCCAGCCTTCATTTAGCCACATATCGTCCGCCGTTTCGCAAGTCACCAAATCACCCCACCAATGATGTCCAAATTCATGCGCCATCAAATCCTCAAAAATCAAGGTGCCGTCTACCGCAAAACTCGGATAGGCAATATTGGTAGCGTGTTCCATTGCACCACCGCCAAAAGGTACTACATTGAAGCCAATTCGCTCAAAACGATGCGGGCCATAAGCCGCTTCAAAGGCATCAATCGCATCAGGCAAATGCACAAAAGAAGCTTTCAAATTGGTTGTATCTGCTGCACGAGCTGCCAATTGTATCAGAATCGGATCATAAGCGCCTATATGCGTACTTTCGAGGGTTTTGTAATCGGAAATGGCTACTGATGCCAAATAGGTCGGAATGTTTTGGTGCAACTGCCAATGCCAAGTTTTGGTGCCGTCTTCATTCACAGAAAAATCCTGCAATAGCCCATTACAAAAGGCTTTGTGATTGTCTAAAGTTGTGATGTGAAAGTCATACACGCTACGGGAGGTGAACGAATCAAAACAGGGAAACCAAGCCCGACCATAGTTCGGTGGATCAACTCCAATTCCTACCCCCAAATTGTAAGCATAATTGCTACTGAAATAAAACCCGCCAAAGGAAGTATTTTGAGGTCGTCCTGCATAAAATACGTTCACATCCAAAAACTTGCCGGCAGCAGTCGTTTCCTTCAATTGTACATACAGTTTGGGAGGTGCTTGAGTAAATTCAACTTCTTCTCCATTGACTTCTACTTTTTCGACCATTAAATCCTCCAAGTCCAATTCGATTTGGTTCACACCATTGAGTTTGGTAAACATCCGAATCAGGCAGTTCCCTTCTATGATTCGATTGGTAAAGTCAGTGATATTGAGACTTATATCATAGTGCATGATTTCGAGGCTGTCCTCTCTCGCATCTGCTATTGCAGTGGTGAAAACTGCTTTGTTTTGAAGGTTTTGTACTTGGTGAGTTTGTTTGAAGTGTTGGCAGTCCAAATAGTGTTTTTGTGCGAAACAAAACGTTGAAGCCCAAAAGGTGAGTAAAAGAAGTATTGTTTTTTGCATGATAAATGGCTGTTTTATTCTGCAAAATAAGTATTTTTCAAGAAGAAAACCGTTTGGACTTTGGACAAGAAAAGCGAGAACAGAGAAACGACGTGCAATGATTTGATAATCAGCGTTTCTGTTTTGCTGTAAAGTAAAATCCCACTTATTTTCTTCTTTACCCAAAATTCAACTTAACTATCAACTTTCTAAAATTCGGAAAAAAGTATGTCAAATGTAAAAATTTTGGTGGTAGAAGATCACGCCCTTACAGCACAAGAAATTATTGGCCTTCTTAGGAAGTTGGGCTATATGCATATCAAATGGGTAGATTCGGGGGAAGAAGCAGTTAGCGTTAGTCGTACTTTTAAACCCGATCTGCTGCTAATGGACATTGATTTGAAAAAAGGAGGTATGAATGGTATTGAAGCCGTTCAACACATTCAAACAAAAGGTTTACTGCCTGTGATTTATGTTTCAGGGCATGAAGAATACTTCAAGGAAGCGATGAAAACTTCTCCTGTGGCTTTTGTTGACAAACCATTTAATGCGGCGGATTTAAGAAAACGCATTACACTTGTACTTGAAAAAGAGCATCTCAGATATCAAGAATATGCTTTCGTAAAAAATAGAAATGCCAATGAAAAGGTAAAATTGAGCGAAATCTTGTGGATTGAAGCCAATAGAGTCTATTCTCGGGTGAGATTGAAGGACAAAAGTTATACCTTGACGGTTCCTCTAAAAACGTGTGCAGAAAGATTGCAACATACTCATTTTGTGCGGGTTCACGAATCTTTTATTGTGAATGTACAGCACATCGAAAGTGCTGTTAGTATCAATGGCCGAAGGTATTTGGTCATCAAAAATTTGGAAAAAATAGATGAGGATACTCATTCATTAATGGATCAAGGAAAGAATAAAATTCCCTTGAGTCGGACTTACGGTAAAAACCTTGATTGGTTTTTCAAGAAACTATAAATAGGTGAAAAAAATATAATTGTCGTTGGGAAAGAAAATAGGTCGTTCGGTTACAATCATTTTTTCTATAGAAAGAAGTTGCCGTTATTTACGGATTCTGTCTTTCTTATAGTAAAGCTGATTTTGAAATTTACTTGCGTTTTAAAAATGCAAAAAACAAATTTTGAAGAAAACAAAGCGCCATTTTTTCTTTTAAGAACGAAGAAAAAACAACTTTGCAGCTTTTATTTCCCTTTCTTTCGGATAAAGTAGGGGGAGGTTGAGCTAAAATAACTTCCCTGTTTAGACTTTCGAAGTCCTGCTTTAAAAAAAATCCTCATTATGAGGAAAATCAACATTCTTCAAAGGATAAACTTCAAAAATCCTTACTACCTACCCAACAAAGAACTTAATTTTTCGCCATCACCTAAATGAGTTATTCGTATTCTTGCAATAACTTAATGATTTCTAATAACTCCGCTCGATTAAATCGGTTTTCGGCATGTCGAATCAAATCCAGGAAATAGCCAAAATTGTCCCCTTCTTCCTGATCGGGTACTTCTTCTTCAGATTTTTCAGCATCTTCAGTTTCTTCCTCATTCTCCTCCTCTTCGTCATCCATTCCTAAATATTTAATCTCAAAATCCTCATGTAAGGCAATATGTTCATATGCCAATCTCAGTGCTTTAGTCGCAACAGGATTTTTTTCCTCCAAGGCATAACCACGTAATTCCTTCAATTGCTGGACAACCATTTCGGGCTGAAAGCCATTTTCATTGATTTCTTCTCGAATATCATTGATCAAGGCAAGGGCATCTAATGTTTTCATCGTATGTTAAATATTTATTTTTTATTGGCTGCAAAAATAACAAGTTTATTCCGATTTGAAAGCCGAGTCCAAAAATTCTTTGTTCGGAAAAACCCTCACATTGGAATAAATAAAAAAGAAAAGGACAGACTTTATTCGTTTTTAAGCCTTTTGGCTAATTTTGGCTACCCGAAAATAGTGAAATAGACCAGAACAAATTCTTTTTTACCTCAAAAATAGACCAAAAAATATGCAAAAAACAGAAATTTTAGGGATTGACGTAGGTGGTGGCGGTGTCAAAGCAGCAATTGTAGAAGTCCATTCAGGTGCTTGGAGAATGAAAAACAGCGACTGGTTTACGATGAAGATGATAGAAAAAGGCGATTTTCCCAAAGACTTAGACAAAGACAATTTATGGTTTGAAATTCAAACTCCAAGAGACCCCAAACCGACTCCCAAGGAAATCAGAGCCATTATCGAAAAAATTGTAGCACACTATGGGTGGAAAGGAGTTGTAGGACTTGGTTTTCCTTCTATCGTCCAAAACGGCATCGTCAAAAGTGCCTCCAACATTCATAAGAAATGGCTTGGTGTTCACCTCCCCACTTTTCTGTCTAAAAATCTTCCCGATATCACTATTGCCTCCTTCAACGACGCAGATGCCGCAGGTATTGGAGAAATGACCTTTGGCAGCGGAAAAGGCAAGGAGGGAACGGTTATTGTTTTTACAGTAGGTACAGGTATTGGTTCTGCTTTGTTCATTGATGGGAGGTTGGTTCCAAATACCGAATTCGGGCATTTTTTCATGAAAATTGACAAAAAAACGTATGGAAAAGAATGTGAATTGGCAGAGGATTTTGCTTCAAGCTATACCCGAAAAAAGGCAAACATCAGCTGGGAAACTTGGGCAAATAAAAGATTGAAGGAATATCTCCGATGTATCCAACGCTTGATGTCGCCTGAATGTATCATCATTGGGGGAGGCGCAAGCAAGGAACACCGCTTCAATAACTATAAGCCTTTTTTGGAAGATAAGGAGTTTGACAAACTATATGCCCACAAACACAAAACAGATGGACGTTCTAAATTGGATATGGAGATTCTGCCTGCTCAACTTCGCAATTATGCAGGAATTATAGGGGCTGCTGTTGGTGCGAAATTTTTGGAGGATTTGCACAGTATGACAGAAGAGGTTTGATAGGAAATCCAAAAAGAACAACAAACAATTAGGCAAATTCAAATTAAAAACTCAAATGCAAATTCAAACAATACTTTGTAAGCGAGCAAAGTAAATTGCAGAAATGCCTAATTTAATATTTTAGTTTGCCTTAGACAAATTCAAACAATACTTTGTAAGCAAGCAAAGTAAATTGCAGTAATGCCTAATTTAATATTTTAGTTGACCCTAAAAAAAAAGAAATCCCTTTGCAGATAAGCTGCAAAGGGATTTCTTTTTTTAGAACTATATGAAAAATTCAACTCAGAATCACTATTTCGCTTCCTCTTTCATGTCTTTCAATACCTGCAAAGCCTCGTACAGATAGACATCTTTGCCCAAGTCTTTATGCCATTCTTCTACGGTTTTTTGCTTGTCTTCACTTGCCGCAACAGATGCTTTGTCCGACTTCAAGGAAGATATTTTCAAACCCTCAATTGGTTTTTCGATGTCTTCAAATTTTTTGCTTTCTTCCTCCAATTCTACCTGTTTGCGATTGTATTTGTCCAAACAAAGTGTGTAAGCGGATTCATCTCGTTGTTTTTTCAAACGTTGAGCGTTTTCTTCAATGAGTTGGAAAGTAGGATGATGTGCTACTCTCTCTCGGCTATTCACCAATACTTGCTCTCTATTCGCAATAGGATGGTCAAAGACTTCAAAATCGGCAGGAGTGATTTCATCCCAGGGCATTGAATAATCTTGCTCCTTTTCACCTACTTCAATGTATGCATACGCATCAGGCAAAACAACATCAGGAATCACACCCTTCAGTTGATTTGTGCCACCATTGATACGGTAGAATTTTTGGATAGTCAATTTAATAGAACCCAAGGGTTTGAATTTATTGAAGTCGCTGCTGATAGATTGGTCTAGGTCAATGAATCGCTGAACCGTACCTTTACCGAAAGTAGCCGAACTACCTACGATGATTGCTCTTTCATAATCTTGCATAGCAGCCGCCATGATTTCGGAAGCCGAAGCACTGAAAGAATTGACCAAAATCACCAATTTTCCATCGTAATGTACTTCCGAATCTGTATCTCTCAAAATATGAGGATTGCCTTCTTTTTGTTTCACCTGAACAATCGGACCGTCCTCAATGAACAATCCCGCCATGTCCACTACATCACGAAGCGAACCGCCTCCATTATTTCTCAAATCCAACAAAATACCGTTCACATTCTCATCTTTCATTTTCTCCAATTCCTTCTTCATGTCTTGATAGCAACTACGCCCTTCGGTGCTATTGAAGTCTGCATAAAACTTTGGAAGATAAATATAACCGTATTTTTCGGCAGCATCACCTTCTTCAATAATAGCAGATTTTACGTAAGATTCTTCAATCACCACCAAATCTCGAGTAATCGTAATTTCCTTAATGCTACCATCCACCTTTTTGACGGTTAGCATAACATCTGTACCCTTTTTACCTCTAATCAACTGAACCGCATCGTCCAATCTCATATCTACCACATCTACATCCACATTGACATCAATCTTTTGATATTTTTTGTCTTTGAAGTCTATGTCTTCATCTTTTCCCAAATAATTCAGCATCATTTTAGCCGCCAAAGGGCTCAACTCTGCTAATTTAGTATTTACCTGTGATACCTTCAAAATAACATCTTCGGCCTCCAATTCTCCTTGTTTCCAAGAAGCACTACCAGGCACAATTTCGCTCACCTTGATATAACCATCTTTTTCTTGCAATCTCGCACCAATACCTTCCAACCTACCCGACATTTCGATATCGAAAGTTTCTTTGTCTTTTGGTGGGAAATAGCCTGTATGTGGGTCATACACAGAGGTAATTGCATTGAGATAGGTGCTCAAATGGTCTTTTTGGTCTAAATCACCCAAACGTTTGAAAAAGCGATTTTGATTTTCTAAAACCTTCTCTCTCGATTCTTTTTCCAATTCTTTGTAAGATTTTCCCTTCAATTTTTCTTCGCCTTCTTCTTGTTGCTTCAATTTATCTGACAAACGGCTGAGAGTTTGATATTTAAGCAATTGTCGCCATCTTTCCTTCAAATCGGCTTCATCCTTTGCGTAATCCATCTTTTCGTAGTCGACTTCGATGTATTCGTCCTTGCTAAAGTCAAAAGGCTTTGCCAATATTTCTTTGTAAAAACCTTCAATTTGTGCAATTCGGCTATCAAGTGTCTTTGTCGAAAGTTCGAAAAAATCGTAAGAAGCCTCTGCTGCCTCATTGTCAAGATCATCTTTGTATGGCTCAAAGTCTGCAACATCTTTTTTGGTGAAAAATCGCTTGTTGTAATCTAATCGCTTCAAATACAAGCCAAATACCTTCTCCGAAAAATCATCATCGAGTTCATGTGGCTCGTAATGTACCTGATTCAAACCTTGCAGAATGACCTGCAAAAGAATCTTATCTTTCTGTGAATCTTCTGAGCCATTTGTAAAGGCAAGCAACAACAAAAAGGTCATTGCCAATAAAGGAATCTTGAATTGAAATTTCATAAGTTCAAAATATTAATAAACGTGTGTTATTATCTAAACAATAAAAATAGACATTTATTGAGTCATGTCTTCAGCATTTTGACATCTATCTCCTATAAAAGTTACAAAAATACTGCCTGAATAGTTTTGTAAACAAATGAATAAGGGGATTTGTTGGGCATAAAATTTGTTAAAAAACTAAATGACTGTAAAATTGTTGAATTTATACACATAATTAACACAATAGCTGTCCAAATATGGAGTTTATATTGATAAATTATGTAATTTTGCAGAAAATTAATTTAATTTCACTTTGACAAGTATATGAAAACGGAATTGTTTGTTTAGAAAAATTAAATAAACAGGAGGATTTGGTAAAGAGATTTAGTGATTGTTTAGACTATATATTGAAGCAATCACCAAAAACAATGTGGGATTTGACAGGAATGTAAAAAAATAAGTTGATTTCAAAAAAAGATAAAAATTGTCTTTCAACCAAATCAACGGCATTAAAAATAATGCTATTCTTAGTAAAAGAAGCTTTCAAAATAAATTAGACACAATTAAAGTCTAATTGAAAATCATAGAAGCACGAATATAAAGGACAACTTCTCATTTTTTTATTCAATGGAAAAGTAATTTATTAATCCATTAAACACACTATCAAGAACAGAAAAAAGTGTGACAATATAGAAGTTTTTTAGTATATAAGTTTTTTCGGCTTCCCTTTCTTTCCTTCAATCTCTGCTGCAGTTACCCTCTACTGTGATTTTTAACTACTCAGACATGATACCCCTTTTGTATATACTTGCCACAAAATAAATAGATACACAATTATGGCAAGAATAAAAGTCACCCCTAATCCTGAAGCAAGTACTTATTTTATAGATGCTACTAACATCTGTCATTGGGGCAAAGAAATGTCGCTTCAAGTACTCCTCCAACTACTCCTCGAAATCAAACGAAAAAAACAAACCTTCTTTTGCATTTTTGACGCAAACACGAGTTACTATATTCCAGACAACGAGAAAAAAATATATAAAAAATTACTCGAACACACAGATAGGTTTTATCAAGTAAGTGGCGGCAAACGAGCAGACGATTTTATTTTGGAATTGGCACATCGTCATGGTTCTGCAGTTATCAGCAATGATAACTATTCCGATCCAAAATATTCTAAATACAAATGGAAAGAGCGAGAAGCAGAACCCATGCGATTGTTTATGGGAGAAGTGATTCCCGTTCCCAGTGGAGACCACCTTATTTTGTTTGATCTCGAAATCAACATCATATTAACCGAATCTACAGACAAACTTTACCGAAAACTTACCCGAATCTTATATCCTCCGAGAGAAAAATTTGAAGGAACTGTAAAGTTTGTAAACAACCACAAAGGGTGGGGGCGCATTGTATATCAAATTGAAGATGAAGTCAACTTCCGAACCTCTGAACTGCCACAAACAGTCGAACAAGGACAACGAGTTAATTTCTTTATTGACGAAACAGAGAAAGGGGAGTATGCTCGGAGCATTGACATCTTAGAGGTAGATGAGAAACGAATCAAGGGAAAAATCGTACAGTTTGACGATAATCGAGGAATGGGAGCCATCAAACCAGAAGAAGGTGGAGGAGAAGATTTATTTTTCTACAAGTCCTACTTTGACGATCCTGAAAACGTACCCAAAATCAATAAAAACCAGCGAGTGAGTTACGTTTTAGGCTCGAACAGTAAAGGTGAATGTGCCAAAAAAATAAAATTTGAAGCAGAAGACCCTAGAGATGTCCAAATAAAACTACTCAAAGATCGGACAAAATACTTAGAAGATAAACTGAGAAGTCGAGAAGACGAAATCAAACGTTTGAAGCAAGGTGGTTCCACACAACCTGCCCCTGCCGACCGCAGTAAGGACAATGCTCCTCAACGCCCCTCACAAAAAAGTAATAAACCAGAACAAAAGTCTAATAATAAAGAAGGTAATTCAAAACAGACTCACCAAAATGACAATGCTGATAAACCTCAAAATAAGCAGCAAAATAAACAAAGAAGAAATGAAGAGTCGGGTGATAAACGCAACAATCAACCCAAAAAGGAGGCAAAGGTTGTCTTGAAAAAGTCAAAAAAGCCATCTGTTGAGAATCTTCCTTCAAAAGAGGCTTCTAACAAAAATAAAAACACGAAGCCAAATGCTGATACACCGTCAAAGGAAGAACAGGTATCAAAAGAAGCTACTGTGAAAACAGATGAAAGGCAAGCAGGAAAGTCCAAAGAACAAAATGAACGTTCACAGGATAGAACAAAACCCAATGTGGTTAGAAAGTCTAAGAAGTACATTCCCAAAAGTGAAGAAACGACTAAACCCGAATTGGTAGAAGAAGTATCTGCGTCGAAACCACAGGATGGAACTAAACCTGAATTGGTGAAAGAGGAAGAGGTTACTACTGCAAAAGTAGAACAACCCAAAACAGAGGAAAGAACGAAGCCTAAATTGGTGAAGAAGTCAAAGGACGCAAAAGCAGAGACTCAAAAGGTCGAGGAAAAGCCTGTGGTTAAAGCAGAGAAAGAACCTCAAGCTGATTTGAAGAATGAAGGAGCAGAGCTTGTTAATGCACAGCAAGTCGAAGAAGCCAAAACGGGGGAGAGAACAAAACCCAAGTTGGTGAGAAAGTCGAAGAAAGAAAGAGAGCAGGACAAGGCAGCAGAACAATCTGTAACTTCTGAAAAAGAAGAAGTTTCTACTGACTCCAAAGCGAAAGAAGTGACTGCTGCAAAAACGGAGGAAAGAACCAAGCCTAAATTGGTGAGAAAGCCAAAAAAGGAAAGAGAGCAGCTTAAGGAAGACTTGAAAGCACAGGAGGGAACTATTGAAAAGGTAGAAGAAAAAACTGCTCCAAATGCCGAAGAAATGCCGAAGAATGAGCCTCAAAAAGAGGTAAATAAAAAGGAAGGAGACACACAGGAGACTTCAAAACCTCAAAAAACGGGTTCTTCTTCAAAGGCTAATTCAAAGCGAGTCAAGCCTCTTCCTAAAAAGCGAACTCAGGTAGCTTCTAAGACTAAGAATGACGAAGAAAAGCAGTATTCTAATTGGTGGAAATCATTGGAAAAACAATGGCAAATGGCATTTAATGTAGTTGCCGGAAATGGTGAAATCGTTGCCAGACCTTCCAATGCACAAATCAAAAACTTGCTCAAAATTAAGCGATTGAGTTTTTACCGAACCAGTAAAAACAAACTGTCCTTCAAATTGACCAACATGACAGGTCTTAGAGACCTCACTGAATTACAGACCCTGAATATTGCAGAACATGAAATCAGCAATCTTCGAGGAACGGACAAATTGGCGAAACTTCATACCTTAAACTGCAACAAAAATCAACTCAAAAACCTCAAAGGTATTGAGTCTATGAAAATGCTTAGACAATTTTCATGTGTAGGAAATGAGTTGCAATTCAACAATTTCGCTAACATTGTCAAACGATTACCCAGCCTAACGAAATTGGATGCTCGAAATAATCGCCTAAGCAAAGACGATAAAAAGAAAATTCAAGAGGCAACTAAAGGAATAGTAGCGAAGTTTTAATAGTCTTTTTTAAGAGAACAGGGAATGTATGATTTGTGCAGATTCCTTGATATTCCCTGTTCTCTTTAATAACTTACGATTTTTTTTCCAATCTTATTGCTTAGCTGAATGATGCTGTCTTTCAAACTACTTTAAACAATCAGTCAATATGTATGCAAAACGTCACTATGGATTTTGGATGACCTTCAATTGGTCTAAGAAACCGTTTATTTATGCACTCATTTATGCTTTCAGTATCAATATTTTACACCTTTTGTTGCACGACCATATTGAGCTTGCTTTGCCCTGGCAGCCTATCAGCATTATTGGTATTGCAGTGGCATTCTATCTGGGGTTTAAAAACAACAGCTCGTATGATAGAACGTGGGAAGCTCGAAAAATATGGGGCGGTATTGTTAACAACAGCCGTTCTTTTGGTGCTGCAATAGTGTCTTTTGTGCAAGGTGAACAGGCTGATAAGGTTAAAAAAGAACTCATTTATAGGCACGTAGCTTGGTTGACAGCTTTGCGTTATCAGCTTCGCCTGAGCAAAGAGTGGGAACATACGGACGAACGAGTGAATGATTTGTATGCACCTGATATTTGTGAAAAATACTACGAAAAATTGGACGATGAAGTGATGGCTTTTATTTCGGAAGAGGAATTTGAGAGCTACAAATCGAAGGCAAATATGGCGACTCAGATTTTGGCCACTCAATCCAAACGATTGCAGGAGTTGAGAGATTTGAATTATTTCGAAGATTTTCGCCACATGGAATTTCATCAACTCATAGTGTCTTTCTATGCCGACCAAGGCAAAGCTGAACGCATCAAAAACTTCCCTTTTCCTCGTCAATATGCTTCTACTGCGCTTTGGGTTACGATAGTATTCAGCATCTTGTTTCCTTTGGGTATGTTGGGTATTTTTGAGGATAAGGCTCCTTTGTTATTTTGGTTATCCCCTATTTTTTCAGCTTTGGCAATATGGGTATTTTTCTTGATGGAAATGATTGGCGATTATTCCGAAAACCCATTTGAAGGAACGTACAATGATGTGCCAATTACTGCAATTGCTCGGGGCATTGAGATTGATATGCGGCAAATGATTGATGATGAGAATATTCCTGAGGGAGTGAAAGCGGTAGATGGGTTTTTGTTGTAATTCATTTTCTACAATATCCACTATTCTCCATCCCCTCCAATTCCTTCACAAAATCCAGCCTAATCTCCAAACCGTTTTCCAGTAGGACATACTCTAGTGCTTGAACGGAAACTCTTAACTAATTGAGTGTTAAAACATAACTAAACACTTAAACAGACGAACTTTTTAAAGTTTCCCCATATATCAATACCTTCAATAAATTCCTAATAAATTAACATCAAGTTGCTATAAGAATATAAAAATTGAAGGAAAAAGTTCGTTTGTTTTAACCATTAGTTATGTTTTGATAGACAGACAATTATCTCTTTCCGTTCAGGCACTACTCTACTTTGTTGCGGCTGTAAAGGTCTTTAATGCGGGATTCAACGGTTTCGGTGTTCTCATTTTCATTGAAGTAAACGATGGTTACAACTTGTTTTTTGACTGTAAAGGCTTCGAAGTAATCGTAGAAATCACAGTTGATGGGGGTGTATTTTGGATTCATATTTGTAAAAATATTTTCTTATAAGGTGTCACAGGTAAAGAATCATTTGGGTGGTTGAAATATTGGAAGGCGGAAATATAAAATTTTGTTTATTAAAACTTTATATTAAGAACCATACTACTATACAAAATGATTTTTGAACCACAAAAGTATCAAAAGGGCACAAAAGAGGTTATTGAATTTCAGTTCTTTACTTTTGTTTTCTTTGTGCCTTTTGTGGTTGAATTAAAAATGTACAGTAGTATGATTAAGAACTACGAAATGTAGGGTTATAGTATTTCCACTTCAAAACCTACTTCCTTATTCAACACCCCAATTCCTAAAAGTAAAATCTTGCGTTGAGGATTTTCGCCAATGAAAGGACGGGCATAATCTTTGGCTTTGATTTGGTGAAGCGCATCATGGGTCAATCCTTTCATGGTTCGGCGACCATCTTTGCTGTACTTAAATTCAATAATGTATATCTTGTTTTTAAACTCCAAAACGCCATCAATATCTCCCTTATAATAGCGTTCTTCTAAGCGAAGTTTGACACCCACTAAGGTGAGAATCATGTAAAAAAGCGAATGGTAATAATACTCATGTTGGATGTGAAGTTTTGAAGGAATTCCTCCTATAAATCGCTGCAAAAGCTGAATAAAATCTTTGAAGTTTTCTTCAAATAGATAGTGCTTCAATCGTTTTACATCAGGTTCAACTTGACTCAGATGGTAGTTAGTGTAAGTAGCCAAAATGTGTTTAACAAACGAAATCCTCACTTCATTATTGGGAAAAGACAGGGTGTAATTTACTCCATATAAAGTGGCCTCTACTTTGATAATGGTCAAATAACCCGTTTGCCAAAGAAGCGCATCCAAAGGCATATCTTCTACTTCAAAGCTTTCAAAAGTCGTATGAGTAACTTCTATTTTTTCGTACTTTGCAATAGATTGGCTGGTTTTTTTGATTTGTTGAACCAACAAAGTAGGAGTGCCTGTTGAAAACCAATAATTTGTAAATTCTTTTCTATCAAAAAAGTGCAGCAATGAATAGGGATTGAAAAATTTGTTTCGTCCATTCCAAGAATAACCATTATACCACCACCGAATGTGTGTCAATAAGGTTGTTCTATCCATTTGAAACTTTTCTTCCAATACTTGTAAATAATCATGAAAGTACTTTTCCAAGTCTTCAATGCCGATTCCAAGAATAGCATGATATCTTGGATGTATGCTAATATCGGTGATATTGTTGATAGCTGAAAACAAAGATAATTTGGCATATTTGGTAATTCCTGTTACAAACACAAAACGCCAATACCCATCCAACGCCTTAGTTGTTTTGTAAAATTCTCGAATGACATCTTGAACACCCTTCAATATATGGGGTTCATCAATAAAATTGTTAATTGGCGCATCGTATTCATCAATCAGTAGTACCACTTCAGTTTGAGTTTTCTCATATATTTTTTCCACCAACTCTGCCCAGCTTTCTTTCATTTGCGGCTTCTCCAATACTATCTCATACGCTTTCGCATTCGCATTAAAAAGAGATATAATCGCTTGTTCCAATTCCTCTCCATTCTTATAAGTGAGTTTGCTAAAATCAATCCTTATAACAGGATGTTTTTTCCAATCAATCTTATCGTATATATACAACCCTTCGAAAAGCGTTCTATTTCCTTCAAATATTTCTTGTAAAGTGCTTATTAATAGTGATTTACCAAACCTTCGGGGACGAGAGAGAAAATAGTAAGCAATAGGAGCTTCGAGCAATTTACAAATCTCTTCGGTTTTATCTACATAGAGTAATTTCTTGTCAATAATACTTTTAAAAGTCTGAATATTTAGAGGTAATGGTTTCATACGCTTGATTTTGGTACTCAACAAAGATACTAAAAAGGTCTTTCTTCTATATTCTTGTATTTAATTCACCTTTCCTTAAAGGTTACTCTTTTACTGCCACTGCAATTTTAGAATCTGCTGTGCCATAGTACAAAAACCATTTATCTTTGAAAAACACCAATCCTTCCACAAAGCACACTTCATTGACTTCTCCTACTTTTTCGTAGTCTTTATCAGGGTGAATAAAATACGTGTCCGTTCTGTCCAATAGTTTATAAGGTTGGTTTTTATCGAATAATGCCTGCCCTGCACTATACGTGAATTTAGGCAGTTTGGGGTCATTGAAGTTGGCGGCATTGCTGCCATTGTAAATCAACAAAATTCCCTTTTCTTGCAGCAGGGCATAAGGGCCAGGTTCTACCAAACGGCTGTCGAAATAGCCCATTCTGGGATGCAGTACTTCAATGCGTTTTTTACTTTCTTCATTTTCAGCTACTTCCCAGCGAATCAAATCATCAGAAGTCGCTAAGAACAAATCGGTATCTCCAAAATACATCCAGTATTTTCCATCAATTTTGGTTGCTACCACTTTATTTCCGACCAATTTGGAAACAATCGCACCAGATTTTGACCAAGTATCCCTGTATTTTTCGGAGTTCAAAACCAGACCGTGTTTTGTCCAATTCATCAAGTTCGTTGAAGAAGCCAAACTCAGGCGAGCCGTTTTGCCATCATAGGCAGTGTAGGTCATAATGTATCTTCCGTCCTCACTTTCTACAATGCGAGGGTCTTCTGTCCCATCAAAATAACACGAAATACAATCCTCCTTATTCGCTTCCCTATCGCCCTCCAGTTTTCGGTAATTCCATTCATAGACTTTCATCGAATCATTGTCAGGATAAAAAACAGGTGTAGGGTGTTTGTCAAAACGCAAACCGTCCGAGCTGATAGCCAATCCAATACGTGATGTTCCCTTCAAATCTTGGGCTCGAAAAAACAAATATACTTTGCCATCTTTCACCACCGCCGAAGGATTCAAGACATTGCGTTCTTCCCATTTCATGGTACGCTGGGTAAGAGGGCATTGAAATGTTAAGTCCGGAGAAGGTTGAAGGATGGGGTTGAGGTTATCAACTTTTACAAAGTTGGTCAAAGCCCAATCGGTACTGGTACTGGGGACTGTTTTTGAAGTAGTATTTTGGTTTGTAGTCGGTTGGCAAGACACCATACCTATAATGGATAAAAAAAGGAGTAAGTATAGTTGGTGCATTTTTGAAGTGTTTGGTTCAATAGAATTTTTGCATCCCAATATAACCATTTTTTCAAGATTCACTTGTTCTCACAACTTCCATACATTGCTTCAATGATTTCGACTACCTTCATTCCATTCGCTCCATTGGTAGCGACTTGTGCCCGACCTTGCAGCGTATCTACTACATTTTCAATCACTTTGTCGTGATTAGACATCGAACCCTTGTAGCCACCTACATAGTCATTTGCTCCTTTTCCTTGCGGTAAAGGCGGAATTTTGTAGCCTTCAATGTTTTGGTAGTCAATCGTGTTCAAATATTGACCACCGATTTTGATTGTTCCTTTTTCGGCTAAAATGGTAATAGACCCTTCCATGTTTTGTTCGTAACTGCAATTGCTGAAATTGAAGTTAATCAATGCCCCATTTTTCCCTTTCAACAAAAACGTACCTGCATCTTCAAATTCGGCCAAGTCTTGGTGATTGAAGTTGTGAATCATACCACTGACCGCTTTCGCATCTCCCACCAAATAGTATAGAATATCCACAAAGTGACTGCATTGGGTAAACAAACATCCGCCATCCAAATCCTTTTTTCCACGCCAAGTAGAGTTCAAATAATAGTTGGCATTTCGATTCCAAAAACAGTTGATGGCTACTTGAAAAACTTGCCCTAATTTTCCCGTTTCGATGAGTTCCTTGACTGCTTTGACAGGCGGATTATAGCGATTTTGTTTGACGACAAATAATTGACGGTCATTTTGTTTGGCCGCTTCAATCATTTCTCGACATTGAAGGGAAGACATTGCCATAGGCTTTTCACAAACCACATTTTTGCCTGCCTTCAATGCGGCAATGGTCATGGGATGGTGAAGATAATTGGGTGTACAAACATTCACCACATCTATATTGGATTGCTGCAATAATAGACGGTAGTCGCTACACAAAAAAATACGTTCTTCCACGTCTGCATCAATGATTTCATGTTGCAGTTTTGTGCCGTCTATGTCACATACGGCTGTTAATTCTGCGTAGGGGTGATTGACAATGTGCTTGGCATGACGTGTGCCGATATTGCCGAAACCAATGATGGCAAAGCGGATTTTAGTGCTTATTGATTGTTGATTGGTGGTTTGGAAAAGCATAGAAAATCGGTTGTTGGTTTATATGCTCATTCAAGAAAAAGACTAAAACAAGCAGTATCTTTTGCTTAAACAATAGGCTGGTAACTAATTACGAATCTACCAGTTACCTATTCACTGCAATTAACAAGTCACCAAAAAATAAGGGTTCAACAGGTTTTTACGGTTATAACGCAATGGAACGCCCTCGGGTTGTTTGGTGACCGTTGCCCCAGCTGCTTCTGCAATGATATGCCCTGCCGCAGTGTCCCATTCCATAGTAGGGGCAAAACGGGGATAAAAATGGGCTTTGCCTTCTGCAATGAGAGTAAACTTCAAAGAACTACCTGCCGACACTAATTCTACTTCACTGTATTTTTCCTTCAATTGGTCGACAAATTTTTGGGTGTCTTCATTGAGGTGAGAGCGACTGACAAATACTTTTACCGTTTCGTTTGGATTTATTGTAGTAGTTTGGATTTGAGTGGTTTCACCATTTTCTACTTTGAATGAACCTTCTCCTTTTTTGGCGTAGTACATTTGCTCTTTGACGGGAATGTAAATGACCCCCAATATACTTTCGCCTTTGTGTACCAAGGCAATATTGACCGTGAATTCTCCATTCTTTTTGATGAATTCTTTTGTGCCGTCCAAAGGGTCTACTACCCAACAGTATTCCCAGTTTTTGCGCTCTGAATAGGAGAGGAGGCGGGTTTCCTCAGAGATGATAGGAATATTGGGAAAGTGTTTTTGAAGTCTGGCTACTATGACTTCGTTCGAGGCTTTGTCAGCAGAAGTGAGTGGTGATTTGTCGGCTTTCATTTCTACTGTAAAATCTTGTGCATAAATTTTCATAATGGCATCACCAGCGTCTTTGGCAATTTGAGTAAGTATTTGGGTATCTATATTTTGGAGCATGTTTTGGATATTATTTGAATAATTTACAATTACTTCGAAGGTCTTTTTGTGAATAAAGCTGCAAAGTAAGGCAGGAAATATTAGAATGACAACATTTTTTTAAAGGTACATGAATTTTAGACTTTGGACGAGGGAGCAGAGAGGCGAGAAGAGGGATTTAGTATTTTGATAATCAATTACTTACAATTAATTAGACAAATATCTTAAAAGGCTACCTATCAATTACTTAGGTCTCGCTTCTCACTTCCCACATCTTTCGTCCAAAGTCCAAATAAATTAATCATATATTGAGTAGGGGATACGGGATTTCCGACTGATATTGGACGGTGGAATCTCGCCAAATTTCTGTACAAACAGTTTTTGAAGTTGGATTGATTTTCTAAACAAAAAAAGGCTGACATTTACCGTATTTGGTAAGTGTCAGCCTTTTTTATTGAATTAATAACTCAATGTGCTACAAATCACCCGTTCTTTGAGTTGCCGAATAGTTGATTTTTAAGGCACTTACTTTGCGAAGTTCTTGCTTCACATCAGTAATAATACCCATTTTCACCTCCTTATCTACTCGCAGAGAAGTAGTCATTTGAGGAATCAATTTTTCATCTACCTTTGCACGCTCGTTTTGGATAAAAACAGCAATTGCACTTTTATACTCCTCTCTATTCACAAACTCATCGTTCAATTGAATAATTGGAGCCGTACCGTATTGCTCTCTATAATTGCCAGTGGGTGCGCCAATATAGATGTAACTTACCAGAGATTTTTTCTCCAGTTTTTGAAGTTCCGTTGCTTGCGGATACCGAACCTGTACCTTTAATTCTGTTTCTCTCATTACGGTAGCTACCATAAAGAAGAACAAAAGCATGAATACAATATCGGGCAAAGAAGCTGTGGAAACAGGGGGGAGCTCCTTGCTCCCTTTTTTTCTAATCGCTGCCATAATAAAAATTTGTTTAAGAGTTAGAGAATAAAAACACATAAAAGACCTGAATCAACAACACATAAAAATGTGTTGTCTTATCCTCCTTCTCCTGTAAAATCTTCTGGTTCAGCTTCCGAAATCTTCAAGGGATATTCCTCTCGAACTGTCTTTTGATCCTCCTTACTCAAATCCTCATAAGCCAATCCAAATTTTTGCTTAGCATATTCATTACGCATTTGATTGTACGCAGCCTTCAGCTCATTTTGAACAGTTATGTAAATATTGTAAGAAGTACCTCTATCGCTTTTCAACGACATAACAGCTTCTTGTGGACTATCAGAATATTTCGGATTAGCACCTCGATTGTTAACGTGCTTTATTGCCATGTCTTTAAGGTCTCGAACCTCCGTCAACTCTCCTTTTACCAACAGTTGGTCTCTGGAATTGACCAGAATATCCAATACATTCCGTTGGTTCTCTTTGGTTTCAGGTGGTGGCTCCTCCGAATAAGGTGGTAATAGCACTAAAAGCCCCTTATCAACATCCATCGTAGTAGTTACAAGGAAAAATATCAACAACAAGAAAGCGATGTCTGCCATCGAACTTGCGTTCATTTCCTCTAACTTCTTCTTCTTTCGTTTTAACATGTTAATATGATGATTTTCAGGTTATTTAAAAGCATTCATAACTTCCATTGCTATAGTCAGTATAAATGCACCTACCGTAAAAAGTATGCCTGCTGTGATAGAAAAACTCACCAATTTCATGATGCTTTCTGTCACATAGCTATACTGAGAAGCTAAGAATCTTCCTGTAATTTCACTTGATGCAGTTACCCAAAGAATAATCATAATTGCGAGAAAAATACCAATCCCCATAATTATTCTCATTGATTCTTTAGGGTTACGCAATACATATATAACTGGAAATACGATGGCTAGGATTGCGGCAACAACTACTAAGAACTGTGCCACAGGTATACCAATGTTTACCATTAATTCTTGCATATCTATAAAATTTTAGGTGTTTTTTTGTTGAAAAAAAAATGTTAGAAAAAGGTGAATAGTTGTCAAAAACAGAAGGCAAAGATTTCAGTAATTTAGTATTTCTTGTATTTATTTGTCAATCAAAATAAAAACTTCTGAAATCTAAATCCCTTCTGTTTGTTTTCTGAACTAACTATTCTAATTAACCCTCACTAGGGGTTCTTTTTGCAACATTGTATTTTACCAACAAATCAACCAATGAGATAGAAGCATCTTCCATACTGTTTACAATACCATCCAATTTAGAGAGGATGTAGTTGTAAAAAATCTGCAAGATAATCGCCACAATCAAACCAAATACCGTAGTCAAAAGTGCCACCTTAATACCACCTGCTACCAAACTTGGAGAAATGTCACCCGCTTGTTGGATAGAGTCAAACGCCGAAATCATACCGATTACTGTACCCATGAATCCCAACATCGGGGCCAATGAGATGAAAAGAGAAATCCAAACCAGACCTCTTTCCAACTGTCCCATCTGAACAGAACCATAAGACACAATGGATTTTTCGACAATGTCAATACCATCATCTACTCTGTCCAAACCTTGATAGAAAATACTAGCTACAGGACCTCTTGTAGAGCGAGCCACTTCTTTGGCTTTCTCCAAATCTCCTTCCTGCAAGGCAGTTTCTACATTTTGCAACAACTTATTAGTATTTGTTGTTGCAAGGTTTAGAGCCAAAATACGCTCAATACAAAGGGCTAAACCCAAAATCAAACAGACTAATACAATACTCATAAAGCGCCAGTCTCCATCAATGAAGTAACGTTTTAGAAGTTCTTGCATTGTCTCTTCTCCTTCATCCGTACTTGAAAGAGGAACCATGGCTGTAGTAGTCGCTTGAGTAGTTTGCGCTACGGCAAAACTCAGATCATTAGTGGTTGTTACATCGTTAATCTGTGCGAAAGCAGAGCTACTACCGAATACAGCCAGTGTACACATCAGCAATAGCGTAAACAATTTTTTCATATTTATTCCTTTTATGATTAAAATAGTTAGTTAGAACCAAAAATTGCAGAGAGGAAGGGATTCGAACCCTCGGTACTCGGTTAGAGTACACACGCTTTCCAGGCGTGCACCTTCAGCCACTCGGTCACCTCTCTATACTAAAAGTTGCGAATCAAAGAATCTCTCACTTAACTTAGCATCTGATTTTCAACCAAAAAAACATTAAGCTGTTTTTTGAAATTATTGTGGTTGCTCTATAAAAATCAATGCAAAAAATACAAAAATTATTCATTTTCTAAATTTTGCTACCGACTTTGCGAGCAATATACGCAAAATCCCAATTGATAAACAAAAATTCAAAAAAAAAAATAAATATCAAAATCTTTGAGGCTTCAATTATAAAAAATTTTCATTGCATTTTGAGTTGTAATCTGTGCCACTTCTTCCATACTCGTATCTTTTAGCTCTGCTACTTTTTCTGCAACTGCTACAATGAAAGCACTTTCATTTCTTTTATGTTTTTTCTTTCGATAGGTATGTGGCACTAAATAAGGCGCATCTGTTTCCAATACAAAGTATTTTAGAGGCGTATTTTTGATGGTTTCTGATAAATCTTTGCTATTTTTGTAAGTAGTCACTCCTCCAAGACCCATGTAAAAACCCTTTAAGTCAATAACCTTTTGGGCATCACTTGTTGAACCAGTGAAACAATGAAAAATGCCTGTTAATTTTTCATCATTCATAGATTTTACTATCTCAAAGGTTTCATTAAAGGAGTCGCGACAATGTAGGACGATGGGTAAGCCAAATTCTTTTGCCCAATTGATTTGTGTTTTTAGGGCTTCAATTTGCTCATTTTTATAAGTAAGATCCCAATAGAAGTCCAGTCCTATTTCACCAATTGCCGCAAAAAGAGAAGGCTTGTCCTTCAGTGCTTGATAGGCAGCATTGAGTTCTGTTTGGTAATCCGCTTTGATAGAACAAGGATGTATGCCCATCATTGGCAGGCAACGGTCTGGGTATTGTTGGTTAAGTTGATAAAGCGAATCGGTATAACGACTATCTATATTTGGTAGAAAAATCTTTTGAACACCTGCATCAAATGCTCTTTGAAGCATGGCTGCTCGGTCTTCGTCAAATTGCTCTACATAAAGATGAGCGTGAGTATCAATTAATTGAATCATATTGAATGGGACTTATACTTGCTTCTGTAAAGTTAAAAAAATATTCTATTTAATGATGCTAAATATCAAATTACCGACTTCAATTTTAAAATCAATAATCTATCAGACAATTATTGGAACTGGAACTGGAACTGGAACTGGAACTTGTTTTTTGAATCGGCTTAACCATTACTACTATGAATAGATCTATACCATCTTATTATTGTTTTGCAGAAAATAATACGGACAAGATTCTATCTTTTTTTTGTATGCACGTTTGGAGTTTATTAGTGTGTATTTGCTTGGTTTTATCAGCATCCAAAACAGTTGCCCAAAAACATTCCATACAGTTTGTAAAAGGAGATCAAACTTTGGAGCATTTGAAGAAACAGGCAAAAGCACAAACCAAATTGATATTCATCTACATCTATGAGCCCAACTCCAGTGTATGCCGAGAGGTAGAAAATCGAGTTTTTACCCACCAACAAGCAGCGTTATACCACAACGACTACTTTGTCAATTATCAAGTAAATGGTAGAGAACCTTCTGTCCAAAGTCTGGTAAATGCTTTCAATATCAAACATTTTCCCTCTTTTCTGTATTTCGATGTCGAGGGAAGGTTAATACATCAGACGAATCAAACTTCTCCAACCTCTGCGTATTTGGAATTGGTCTATAAGGTTATAACCAATAGTGATCTACCTTTTTATAAAATAGATGGAGTGCCAGACATTGAAGGCAAAAAAATCATTGAATCAACTCCTTACAATAAGCAACCCGCTATTCCACAGAAAACCCAAACGGCAAGAGAAAGCCTCTCTACACCTGCTTCGACTGCGCCTCAAACAAAGAAACTCTTTACAGAACAACAGTTGGAAGAATGGGAAGCTGCATATTACAGCAGAAAGATTTCAACGGATGATTTGAGAAACTATGCCTATGCGCTGAAAGAACGCAAACGCCCTTATCATACGGTTGTTAATCAATACCTAAAACTGGAAAGAACCAGACTCAGAAATGAAATCAATCGTCAATTTCTCTATGACTTTTCTGAAACAGTAGAAAATGATGCTATTCACCTTTTTTTAAAAGATATTCAATACTTCAAAGTCGAAGTAGGCAGCGATAAAATCAACAATAGAATCAAATCTGCCATATTCAATAGTATTCAAACAGCCATAAAAGAACAGGATAAGGTCATTTTTGAATATGCCATTGACATCATCAGTCAGGCCAATCTTCCATTTAAAGATGAGTTTGAATTTGACATGAAAATGAGGTATTATCAAGGTGTCGACGAATGGGAAAATTACACCAAAACTGCGGTAGAATATGTCAAAACTAAAAATATTACCAACCCCCAACTTCTCAACGAACTGGCCTTCAATATTGCCAAACACTCTGACGATACTCGCTCTTTAGAAGAGGCTTTGTTGTGGGCCAAGGAGGGCGCAAAAATAGATACCGAATATGCTTCTAATCTCACGCTTACTTATGTCTACTACCGATTGAAGCAAAAAGAGAAGGCTCTGGAGACAGCAGAAATAACTTTGAAAATTGCAGAAATTAGAAAGATTGACCCCAAGGAAATCAAAGATTTGATGGATGATATAAAAACGAGATTATAGAATTGGAAAATTAAAAAAACACCTTCTTCGAGAACTCAAAGAGAATGAAATGTATCGGTAATGCAATGTGGTTGGGTTAATAACCAATTGTAGATTAAAAACAACCATCAACTCCAACACCTGTTTACCTCGAAACTCCTTCACTCGGCATCTTATACGCACCTTTGTTCCCTTCCTGCAAATCAAACAAAAAACCATTCACGACCGCATAGCGATAAGTGCCATCTTCTGCCTGTAAAAGAAAATTGGAACTTCGATGTAGCTCGATTTTATTGGTGATATTTCGGCTGATAGAAGACAGACGAATGGGGAGTTGGTGATAGCGGTTGTCGTTGGGGACTTCTCGGAGTTTGACATTGGTATAACCCTGCTTCAATATGCTCAACATGTCCAAATACTTCAAATCATCCACATTGTCAAATATATGTGGATACAAAAGACCTGGCACCGCCCTCAATCCATTGGCATCCAATTCTTGATAACCATGAAAAACCGATAAATCGCCTAGGTCTTCAATTTGGTTGTAGAAATAAAAATTACGAAATTGATTGTATTCTGCTTCATAACTTTTGAAGGCAATGTCCAATAAATAATCCTTCCCTTCCTTGTCTACCACCACATTTCGCAGCAAGAGGTGAAAAAGGGTTTTTTCATTTTGAGGAATCCTATAATAATCCTCCAATGTTTCGGTTTGATAGCTCATTTTTGCAATCGTTTCACAAGCTTGAAGCAAGGTCACAAAATGCAATTGACGATTGTATTGTTTCTCATAATCCTGTGCATAACCTCCCGCTTCAATCAGTATGGCACTCGTTCCCCACTTTTGCATATTGTCGCCAAAAGCTCTCGGTTCATAGTCGTCGCTGTATCGAGCGACTTGTCGAGGAATGTAAGTCTGCAAAACCTTGTTCAAATGACTTACCACTTGCATGGCTTTGAAGCGGTTTTTATTGATGTCTTTGGCATAATTAAAAGAAGGAGCTAAAAATGAAAGAGTGGCTGCTGACGAACAACGGCCTGCACTGTATTGCGTAGTTTGATCGTGCAGATTAAAGGCGAAATCTGGCTGTACTTGGTCGTGAATACGCTTCAATATTTGCGCTTCGGGGGATTGCAGTCGAACAGCGTCTCGATTCAAATCTATATCCAAAGCATTGCGCCTTTCAAATCGTTCAACTCCATCGGGATTGAGCATCGGAATGAAGTAAATCGTTAGGCTATCCAAGAGTTCATTTTTCCACTGAGTCAGGTCGTCCTTTTGTCGAAAAAAATTGAAGATGTCCATCAATGCCATTGTTGCAGTCGGTTCATTGCCGTGCATTTGCGACCACATCAAGACCTTTTTTTGTCCTCGCCCCAATTTTACCAAGTAAATATTCCGTCCTTCTACCGATTTCCCCACTCGATTTACCAAAAACAAAGGATCTTTCTGCAAGCGTTCTATCAGCGGGATGATGTCTGTTTGTTTGAACCGCCTGTCTTTGATGGAATGTTCTTTATACTGTTGGTAACGAAGATGCAAAGTCGAATGAACGGCATCATTGGTAGGGGAAATGAAAGCAGGTGGCTGTGACATAACAGCACTACTAAAACAAAACAATAGCAAACAAAGAATGGCGAAACGGTTACGCATGAAGAACAGTTTAAGTTTCAGTCTAAATTATTCATATAACGGTGATAGGGGAGGGATTGATACAAAATAAGAGAAATTCTCAAACTTAACAACCTATAAGCAGTAAAATTGACATTCTATTGGCTTGAAAAACCAAAAAAAAATGCCAACTTTGTTTACCTTCTTATTAAATAATGTATTTTGTATAGAAGAACTGTAAAAATTAAACGCCCGATACCATGCCCATTCAAGTATATATATTGCATCACGAAAAAGATGAAGAATACTTAAAAAAGCTGGAAGGTTTCCTAAAAGTTTCTAAACGTAAGGGAATTTTGGATACTTGGCATTCACAACTGATTATTGGAGGGCACAACATAGAGAAAGTAATAGAAAAAAGATTAAAATCCTCTAATGTGATTGTTGTTTTATGTAGTCCAGACCTACTCGGTGATGATGACACCTTTCGCTACCTTAATCATTCAATCCTATTACACAAAGAAGATAACAAACTCGTTATACCAATATTAGTACGTCCATGTTTATGGGATTCGACAGGAATTAATGACCTTCCTTTCTTATTGCCTCAAAATAAGCAATCCATTGTTTTAGAAGAACAGAAAAATATTGATGAAGTTTTTTTACAAACGACAAAAGATTTGTTAAATATCCTTCATCAAGAAATAAAAACTCCGCGAAGTGGAACAAATATACCTATAGATATTCAGCAAGATACAATACCTATAAACTTGAAAGTCTATGATATGTTTAAAGGTTTTTTTAGGGAAAACGAAGTATATACGCAGAGAATATTCGCTTTAGCTTACCCCAGCAGTCTTCTTTTTTTGCAACATTTAACAGACAAGTACTATGTCAATTCTTTAAAGGCTGCAAATATTCTTAGAGAAGCCGAACAAGGTTGGCAGGTTGAGTCTGTTCTGTTAGAACATTTACGAAAAGATTTTGAAATTGATGGGCAACAACTATATCAAGCTGAAAAAATCAGTACAAATTTATTTAAAAGTAAAGAGTATAAAGAACAGGATTTATTCAATATTGTTCACCTAATGTTTTTGCATTATACCAAATCATCTCCACCTAAGAGTATTGAAAATGAAATCATTACTGCCTTCTTGAAAATTCGTTTTAACAAAGCTAACAATGACCCAATAGCCGTCAGTAAATTGCTTAATGAATTCATTACACATATTGGTGAGTTTAGCGATATTGATGTCAAAGAAAGAATTTCGGCAATGAATAATTTTATATCAGGACTACAAACTTTGGGACAATATGAAGAAGCTTTAGGCTATTTAGAACTGAATCTAAATTACTGCAAAGATTACGTAGGCAAGAATAAGACGAAAAAGAAAGAAGTACTCGAATTCTTACATGAAGATATAATAAAAATACATCAAAGGATTGGAAGTATTTATTATGAAACAGGAAGTTTTGTCGAATCTATTGAATCTTATAATAAGGCTATTGGAATATGTAAATTCCATAAAGGAACTAACAATACGGATTTAGCAGCATTGTATCAAAATGTATCTCGCCCTCATTTTAAATTGGGGAGTAAAGGGCAAAAAAAAGCTATAGGATTGTTGGAGGACGCACTTGAAATTTGTCGGAATCAAGTAAATGCCAATGAGCGTACAAAGATGTTAGCAGGTATTATTATTGCAAATTCAGCTGTGGTGTATGAAGCTATTGGTGACTATGAGAAAGCCAAGGAATACCAATATGAAGCTATTTCGGAAAAGGAAAAATTGATGGGAAAAAATCACCCTTCGGTAGCTATGAGTTACCACAACTTGGGTAGTTTTTTTCAAAAAATGGGTCGTTATTCCCTTGCTTTGGATGCAACACAGACAGCATTGGATATTAGACAAAAGAAATTAGGCAATGAGCACCCTCATACATTGACTACCGAATACAATTTAGTTGTTATTTATTCAAGGCTTCACCTGTATGACAAAGCACAGAAAATTGCAGAAAAACTACTCGCTTTTTGTAAAAATGACAGATCTAACTCAACTTATTATGCCATTTTGGATGAATTGGGAAATTTGCATATAAAGAAGAAAGAATTCAATCTTGCCTTGGAGTTCTTTGAAAAATCTTTGATAGAAAAGATAAGATTTCATGGAGAAACCTACATAGCAAAAAATACACATGCTTTAAACTTGGGTAATTTACATTACAATCAATCTAAGTATGACATTGCATTAGAAAAATACACTGAATCATTGAATTTATATAGTGAAGCCGTAGTTGAGGAAAATGCAGAATTGGCTCACCGATATTTTTTGGTGGGGAAAACATTGATAAAAAAGAAAAACTATAAGGGCGCTATGCAATATTTTGAAAAGGCATTAGCGATTAGGGAAAAGCAACATTCTATGCATCCCGAAACAGCTTTGGTTCATAAGAAAATGGCAGAGGTATTTCGCCTTCAAAAAAGATATAAGGAGGCAATCAGTTCTAATGAAAAATCTTTGAAGATATACCTGTACAATGATGATATTCAACATATTTCAAAAACTTTAGCGTATTTATTGGATGGGTATGTACAGAATGAAGAAATCTACGATTCAAGATTTCAGAAACACTTGTGCATGATTAGTTATATCGAAGATGAGAAGGTATTACAAATGGGAGTAGATACATTAAAAAAGTTACAAAGCTTTGAAAATGTATCATTAAATGATATATTGCATAATGAGTTAAAAGAAGTCAAGGTTGATGCTTTCTTAAAAAAATTGGGAATTGAAAGACAAGAAGAATCAAGTGAGGAAGAAATTAGTTATTTTTAAGAAGCTTTTATCATAGCCTATTTTTTGTAAGATTATAATGAATTCAACAGATTCTCAATTATATGCTATAATTAGCAAACCGCTGCATAAAATACACCTACTAATGAAAACCATTCAAAACTATCTATTATTATTCTGTGCTTTATTATCTTCCTTTACAGTTTTAGCACAAAATGTTCCTGTAATTGTATGGGAAAAAAATTATGGGGGTACTGGAGAAGATATTGCTCATAGAATTATTCAAACCCTTGATGGCGGATATATTGTAGTAGGACCGTCTGCTTCCAATGATATAGATTTATCTGATAATTCTACTTACAATTCTACGGATATGTGGGTGGTTAAAACTAACTCAACAGGGGTTTTGGAATGGGATGAGATTTATGGAGGGGATGGAGAAGATATAGCCCGAGCAGTTTGGCAAACCTTTGATGGAGGTTATATTGTTACAGGAAATTCCAATTCTTCTTCTGGAACAGGTGATGTTGATGGGAATTACGGAGGTTCTGATATATGGGTTGTTAAAATTGACGCTAATGGAAATACTCAATGGGATGAAAACTATGGAGGAGTGAACGCAGAAATTCCTAACTTTATTTATCAAACATTGGATGATGGCTACCTTATTGGAGGTGAGACGAATTCCGGAACTTTGGACAATGACATTACTTTGAGTAAGGGAAGCCAAGATATTTGGTTACTAAAGATACTCTTTGATGGAACTAAAGATTGGGATAAAAATTATGGGGGAAGTGGTCTTGAAGATTTTGAAAAAATGATTCCCACATCCGATGGAGGTTATATTATTGCTGGGTTTACAACTTCAAGTGATGGTGATTTATCTGATAATGGTAATAATGGTGGAGAAGATATATGGGTGGTTAAAATAGGTGCAGATGGGGATATTGAATGGGATAAAAATTATGGAGGAGCGGGGGATGATAATGGCTTTTTTATAAAGGAAACATCTGATGGAGGGTATATTATTGTTGGAAGTACTACTTCCAGTGATGGCGATGTTGGTGAAAATTATGGAGGTTCAGATGTATGGGTGATTAAGGTAAGTAGTAATGGATTTATTGAGTGGGAAAAAAATTATGGGGGTACAGGAACTGATATAGGGTATTTTATTGAAGAAACTCCTGATGGAGGTTATTTTGTTACTGGACATTCAGAATCTAATGACAATGATGTAAGTGGAAATTTTGGAAGTAGAGACATTTGGGTTTTCAAAACTGACTTAGTAGGAAATATTGAATGGGAAAAAAATTATGGGGGAAGTGGGTATGATTTCAATTACACAACTATTCCTACTTTAGATGGGGGTTATATTGTTGGAGGACATTCTACGTCTTCTGATACTGATTTGGATAGTAACTATGGAGATGATGACTCATGGATATTTAAAATCTATCCACCACTTGGTGGAACTTACACCATCGGACCAAGCCTTTCTTCCGATTTCATCGACCTACAACATGCAATGGATTCCCTTGCACAAGTAGGAATGTACAAACAAGTTACCTTAGAAGTAGAAGCCGGTATTACCTTGGATGGTCAAGTTATTATCACTGATTTTGTAGGCTTGACTGCTACGGATAGCCTAACCATTAATGGAAATGGTGCAACGCTAACGAATAGTGCCGCCAATTGCCTCAATCCCGCCATTATCCAAATAGATGGTGCAGACCATGTGGTAATTGATGGCTTAAATATTGTAGCTTCCCCAACTGCCTCTGCCGCTTGGGGTATTCACCTCAAAAACCAAGCAGACAGTATTTATATTAGGAATTGTACGATTGGTGTGGGAGTCAATCAAACGAGTACCTGCTATATGGGTATTGTGGCATCGAATAGCGATAATTCTATCAGTAGCCCCGATTATTATGGCAACAACGCCAATCGAACCGTCGTTCACAACAATACTATAAAGGGAGGATATATGGGCATTGCTGCTTTGGGAAATAATGACCAAAGTATGAAAGGTACTGTTATTCAAAATAATACCATTGAAGACAGTTATCAAGTAGGAATTTTGACAAGCGACCTCACTAATTTTCTTATCAAGGAGAATTTAATTGATTTGGAAGTAGAACGTAATAATCCCAACTCAAATAATACAGGAATACAGTGTCGAAACGCAATCAGTCAATTGGAAGATTTTGATTATAGTGTTTATTCCAATATTCAATTGGAAGAGCATAGTTATAGCATTTCGGGAATTGAAGGAAATAAGGTGTATTCAATAGGTGGAGAAGGAATTTTCATCAAAGATAGTGGGCAAAACCCAACTGATTCTTCCAATGACCCTCCTTATATGGTGAATAATATGATAAGTGGAAACCTTGAGGGAAGTCTTCCAAATGCAGGTATATTGCTGGAAAACGCAGATAGTTGGGAGATTTATCACAATAGTGTGAATGTAGAAGGGAATGGTGATGGAATCTATATAGATATAGCAAGTTCAGATATAGACTTACAAAATAATACACTTGCTACGAATGGATTAGGTTTTCCTGTTAACATTGAGAGTGGAACAAGCTTGACATGGAATTATAACAATTATTTTTCTCAAAACTTAGAGATTGTAAGCATTGGCGGAAGCACTTTTGATGATATTCCTTCTCTTCCAGAGAATGACAATTCAGTGAGTGTTAACCCAATTTTTATAACTTTTAATGATTTACACGTTTTAGATATTTCTCAGCAAACCAATTCTGCTAATCCAAGTATTGCTGCCTTGTTTCCAACTGATATTGACGGAGAGCCTCGACCTGATGGAACTACGCAGTTACCTGATATGGGGGCAGATGAAATACTTCCTTTGGTTATTTTGGAAGAGACACTTTGTTTTACAGTAGGAGATGAAATTCACTTGGGAATTTCAGACACACTGAACAATCCACAGTGGATAGAGTGGGATAATACGAGCAATTATAGTTTGATATCGCATAGCGCTAATTTAGATATTTTGGCAACATCCAATACTCCTACATATATAGGAGTGGGAAGTGGTACGAATGCTACCTATGCACTTATTTATACTATCATTAGTTCTGATGCGATTGCTTCAAATGATAGCCCTGTTTGTGAAGGAGAAGATATTCAATTAATGGGAAATACTACCGTTGCAGGAGAGATTACTTCTTATGAGTGGAGTGGACCGAATGGGTTTGCTTCCACGGAACAAAATCCCTTGGTGTTAGTAGTAGATATAGAAGATGCAGGTGACTATATTTTGAAAGTAACTGCAGATGGTTGTGAATCAAAAGGAGATACAACTGTTGTGACTGTTAACCCTGTTCCAATTGCAACTGCCGAAAATGACAGTCCTACTTGCACTGGGGAAGATGTTCTATTAAGCAGCTACACCTCAATTGCGGGTGTTACTATGACTTATTCATGGAGCGGCCCAAACGGCTTTAGTTCCATCTTCCAAAACCCAGTAGTCTCGAATGTAGATGCATCCAGTTCGGGCGATTATGGTGTAACCATCACTGTAGATGGGTGTGAATCACAAGGAATAGCAACTTTTGTAACCGTCAGCGAGCCTCCAACTGCTACATTGGAAACCAATACGAAGATCTGTAATGCAAGTGGGGATAACACCATTATTGACTTGACAAGTTTGATAACAAGTGGAAATACAAGCGGAGTCTGGACAGACACTGATGGAATAGGCGTAGATATGAGCGACTGGACAGCCGTTGATTTTGATGGCATTGGAGTAGGTACTTATACCTTTACTTATACTTTATCAGATGGTATTTGTAATGATGTTTCTTTTGAGGTAGAAGTATTGGTGGAAGACTGTGCTTGCCCAAGTGTGGCGATTACTGAGCCTGATGATTTGTGTAATGATTCGGGAATGTTGGATTTGAGTGTTTTAGAGTTAACGGTAGAACCAGGAATTTGGAGTATTACTAATACTCCTTTGGGTAGTAATCCTGCTACATTGACAGGTACTAATTTCGATGCAACGAATGTAGATGCTGGCGATTATGAACTGACTTTTACTTTAGATTCTGCACCTTTAGAAAACTGTCCCGATTCTTCGATACAAATTTTAATAGTTCAAGAGACTGTTAATGCAGGAATAGGAAGTTCAAGCTCAACTTGTAATGATGTAAATACACCATATGATTTGTATAGTCTTGTATCTAGTGCTGATGTAGGGGGAACCTGGATTTTATACAGTGGTTCGATCAACAATGGTGTCTTTGATGATGTCATTGGCACATTTACAGCTGATGGACAAAGTGCGGGAATATTGGAGTTTGCTTATGTAATGACGGCTGTAGCTCCTTGTGAAAATGATACTGCTTTTGTGGCGATTGAAGTGGTAGCTCCTACAAGTGCTACTTTAGAAACCAATACGAATATTTGTAATTCAAGTGCTGATAATACCATTATTAACTTGATGAGCTTGATAACAAGTGGAGATACAAGCGGATTCTGGACAGACACCGATGCAATAGGTGTAGATATGAGCGATTTGACAGCCGTTGATTTTGATGGCATTGGACTAGGTACTTATACCTTTACCTATACTTTATCAGATGGTATTTGTAATGATATTTCTTATGAGGTAGAAGTATTGGTGGAAGAGTGTGGCTGCCCTTTTGTTGTACAGGTAAATGGAAGTGCGAATGTCTGTAGTGGTGAACTGACCAATGAAATAACTGATTGGCAAAGTAATGTAGAGAGCGATGAAACAAATAGTACAGCAAGTGGCAATCCACTAATGATCAACGGGTTTGTATATTCGATAGAGCCTTTACTTAATGCCTCTGCTACGCCTGTTGCTATTCCTTCTGATATAGACCTTAATGAAAATGTATGTAACAGTACACAAACTTCGATATTTGCCTATTTACAATGTGATATCGATGGTGATGATGCAGTAGATGATTTTTTATCAGTTGGAGTATTTGATTTAGATGTGTATCCTTCTCCTCAAGCACCTTCAATTGTTATTGATAGCGAGAATGAATTTGGATGCTCTTACACACTTGATTTTAGCTGTGAAGGAGATACTGAAGGGTTCAGTACTAATATTAATAGTCTAAATATTGATGTAGGGCAACTTGGAGGGACAACATTTGTGGAAGTAGTAACAACCAATGGTTGTTCTACAACCTTTGAAAGTATTGTTCCTGATTGTTGTTCCTCAGAAATTTGCTGCTTTTCTGGAACATATATTATAGGTAGTAGCGTTTCTGCTGATTTTAGCAGTTTACAAGAAGCCATAAATTCTTTGACTTTAGCAGGTATGTGCGGAAATGTTGTTTTGGAGTTGGAAACCAACATTACACTAACTGAACGAGTTTACATTCCCTCTATTGATGGGTTGAGCGCTGAAAGTAATCTTACTATTAACGGAAATGGGGCAACGCTTACTTTTAGTCCTACAAACAGTTCGCCCGCTATCATTCAAATAGACGAGGCAGACCATATTGCCATAGACAACATAGACATCGTGGCAGCTTCAACATCTGAATGTGCATGGGGCATACACCTGAAGAATCAAGCGGATAGCATTTCCATTCGCAATTGTACGATTGATATGGGAGCAAGTGTGAACGATACTTGTTTTATCGGAATAGTAGCTTCTAATAGCGATACTTCAATCGAACCTGCTCAACATTGGGGGAACAATGCCAACCATACGGTAATTGTGGGTAATGAAATCATTGGAGGTTTTATGGGGATTGCTATTTTAGGAGATGAAAATAAAACGATGAAAGGACCAGTTATCCAAAACAATGAATTAAAAAATAATTATGAAGCAGGGCTTATTGTGTCCTACCTCACCAATTTTCTTATTAAAAATAATGAAATTGGTAATAACAATGGAAATACAGGAATACAATGTCGGAATACAATTAGTCAATTAGAAGACTTTGATTACAGTATTGGTACGATTAGCCAATTAGAAGATTTTGATTATAGCATTGCGGGTATTGAAGGAAATAATCTCTATGGAATGAGAAAGCAGGGAATATATATACAAAATAGCGGACAATTTAGTGATTCCCCTCCTCAGATTGTTAATAATACCGTTAGTTGTATTTTTTCCAATGTTGGAACTCAAAATGCAGGTGTGTTGTTAGAGAACGCCAATGATTGGGGTATTTTTCATAATAGTGTAAATACACTAGGTAATGGTTATGCACTATACGTTGATGAAGAAAGTATAGATATAAACCTACAAAACAATACCCTTGCTTATGGAAGCGAGGCAACAACAGGGTATGCTGTGCATATTGAAAATGAAAACAGTATGAGTATATGGGATTACAACAACTATTACTCTAATAATCCCAATGTCATGGTACATGTAGGAGGTACAGATTACAACGCTGTGGCTGATTTACCTGACAATGAAAATTCGGTAAGTGATAACCCTATTTTCATGGCTTTCAATGACTTACATGTAAATGGCGTTTCTGCACAAACAAATACAGGAAACCCTACTGTTGGACGGTTGATACCCAGAGATATTGATGGTGAACTTCGTATTGGTCCTTATCCTGATATGGGAGCAGATGAAATTGTTGATAATGTAATAGATTCGATGTTTTGTGCTTTTATAGGAGACACTATTGTTTTGTCAATACCTGACAGCTTGGTTTTTCCAATATGGATAGAAGCTCCTGATTATGATGGAGCTATAAGTGAGGAACATGAGTTTTCTATCAAGGTTTCCAATACTTCAACCACTTATATAGGTCTTGGATTTGGTGGAAATGGCAGTACACATGTATTTATGTACACTATTACAGGTTCTGATGCTCTAGCGAATAATAATGGTCCTGCTTGTATAGGAATGGATGTAACGCTTTTAGGTAGTACAAGTGTTGTTAAAGATACCATTCTTTATCAATGGAATGGACCAAATGGTTTTAGTTCAACAGAAAAAAATCCTGTTTTAAGCAATGTGATGGAGAGTGAAATGGGAGAATATTCTTTATTGGTAACGGCAGATGGTTGTGAGTCAAAACTCGGTACGACCATTGTAGAAGTAAACGTACCTCCTATAGCTATTCTGAATACTTCTGCTACTGTCTGCAATACACCATTCGGAAATTCTTCCCTCAATTTTAACAATTTTATTATTTTGGGAGATACAAGCGGCTATTGGACAGACCTTGATAATTCAGAAGTTAATTTGAACAACTTTGCTGAAATCGACTTTGTAGGTATATCTCCAAACGTATATCGGTTTGAATATACTACGAATAACGCAATTCCACCTTGTACGGATGAATCTTATATTATTGAAATATTAGTAGAGCCTTGTAATTGTGTGACTACTGCTCCAGTAATTGTAATTGATTTTATCAATAGTTGTGAGGGAGAAATCAACAGCAGCCCTTTTGAGGTAAACACTACCATAAACAGTACAATTGTAAATTGGTACAATACTTCAACAGGAGATAACTTAATATCTTCTGGTTTAACTTTCACTCCTATAGATGAAGGACTGTATTATGCTCAAACGGTAAATATTGCTTTGGATACTTGTAAAAGCGAACTTATTCCTTTTGAACTAAAAGAAAACTCCACTCCAATAGCATCTTTTGACATTTCCAATGTTACCTGTAAAAACGAACCGATACTCTTTACTTTTGACGGTATTGCAGATACAGATGCTACTTACACTTGGAATTTTGGAGAAGGAAATATAGTGGAGGGAATAGGACCTCATTCCCATGCTTGGACAAGTACAGGTGAGCAAAATATTACATTGACCATCGAACAAAATGGTTGTAGCGATGAATATGTATCAGAAATCACCATTTCAGAAGTTGAAGTAGGGATAATCAGTTCGGAAACAATCGTTAATGCGGGGGAAACTTTACCTCTATCGGCTACTGGATTTTCGGTTATGGGAGAAGTAGTTTATACTTGGTCTTCTACAGGAAACTTACCCGACTGTTTAGATTGCCCAGAAACATCTGTCACCCTAAATCAAAACTCAAATATTTCTGTGGTGGCAAGTGATGAATATGGCTGCTCAGATAGTGCAACATTATCTTTAGGAGTCCTTTATAAAAATGAAGTATTGGTTCCCGCAGCTTTCTCTCCAAATGGCGATGGAGTGAATGACCTATTTGGTATAACACCCGTAAATGTCAGTGAATTGCACACTTTTGAAATCTATGGTAGGTTGGGTAATAAAGTGTTTAGCACCAATAACATTAGTGATACTTGGGATGGAACTTACAAGTTTGTACCTCAAGGAATAGGCATTTATATTTATTTTATCAGAGGTGTAGACAATGACGGAAAAGAGTTTTTGGTGAAGGGAAATGTGATGTTGATAAGATAAACTTGTTAAAAAAACGCATTGAATTAATTTATAATCAACAATTTCAACAAAAAAACAGCAATTCTAAAAGTAGGCTATTATAGTGAAAATAAGATATTTTTGCAAGAAAAACCGATGCAAAAAAAACCATTAAGTTTCGACAAATTAGTAGGTGATTTGGGCAATCATATGAGCCAAAT
>JAUHXA010000039.1 GCA_030427245.1 Bacteroidia bacterium | reverse complement strand
TTCTTTTCACAACAGTTTTGAGAATGCTCAAATTCTACTCTGGGATTGTCTTACCCTTGATAGTCTATATAAAATCCTTTTTTGCTGCCTGTTTATTCAAATTTATTTTTATTAATTCTTTATTTATTTGAAAATCAATTATAATGTTTTGTATTTTTAACATACTGAGAGAATTGAAGTGGAGAAATTCAAGTGACCAAAAGGGCCGCCGTATTCACTTCCGATTTCAACTGTTCCCAAAGTTTTCATTCGAAAGAAAAGTTTGACTTTCCAACAAGCTTTTCTATTTTTATGGGGTAAAAAGCAGGCTGAAGAACAAACCAATGATGTGAGGTAAATCGAGTAGAGAAAACCAAAACCTTCAAAGAAGAAAATAACATGACTTGAATGCAAAAATCATAAGAAAGAAGTAATGTCAAAAAAAGAAATAGAAACATTTTGTCCGACAAGCCAAGCAGATTGGAGGCGATGGTTGCAAGAGAACCACGATTCAAAGCAATCTGTTTGGCTTATTTTTTATAAAAAAAAGGCACAACGACCGACCATTTCTTGGAGTCAATCGGTTGATGAAGCATTGTGTTTTGGGTGGATTGATAGCACAAAAAAATCCATAGACGACGAAAAATTCATGCAGTTTTTCAGCCGACGAAAACCTAACAGTACTTGGTCAAAGATTAACAAAGAGAAGGTGCAACAGTTAATCAAAAAAGGATGGATGACCAAGGCGGGCTTAGACAGTATTGAAGTAGCAAAACAAAATGGTTCGTGGACCATTTTAGACGCTGTAGAGGCATTGATAATACCCGAAGATTTAGAAAAAGCATTTGACATTCATCCCGATTCAAAAGAGTTTTTTTTAAGCTTAAGCAAGTCGGTCAAAAAAAGCATTTTACAATGGATTGTACTTGCCAAACGTTCTGAAACCAGACAAAGGCGAATTAACGAAGTTGCAAAACTTGCAGCTAAAAGAATGAAACCTAAACCTTTCTGAAAAATGAACCAACTCAGACAACAAAAATGGTGGAAATGAATGAATGTAAGAAACTTAAAACCATGAGTGTTGAATTATTTTGAAGGTTCAATTTCCTAAAAGCAACTGTATGGATACTTTCACTAAAAATGGTCAATACATCAAATTCTGCGCCTACGGTTTTCTGAAAAATCTGCGCTTTTTTGATGCTTTCTTGCTGCTTTTTTTCTTGGAAAACCGCCTGTCTTATACCCAAATAGGCATTATCTATGCAACTCGTGAAATCATCATCAACTTTTCGGAAATTCCCACAGGCATCATTGCTGATACTTTTGGGCGCAAAAACGCACTGATTGGAGCATTTTTGTCCTACATTCTTTCCTTTGTTATCTTTTATACTTCTGCTGATTTTTACCTTTTTCTAATAGCGATAGTGCTGTATGGAATCGGTGATGCCTTTCGTTCGGGAACGCATAAGGGCATGATTATGGACTATTTGAAGGGTAAAGGATGGAGTGACCAAAAGACAAATTATTATGGACATACCCGCTCTTGGTCGCAGATAGGTTCTGCCATCTCGGCACTTTTTGCAGGAGTATTGGTCTTGTATACAGGCACTTACCGCAGCGTCTTTTTGTGTGCCATTGTTCCGTATTTGCTCAATTTCGTCAATATTTACACCTACCCCAATGAATTGAATTTTTCTTCAAATGAAGCGAAGAGTAAGAAACACAAAGCCTTATGGTTCACTTTCCAAGCATTTTGGAAAGTCCTCAAACGCCCCAAGGTATTCCAAATCATCAATTCTGCTGCCCTTCACACCTCTTTCTTGAAGGCAATCAAGGATTATATTCAGCCTTTGATGGTACATGTGGCGGTGTTGCTGCCCTTTTTGATGGAGATGGAGGAAAAACGCAAAAGCGGATTGGTGGTAGGAATCCTCTATTTTTTCATTTTTTTGCTGTCTGCTTATGCCTCCAAAAATGCTGCAAAATTAGCGAGCTTATCTTGGAAAAATCTTTCTACATTGACCTTGTTGGCGGGATTCATTGCAGGTATAACTTGTGGTTTTCTATACAGTTATGAGTGGTGGATAGGGGCATTGCTTGTTTTCATGTCCATTTACATTTTAGAGAATCTGCGAAAACCTTTGCTGACAGGTGAAGTAGCAGACCATGTTCCCAACGAGATTCTCACCTCCGTTTATTCTGCACAGTCGTTTTGGGGAACGATTTTGACCTCCTTGATTGCGCTTTCTTTGGGATTGATAGCAGATTATTTTGGAGTAGGCATTGCTTTGATGGGAGTTTCGGGTGGTTTGTTGGTGCTATTTGGGCTGTTGGAGAAAGTTTTTTTGAAAAAAAAATAAGCAAAACTGTTTACCTTTTCATCCTACTTCCGTTTATACAAGTAGAAGGGAACTAAACAATTATCAATATGAACTTTACAACCAACATCAAACTCGTTTTATCTTCTATTATTTTGGTATGGGCAATAATTCCTACTCCAACTTACGCATGTTCTTGTGGTGGATATTTGTATAATTTTTGCGAATATTCTTATCCAAATAACAACATCGTATTGTTAACAATAACGGAGAATACAAGTATTGAAACAAGAGAAGCAAAAATAATTGAAAACATACACAATGAGATTGAAGAGGAGTACATAACAGTTTTGGGACAGGATGGGCTCAATTGTGGAGAGCTTTTGGGCGATTTTGAAGTTGGCGATACGCTCATAATGGCATTAAATAAAGAATTTGATTTTGGTGACACCTATTATTTGGATGGATGTGGAAGAAGGTTTTTGAATTATTCTGATAGCATCGTTTCGGGATATATAAACGTTACAGGATTGGAATCTACTCAGGAATATGCCGTTTTTAAAGAAAATATTGAGGATTGCCTTATGGGTGTTGACATTGAAGACCAAGTCTTATCCGCTAAAATTCAAATCTACCCAACTTTGACAACCGATAAAATAACCATTAAAACAGACAAAAATACGATTGACTCAATCCATATCTACTCCTTCAATGGTGAATTGGTCAAGCAAATACCTTCAAATACTTCACAACTTACTGTAGATACGATGGATTTGCCAAAAGGCGTGTATTACGTTGCTGTCGAAATAGGAGGTCAAACCGTCACAAAGAAGGTGGTGAAGATGTAACATTACTCCACTTCAATTACCTGCAATGCCTCATCATTCTTCGCCAATATAAAACATTGCTTCCCTCCAATCCGAATCGCTGCAATATTCCGAACCTGGCCTTCAATAGACAGATTTCCAAGCGGGTAACTTTTCAATTGAGCGTTTTCACCAATCGAAAGAACGTTGCCATAGTTGGCATCGTAGCGACCCAACTCCACATTGTTTTCGTAGAAATTTCCGCCCAAAATCACCTCCGTTTTTTGTTTGTCTTCTTTTTCCGCATCCAACAATGCTACTCCTTTGAGGGGTGAAAATTGCAGCTCATTGGGGAGTGCATGAAATTGGAAACCCTGCTCGCCTGTATTTTCAAAATAGGCACTGACTCCCGTATTCGCTTCCCATTTTATAGCAGACTTCAATTTGGCCGTCCCAAAAATGTCTTCGATGCTCGACTTTGCCAAGTCCTTTGCGTAGAGGTAGCGTTTCTTCAATTTAACCATTCGCTTGGTCAATTCGGCATAGTTGGCAAAGGGAATTTCTCGCCCTCCCACATAATAGGTCATCACCGATTCGACCTGCTCGTTGTCGTCAAAATCTTCAATGTATAGGCATACAGGCTGTTCAGGAGTCGGTTTGAGTTTGGAATTCCTGCCCGTATTCCCTGCCAAAATATCTACATCTCCATCACCATCAAAATCTTCTGCTACCACAAAATTCCACCAGCCTTTGTAATCTCCAATGGGTTTTTGCTCAAACTTTTCGCCTTGATTCACAAATATTTGAATGACATTCCATTCCATTGCCAATATCAAATCGGAGTCGCCATCTTGGTCAATATCTGCCCAAGTGCCGTTTTTGACCAAGCCCACTTGTCGCAGGTTTTTATGGTAAGTATCGGTCACATCTTCAAATTTGCCCTCTCCTTTATTGACAAACAAATACGAATCACCCACTCTGCCATAACCCCAAGGTTTGGAGCGTGCGCCAAAGAAAAAGTCGGTCAAACCATCGCCATTGAAGTCTTCTGCCAACACACAAGATGCCACCAAATATGCTCCTTCAAAATAGATTTTTTCGCCAAAATTGCCTTTGCCATCGTTTACATACAAACGCTGTCGCATCGCCTCATCTGTGCCTTGATACTCATTTCCACCTGCTGCAATGACCAAATCCAAGTCGCCATCGTTTTCGATGTCCACAAATACGGCATCCACATCTTCAAATAAACTGTCTTGTACCAAAATTTCGGGAGTGGCATTGGTGAAAGTGCCATTTTTGTTTTGGTGATAAAGCGCACTTCGTCGACGTTTGGAAGAGCCCAAAAAAACATCCTCCAAACCATCGCCATTCACATCCCCTACTGCCACAGCTGGGCCTTCTGCCGATACCATCCACGGAATCAAAGTTTCTCGGTCAAATTCTATAAAAGGGTTTTCCTCATGCACAAAATCAAGTTTGGTTTGAGCGGTGATGTCTTTGAAGGAGAAAGGGTTGGGCTTTTTTTGGTTGTTTTTCAAGGCTTCAAAATTGAAGTTGGGCAGCCCTGCTTGCCATTTTACACTGATTGTTTGATTGAAGCCAATATCCTCCAATTTTTGGTAGGTTCGGTCTGACCAAATCAACAAAATAGAATCCACTTTTGAAGTATCGCCCACTCCAATGTGCAATCCCATTGGCATACTTGACTGATAGCCTCTCACTGGAAAATGCTCGGTAGATAGTTTTTCGTTCCCTTTGAAGATCACTACTTTCGCACCAATCGCATTTTTATTTTTTGGAGAACCTTCGAGTTGAAGCTTTAGGTAATTCTGGTCGTCTTTTTTGCTTTCAATCGTCAAGTTTTTATAAACAAAAGGCTCGTCTTCAATATTATTGGTCACTATATCCAAATCACCATCGTTGTCCAAATCCACATACACTGCCCCATTAGAAAAACTCGTGGCATTCCCCTTGATGGCTGCTTCCATGTCTTCAAACTGTAGGTTACCTGTGTTTCGCAAAAACTTATTGGGAAGCTTTATTTGGGGCATTTTGTTGACCAAGTCCAATTCGCCTTCATCCAAATAATTGACATTGGTTTTGAAGCGAACGTCTTCGTCACCCGTTCGGAAATTGATGTAGTCTATGTCGTTCATTCGGCGAGGAATACCATTGGAGATGAATAAATCTTTCAAGCCATCGTGGTCAAAATCCAGAAAAAGAGCCGCCCAAGACCAATCTGTCGCATCGACATCCGCAAATAGTCCAATTTCTGAAAATGTACCGTCTTGATTATTGATTTGCAGATTGTTGCGAGCATATTGGTAGTGATAACCATACTTTAATTTGAAGTCAAAAATACCATAATCATCTTCTCCCAGCGAGCTTTTTAGAATGTAGGGGTCGTAGGGAGCCATATCAAGCGTGAACACATCGTTCCAGCCATCGTTGTTGAAGTCGCTGATGTCGGTTCCCATCGAAAAGCGACTTGTGTGCTGCATTTGTTCGGGCATCACCTCCTTGAAAGTGCCGTCTTTTTGGTTGATGTAGAAATAGTCGTTTTCATGGAAATCATTGGCGATATAAATATCTGGATAACCGTCTAAGTTCATGTCGCTTATCGCAATCCCCAATCCGTACCCGATAACAGTGCTGTTGATGTTTGCCTCTGCACTTACATTGACATATTTGCCATTGTCGTTTCGCATCAGTTTGTCCCCTGACAAGGGATGTTCTTTGCCCACAAAACCTTTTTTCGCTCCAAAAGTGCCATTATCATGTACGGAGTGATTGAGTTGGAACATGTCCAAATCTCCATCCAAGTCGTAGTCAAAAAAGGCCGCTTGCGTGCCATATCCTTGAAAATCCAAACCGTATTGAGGAGCTTGGTCTTCAAAAACAGGTATTCCATCCTTGACTTCTTTGCAGATATAGAGTTGATTGCGTCCTGTGATGCTGTCGTGTTTTCCCAACTGTGATACATAAATATCTAAAAGTCCGTCGTTATTGAAGTCAACAGCAGAAGCTCCTGATGTCCAACCCTCCATGCCTTCCATCTTCGCTTCTTTGGTGACATCCCTAAATTTCAGATTGCCTTCATTCAAAAACAATTTGTTGCTTCCCATATTGCTGGTGAAATACAAATCTTCTAATCCATCTTGATTGAAGTCTCCACAAGCGATTCCGCCACCATTGAAAAAATACATGTACCCGAACACATTGAAGTCTAAGGACTGTTTCAATACATTTTCAAACTCCAAACCCGTAGTGTTCTTTCGCAACAATTCAAATTGGGCTTCAATAGGTGGATTTGTTCCATTTTTAGGAGGAGGACTTGAAGATTGGTCGGTGCAACTGTTTAAAAGAAGTAGGCTTATAAGGATAGGCAAGAAGGTAAATAACGCCCCAAAGTTTAGTAAACGTAGCCTTTGATTATTATTGAATGAACTGGTTTTCATTTTTATTGTCCTTTTTATCAGTGATATCTGCATCATCTGCGGAATCTGTGTTCTACTTTTCATTTACTCGATACAGTTTGCTCTTATCGTTATTGACCAATCCCAAAATGTATGTATCCCCTCCAATTTTCAGTTCTGCCAACTGCTTGACATCGCCACGAATGAACAATCCCGCATCCTTGTTTTCGATTCGCTCAAAATCTCCTCCACCTTTGTTCATCAGCACATGCCCAAAACTACCATCTAATTTAGAGAACTGAGGGGTAAATCCACTCTCATTTCCCGCCAAAATTAAGTCTTTTTGGTTGTCACCGTTGAGGTCGGCACAGTAAATGTCGCAGACACACGAAAATTGTACTTCTTGCGGAAGTGCTTTTATTTCAAACTGACCATTTCCGTTGTTGATCGCTACGGCAGACTTGAAGTAGGTTGCATCTAATTGAAGAGCAGTTTTTATATCTTCTTCCGAAAACAATTCTTGAATAGATTTGGTCGCATAATCGCTGTGCTTCAAATTCTTCTTTTTTAGCTTCACCAATTGGCCTGTCAGTTCTTTCTTTAAATGCACAGGCATATCACGCCCATCAATTCTTTGAGTCATGATTTTTTCAACCGTCCCGTTGTTGTCAAAATCCGATAGCCACAGTTTTGCCGGAGCTTCTAAACTTGCCGAAAAATAGAAATTCTCGCCTCTATTTCCCATAATCAAATCTTGGTCGCCATCACCGTCCACATCTGCGGCTTCAATGGCATACCACCATCCCGAAAGCGCAGATAAATCGGTGTTGAGTTCCTCCCAATTTCCGCCTGTAAAGCTGAATACTTTGGGAGCCATCCATTCACCAACGATTACCAATTCGTCTTTTTTATCTTGATTGATGTCCACCAACGTTGCGTCTGTGACCATGCCGAGCTGGGTCAAAGGTTGGAATTTGTCTTTGGCTACATCTTTGAAGTTGCCCTTTCCATCGTTTTCATACAGATAGCTGCGGGCAGGCACACCGTACTGATTCGGCACACTTCTACTTCCTACAAAAATATCCAAATCGCCATCCTCGTCCATGTCAAACGGCACAATAACCGAAGTATTCAAACCATTGGCACTGAGGGCTTGTTGATTCAAAGTGAAGTTCCCTTTGCCATCATTGAAGTACAATCTGTCCTGCATAAACCGACTACCAGCTCTTTGGTGATTTCCTCCCGAACCGATAAAGAGGTCTAAATCTCCATCCCCATCTGCATCAAAAAAAGCAGCAGCAGTATCTTCAAAACCTACTTCTGCTTCAAACATTCCTCTGTTGGGTTCTGCAAATTTCCCATTTCGTGTTTGCAAATACAACAAACCGTGAAAATCGGCTGCGCCACCTACAAAAACATCCTCCAATCCATCACCATTCACATCGCCTACGGCAGCCTTTGGCCCTTCTCTTGACAACATACGCATGGTCAATCCCTCTTGAAAAAAGTCAATGAATCGGTCTTCTTTGTGGGCTTCAAAATCATTGTTTACTTCGGATAGTAAAGTTTGGGTGTTTTTTTTGGGAACTTCAAAATTTGATTTTACCTTTTCAACATCTTCATAATTGATGATCAAAAGTGTGTCGACAGGTGGATTTTGGAAAACACTCTGAGTTTTGTCCATCCATGTGACGACCAAAGAATCCAATTTGTCCTTTTTGCCCAAACCAAAAACCATTTTGTAGTCTATAGAAGACTGAAAACCGCGTGAGGGAATCATCTGAAAATTGTACTGTTCGCCCCCTGCAAAGGCAGAAACCTTTGAACCAATGGCATAGGTATTTTTTGCAGTTCCTTTTAGCTGAACAGAGAGGTAATGATTTTGAAGTTGTTCTGTGCTGTTGTTTCTAAACAAAAAAGAAGGTTGATTCAAATTATTAACTACCAAATCCAAATCACCATCGTTGTCTAAATCTCCGTAGGATGCGCCGTTGGAGAAACTCGGTTCCTCAAAACCAAAATCAAGTCCTTTGTCTGCAAAGGTCAAATCTCCATTGTTGTGAAAGAGTTGATTCAATTGAGGTTTTGAAGGCATTTCTTTGAGAATTTCCTGCAATTTTGTTTTTTCGCCCGAAGCTGCCATTTTCTGAAAGACTTCGTTGGAGAAAAAATCTATAAAGTCTTGGTCAATTACGTCTTGGTAAATGCCATTGCAGACGTATATATCTCGATAACCATCGTTGTCGACGTCAAACAACAGTGCGCCCCAACTCCAATCTGATGCTGCAACGCCACTGTACCAGGCTATTTCGCTGAATGAGTGGTCTTTGTTGTTGTATTGCAGGGTATTGTGCATGTATTGGTGGTAAAAATCTCGCTGTTGTTTGAGGAGATAGACATTGTAGTTTTCAAATGCCAAATTGGTTTTTCTACGGGAATCTTCTTTCGGTAGCATTTCGGTGACGAATATTTCGGGATAACCATCGTTGTTGATGTCTGCCATGTCTGCCCCCATTGAAGCCAAGCTTAGGTGTCCCATCCAACCTTTGATGTCTTCGGTGAAGGTGACAGTTGTGCCTGTTTCGTCTAGTTTCCCATCGTTGATATAGAGGTAATCTCGTTCAAAAAAATCGTTGGACACATACATATCTGGCAACATATCCCCATTGACATCGCCTACCGTAATGCCCAAACCAAAGCCAATCAAACTGCTGTAAATACCTGCTTCATCGGTTACATCCGTAAACTTTCCATTTTCATTCTTCAATAATTTATCTCCCCCTCCCTTCAAGAAATCCTTGACGGGCCAATCTTCTGCTTTCAAATCTCGCTTGTTGCTGTAATTCAGCGTATTGACGGGAATGAAACTGTTGTTCAATAGGTACACATCCAAATCTCCGTCTAAATCGTAGTCGAAAAATGCGGCATGAGTTGTGTAACCACCTTCGTCCAAATTGAAGTCTGCGGACTGTTCGGTGAAGGTCAAATCGCCATTGTTGATAAACAATTCGTTTTTTTGGTCGTCGCCTTCCACATAGCCCGCATTGCAGACATAAATATCTAAAAGTTGGTCGTTGTTGATGTCGACCATCACGACTCCTGTACTCCAACCTCTTTCGCCTGCTACTCCTGCTTTTTGGGTAATATCTTCAAACTCAAAATTTCCCTTGTTCAAAAAGAGTTTGTTTTTGACCATATTCCCCGTCATATATACATCTGCCAAGCCATCCCCATTCACATCTCCAATCGCTACCCCTCCGCCATTGTAAAAATTGCGGTAGGAGAAAATATTGAATTTTTCGGTGTTTTCGATGGTGTTGGTAAAGTCAAAACCCGATTGCTTGGAATCAACTTCTTCAAAAAGTCCTGGCGTTTGTCGAGCTTTTTGGGTTGATTTGTTTTCATTAGTCGTGGATTCTGAACCACAGGCTGTGAAAAAAAGCATTGCGATTAGAATTGCAGTATGTAAAAGTTTATGGGTTTTCATTTAATTTGTGCAGTTGTTTGGTTCAAAATCAAAAAGAAAAAAATGAATTTTTCACTCCTAAAATTACAAAAAATTGTTGTTTCCCTACTCTTGAGTGCCTGCTTCATTGCAATTCCTTCAAAAGCACAAACCACCGCTTCCTCCATGGACACGACTTATCGCCATTTAATCCTACTGCAAATAGACAATGATGCTTTTTTTGCAACGGATGCCTATTACACTGCGGGGATTGATTTGGAATACAGGCGCTTAGTCAAAGATAAAAATTGGCTGCGTTCTGTGTTTAAAAATCCCGACGGCAAACTCACTGTTGCGTATCGCTATGGCTCCAAAATGTTTACTCCTTTTGAAATCAGTGAGGATGCTTATTTGAATGGCGATCAAGACCGTCCTTTTGCAGGGCTTCAATACTTCAATGGTCAAATTTCTTATTTTCCGAAGGCTGATAAAGGTCAAGAGTTTGGCTTATTGCTTGGCACTGTTGGTGAACGTGCAGGAATGGATAGGCTTCAACGTTGGTTTCATCGAGCGCTCAATACTCGGCTTCCTTTTGGCTGGGAAAACCAAATTAGCAATGAATGGGTCGCCAATCTTCAATACAAGTATTGGCGAGAAATGCCTTTTGGTCAAGCAACTACTATCGTTAGCGAAAGTGAAATTGTCCTTGGAACAGCCCAAAGTTTTGTGCATCAAAGTGGCTTGATTAGAATAGGCAAATTCTCACCTATCCAACATACTTCTTTTGCAGGTTCACGATTGGGTAAAAAAAGTGAAATAACTGCCATTGAAGATTATGCTTTTTTAGGTTTAGGCATTAGCCATGTATTCCACAATATTTTCATTGAAGGAAGTTTATTTGACAATCCAAGTCCTTTTACCATAGAGGCAAAAAAATGGTTGTTTTCTCAACAGTTTGGCTTTCAATACTCTTACTCCAGACTTGCATTTCGCTTCATACTCAGTCGTGTTGGTGCTGAATTTGAAGAGGGCAAATCGCATTTTAGAATGAGATTGAAGGTTTGGAGAAGGTTTTGAAGTGAGATTGTCTTATAAAAAAACAGGTTGTACTAAAATGTAGAACAACCTGTTTCTTGGTCGAGAATTATATTTAAACTGTGCGTTTTATTGCAGTACAGTTAATTCTATTATTCTCTTTCATGTTAAGTAATGTTTAGTAACCTGGGTTTTGCTCCAAGTTAGGGTTGGTAGAAATTGCTTCACCAGGGATAGAGAACAACAAACGAGTTGCAGTAGATGGATTTGGCTTTTCTTGCCATGTACCTAAGTAAGTACCAAAACGAATTTGGTCATTTCTTCTCCAGTTTTCCCAGTACAACTCTCTTCCTCTTTCATCCAAAAGAGTTTGTTCACTTAGAGAACCCAACTGAGAAGCTCCTCTAATGTCACGTAGTGTGTTTACCATAGCCAAAGCACCAGCATTATCTCCCTTACGCATCATAGCTTCTGCTTTCATCAACCATACGTCTGCAAAACGGAAGATGACAAAATCATTATCTGCAAGGTCACCAGGGATAGTAAAATCAACGGGATATTTGATACATCGAATACCTGCGATTTCAAAGTTAGAACTGGTTTCGGTCAAGTCGAACTCTGGTGTAAATGCCAAAGGCTGTCCTGTTCTGTCTTCTAATGGATTTCCTTCACCATCATACTGCTGTCCTACTAAAAATCCCGCATTTAAACCAGAATTGTTTTCTTGGAAAAGAGGAAGCTCTGCCTTTGCACGTTTGTCTCCTTCTTCAAAAAGATTGTACAAATCCGTCAAAGCCACAAAACCATTCCATCCACTTGGATTTTGGTTGTAGTGAGTACTCATGTGAAAATAGCAACGAACATTACCTGCTGCTGCACCAGAAGTGTTTTGAGAAACAAAAATCAACTCACTTGATTGGTCGCTATTATCAGGAGAGAAGTTGTCAAAGTAGTTGTCATCTATGGAATAGCGACCGCTGTTAATGATATTGTCACAGTATTGGATTACTTTGTCCATATCAGCAGCATCAAAAGAGTAAGGACCTTCTAAAGCACCACCGTCAGAACCTGTTGCTGCATAAACAGCTTTGTTTAAGTACAATTTTGCCAAAAGTGCATAAGCCGCATCTTTACTACCGACAGAAGCATCGCCACCTTCAGGTAGGTTTGCTAATTCAGCTTCCAACTCGCCAATGATGATACCTGGCAATTCTGCACGACCTAAGATTTGAGAAGGAGGATTTACCAAATTCTCGCCACAAGCACGCCTTGGCAATTTACCAAACATATCCAAAATGTAAAAATCATGCAATGCTCTCAAAAAAGTAGCTTCTGCTTTGACTTGTCCTGTACCACCTGAACACAAAACATTGAAAGCACTGAAAGAGTTGGTATTTAATGTTTTCCATAATCTATTGATGAACGCATGTGCCGTTGTCCATGAATGAGTGTGCAATACACGCCAGATACCTGCATCATCCCAATCTCGACCTCTCGTAACACCAGCCATTTCATCTGTAGTATGTGTAACAACTGAGCCAAACTCCTCTTGAGTTTGAAAAGTACGAAGTCCATCGTAAGCTCCTTGCAGTAATTGAGCAGGATCGGCATCCCCCGCCTCGATAGTTGTAAAACCATCTTTGATTTCTTCATCCAAATTCGCACAACTTGGGAGAACCAAGAAGGCTAATGTGAAGATTAAAATATAAGAAAAATATTTATTCATGATATTGTTAATTTTAAAACTAAGCTAAAATAAAATTTAGTTTGCCCATTGAGTGCTTATCAAAGATACTCTTTAATAGGCTTTATTTTTGTAATATAGGATACAAAAACTAGGCTAGTTTTGTATCCTATACTTTATTCTTTGATTAAAATACAAAGTTAGCACCAAAGGTAAAGGATGTTGCCCTTGGATAAGTAGAGTAATCAATACCAAATGAAGGTACATCGTCAATATTTTTGTTTTTGTTTACTTCTGGATCAAATCCATTGTAGTCTGTCAATAAGAATAGGTTTTGACCTGTTGCATAGACACGAATAGACTTCAACCAATCTGCTGACGTTGGGATATTGTATCCAACTGTTAAGTTTGCCAAACGGAAGAAATCCGCATCTTCTAAGAACAAAGTTGAAGGTTTTGGAGAGTCACCAGCCCCTTGACCTGAACCCAATACTCTATCATCTACATTTGCTCCTCCATTCAATGCCGCACGGTTGAACAATGCCAAAGCAGTATTGTCAAATACTTGATGTCCATACAAACCATATCCATACAAGCTAATATCCAAATTGCCCATAGTAACAGAAGTTCTGATACCGATATTCATATCAGGATTTGGGTCTCCAAAAAAGTCTCTATCTCCATTTCCAGGTCCAACAATACCACTAGATGTATCTTCACCGTCACCATTTAAGTCTGCATAAGTTCCATTACCTGCATCATCAAAACCGAGAAATTCAGGCAAGTAAAAAGCATACAATGGTTGATCATCGTAAATCAACTGCGCTCTTTGGTTGGACAAACCTTGTCCGTTGATGTCACCCGTGAGAATACCATCAGGGAATACACTAGAAACTCCCTTTACTACATTGTCGAATAAACTCAAGTTCAATCCAACATCCCAACGAAGTTTGTCATTATCTACTACAATCGCATCAAGGTTGAAGTCAATACCAGAGTTCTCAACTGTGATTTGTTCAAAGTTTCTCCATACGAAAACATTTGGAGCAGGCTGTGCTGCAGGAACTCTAAACAATAGGTCTTGTGTTTCTTTGGTGTACCAATCAATAGAACCTGTAATTCGATAGTTGGCAAATCCATAGTCAATACCTACGTTGAACTGAGAAGTTGACTCCCATTTCAAATCAGGGTTACCTACAACTCTTTGGAGAATACCACTACCATTGTCCGTAGGTTTGAATTGGTTCTGTGCAGAACCAGATGGGAATTCTTGGTTACCTGTTACACCATAACCCACTCTCAATTTTAAGTCGTCAAAAGCCTCAGGAATAAAGTCTTCTTTGTATAATTGCCATGCAAAAGCAGCAGAAGGGAATACACCATAGCGGTTTCCTTCTCCAAATCGAGAAGAACCATCTGCACGAACTGTTGCAGTAATCAAATATTTGTCACTTAAAGTTAAGTTCACACGACCGAAGAAAGACTGCAATACATTGTCAGGCTCTTCAAAAGATTTGTTCCCTGCAGCAGGGAAAGCACTTGCGAAATTCAAGTTGGCAGTATATAAGTTTTGATCATCTACCAAAAACCCGTTTGCTCTTTGGGTATTTCCTTTTCTGCTTAGTTTTTGATAGGCATAACCTGCTATTGCATTCAAACCTACATTGTCATTCAAATCTTTGTTGTAACTTAAAGTATGTTCATGCAATTGAGAGAATGTTTGAATACCTTCAATACTTGCAACACCACCAGAACCAGCCGCAAAGTTGGCGTTAAATAATCTAGAAACTGCTACTCTTCTAACAGATTCAGAACGGTCAATACCTAAGTTGTATTTGTAGTCTAATCCTTCTGTGATATTGAAGTTGGCAGAGATTGTACCGAAAATCCTAGAAGTTTCAGCAAAGTCACTATAGAGATCCAAGAAAGCCAGTGGGTTTCTTTCGTTGTCACTTGGCTGAACAAATCCGTTGGCATCTGTCAAAGCACGAGTAGGATTCCAACGCAAGGCAGAGATAATCAAGTCCCCTTCTGCACCTACATTGTCAGACAAAGCTGTTGCTTCATCTTCTACAAAACTACCCAACAATTTACCGTCTATAGTAAGGCGGTCATCAAACATTTTTTGAGAAATACTCAAACTTGCATTGTATTTTTCCAAGCCTGTATTTTTGATAATACCTTCTTGATCTAAATATCCCAATGACATTCTAAAACGCCCACCACTTTCAGATGATCCGCCATAGCTTATATTGTAGTTTTTAGTACCTGCTGTACGCAAAATGTCATCAAAAGCATTTTCATTGCTTCCTAAGTTGATACCTGATTCAGACGCAAAGGTAGGCGCATCTAATAAGTTGTATTTTCTACCATCAGGCATAGTACTGGTAGTGTATGCAGCAGAAAAATTCAATTCTGGCGCGCTACGGCTACCTTTTTTAGTGGTAATCAAGATAACACCATTTGCACCACGAGAACCGTAAATCGCTGTAGCAGAAGCATCTTTCAAAACACTGATACTCTCAATGTCATTGGGGTTGATAAAATTCAACGGGTTACGAGCAGATGAACGCCCAGCTCCTACATCAGAACCTGCACTTACATCACTTCCACCCAAAGGAACACCGTCTAATACAACTAAAGGGTCATTTCCTGCACGTACAGAAGATGCACCACGAATACGAATGTCCACACCTGCACCAGGTTCTCCACTTGAAGAAGTAACCTGAACACCTGCAGCACGCCCCTGAATCAATTGTTCAGGAGAAGTATTTACACCTTTGTTGAAGTCATCACTGCCAATTGCCAAAACAGCACCTGTAGCGTCTCCTTTCTTAACTGTTCCATAGCCAATCACGACTACTTCCGATAAATCTGTTCCAGCAGAAAGTGCAACATCAATTACATTGGACGTTCCTACGGTTCTTTCTTGGGCGCTATAACCCACAAAAGAAAACACCAAAACGTCTCCTTCTTTTACTTTGAGGCTGTACTCCCCGTCAAAATCTGTAACGGTACCTGTCGTCGTACCTTTCACAACTACATTCGCAGTAGGGAGAGTTTCGCCCGTAGCTTCATCTGTAATTGTACCTGTAATAGTTTTCTCCTGTGCAAAAGCCAGGGTAGTAACCATTAACATGCTAAACATTAGTAGCTGTTTAGCAAAACTGTAAAGTTTTTTCATCATCATGCTAATTTATTGGTTTTGAATAGAATATAAAATTACAACAATTTATATTATTTGGATAAATACAAATTTGCTATTTAGGAGAATTCTAATAAGAATCCTCTCTAATATACTTCTTTTATTTTGGATGTGTGCTTCTAAGGTTGGGTTATTAGGGAAAGTCTCAGGGTAGTGGGCACTAAAAATAGTTCCTTATAATAGAGAGATGATTCTCTGAAATGTACTCACTTTGATACAACAAAAATAGAGTTTTTTTTCATTTTATACTTCTTATAATTTAATTTCTTCCTGATGTTCATCAAAGAAATGGTATTCAGTTAAGAAGTAATTATCATTCGACTCTATTTTCACCCATTTTTTGTGTTTCCAAAACCATTGCATTTGTTTTGAACGCCATCCTTTTGTCAGGTAGGATTCTACAAAAGGATGTACTGTTAGTTGTAAATCATCATAGTCCATTTCATTCAACAAATAACTCAAATTGTTGGCGATTTCATCTATTAATAAGATGGTTGCCTTTACTTTTCCCGAACCATTGCAGGTAGGACAAATTTCTGCTGTCGAGATTTTGATTTCAGGGCGGGTTCTTTGGCGGGTAATTTGCATCAAGCCAAACTTACTCAAAGGAAGAATTGTGTGTCTTGCCCTATCTAGTTCCATGGCTTCTTTCATCCTTCTAAAGAGCATTTTTTTATTAGAAGGGTCTTTGATATCAATAAAGTCAATGATAATAATGCCTCCTAAATCTCTCAACCTAAGTTGACGGGCTACTTCATTGACTGTTTCTAAATTAATTGTTAAGGCCTGGTTTTCTTGACTTTGAACAGTACTGACCTTATGTCCACTGTTTACATCAATTACGTGTAAAGCCTCTGTATGTTCTATCACTAAATAAGCTCCGCTGGCCATATTGACGGTCTTACCAAAAGCAGCTTTTATTTGTTTGGTGATTTTATAGTAATCAAAAATAGGGGTTTTCCCTTTGTAAAGGGAGACGATTTTTGCAGCTTCAGGAGCGATGCTTGATACATACGCTCGATAGTCGTCAACTAAATTTGCGTCATTTACAATGATATTTGTAAATGACGCATTCAATAAATCACGTAAAATACTAGAAGGTTTGCTAAGTTCACTCAATATCTTTTGAGGGGGCTTAGTTGAACTCAGTTCTGATAGGATTTTTTTCCACTTTGCGAGTAAATTGTTCAAATCCTCATGCAGGGCTGCCAACTTTTTTCCTTCGGCAGCAGTCCGTACAATGACTCCGAAATTCTTAGGTTTAATGTTGTCTATTAAAACCCTAAGTCTTTCTCGTTCTTCGGATTGCTTTATTTTTCTTGATACTGCAATAGTCTCGGTAAACGGGACTAAAACGATGTAGCGTCCTGCAAGTGTCACCTCACAACTCAGGCGAGGGCCTTTGGATGATATGGGTTCTTTGAGAACCTGTACCAATAAAGAGTCTCGCTTATCAAGCACATCGGTAATTTTACCTGTTTTGACAATATCTGACTCTAATTCAAAATTGTCTAAAAGATACTGTTTTCGTGTGCCTGAAAGACCTTCGTCAATAAACTTTTTTAGAGAGCGAATTTGAGGACCTAAATCTGTGTAATGTAGAAAAGCATCTTTTCCATATCCTATATCAACAAATGCAGCATTTAAGCCTTGGACTACTTTTTTGACTTTACCTACAAAGATATCGCCAACTGCAAATCGATTATTAGACTGTTCTTGATGCAACTCTACCAACACTTTATCTTCCAACAAAGCAATATGAACACCATCGTTGGTGGAGTTTACAATTAAATCTCTATTCAAAGCTGATTATTTCTTCTTCTTGTGTCTATTTTTTCTTAGTCGTTTTTTACGCTTATGGGTTGCAATTTTATGTCTTTTTCGTTTTTTTCCGCAAGGCATATCTATTTGATTTAAAATTAAGAATTTAAAAGTTTTTCGATGTATTTATCCAATTGGTCTGCAAAGGTAGGGTTTTTCACCCATTTTTTACACTCTTTATATGCTTCAATTGCTTTTTCCTTTTCATCAAGTCCAATGTAAGCCTCTGCAAGGTAATAATAGGCCTGTGCATTGGAGGGGTCTTTTGAGATAACCGTTTGTAAACGAGCGATTGCTTTATCATATTGTGCCGAAACGATAGCCATCTGACCTAACATTAAATTTGCCTTTAGATTGGTAGAATCTTTTAGCGTAATGTCTCGAAGCATGAATATTCCTTTCATCACTTGCTGCCCCTGATTTCCATATCCATCTATATAAGTTGCCGCCAACTCAATTTGATAATCTAATTTGCTTGTATCGAATGCTATTGTCTTATTGTAAGCATCCACAGTCTTTTCTACTAAATGCGCCCTCATGCTTGAATCACTCGAAATTCTGAAGGCAAAAGCAGATTTGTCTGCTGCTTCTTTCCAACGAGATTCAACTGAATCCAGTACAGCAGCCTGCTGAAAATAGTGTGATGCTAATTCTATGTATTGAGCTTTTTCCCAACTACTTCCCAACTCCGCATAAATAGCTGCCCGATGAAAGGCAGAAGAATCTTTGTACGCTTCCAACCTTGCTTCTAATACTTCAATACTGTCTTTTTGGGTGGGAGTAATCTTTTTCTTTAGATTGGCGGACAATTGATCAAAGTTGATATGAATGGGGTGATCTGATTCCTGTGAAGATTCTTCAGTAGTTGATTCTTCTCCTGCAGTAGGAGAATACTTTCTATTACCCATAAAATACAGCAACCCAATAAGCCCAATGCACATTCCAACTAAAAAAACTTGTTTTTTGTCCACGTTTATGTTGTTCTTTTTTAATGTAATTTGCAAAGGTAACTAATAAAGCAAAAAGGTTCAGCAATTGTGTTGCTGAACCTTTTCTATGTTTAAATATAAACAAAAATAAGCTAAGTAAATTAGTCGTCAGACTGGTTGTTCAAAATTTCGCTATTCTTCACATTTTCCACAAAAATCTTAGCTGGTTTGAATGCAGGAATGTGATGTTCAGGAATCTCAATAGCGATGTTCTTTTTGATGTTGCGGCCAATTTTTTTAGCTCTTTTCTTAGTAATAAAAGAACCAAACCCTCGGATGTAAACATTTTCACCTCCAGCGAGAGACTCTTTCACTTCCTTGAAGAAAGCTTCTAAAGAAACTAAAACATCTACTTTAGGAACACCTGTCTTTTCTGCAATACGTGCAATTAAATCTGCCTTTCTCATAGTAAAAATCTGTTAGTAATTAAAAAATAGTTAGAAACAATAAGAGGGCAAAGTACCCTAAAATTGTTAGCAATAAATCGTTATTATTAAAATGGAGCTATTCCGTCATTTATATCTCTGATAAACAAACACTTGCCTATGCTACAAGTTAAATTAAATTATACAAAAAACATTATCTTTCATTGTGTAAAATTTACATAAAGCCTATCTAAAAAATTGCATTTCAAAAAAATGGAACATTTTCAATGCAAATCTAAACAAAAAAAAAAAATTTAAATTATACTTTGAGTGTTTTATTTTAGAACTCCTTCATTTTTAGCAATTAATCTGCTATAATGTCACATATCTGACAAGCATTAAAATGAGTTTATTCACTTTGCACAAAAAAAAAAGCGCATGTTTTATTTAAACATACGCAAATATAACCTAAATTATTTTAATTCCTAATGGTACTGCACAAAGAAGAAACTTTTTTAAAATTTATTAGTGTGTCATAATGGGAATAGTTAGTTTGACTTTGGTTCCTGTGGCAACGCTATACCCATTGTAGAGGTCAATTATCTTGACATCAATTTTTCTTTTGTTTAGTTTGTTCAATATAGATAATCTCTTTAATGGATTTGTAGTCCCTACTTTGGATTTTATCATACTCCGATTTTGTAGTTCTGCTGCTTTTGATCGTCCAATGCCATTATCTTGGACGCTACAAATTAGTATGTCTTCAGTTTGCTCAAATTTTATTTTTAAGTGGCGAGAACCGGCCTTTTTTTGCAGTAATCCGTGTATGATGGAGTTTTCGATATAAGGCTGGATAAGCATTGGGGGAATAAACACGTCCTCAGTTTCTATATTTGGAGCAACTTCAATTTTGTAATCAAATTTATCCTTGAAGCGCATAGATTCGATATTCAAATAAAGAGAAATATATTCTATTTCATCATCAAGTGAAATGCTCGTCTTTTTTGAGTTATCCAACACTTTACGAATAAGTTCAGAAAAAATATATAAATATAAATTTGCAGACTTTTTGTCGTTTTCGGTGATGAAATATTGAATAGAGTTGAGGGAATTAAATATAAAATGAGGATTCATTTGTGCTCTCAAAGCCATTTGTTCTGACTCAACTAATCGCCGTTTGAGGTCACTTCTTTCTTTGAAATACTTGATAATAAAGTAACTCGCAGTCGCTAACAAACACAAGACAATTAATGCAATCAAACTTCTATACCATGCCTGTTGACTGTAATGTGGTGCTATATAAAATTGCAGTTGAGCATACTCCAGACTTCTGTTGTTGTCTTTATCAATCGCATAAATCCTAAAAACGTATCCCCCTGAAGCCAAAGTAGGGTATTGGATTACATTTTGGTCGGTAACAACCCACTCCTTATCTACTCCAAGCATCTTGTATTGATACCTCAGATTATTTTGAGATTTATAAGAAAGTCCATCATAACTGATTTTAATGTTATTTTGGTCAAACTCCAGATTATATCTTTGTTGAACTAGTGTATCTCGATACCAAATCTGCACTTGTCGAATGTGAATCAACGGAGGAACAATTGAAGTTTTTTCATTTTTATTGAAAAAACTCATTCCTGAACTGCTCGCCACCCATACTGTATCCTTTTCTATCCAAACATCTTGTATGTGGTTAGAAGGAAGACCTTCCAAAGTTGTGTATTTTTGTATCGCCAATTTGGGTTTTTCACCTTGAACTGTCTCAAATGTCACTTGATTGAGTCCCTTGTTGGTACAAATCCAAGCATTGTCAGCAGTATCTATCACAATCTTATGACAAATATCACTACTCAGACCATACTTTTCCTTCAATTGCAGCAGAATTACTGGGGCACTGGGTTCACTTATATCCACCAATAATACCCCATTTCCATCTGTTCCTATCCACAATTGATTTTGGGAATTAACAGCCAAACTACTGATGTTTTCTTGAAAAAGGGAATCTTGTACAAAGTATAAGCTATCTTGATGGTAATAATGCAGCCCTTGTGTATTTCCAACCCAAATTCTTCCAGTCAAATCTTCAGATATGCTGCTCACTTGCTGCAAAGGCAGGGTCAAAACGGCCACCCCATCTTTGGTATCAAACTTCATCGGATCTTGATATCTTGCAGCCCACATAAATCGCTTTTCTTCAGTAGAAATAAGCTCTTTGGTAGGCACCAGATTTACCACAAACAAATCTTCATTGGATGTAAAGAACAGCACTCCTTCATCTGTTGCCAACCATTTTCGGCTGTCCTGCAATAAAATATCGTTTACCCGATTGTAAGAATTTAAAGAATAGCTAATATCATAATTATTGTCAACTTTGCCATTTGCTGCAATTTTGGTCAAAGTGCCTTTGCTGCTTCCCAACCAAAAGTTTCCTCTTTGATCTTTCACCATCGAATGAATGTCGTCAAACGCCAAGCCATCTGCTTCGGTATAGGTTTTGACATGAATATTGGAAAGCAAGAACACCCCTTCGTCAAGAGTAGTAAACCAATAATTTCCTTCTCGATCTTTAAGGATAGAAGTGATGGTCTTTTGAGGAAGATATTGTTCGATTTGAAGGCTGTCTGTTTGGTAGTTTTTGTAGTGGTAAACGCCTCCGCCCCAAGTTCCTATCCAAAAATTTTGTTCTGTTTCGGAATATTTGCAACTAATTGAATAGTCTTTTTGGTTGGGAATAATGTCTTTATCCAAAGAATCACGGAATAGGTTGAGGGATTTTCGGTAATCAATGATCAGGTCTCCTGCCTTAACCTGTAGGTTTCCAAAAATTTGACTTTCTTCTTCAATGACCTTGCTCCCTTCAACATAACTCGTGTTTCCATCGGCTGATAAGAGCCATATTCGACCGATCAAATCTTCTTTGATATCAAATACATGATTGTTGGACAATCCATTGGAGGTATTGAAGTTGGTAAACATCTGTCCGTCAAAACGACTTGCACCCATTGCAGTTGCCAGCCATATATAGCCTTTTTCATCTTGAATGATGCGGTATATTTCATTGCTGGGTAAGCCATCTTCTACTTCATAGTGAAAATAAGATACCTCTTGTGCGATGCTACTATTGCAGGTTAACAACAAGCAATAAATCAAAACGACTTGAAATAAATATTTTGATTTGATAATCAAACTAAGAGGATTTATGATAATTGTGTTCCACACAAATTTAGTTATAAAAACGTATACGCTATCGAAACTTGTAAGATGTTTTTGGGTGAATCACCCACAATTACTATCGGTTTGAAGGTATCGCTGAATCCATAAAAATATCGAACAGAAGCGTTGAAGCCTGTTTCTGATTCAATTCCTATCCCCCCTCCTACTGAAATATCCGTCGTTTTGAAAAAAACTTTACCGTTGACAGAAGGCACTCCTGGAAAGCGCATAGTTGCATCCAACAATTGCCCGACCTGTGGAATGATTTGAATATTTAGATAACGAGTTAAAAATACCTTTGCAGTTATCGGAAGCAAAACATAGCCAAAGGTAGCCCTACTGCCAGTTGTCACTAAATCCGATGCCCGATGCTGGGAATAAAGGATTTCGGGCTGAAAACCAAACCGATAGTTGAAACGAAAACTTACATATACTCCTGCATGATAACTAGAAGTAGAGGATACATTTTGGGCATCTCTTTGATAATCAGTAAAATTATATCCCGCTTTGAAACCCATAATAGAACTCCCTATTTCTTGGGCAAATTGGACATGAGAAAAACCCAAGAATAGGCATAAGGTTGCTATTACTTTTATGAAAGCGGGAGGTAAACGATGGGAACGATTTGATTTTTTGATATTGATGGGATTGAAGGATCAAGAATCTATTTGACCTTCCCAAGATAGCTTTTTTTGTACAGATGAATGTCTGATAGTTTACAAATTTCTATTTGTATTCTACAATCTCCTCTTTTTGGATGTACACTTTATAGCCTTTCCTCAACAAACTATCTAATTGGTTTTCAATGCATTTCTGCTACTTGAGTTGGAGAAAAATAAGACAAAACGAAAACAAGCGATCCACCTCACTACTGCAAATCGAGCATCACTTGACAGCAACTGTTCTATTCGAAGTTTTGGCTGGAATATTGGTTTTTTGCAAGACCAAAAGATTTATCTTACCAGTTTGCGAGCTATTTAGATAGCTTGATAGCTTTTTCTTTTAACTCTATTATTTTTAACTCTTCCTTATCTTCTTTCAGTTCAAAGTAAATTTTCCCATTTTGGATAATTCGACTCGCTCCCAATCCTCTTAGAGAAGTATTGTTGAGAGCATTTGCCCAATTAACATTGACAATAGGCACTTTGAGTTCAAGAGAAATATCGAGGCTGTTTTCATTGTGGATAATATTCTCAGGAATAGAGGTATCATCCCATTTGATAAAGCTTATCCAAAAAATGACATCTAAATTTGCGTCCTGATAATCAGCAATAATTTGCTCCTTATCGTTCATTTCTATACAGAAAAGCATTCCAATTCTTAACTTACCAAGCTGAAACACTTTTCGTTTATTCCCTTTTGTAAAAAATTTGGTTTCATTCACCGTAAGCCCAACCTTAGAAGCAATTTCATACCGTTTTGAAGCGGGATGAAAAAAAACGGCACTGTTAAAAATTTGATTGGGAGTACTTGGGTTGATAAATGGAGAGCCAAAGTTCAATTGTTGCAAAAAAATTCGTATCTTCTTGGCAAACAACCATCTTATGATGCACGTACCAGGTTTATACATCACCCAATCAGAAGGAAAAGGACGAGGTGTTTTCACCATGCACCCTTTGAAGAAAGGCGACCTTATAGAAATTTGCCCTGTTATCATTATTCCTCCCGAAGACCGCCAACATATTGACAAATCGGTTCTATACGACTACTATTTTGTATCACCCAAACCCAACTCTCAAATGTGTATTGCTTTGGGTTATGGATCCATCTACAACCATAGCTATCAACCCAATGCCGAAATCGTATTTGACTTAGACAACCAAAGAGTCGAGTTTCACTGTATCCGTCTTATTGACAGTGGAGAAGAGATATTTACAGATTATTCGGGAGGGATGAAAGATGCGCCTGAGTTGTGGTTTGAATTGGCATAGTATAGAATGTAAAAAGAAAACCGAAGCTTTTTGAAAACTTCGGTTTTTTATTATAAAATATTGATAATCAATATAACAGTTCAACAATATAACCATTTGCCACTACTGACAGCCACTCGTAAAACCCACTGCTTCAAAAGTAGTCGTTACCGAACCCTTCAAATCACCAGAATCCGTAGCCGCTTCAATTCGCAATTCGTTCATACCACTGCCATCCCGTTTTGGGCTACAATATTCAAATAAGTAATAACTGTTGGCTTCTCCCCAAACCAATAGAGCGATTTCGCTGAAAATCGTTTCCAATTCAGCTTTGTCGGCTGCAAAGAAAGAACCGTCCCGACCGATTTGATTCAGCACCGTTTCGTCAATTTCTTCCCCCAATCCAATCGTGAAAGAAGTCACATTGCTGTTGTTGTTATTGACGGCATCAAGCGCATCTTGCTTCAAATATCGAGCAGCTTGGTCGGTTCCATCGGTGAATACCACCATCGAAACAGCCGAAATAATGTCTTGTGCCTCATAAGATGCTAAGACCTCCTCTGCCTTTGCCATACCCTTGATTACTGCACCATACAAATCTGTGGAAGGATCGCTGCTAATAGTAGTTGTGATGCCATCTACTGCCGCTTTGAGTTCAGCATTACTTTGGGTAAAGTCCACCAACAAATGCAACTCGTTTTCTCCATCAAACCACCAAATCCCCATTCGATAAGCCTCACCAACATCTTCGGGCTGTACTTGATCAATGAAACTCTTGGCAGCCTCCTTCAATTCACTTAGACTTGTAGCTGTTACACTTGCACTCAAGTCCAGAATCAAGATGGTATTGAAGGTGAAGATTTGGGAGTGAGGGCGTATCCTCGAATTGGCCTCAAAACTCGACACCTCTCTTGGACAATCGTCGTTTCTGCCTTTCTCAAATATGGTGAAGTTGCTGCTGTTCAATTGCGGAATCGGTTTGTTGTTTTTGTCGTCAACTTTGAAGAAAAGAGAGACATTGGAGGGAACACTCACAAATTGGTCTTGAATCGTCAATACCAAATCGGTGGAGTTGTCCAACGGACAGCTTATCCCTTCATCGTCATCGCCTCCATCTATGATATTGCAGGCACTTCCAAATAGTAAAACACAGGTGAATAAAACGACAATTGTGGGAAAATTAAAAATTTTCATGTATTTGATGTTTTTGGATTTTCTATTAAATAGTAGAATGAAATTTACTCCCTTCTGAACCAATCGGTTCTTAGTTCTATCTAATAGTATAAAAAAATGTAATCAGGTAGGTGAGTGGCTTGGTAAAATTCAAAATCAAATTCAACAAACTGCTGATTTTGGTTTATCATTTATATTAGAGTAAAGACTGCAAGGATAAGTAAAAGTTGCATTTCATCAACATTTTGAACTTTGTGCGAAAGAACAAAATATATGCAAAAACTAACAATCAGCTATTTATCAACCACTCATTCGTTGTGAGTTAATGAATATCTCGCTTCTTGTGTCTTTGCCTTCTCGTCCAAAGTTTAATAACGCTCCAAATCGAACAATTCATATCCTTCACTCCTCAAACTTTCGACTTTTTTGTAGAACGGACAAAAACGCCAGTTGCGATACAAGGCATATTTCCCTCCTCCCGCTCTCCAAACGCCCGACCAGTACTGTTTTCCTTTAGAGGTATAGACCTCTACATCTATGAGTCGAAGCCCTTGATCCGCCAGTTCTTTCCATTTAGCATTGAAATCTTCTTTGGTGTAATTTCGGAAAAGAGCGTATTTATCGTTTCCTTCCATAAACACTCCGACCCATTTTCGTCCACCACTGATAGTCGTATAAGTCTCTACATCAATCAACCGAAGACCTTGCCCAGACAATTCCTTCCATTTTTTGTTGAAAATATTCAGTATTTCCAATCCACTGTCTTGTAAGAAAAAATACTTTTGCTTTCCTTCAATGAACACCCCCGCCCATTTTTGCGTACCGCCGCTTTTGCGATAAGTCTCCACATCAATCAATCGAAGACCTTGCGATGCCATTTCCTCTACCTTGGCTGCAAAATCTTCTTCATTGAAGCCCCTCCACATTGCATATTTGCCTTCGCTTTTCACAAAAACGCCATCCCATTTTCGCTCCTCGCCATCCAAATGGGTTTCAAAATCCATCAAACGATACCCTTTTTCTGCCAAATCCTTCCATTCCTGATTGAATTCGTCATGCGTATAGCCTACTCTAATAATGTGTTCGCTGTTGCCACTTTGCCAAACCCCTGCAAACCGATGCTCAGAAGGATTTTTGTCTTCCTCGCAGTTCCATTCGTAGTCATCCACACTTCTGCTAATCCCCAAAACCTTCAATATCCTATCTGCAATGATCCAGGTATTTGCCCACTCCGAATTGCACATGATTGCTACACCAACGCCTTGATTCGGATAACAGAAATACAAAGTTTTGACTTTCGTCTGTGAACCGCTGTGCCAAACCCGCAAATTCGCTCCTGAACCATTCACTCCAAAACCGTAGCCATAATTGGTGACACTTCCATTCTCATCTTGTTGGTTTTGTTTGGCCCAAGCCATATCATAAGTCGCAGACTTCAATATTTTTTTGTTGATTAAGCCATGTACAAATTTGGTGAGGTCGCCAATTGTAGAGTGAAACCCTCCGCCTGGCAATTTCCAACTGATGTCGTCATCGTTTCGTTGAATGATTTCGCCACTGTTGTTTTTGTAGTAGCCCTGTACTTCGGCAGCAGAAGAACCGAATTTGTAGTCGGGCGCCAAAGTTGTCATGCCCAAAGGCCTTGCAATGTATTCATCTACCAAAGCCACATATCCTTTTTTATACGCATTTTTTCCCGCTGTTTCGATGGCTGCCCCTGCCAAATTGAAGCCGAAAGTAGAGTACATGTATTGACGGCCAGGCGTATATTGAAGGGGTGCATCCTTGAAGATATTGACCGAAAGATAGGCGCTGTAAGCTTGGTCAGAAGGGTAAGAGATTCGCAATCTATCCCAATTTGGGTAGTCTTTGTCCATTTCAGAATAGTGCCCAATGCCTCCTTGATTTTGAAGCAAATATTTCATATTTACGCCCTTTTTGGGGAAGTTAGAAACATAGTTATTGATGTCTTTCTCTAAATCCAACTTGCCATTTTCCCAAAGCTTCAAAGCAGCAATAGAAGTCAAGGATTTCGACATTGAAGCCCATCTAAATTTACTGTCCAAAGTCACCGCTTTTTTTCTAGCTCTGTCGGCATAACCATGTCCTTTGGTATAGGCAATTTGTCCATTGTTGACCACACCAATGGCCACACCAATCAGTTCTTGCTTGGCAATTTCGTCGTTGATGATTTCCTCAATTTGTTGGGCTTCAGAAGCAGGTAGCGCTTGCTGAACAGCAGGGAATTGGATAGACTTTTGAACTTGAAGGGATTTATTGAGGGGTTTTCTTATTTGAGCTTGTAGCGAAGTAGAAAAAATTAAAAAACTGATGCCTACCCAAAAGAAAAGGCAATGCAACAAATCCGTTTTGATTTTTTTGGATGTGACAAAGTGTAGGAATTCCATGATCAAGGGTTTTGAAGGTTAAAAGTGTTTTCAGAAAAGGCATCCTTTGAGCAAAATAGATGCGTGTTTTTATTGGAGGGAGTTATTGCGTTGAATATGCAATATACTATTTTTTGGAAGAAAATGGAAGTTTTTCGATAGGATATTGATAACCAATGTCTTCGATTTTATTTGCCTCCAAGTTTGTATTTGTATTTGTATTTGTATTTAAAGCTATTCTATCCTCCCAAAAGCACAAAACCCGACCACGATTTAGGAGTCATTTGAGGGTCATTGATTAGCTCCAATTTGGCACGTTGAAGGGCTTCGGAATAGGTCAATTGGTGATTGACAATTCCTTCAAAAATTAAGAAAGTTAGCCTTGAAGCAGATTTATCATAGACCTTAAACAAGGTGAAAATCACATTATTAGCCCCTGCATAGAGCAATGCCCGATTCATTGCCATCATTCCTTCACTTTTCGACAGTTTGCCAATTCCGCTTTCGCAACTACTCAACACCACCAAATCTGCCTGCAACTGAAGGTGATAGGCATCGGCTATGTAAAAAATAGCCTCCTCTGTGTTTCCTTCTTTTGGAACAGAAAAAACGATGCCCGAATACTCAGGATGCTTTTTGTTGAATATTCCATGTGCTGCAATGTGAATGAATTTACTGTTGCCAATTTGCTGCAAAAAATTGGGAATAGAGGCCGATTCATGAAAAAATCCATTGGCTTCAAATCCTCTGTTTTGAAACAATTCTTTCACTGCTTTCACTTCTTCTTCTGTGTGTATCAGTTCATAGTAGTTTTTGCCGCCAATCTTTACGGCTCGACTTGCAGCCAATCGAATACTATTTTGGTACGCAGCGACTTGCAGAGAACCATTCAGGAAAGGGCTTGGAGAAGTTCCGTTTAAAGGCACAGAAACAACCGAAGTTACCTTATCTTTCTGCATTTCAGCTCCTCCCCTATTGACAGAAGTTTGCAGGGCTCCATTTCCATAGATCGGTGCAAAGCCCACATAACTCGGTACGCTGTTGTTTTGTTGTTTTTTCTGCAAGGTGTTGTAAAGCAAGCTTGTAGAATAATGATAGCTGATGGCAAATTGTTGAATCAAATAGGGTAAATCGCTGTAAAATGTTCTCCTATTGACGACCTCTTCAAAAAGTAAGGCTTCAAAAGGAAGATAAAACAAGGAAGCGTCTGGAATGATGTAAAGCTTTGAAGTGTTGTTGATTTGCTCACCGATTTGTAGTTGTTTTTGAAGGGCTTTGGGAAACAACAGTTGATACAATTCATGGGCAATTTGAATGAATTTTTGCTTTTGAAGTTGGTTGATGGTTTTCACCATTTTCTTCACCATTTTCTCAAAACCTTCTGGCTTCTTCACTATATAATGTTGAAGGGTTTGGGCAGTTACCAGGAAAATGTAAATATTTTGTTCGCCTACAAAATACTCCAAAATTCTTGCCTGCGTTTGTGTTGTATTGCTTTCATTTTCTCGCTTCAATGCCTCCTGCAATTCTCTGACATCCAATACTTCAAACTCGTATTTGAGTTGGTAATACTTGGGATATTGCTTTTCTAAATTTTCGACCAAATCACGATACTGCTGTTGGAAGTCAAACAAATGATTTTGCAGCTTGCTCATTCGCCGCTCATTCGCTTGTTTTTCGATGGATTGTTCTTGATAAATGCTCCTTTCGAGATTGACAATTTGCTGCCGCAACTCTTTTTCCTGTACCATCAGCGCATTGGGAATATTGGCAATGCCTTTGGCTTCTAAGTCTTTGATGGACGAAAGTAGTAGGACGGATTTTCCTTTCTCGGCAAGAATAAATGCAGCCCGAAGATACTGCCATGCCCCGTCCAAACGATGCAGTTCCAAAGCGGTTTGAATCGCTCCTTCATAGACAGGCATGAAGCGATTAATCAAGTCCAACTTGGAGTGTTCGGATTGAAAACTGTGGCGTTTTTGGTCAATCAATTCGAGCGCAATTTGAAAAGTGACCATTGCCCGCCTCAAATCTTTCTTGGAACGGCTCTGCAATTTGTAGTGTTGGAGCAAGGATACCGCTTTGTGGCTAAAGGCATTCAACAATTCGAGGTTCAATACATGGTTTTTCAGTCGAGGATTGCGGTAAATATTGGCGGATTCAAAATCCCCCACCAAACTAATCAATGCAAACTGAAACTGCTGCAAGGCTTGTGAATGAAAATTTCTTCGTTGCCAACAGTTGCCCAACTGATTGTAGGTAAAGGCTACTTCGTGGTGGTGAATACCAAAGATTTTGAGGAGAATTTCCAAAGCTTTTTGGTGATAGTCAAATTGTCGGAAATACATCCGCAAATGTCCAAAACATACCCCCATGTTGTTGTAGCAAGCCGCAACGGAAGCATCGTTTTTTCCGAAAAGCTTTTTGCGAATTCGATAGGCTTTTTTGTATTCTTCAAGGGCGGCTTCAAACTGTTGGAGCGACTGCAAACAGTAGGCAATGTGAAAGTAGGACTCTGCCCGATGATGGTGAAATTCAGCTAACAATTCCTCTCTGATAGCGAGCGCTCTTCGATGGTATTTGAGGGCTTTGAAATAGTCTTCTTTCATGGCATAGGTTCGCCCTACACTGTCCAATAAAGTGGCAGTTGTGATGTGTTGTTTGCCCAAGGATTGAAGGTAAATGTTGAGGGCTTTCTGTAAGTACAACAATTGGGTATCGTAGTCTCCTTTGACACCATAGGCGGCGGCCATGTTTCGATAGCAGTTGGCGGTAAAAGGGTGATTGTCACTCCAATGTTGCCGACTGATATCGAGTGCCTTGCGATAATACACCAACTCTTTGTCAAATTCCCCTTTTTGCCCCAATGCGCTTCCTATCCGATTGTAGCTGTCGGCCATTTCAGGAGCATCTTCTCCATAGAGCCGTTGATAAAAGTCAAAAGCACGTTGGTAATAATCAAGTGCTTGGGCATATTCCTGTTTGGATTGCCAATAATCACCCCAGTTGTTGAGATAATCTATATTCTCTTTTGAGCTTTCCTCCAATTTTGAGGCAATGAGGGGCTGCAATTCTTTCAATATGGCTTTTGCTTTCTCACATTGAAGCAATATCAAATAAGATTTTATTAAAATGTTTTTAGCTTGAACAAATTCTGTCCATTCCTGTTGATTTTCAAAAGCTTTGGAAGCATTTATTCCTACTTCAATGCTTTTTTTGTAATCAGCAGCCTCTAAATATTGGATAGCAGATTGAAGCAAATCGTATCCTTGTACAAGCATTTCATTCATTTAATAGGGGCGAATTTGAATTGCCAATTTACAAAATTTATCTCTCCCAAAAAGGAAGGGTTGATTCTCTTTTATGCTATTTTTACTCAAAAAACACAATTATCATTGTTGTTTTGTTCATTTCTTCTAAAACTGATGCTTTATGCCTGATAAAATCACCTTACTACTTGCCGATGACCATCCGATAGTTCGAGAGGGATTGCGGACGATTATTGAGATACAGCCCGATTTTGAAGTAGTGGGTGAAGTGGCAAATGGATTGGAGGCAATAGCATTTTTAACTGAATCAAAGACATCCGTAGATATTCTTTTATTGGATTTGGATATGCCTTTGATGAATGGTGTAGAGGTCATTCAAGCGCTGAACGAAAAAGGAATGTCGACTAAGGTGATTGTTTTTACAGTTTTTGACACAGATGAACGAATTCTACGTGCCATCAAATCAGGCGCAAAGGGTTATTTGCTGAAAGGAGCTTCTAGGCAAGAAATTTTTGAGGCGATTCGAACGGTCTATAAGGGCGGCACGCTGCTGCAACCTGTGATTGCGTCCAAATTGATGCAGCACATCAGTGATGGAGTAGAAAAACCTTCTTTGCGAGAGTTGGAGGTATTGAAGTGGATGGCGAAGGGTTTGAAAAACAAGGATATTGCAGCTGAATTGTTTATTTCTGAACGAACCGTAAAGTTTCACGTAAGTGCGATTTTGAGCAAATTAGGGGCAAAAAACCGAACAGAAGCGGTGCAGATTGGTGTGAAGAAGGGGTTTGTTGAGTTGTAGAAAAGGCAAACCCCCAATACCGGCAAGTATTGGGGGTCAATTATAATAAGGTAAGGCTAAGACAAGGAAATTTTTCAATTTCATTGGTTTAAAAATAAATCCGCAGAAGTTTCAAGAGCGTTGATTACGAATATAACGTGACAAGTTAGATGTATGTAAGCTCCAGCGATTAGGCTGCGGATTGTGGGGTAAATTTAAAAGAAAAAAATAAAATCCCAAAAATTATGTATCATTTTTTTTGCTCCCTTACAAATATGCCTGCAATCTCTCCAACAAATAAGCATGTGTCACCCTTTCTTGTTCCAATCTATCCACTTCCGTTTCCTGCAAAAAATCAAACATCGATTGCTCTGCTTCGGTCAAATTCGCCAAATTCTTCACCCTCGACATTTTGCCTTTCACTGCAAATTCTGCAAAGGCTTCAAAAGTCGCTATATCCATCAACAGTGATTCTGTCTGCGGAAAATAAGCCCGCAACTGCGACAAAATTTGAAAGCCTTGCACATCCATGTCGCCCCAATAAATGATGTCCTTCTGCTGCAACCAAAGCACTTCCTTCAACAACTCCACTCCAAAGCCTTTTCCCCAGATAATCAAGCTGTTCGGTACTTTCGGAAAAGCCAAAAAAGTCTGTTTGTTTTCGACAATAAACACCCGATAGGCAAAGGTCTCCAATTGCTGCAATTCGCTCAAAGGCAAGCCCACATCTGTCACATAATCAGGAAAAGCAGGGGTCATGGCAGCATCCAAAATCCGCAGCCGAATAGTAGGCTCATCGTACTTCAAATAATAGCGTTCTTCAAACCGCTTTGTATGATACCGAATCATCCATTCCTCCAAAACCTCATCCAACAAGTCTTTCAAAATCCCTGTATGCTGCTCGGTAAACTTGGTATGTACTTCAATTGGCAATTGACGGATGTACAAATTGGGCTGAGGATGTTGGATAAAATAGTGACAGACCTTCAATAAGTTTCGCCAAACTCCTCGATATTTCACCACCTTCAAAGGGTTCGCCAATAGCCATTCCTTCAATTGCGGCAAAGATTGAAGTGTAAAAGCATATACTTCTTGAAACTCCACAAATTCCTGCCCCTTCTTCAAAAACTTCAAATAATCTGCTTGTGTTTCAAAGTAAATCCGTTTAGGCATGGATTGAACGCCTGCATGATGGGTATTCACCTCCTTCAATTCGACTCGATAGCCATACCCCAACATTCCTTTGCCGCCTTTCAACAGTTTTTGAAGGGCTGGAAACAATTGACTCAAAGGCATGGTGCTTCGTCCTTTGCTGCCCTTGATGTCCAAAGGGAATATGTTTTCGCTTTGCATGGCTGCAATGAGTACATCGGGATAGAGGCGGAGGGCTTTTTTTTGGATTTGTTGGGGGGTGAGCATTGGAAGGGGTTGAGGTTGAATAAATGGTGAAGTGAAATCGTTGTCAAAATTAATGAAACCTTGTCAATAGTTGCAGACTTTGACAACGGTTGAGCAACCTTATATCAGTATTATAACCAGCCATTTTTAGAAAAAAATGTTGTTTTTGGCTGCGTATAGATTTTTATACTCAGCCAAAATCGAGAAAAAATGTTAGTTTTGGCTGACTATGGCTGTGAGTAAGATGTAAAACTGACTGATGGAAAGAGTATTGAGGTTGGGAGTGCTAAAATATTCTGTTTTGTCGTTTATAAAAAACGAAAAACTATTTTTTTGACGATGATTACTACTTTTGGAGTGGCGGACAATGAGTATAGTAAGGAGCTGGTGCAGAGTGAGGTGGTATTGGAGGATTTGTTTACAATCTAAACTTTAACCCAAAAATGATGTAATTTGATTTCAGATTTATCCGTGCAAGAATGATTGGAAAATAAAACAGCTATTTTATTCATATTGACTTGCTGAAGTTGTTCTGACATTTTCCAAACTATTCCAAATTTATCAGCTACCTTACTACTTGAAAGAGATTGTACTTTAGTATTAATGGCATTGAAATGACCATTAAATGTTCCCGATTTAGAATACCCAATAATTGCACTTTCGGGTAAGTTTTTCGCTTTTTTAGGATTGCGATTACTTATTCCATGTTCTCTCTTTTTGAACCTCTTTATTGCAGCGTAACCTCCTGTTACATAATCTTTTGGAGGTAAAAACTTAGCTTCAATGCAAAAAATATAATGCTCACTATCCGCTTTTAAGTGTACTCCAATATCGGTCGACCTTCTCTTAGGTAGAGAAGCTTGTTGTTTGAAGGAAAAACGACTTCCTGTGTTCTCATTTTCTAAATATTTAATGAGAGTTTCTGTATAATGGTCTTCGTCTGACTTATCGAAAATATCCCGTTTAAAAATTGACGAACCAACAAAGTTTGAAATCAGCCGTGTTAACTCTTCTACCAACTCAATTAAATCCTTTTCATCAGAGGATTTCTTAGGAGAAATATTCTTAAATTTAAATGTACTCATAGTCAGTAGCCAGCTTTTTTCAAATACATAAATGTGTCGTCTGCATCTCTTAATGCAATAGATTGAAGCCAATAACGTCTATTTTTAGGTTTGATTAAGAACACACAATCGTATCCGTCTATATGTTGATATTTGTGGACAATCCTTCTGTGAATTGCTCCTTGATTCGAGGCAAGATTATTAAGTAAGATATGTAAATCTAATTCAGAGCCTTCCATAAAATCACTTTTCAAACCACCCTTTTTTCCAAATCCAAACTGATAGCTGATAAATGTTGGTGTATTAAGAATTTCTCCTACTTGCCATGAGTTTCCACCTTCTTCGTATACGTCATTTAAGGTATTACAGTAAACGTTTCCAAACTCTTGTAATTCTTTTGGAGTGATTAGAGTATGTAGTATGTGTCCGTCACTGTTTTTGCTGATAGCTTTGCCAAGATGATGATAAGAATTTACCACATCACTAATAATAATGGCTTCCTCCTTAGATACATTCAAATATTTTTTATCGTGAGGATAAGGTAAGTTATCAATGTCTTTTTTAATAATAGATGTTTCATGATATACTAATGCTTTTGGGCTATTTGCCAATATGAAAGTTCTATATAGATTAGATGTTTCTTCATTTTTATAAAGCCTTTCATATATTTCATACAATTCTTTTTCTTCTTTTTTAGGAGCAGATATACCTACAAAACTAATATTAAAAATTTGTTTTGTTTTGAATAATTGCATAGGTATTTTTGTTGCACCTAATACTTCTGAAAGTATAAGTAGAGGTGGATTATATAAACTTTCAGGTCGAGGAGCCTCAAACTCTTTTGCCGTTTCCGTTTTAGTAAAGAAACTGTTATTAAGCTCATCAAACTTTGGTTTTGTACAGATTGTAGGTTTTAAATGAATATAATTCGCAGAAAATTTCTTTGTATTTTCTCCTCCAATCTTATATCCTGAGCTATATAACCATTCAGGATTTTCCTTTTTCTTTTTTTCAATAAATTCTTTTAAGGTTTCAAATAAACTCAACCTATAAATCAAATGAAATAACCTTCCTCCACCTAATAAATTTGATTTCCAAATAAAATGCTTTTTTTCATCAATTGCCCAATCCCAACGAATCTTATGTTTATCGTAATAATCAATTTCAAATCGCATTTTTTGCTCACTAAGAGATTCTCGTTTCACTACTATGTGAGTAATAGATTGATGATTGGAAGGTTGATTATTAACTAAAAGTGCTACAACAGGGGTTCTTCCTGTTTTCTTTTTAGCTGGAGTACCTTTCTTGTGCTGTTTAACAAACAGAGATTCTCTTAGGTGAGTAAAATCATAAATTTTCTCGATAGTATATTTTGTAAAAATTTCTTTTCGATATTCATGGGAAGAGTTCTCCTTGTTGTATAAAAACACATTCGAGGGAATAATCATACACACTTTTTGACCAAATAATAAAGCAGCCGCAAGAAATTTAAGAGCCAATTTATTTCTAGGTACTTTTTTTCCACATAACTCCTTCAAATCTTCATTCGTAATTGTACCGTTTTCAGAAGGATTGAAAGGAGGGTTTCCAATAACCAAATCAAATTTTCCTTTTTCCTCTTTATTGGTCTTTGCCCAATCAATAAAATTAATTCCGTGAATATTTTCTTTGCTTAAATCTTTAAATTTCAGATTATTCCAAATTTCTGTTGGTTTCAACTTCTCCAAAAAAGCAGTAGTTAGTCCAAAAATACTCACTAAGGCTGCAACCTTTTCAATATCTACTCCAAAAATGTTTTCTTCTAAAATTTCTTTTGCAATAATTTTATCAGGATATTCAATTTTACCAGTTTCCTTCCAATTGTTGATTGTCCACCATTGCAACATTCTTTTATAAGCAGCCACCAAAAATACACCCGAACCACATGCAGGGTCTAAAACTCTAAATCTATTATTTTTAAATAACTCAGGTTGGTCTAAAGGCATAACCTCATCAACCAATAAGTTCACCAAGTGTAAAGGAGTGTAAACAACGCCTTTCTTCTTTTCTCCTTTTCGTTCTGCCTCTGCTTGAATAAAATTTTCATATATTGCACTAATAACTTCTGCGGGTAAATGCTTGAAACTGTATTGCTTCCAAATAAAACCTTGAGTGGTTCTGACATCAATATCTGCACGTAGAAACTTTGCAATTGGAGTTAAATCGGCTTTATCAATTTCAGTCAATTCTTCTTCTTCAAAAGTATTGAAGACTTTTCCATTAAATTCTCTTGATAAATCTTCCAAAATATTCAAGCAAACTCCTTCCTTTAAAAGCCCTTCTTCAAAAGTTTCTATACCATACTTTTTGTAAATTTCGCTTAGAGTATGTTTGTACTTATTATCATTTTCATCTTTGTATTTTATTTCTTCTAAGAACTTGATTAAAATAGAAGTAATCAGCAACTTATCAACTGTTATCGCTTTTAGTTTCCATGCTTTCATTTCTATGAGTTGCTTTCTTACTGCCATCAAATAATCCAATAAAAAAGCATAAGGCTGACTATTCCCATCAATCCTTTCTTGAAAATCAGATTGTTCCCAAAATGTACCACTTCCAAAAAGATGTGCTGCAAATCGGGCATCTTCAAATTCTTTTAATGCAGTTTGAGGTTCAATTAAAGTCAAATCCTCATGGTCTAATGTCACATTATCGTTTCCAACTCGTTTAGCAGGTTTTCTAGCATTGATGATATCAATTCGAGTTTCCCCATAAATTATGTATATATCAATTTTTCCTGCACTCCAAAGGGCGGCATGTAGTTCCTTGTGTGGCTGTGTATTAAAAAAAGAATCATTTTGCTTAAAAATACAAACGGAAGGAACTGAGAAATAGGGTAATACTTCAATGTTTTCTTTTTCTTCTTCTTCTTCCTCCTCTTTATAATAACGCCTAAAAAAGACGGCATTGGCAGAAGTATTTAGTTTTTGGGCTTCCTCAATGTATAGGCGTTCCACATTATTTTGGGCTTCGTTCAAATTATGAACAAGCCCAGTTTGTGTGGTATATCCCAGTTTATGAAGAAAGTTGTTTTTCATGGTATTTATCAAGCTTTAACAGCGTTTAGTAATACTATTTGTTGCTGAATGTCATGTAATTTGTCCAGTAAAATATAATTCATGTCAATTTTATCAGGAAATCCAATAAAAGCAACCATTTCCCAAGCCTCTAAAACGTCTTTTGCATTTACGGTATAAGGCATAAACTCTGAATTATCAGAAGCCAAAAGTAGCAACTTATTTTTATCTATTTCACTGATTATCTTTTTAAAAACTACTCCTTTATTTCTTACTGCTACTATATAACGCTTTCCATTTTTCAAATCTCTCGCATGTTCTACAAATCTTCCAACTACAATATAACCGCTTTGAATAGGAAGCATAGATTCTCCTTCAATCTCAAAAGCACGATAATTTCCTTCAGGTAGGTTGGGTAAATAGAAACGAGGTAGTTCTGAGACATAAGTTGCCTCTCTCATTTCCGAGATATATCCTGCGACAGCCTTAGCAGAGACAAATTCAATATTATTTTTTTGATTTGGAGCTATTGTTATTGGTAATATCCGAATATTATCTGATAATATATTATCCGCTTTTTCAGGTCTTTTGCGAAATAGTGGCGCACCAATATCTTTTGTCAGCAAAGCATCAGTAGTGACCTTATAGTATTGAGCAATTTTTAGTAAGAGGCTTGATGGTAATTCCGATTTTGCTTTTTCATAATTGGCATAAGTCATGCGGCTAACTCCTAATACTTTTGCAATATCATCTTGAGTTCGCTTATTTTTTGTTCTCAAATATTTTAAATTTGAACTAAGCATTGACAGAATTTTATACAAATGTAAAGAATTCTGTCATCAATAGCAATAAAATCTTACATCAGTGTATTTTATGCAGCAAAAATCTAACCTAAATTCGATAGAACCAACAGGTTGAATAAATCTATTCCTCTGCCCCCCGCATCTTCTCCTTCTCCGCCAAATACACCTTCATAGGCAAGTCAAATACCTCCGAATTGCGCTTGTTTTTATTCTGCACAAAATGAACCGAATGAATATAGGGTTCAGCCAAATTGATTTTGTCCAAAGGGGTAACGACCATCAATTGCAGGTTCAACTGCTTGAACAACTCCATCGCATAAATCGAATTTTCGGGGTCGACCTTGCTAAACGCCTCATCCACAACTGCAAAACGAAACGAGCGATTTCTTTCATCCTCATGTCGAATCCCAAACTGATAAGCAATCGCAGAAGCCAAAATCGTATAAGCCAATTTCGCCTTTTCACCACCCGACAAAGCCTGAGAATCTGCATAATATTGACGCTGAACATTGTCCTCTCGGTAGCGTTCAATCGCCGCAAATTCCAACCAATTTCGTACATCCGTCACCTTCTTGCGCCACAATTCATTCGCACTCAATTCTTCAATGATTACCTTGATTTTCTGGAAACTATACTCCAATTCTTGTTCATCCCCCTTAATCAATTTGGCAGGGTCGGGCATCGCATCCCGCAGCATCTGTTTGAACTCTCGAATGGCAATGTCTCGTGATTTTTGGATGTCCAACTCAATGTAAGTGTGTGGATTGCTGTTGAAGTCAATTCCACGCAGCGAATCGTTGATTTGTTCGATGCTGTCCAAAATTCCCGATTCCTTATTCTCCAAAGCCGTTTTGAAGTTGGCAATGTCAAAAATCAAACGCTCGTTCAGCCAATCCTTGAAGCGTTTTTGGTATTGCGGCAAATCCTCGTCTAACACCTTCTGATACAGTTCTTCATAGTCCTTCAAATAACTCACATCAGGGCGAAAATTCACCGTATCTGCCGTCCAATTCGGATATTTCTCCAATACATCCATTGGAGGATTGATAAATTGCTGCATTCTTCGGGTCAAAGCCACTTCTTTTTTAGAGCGGTTCTGCTCCAATTTCTCCTTATCGCCTGTCACCGTGCGTTTTACTTTACCTTCAATGCGGTTGATGGTCGCAATTGTAGGAGCTTTTTCGCCAATCAAAGACTTCAATTTTTGGCGGTAATTTTTGAAGCTCATGTCTTCATATTCTGCAATCAACTCCTGCGCTTCCTTCAATCCCTCCTCGTAATTCGAGAGCGTATTTTGCAGCTTTGCCTTTTCTTCAATCAGTTGGTCTTTCTGCGATTCCTTGTCCTTGATTGCCTTTTTGACCTCCTCCAGTTGCTGCTCCAATTCTTTCAATTGGTCAGAACTTTTTAGCAAACGTTCCTTCTCTTTCTTCTGTTGTTCAATCTCTTTTACGATGGATTTCCAGTCAATTTCGGGATACTGTTCAAAGCCACAAAAACGGTTCAACAAATCCCGTCGTTTGCCAAAAGAAGCACCCACTTTTTTGTTTTCCCGAATCGCGACTTTGATGCTTTTCATTTCCGCCTCCAAGTCCTTTAGTTTGCGTTGAATCCGCAGAATCGTCTCCCGATTGTCCCAACCCAAAATGTGATTTTCCTTGTTGAGACTTTCGGGGCGGTCGTCTTTTTGGTGTTGGTAGCCGTTGCGAATCAAACCTTTAGAAGTAACCGCTTTGGTTGCCCTTTTGAAGTCCGCACTTTTTGCAGTGCAAACATAGTCGTAGTGCTGGTTCAAAAAGGCTTGCAGCCAACCGCTGAAAATGTGGTTTTGTTTGACTTCTACTTTTGCCAAAATGCTGTTTTTGCCGACTTTTGGAGCCATGATTTCCCCCAAACCTTCACTCACTTTCTCATACAAAATCTTGCCTTTCAAGTCGTTTTTTTGGACATAATCGGTTACATCAGCATAGTATTTTTCCGATACCAAAAGCGACAAACCAATGGGTTTCAGTAAGGATTCGACCACATTTTCCCAATCTGCCTCCGATTCAGGTACTTTTAGGAGTTCGGCTGCAAAAGGCAATTGCGCTTCCCTCAAATCCAATTTTTTGAGGATGCTTTGACGAATTGCTATTGAAGTCATCGGAATTCGATTCGAGCGTTTTTGAAGTGAAACATATCGTTCCTTCAATTCATTGAACTCGGTTTGAAGGTTTTGTAGATTGACCTGATAGCCAATTTCGGTTTCCCGCAAAGCCTCCATTTTCTGCTGCAATTCGTCAATTTCCAACCTGCCTTCGTCCAGTATTTTGTAGAATTGTTTTTCAGTTGGGTCACTTTTAGAACCCAGACTTTTGGCGAGTTTGTTGTAGCGGTTTGCCTTCAGTTGTCGGCTATTGCGCTCATTTTCTAGCTGCTGAATCTGTTTGTCGATGTTTTGCAGTTGGGTATAAAGGCGGTTTTTTCCTTTCGCAATCACCAACTCCTCTTTCTTCAATTCCAAAGCACCCAATTCCACACGCACTTCCTCAACTTTTGCAGCCCTTCGCTGTACATCTCCTTCTAATCGGGCAATTCCTTTGAGGTACAATTTCTCTTTCACCTCCGCAAAATAGGGCGCAACGCTGTCTTCCATTGCCTTCAAATCCGACAGGTTGTCCTCCAATTTGTGAAACTGTTGTCCATCTTTTACAATGGGAGATAACATCTTCAATTGCTCCTTTGCCTTTTCAATGGCTTTGTGAGCAGATAGCAGGTTTTCGTAGTGTGCGTAGAGTTTTTCAAATTCCGTTTCAGTGTCGCTTTCTTCGAGCATATTGGTGCGGATAAACTCATTGAGATTTCCCAATACTTTGATTCCCACTGTTTGGGCGAAAAGCGTCAATGCTTTTTCAGACTTCAATCCAAATAGCTTTGAGAATTTTTGGCTGTACTTGGTGAAGCTGTCGTATTCGTCTGCCTTGTGCTTTTTCTTCAAAATTCGCTTCCAAGTTCCCGCCGTATCCAAAGGTGTAAAATGGTCTTCAACGGTCAAGGCTTTTGGCGCAATCAGATAGGCACGCTTCAAGGAATTGTTGGAAAACCAACGAACTTGTGCCAGAGTATAATGTTGGCGGGTATCTTTGTTGAAGAATACACCCAATAGGATTGAAAAATCATCTTTGGTGCGAAGGTGTTGGGTTTTTGCGCCCAGTTCGTTTTCGTTTTGCACTGTCACATAAGCTCCTAAGGTATAAGTACTTTCATCTCTTTCTCGCTTGCTGTTTGCGCCTGAGGATTGGTTGTAGTGGCGTTTGGAGGGTGGAACAAGTAGGGTGATGATGGCATCTACCAAGGTTGTTTTTCCTGAACCGTTGGCACCTGTCAAAAGGGAGTTTTTGCAGTTTGGAGTGAGTCGCCAAATGCGTTCGTCAAATGTTCCCCAATTGAAGATTTCGACATAATCCAATCGAAAGCCGCTGGATTGTTTTTTATTGGAAGTGCCGTTGTTGTTGAAGTGCATACTGAAGTAAACTATTGCCGTTTGTAAATTTTGAAAGACGTAAAAATACGCTATTTGTGGGGCTTGTTTGTAAATATAAGCCAGAAATGAGTGTGAATATGACTTTTGTCATTTTCCAAGATATTTTGGATAGTTATAAATGATTTATCAATAGCCCATAGAACTGCTTGCACCACAATTTTCACAAGGCAAAGTCACTCCATAGGTGCATTTGTTGCAATTGTCGCAGTGCCATTCTCGCCAGTCCCTACACGTTTTACAAATTTCGCAATGCCAAGAACAATTGTCTTGTGCGACATCTCCCCAACAAATAGAATAGTAATAATCCTCATCACATTCACTGCAGGTATATTCACCTCCTTCCAACATCACCCCAATGGCTACTTCTTCACAACCACAAGGAAGTTCTACTTTCCTCTCTAATTTTTCTTTTGAATATCTTTTGTACTTTTCGATATTGTCTAAAGTACATTCGTGCAATTTTTCGACATCCACACCATTGTAGGGGTTTTGGCAGTCTTTACATTTGCAGTCGTCTGAACAGGGTCGTCTGTTTTTTCTACAAGCACAACGGTTGTTCTTACATTTTCCTTTGCACTTGCAGGTTGTTGATTCTGTACTCATGTGTTGATTCTATTTTGTTTTTGGTTTCATTTTTTCGCTCTGCATTTTCTCTCGAATTTGCTCCAAAATATCGTTGTTTACCTTCGCCTTAATGACCCGCATTACCTCATAGGTCTTCAATTCATCATCAAAACCCCGCACTTTCACTTCCTTCAAAAAACCCAAATTGGCAACGGTATTGATGTAGCTGTCAAAACGTTGTAGCAAGCGAATTTTGTCGGCTTTGTCTTTGAAAAAAAGTTCAATTCGCTCTTTGAGGTCTTGATTCGTAACAAATAGCTTTCTGGATTCTGTATTTCGCACATCAAATTCCTCCAATGCTTCCCGCAAAATAACGCACAACAAAGTCACTTCATACGACAAAGGCATTCGGCGCACCAAACGAGCAGCTTGATTCGGTTCGGTGTCAATTTCGTCGGGTTGACTCAAAAACGCAAATCCTTCTTGTTCGTTGAGGTGCAGTTCTACGCCAATGACTGCAAAGTGTTGGCGAATTTGGTGTTGGTAGGTAATGAGTAGATTCCACAATTTGCGGTCTTCGTCGTAAATGACGCTTTGTAGTAATCTGACAATCACGATGGAGTAAGGCGGAATGGAATCGTTGGAGAGTTCAAATTCAGCGTTGGTAGTTGTGGTTGAAGGATTCATATTGTTCATGGATTTGTGAATGAGGCGCAAAATTAGGTAAACCTGAGATTATTTCTTCAATCCGTTTCGAATCTTCTCTACAAAATCAATAGATGCTCCTGTCAATTCTGCAATTTCTTCATTCGACCACTTTGGAAATTTACGAAGCATTCGAATTACTGTTGTTTTGATTGCTTCTTTTCTTCCTTTTTTCTCACCTTTTTTCTCTCCTTCCAAAAGAATCATATCGTATGTACTCATAGTCAAATCATTTAGTTGTTTAGGTAATTTTTGAACCAAATCTACCTCACATACACCAACTGCGGCAACCGTATCTCCTTCAAATTATCCTCCTCCTCATTCTCCTGTTTCCAAGAAATCTGCTCACTCAATTCGGTGTTGATAAGATGCTTGTCCGATTTTGAAGCAATCGAAAAATAGGTAATCACCTCCGCTAAACCGTTTTGAATTGGATAATATTCCACTACCTGCGAAAGAGTGACTTGGGCGTGGTACTTCAACAAGTCCGCAATATTTTGCTCTAATTCTTGGCGGTTCATCTCAAATTGGTCAAACAAGATGCTCAATTCTGCCTCTTCAAATTTGTCGCTGCCCAACTCGGTTGGTTGATTGCGAAAAGTTGCCTCTTGAGGTTTTTCACCCAATGGACGTTCCATTGGTAGGTTGATGTCGGGAAGGTCTTCGATATGGATAAACTTGCGTTTGCCACTGAATCTTTCGGGGTGTTCCATCGCAAAATTTTTGATGGCACTGATGACTTCAATGGCTCTTTTGCGCTCCAAAATATCCCGTTCCACCAAAATTCGACTCAACTTGTCTGCCAACAAACGATTGGAGTCTATGACCTTCTGACCCGCACTGTGTAGGTAAATTTTGATTTTTCGGAGGAAGTTGTCGGCATAGTGAATATCCCTTTGGCGGAGTAAATCGTACATCTGTTCAATCAATTCCAAGAGTTCATCCTGTTTGTTGTCCGCCACCAAAAACTGCCAAAAAGCATAGAAACTTTTACCTTGGTCGGAGTCCTTTAGTTCGTCCGTTGCGTCCAAAGCATAACCCAAAATTTGACCTTTGTTAACATCTAGTTGTGTCTGTTTTTTGTAGATTTCGAGGGTGATGTCCTTGAAGTTGTGTTCCACCTCTTTGAAGTCTGAAAGCAGTTCACGAGCGACTTTGTTGACATTGTAGAAGCGTTCTTTGATTTGGGTATCGTTGAAAATTTCGACTTTTCCAGAGCGTTTGATTTGGCGGATTTGTTGGTTGAGGGCATCGCGTTGCGCCTCCAATTGAGCGATTTTTTGTTTGGGGTCGGCTTTGGAGTTTTCGATGAGTTCACGAAGGAGGCGATAGATGTCTTTGAAGCGGGATTCTGTACCCACAAATTCCCGTTTTTTCAAGGTATCCATCCACTGAAAAACCTTTTCGGTGTGAGAGGTAAGCTCGTGAATCGGTTCACCATTTTCGTCTGGATAGCGGGTCAAATAGCGATTATCTTCGTGGCACCAAGTCGCAATGTACCGCTGTGCTAGGGTCAATGGGTCGGAGTCTTCAATGCCCAAAAACGACTTTTCGCTTTTGTCCAAGAGTTCGATTACATCTGCCAATCGGTTGATGAGTTCGTAGCTTGAAATGGAAATGCGGTTTTTTTGCTTAAATTCTTGATATAGGAAACTGATTATCAGTGGTGCACTGAAAGCACGCAGTATTTTGATGGTAGGAGAATTGGCTATCAGACTTTTGACCTCATCGTATTTCATAGGATGTTGTTTCTATTGAAGTATTGAAGGGGCAAAATTAGCAAACTTTGGCTGATTTAAAACAAATATACCTACACCTTAACAGATGTTTTTAGCAGATGCGTTTTCTATACATCGCCAATCAAAAAACAACATCGCACCAATAAATCTTTAAAAAACGTTGATATTTTTTCTTCTCTTTCTATTGTTTCCCCTACCCAATTTCTACCTCATCAATTCCAACTTCTCTATCAGCCATTTTCGGTCTGCAATCAGTTTTGTCTCTTGTATTTCATCCATTAATTTCTGAATACGGGTGTTGTTTTTAAAAGTTTTGGGATGAAGAATACGCTTCAATAGCTTAATAAACTGCATATTGTAGCTTTTTACACGCTCAGTTATTTCTGCCCCTTCAATGCTGTTGCGATACATGGCTGTTCGGAAACTGTTTATTTCTCTTTCCAATTCGTCTATGGTATCCAATTCATAGTAAGCCTTTATTTTCAGTCTTCTGGCAGCTAAAATATAATCTATGTTAGATAATTGAATAGAACTGATGGTTTGAATAGATTGAAGGTATTCTTCTTGGTAAAATTGCAGATGGGCGAGGTTGTAATCGTAATAAGCCTCTTGTTCTGTACCCAATATCAGGTGCTGATGTTTTTGCAGAAAACGGGAGGCGGTCTGTGTTTTTCGTTTCATACTCCATTCTCCTTGTTCTGGCAAACTCAATATCAAAGTAATGATGTTTTTCAAGTCATTGGGCAGTAGCTTTCCGTCCACATAGAGTATATTTTGCCTCAAGCCTACTTCTATATACAGTTCATAGAGCCGTTCTCTGAACTGGTTACCCATTTGTTCATTTGAAGTCTGATTTATACTGACTATCAAATAATTATATGCATAGGTAAACAATGTCTTAGCGTCTTTTGGATAAAATTCATGCAGATGATTCTTCAATAGTTCAATGTATTCATTGATATTTTGGGCTTCAAATTGTCCTTTCAGAATAAGCAGTGTATACCTATATATTTTCAGAATAGGGTATTCATCATAGGCTTGACTTTCAGAAATTTCTAAAATAAGTGATTCTTCAATGAGACTTTTGGTTTGAGAGGTTTGATGATAGTTGACCCAAAGGCAAGCGTATTCAAGTTTGCTGATGAGATAGTATAGGTCTAAAGAAAATATGGTTTTTTGAAGATTGATGTGATCTTCTAAGATAGGTTGAAGGCTATCAAAAGAGGAGACGGCTCTCTGAATTTTGAATAGATGAAAGTAGAAAGCACTACTTTTATAGGTGACATCTGCTTCTAACTGACGCTGGATTTTGTTCAACGTTCCTTTAAAAAAAGGATGCAAATGTTGATGAGATGCATAGTATTCTAACAAAGCTACATCAATCGCTTCTCCATCTCTTTGCATGTATTCTATACCTAAAAATTTTTCCAATTCTTTGGTAAGAGAAGTCATTTCTTGCCTCATTCGGGTATCGTTATAAGGCTTGGTAGGAAATAATATTTTCCATACATTCATTTTTTGAAGAGAAGCAATGTCTTCATTGTCAGTCGCAATTTCATGATATAGATACTTTGTAAAAGAAATGGTTCGGTGTTGTGCTTCTTCGTAAGAGGACACAAAATAAGGTGAGTTGAGATATTTGAGAAACCTGTCTTTTTGGATAGGAGATAAATGTTTCACCAATTGAACCAATTTACTTTTGTTCATACCTGAATATTGAATAGTTGCTATTTGGAAATCAAGGACTTAATTAAGTATTTTAGAGGTGTTCAATGAACAGCCTTGTGTTATTGTAACAAAAAATTCCATCGAAGATATACATTTTTGTGTAACCTTTTTACCTTACTTGACAACTTTTTATCATGGAAAAATTATTACTTTTATTTTGTTTTATTACCGTGTTATTTACACAAATCAATATTGCATCTTATGCGGGTCAGCCTGGACAACCTAGCTGCAATATCAATCCATACGACAATATTTCTTCCACAGATATGGAATACTGGACGGATATTGAAGATTTATCTCCCGTAGTTTGCTCAGCATTTACAGGATCTTTTAGTTTCGTAGTAGAGTATACCGTATTACCAGAGGCAGATGATTGGATAGATATTCCTCTGAACGATCCAACTCAATTGTGTGAAAACAATGGAGATTTTACTTTCAATAGTAATTTGAAAAGTGTAGCTTCTCGATATTGCGGGAAAACTTTAGCACTCATCATTACCCCATATTGCAGTAATGGACAAAATGGAATTCCTTTGGTTATGTCTTTCTACATAGAATGTGACGACACCAACGAAAGGGAGGGAACCAATATCCTAGCAAGAATAGAAGACCTGATTACAGAAATACGTCAAGAGGGTGATGAAGTTATACTAGGAACGCCCTGTGTTCCAACTGATATAGATTGCATCAAAGAACATATCAATGCCGTCATCAATCCATATAGTAGCCCTACAACCCTGTTGTCGTTTAGCTCTAAAAAAGAAAACCCAAGCAGCAGTGACGCTGTGACAATAAACTTTTTTCCAAACCCAACAAATAATTTCATCCACTTCAATTTATCTGAACACACATTTATTGGAGTAGAAAGAGCATCTTTAGTCATTACCAATGCTCAAGGCAAAACGGTAAAATCAATCTCCTTTGAAGAAGATTTTCCAACTTTATTACAGATAGATTTGACTGAATGGCCTTCGGGCATATTCTTCTATCGTTTCTCAATAGATAGTAGGATTTATTCAGGTAAACTTATCAAACAATAGATAGTTCTTGAACTTATTGTAATTCTGGCTTTCTTTTAACACTATAGCTGCTTCTTGATTAGAAGCAGCTTTTTTTATACTTTTTTTTGACACTTTAATTTGAACAAGTTGAGCAAGCTGTAATATCCATAAGAGGTGTATATAGACCCTTACAGAAATCACAAGGCATTTTTTAGCCTTCAATATCTCACTATGACAGCTGAACAAGATTCCCAAAGTGTAACTTTTTTTGTGGGCAGACTAGCTTATTTTAGCTACTCAATTAGATTATTAGGGGAAGCCGAAAACCTAACAACAGAGTAGGCACTCACCATAAATAAATTTTCATCATTATGAAAAAAAATCAAGATGCATTGCAAGAAAAATTTGAAGCTTTCGAAATTAATAAAGAAAACGTCAAAGGTGGTCAAAAATATATAAGTGGACTTTGGGAAGATGCGCCTTATCGCCACCACGAATCTTGGACTACCTATATTGATGGTATGAATATGGGTGAAGATTGATACTTCAACCCTCTCAATATTAAGGGAAAGTTAACATCATTTTATACTATTGTCTATTTTATGAATGTGTTTACTTTCCCTTTTTTTATTAGAATCAAAATTGAATATTGGAATAACTCTATAAATAAACATGGGCGCAATATTGATTTTCAGTAAAATGGGAGAAGCTTCCACTTGTGAGGTAATAGATTGGCTCGACTCCTATCAGACCCATTTCTTCAGAATCAATGACGGAGAAATACACAAACTACCTACCTCTATACAGCTTGGAAATGACCACATATCACTGGGCTTAGAAAAAAACAATACCTCCATAAATGAAGAAGATATCACTGCGGTATGGTTCAGAAAAACCAAAACACAGGAGCCTCCTAACCTCAATGGCATTGAAGATCTGCAAATAAAAAGGGACATTGAAAATCATACCCTACACGAATTGGAGGCATACAATTTTGCCTTTTATCATTTATTGGAGAAAAAATGGCTTAACCATCCTTCCAAAAAAGAAATCAATAAACCTTACCAACTGCATACTGCTCAAAAACTGGGATTTAAAGTTCCTCCAACATTGGTTACCAATGATAAAAATAAGTTGCTCGACTTCAAAAAAACACACCCTAATTTGATAGTCAAAGCCGTTTTTCGTTCACGTGGATTCGTGATTGACAAAGTCTTCTACGCAGGTTTTACAGCCGTACTTACAACCGAAATCATTGACTCATTGCCTTCCAGCTTTTTTCCGATGTTGGTGCAAGAAAAAATAGATAAAGAATACGAAATCCGAACTTTCTACATAGATGGAGAGTGTCATAGCATGGCTATTTTCTCGCAATTAGACCAACAAACAGCCTTAGACTATCGAAGATACAATCGTACCAATCCCAATCGCACTGTTCCTTACTCACTACCTAAGCAAATAACTGAAAGGATACAAAAATTAATGGCTATATTGGAGCTAAATAGTGGCTCATTGGACTTTATACGAGCCAAAGACGGAAATTACTATTTTTTGGAGGTAAACCCCAATGGTCAATTTGGCATGGTCTCTAAACCATGTAATTATTATTTAGAAAAAAAAATAGCAGCATGGCTGATTCAACAAAAATAACCCCTACTGAAACCATTCCAAGAACACTCAAAGACATTATTCCTAATGAAACCTTGAAGCAACTTCCTGCTTTTTACCAATTACTTCAAAAAGACAAGGCCGCCAAACCTCCAAAAACAGTCAGAAGTCCTTTTCACGAAGAAGAACAATATTACTGTACTGCTTTCTATAAACCCATTTCTCGAATGGTTTCTTTTAAAAATAACGTAGTAAAAGAGGATGCTTGAACAAAAAAAACACTTCCAATTATTTGCCAATTGTATTCCTGTAAAAGGTGCTTCTCGTAGCATTATCTGTGACTTACAAAGAAATACCTACCGCTTTATTCCCAACTTATTGTATGATATCCTTCAAAAGTTACAAACACATTCAGTAGCAGAAGTTAAGGCCGCTTACCACAACGAATACGATCAGGGCATTGATCAATACCTAGGTTTGCTCACCAAAAGCGAATGGGGATTTTGGACCAACGAACCCAATAGATTCCCAGACATAAGTTTGGAATGGAATCACCCTGCCCTCATCACCAATGCCATAATTGACAGCGATGCACATTCCACACACGATTACCAAAAAATCCAAAAAGAACTGGATTTACTCGGATGCAAAGCCTTAGAAATGCGGACATACTCTCCCGTTCCTCCAACTCAACTACATTCTATTCTGCGTTATTTCCAACTCAGTCGGTTACAACACCTCACCATTACTCTTCCTTTTTCTGATGAATGGTCTGTATCTGAAATAACCAATCTTGTCAATCAGTTTCCACGAATAATACAGCTCATCTTTCATTCTGCCCCAGAAGACAAAGTTTGTAAGCTCCCCATAGAAACCCATGCCAGCGTACTATTCATCCAAAAGGTGATTGACAACAAACATCATTGTGGAATCGTCCACCCCATTTACTTTTCTCCAAACCTGAGTCATTTTACCGAAGCCCAGTCCAACAATACCTGTCTAAACAGAAAAATCTCTATTGACGAAAAAGGCAATATCAAAAACTGTCCATCCATGCCCAAATCTTACGGCAATCACAAAGAAATCTCTCTCCTGAACGCCCTCCAAAAAACAAGCTTCAAGGATTCGTGGCAAATTAACAAAGATCAGATAGACACCTGCAAGGATTGTGAATTCAGGTACATTTGTACCGATTGCAGAGCATACATACAGAATCCTCAAAACATCTTTAGCAAACCTAAAAAATGCCATTACAACCCCTATTCCGCACAATGGGAATCCAACTCCAAAGAAAACCTTCAAAAGAACACCCCTCCTTCCAATTAAATTTTCCTAAAAGCAAAGCAAAAAAAATAGAACATTCCCTCAATTCTGTAACAATAACGATTGTGACTATAAAACACCCAATCTAAACAACTCTATCTCAGAGGCATTAAGAGCATTTCATACTTCCAAATAATCCACAGCCAAACTCTTCCTCACAAGGTTAAATATCTAAACCACAACTTCCCTTCCCTATTATACAGCTACTTCAACAGTTGAATAAGGCTGCAAAAGTGTGACAAAAAACAAATTCAAACTAGCCTAAATTAGCATTGAAAGTAATACTCCACAACTGTTGGAGAATCTACCTAATTATTTAAACCAAATTAATCAAATCAAAGATGAAAAAATTTTATCCTTTGGCTCTCATTGGAGCCTTTCTCCTACTTTGTTGCAGTCAGTTGTCTGCACAAACTTCCGTAGACCAAGGTATTTCTGAACATCTCGTCAAGTATGTACCCAACACACTCTATTGGCAGGTGAATGAGAACGTAGAAGTTCCTACATTTGACAATCCCGACAATGTAAGAAACAGCGAGTTGAACCAAGTACAGGGTTTGGCAGCCATCGTTAACTCTTACAACATTACTCGTATCGAAATAGCCTTCAAATATTGGAAAGGCGAAGATGCGCTTAGTAGAACTTACAAGGTACATTTTGCAGAAAATCGCAGTGCGGAAGACTTGATTAGAGCCTTCAATAACCTATCTGCTACAACCTACAGCGAAAAAATTCCAGCAGTAGAAACCTTTACTGCACCAAATGATATACTTTATCCCCAACAATGGTACTTACCGCATATCAATGCAGAAGATGCTTGGATGACCAACGATTGTGGTGGAAGCAATATGGTGATAGCCATCGTAGATGATGCAGTATTGACCACACATGAAGATTTGGCTAGTAAAATAACAGGCGGCTTTGATGTTGCAGACAACGATGCTGACCCCAACCCACCTTCCACTGTCACCAACCCATACTTTTCACACGGCACGCACGTAGCAGGAATTGCAGGAGCAGCAACCAACAATACGAATGGTATCGCTTCAATGGGGCATCATGCCATGATTATGCCCATCAAAACTAAGAGTGACGGAAATACTTCGCCAGGTGGTTTAGACAATCCTTACGATGGAGTATTGTATGCTATTGGTCAAGGCGTAGATGTAATCAATATGTCTTGGGGAGGTTATGGCTATTCGGCTACTCATGACGCTATCATGAGTCAAGCTTACAATGCAGGTATAGTGTGCGTTGCAGCAGTCGGAAATGACAATGCCCCTTTTGTGGCTTATCCTGCTGGGTACAACAATGTAATCGGCGTTGGAGCAAGCGACCAAAACGATGAGAAAGCTTCTTTTTCCAATTATGGATGGGGCGTAGATGTCATGGCTCCAGGTGTAGGAATTTTGAGCAGTATAGCAACAGGTATTAGTAATTATGATTCATGGGACGGTACTTCTATGGCAAGTCCTATTGTAGCAGGATTGGTGGCTTTGTATTTGTGTGAACATGGTGGAAATCCAAACACCAACCCAAATACCGTCACACTTTGTTTACAAGAAAGTGCCATGAACATAGATGCAAACAATCCAGGGTTAGGAGGATTTTTGGGAGATGGTTTGATACAAGCAGATGCGGCATTGCTTTGTGAGCCATCGAAGGAAAATGATTGTACTCCAGAACAGTGTGAGTTAGTTCCCAATGGAGATTTTGAAACTTCGGCTTTAGCCTCTTTGACTACTTATAGTAATGGAAACCCTTTCGTTTTCAATGAAGTTTGTGGTTGGGAAGATGCTTGGGGGTCTCCTCATTTATTTTCCAATATAGAGGCAGAAGAAAATCATCTTAGAATGTGGGATTCAGCAAGCTCGAATGGTGAAGCAGTAATAACCATAGAACATCTTAATCTAACTCCGGGAACTTTGTACTGTATGGAGTACGATTATGCTTCTGCAAACGACACTGTTTCTGTCGATTTTAGACTTGTAGCAGGAGGGACTAATACTTCAGGTACAGGATTTTTAGTAGATCAATTGGTCAATTTAAATCCCGATGTCACTGGTTTAGGGTTATGGAGTGATCCATTTGATCCAGTAGGTCAACACCATAGACAAACGAGCTTTATTGCTCCTGCTTCCGATTTTCATTTATTGATTTATCCTACTTATGCAGGGACCAGTACAATCGCAGGAGCGATATTGATTGATAACATCTCTATTCATCCTTGTCTTGAGATAACCGCTTCTGCCGACCAAGATACGATTTGTTATGGCAAATGCACAGAATTAATCGCTGATGTAGTGGGAGGCGACTATGTAATTTGGGAACCAGCATACGGGCTAAGTGACCCCAATAGCTATAACCCAACCGCATGTCCTGACGAAACCACCACTTATACCGTAACGGTTTATGACGCAGGAACTGGCTGTACTACTTCTGCCGATGTAACGGTGGTAGTTGTTCCATGTGAACCACCAGAATGTGAAGACATCATCACCGTTGAAGGAGTTTGTACAGCTGATGGTGTATTACTCACAGCTTACATCAATGGAGTGCCAATTGATCCAAGTGCTACCAATCCAAGTTATACCATTACTTGGGATGGAACTTCGGTAGATTATGTAAACGACAATCCTGTGCTGTATCCAAATGGAGAAGCTTATACATTGAAGGTTGGAGTGATTTACAATCTCGACCCACTCATTTGCTGTCACTACGAACTGGATTTGATTGCAGAAGGCAAATTGGACATCACGATTGATTCGCCACAAGATACCATTTGTCAGTTTACCTGTACTCAATTATCCGTCAATGCCCCAGCAGGTTCTGTCATAAGTTGGACACCAACAGATGGTTTGGACGATCCGACTAGTGCCACGCCTATTGCTTGCCCACTCGAAACAACAACTTATACTGTAACGGTCTTTGATCCTGCCACAGAATGTTATGGAGGAGATGAAGTAACCATTGTAGTAGATGAAGAATGTGACTGTGACGATGCTAAAATTGAAGTCATTCAAGAGTGTGTCGGATACGAAACAATTGTGAAAGTTCTCATCAATGGAGTAGCCATAGATCCTTCGGGATTAGATTGGATAGACATCAACTGGGACATTTTGAATGGAACTACAGGAGATATTGTAGATGCCAACTGCGTATCCTTGCCAGTAGGTACTGAATACGAAGTTCACATCACTTATGGTATTGACTTGAACGTTCCAACTGAATGTTGTCACTTTTATATTACAGGGGAAGTGAAAGATTTGGAATGTATCAATTGTGAGTTCTCTATAGTTGAATCCTGCAAAGGGGAAGAGGTCTGTGTTACGATGGTGAATGCAGCAGGAGACCCTATCGTTCCAGGCGCTTTGGGTGACTATACCTTTACAATATGGTGGGATTACAATCAATCCATCATCGTAAACCAAAACCCATTGTGTATTCCTGACGGAAGCACTTATGGAGCGACTTTGTTTATCTACTATAAAGAAGAGCTTGTATGTAAGCGCAGTATCAAGGACTACAAAGCTAAATGTTGTAAAACAACCAAAGATTGTTGTCCTAAATTCAACCTCAATGGTGTTGTACAAACCTATACCGTAGAAGAAGACATCTTGGTGACTTGGGATCCAAATGGAGCAGTCACTTATGAGATAGACATCGTACACAACTACGCAGGATGTGCGCCAAACACTTGTCACTTTGAAGTAGATGAAGGTACTACTTATATCTCTTTAGCAGATGCAGGCTGTTTCTTTACTTGTCAAGAATACGTAATTACCGTAACTGCCATTTGTGCCGATGGAACCAAATCAACTGTCACCTTACCTAAGATATTCACGTATCTCAGCGATCAAGAGTGTCTCGCTTGCCAAATTCCAAATGATGGAGAAGTAGAAGAAGTTGGAGACGGAGGAGGAAAAGATTTGGAAGATGGAAAAGGTAAACGAAGTTTGGATACCAATATTCAAACAGACATTACACTCTATCCAAATCCTGCAACGAATCTATTGAATATCCAATTCGGCGCAGTACATACAACTGCAATGGTAGAAATATTTGATATGGCAGGAAAGCAACTTCAATCCATAAAAACGCATGACAGTCAATCATCTATCATAGACGTAACCGATCTTCCAGCCACAGTTTACATAGCTAAAGTAGCTTTGGATAACCAAGAGGCTGTTTACATCAAGTTTGCAATTGTCAAATAGGTAACAGTTGCAGCATTGTCAGTGCTGTGATTGATAAAAGGTAGAGTCCGCTTGCAGTATGCAATGCGGACTCTTTTTTATATCTCTTTGAAGAACAAGTTGATTTCAAGTTTTGAAGTTTTGAAGTTTTGAAGTTTTGAAGTTTTGAAGTTTTGAAGTTTTGAAGTTTTGAAGTTTTGAAGTTTTGAAGTTTTATTAAAAAATAATATCTTTATAAAAATAAATAACTCATAAAATACATCAAATCTTATTTTTAACCATTAATTCAACGAACCTCATTATGAACAATAAATTTATTTCTTCGATTTTACACAAACGAAAATGGAGTGCTTATCAAAAGTTCTGTCAGCGACTCCAAAAAAAATGGCAACAAGGAAAGTGGCATCAGTTCTCTCCAAAAGAGCAAACCTCCTGGCTCCAACGCTTACACCGTTTTGAATCTCAGCTTCAAAGACTCGGCATAGCTGCCACCTTTTCTCTGACTCTCTTGGGAGTCAACCCCGACTTCCTACAAGCCCAAACCCCCGTTCCCAATGGTGGTGAATTCCAAGTCAATACCCACACTATGGGTTATCAATCCATTCCAAGTGTAGCCATGGACAGTGATGGAGATTTTGTGGTTGTGTGGCACAGTGAATACCAAGATGGAAGTGATTACAGCGTCTATGCACAGCTCTATAACAGGGATGGCAGTCCCAATGGCGACGAGTTCAAAGTAAATACCTTCACCGAAGGCTATCAATATCGCCCGAGTGTAGCCATGGACAGTGATGGAGATTTTGTCATTGCGTGGCAGAGCGAATACCAAGATGGAAGTTATTATAGCATTTATGCACAGCGTTACAATAAGGATGGAATCCCAAATGGCGGTGAGTTTAGAGTCAATACCCATCCCGGTAATTATCAAGTTTTTCCAAGTGTTGGGATGGACAGTGACGGGGATTTTGTCATTGCTTGGAGTAGTTATGATCAAGATGGAAGTTACTTTGGGATTTATGCACAGCGCTACAACAGCGATGGTAGCCTCAATGGAGAGGAGTTTCAGGTCAATACCCATACAAATGATAGCCAATTGTTGCCAGCTGTAGCGATGAATGATGATGGTGATTTTGTGATTGCTTGGAATAGTTATGAACAGGATGGGAGCGAATACGGAATTTACGCAAAGCGCTACAATAGTGACGGCAGTCCTAATGGTGACGAATTTCAAGTTAATAGTCATACAACTGGTTATCAAGCATTTCCAAGCATAGGAATAGACAGTGATGGAGATTTTGTCATTGCATGGCATAGCGATGGTCAAGATGGAGATTATTACGGAGTCTATGCACAACGCTACAACAGTGATGGCAGTCGCAATGGCGACGAATTCCAAGTCAATACTTATACTACTTCTGGACAAGGTGCTGCAAAAGTAGCTATGGACAATGATGGAGATTTTGTGATTACATGGACGAGCAATCAAGGCGAAAGTGATTACGGAATTTACTTACAGCACTTCAATAGTGACGGCAGTCGCAATGGCGATGAACTTCAAGTCAATACCTACACTCAAGGTTATCAAACCTTTCCAAGTGTAGGTATGGACGATGACGGGAATTTTGTTGTGGCGTGGCAGAGTGGTCAAGTTGGTGATGAGGTGGTTGCGCAGGATGGAAGTTATGATGGCATCTATGCTCAGCGTTACGGAGATTTTGGCGTAGGCATTGAAGAATCCCTTCTTGAAAAAAATCTACTTGTCTTGTATCCCAACCCCACTGCTTCCCATCTTTATTTTGACTTCAAAGGCGAAGCTGCCTCCTTCAATACTCCTATTGAAGTACAGGTTTATAATGCTCTTGGACAGTTGGTTTTGACTTCAATAGTGGAACGTGAAACGCCTGAATTATCCATTGAAGGCTTGAGTAGTGGAATGTATTTGGTGGAAATCCAAGTTGAAGGTAAACGGATTGGAAGCGAAAAGTTGATGATTGAAAAGTAACGTTGCAGAGCGTAATCAGAGAAATTGAATTTTTCTGGACGTTTTGAAATGAATTTGAAGCCTCTATCTTCTTTGAGAAGGTAGAGGCTTTTACTATTTAATAAGTCGGCAAAGCGATTTTTACTAATTTTTTTAGCTCCGCAAATAAGTTTTTAATATTCTTTTCTAAGTTGGCAAGTGATATATTGGAACCCACCCCTGCCCCTCTGTCTTGGGGAATACCCGTACAGAGTGAAGAAATCCCCTCTTGGGAGGGCGGGTTGAATAGTACAAGTATATAGTTTGTAGAGGAATATTGATTGTTTATTTGCTACACTATGAAATTTAGTAAACAAAATACAATGACCACTTTAATCATATAGCATTCCTTAACCAAAACAGGCTTGAAAGGAATCTCCCTTCAAGCCTGTTTACAATTTGTCTTTTCTCGCTCCTCTCTTCTCGCCTCCCGATTTACCCCTTCTTCACTTCCTTCACCACATTCTCCCAAGCCTTAAACTGAATACCCATTTTGTCCGCCTCTTGGTAGTAAGCAGAATTAGCTACCAATTGGTCAATGAAAGCGTAGGCTTGTTGTTGGGCGAGGTGTCGGCGGTGACTGCCATAAGCCCGCACATAATAATCCACAATACCTTGCAGCAACATCTTTAACAATTCATTGCCCTTTTGTACCAAACTCGGGTCGCCAGGGTTTCCCTCCGAATAACGCAAAATCAAGTCGAAAATATTGATAGGTGTTTTTCTATCAACAGGGAAATAATAGATATTTTGGGATTTGTCGTGAAACAAATGCTCTTCAATCTTGTCCCGTTTCAGCTTCAAATCACTGTCCATCTGTTCCTCCAATCGCTTGATGACCTTATCCACCACAATCGGATTGTGCAGCAATGCCTCGTGCAAAGAGTGAATGTAGAAATCGGCAGGAGTATCCCCTTCTTGAATCAAACGGCTGCCCGAATCATCGTTGAACAACCAAGTCAAACGACCATAATCGTCAATGTTTTGAAGGTAGCCCATCATAATACCCCAAATCAAGGCACGGTTGATGTTGGTCATATCCTCATGTACTCGATAGTCCGAAATTTCGGGTAAATAGGCAGGCAAGTGCCACTTTTTGTCGAGGTGAGGCGTGACCGTATTGCCCGTTTTGGTCAATTGACGGATGCGGGAATTGTAGGCTTTGTAGTATTCACCCGGCACGCCACCTGTATTGTCGCCACTGTAAAACTTCGGAAAATCGTCAATTCGCAAGCCGTAAAGCGTGCGGTTGCGGGTGATTTCGTAAGCAGAGAAAGCAGTGTCTTCCACCAAGTCCGTTCCGTCAAAGAGTTCATTGCGAGCCGTTCCAGACAGTTCTTTGATGCAGTCAGGATGAACGCCCCAAGCGTTGAGTTCGGTAGCACTATTTGAAGCAGGCACATAAGGACGCGCCAAATTGTTCAAAATCCGCACCTTGTCTTTTATATAGGCTTCTACCTGGTCTTCTGGCATCCCGTCAAACTGTGCTTCCCTGCGAAGCGCACGCACACAATTGAGGTTCAAACCGTCTTCTTTTCGCATTTCTTTTTTGCACCAAGCCAACACATCACTGCGGAACATTTCTTCCACTTTTTCGGCGCGTTGTTCGGTGAGGTAAGCCCCTTTGCGGCGTTTCACAAATCGGCTGTACTGACCTTTGTAAATCTGCTCCGAAATCTCTTTGGGTAGTTCATCACTGACCACATTCGTCCGAACAGTTTCCCACAACTTTTCTTTGTTTTTTTCCGAACTCAACACATATCGCACTGTTGGGTCGCTCGAATTGTCGTGTTTTTTGACGGTGATGTTTAGTTCATTGTTGAGGCTGTTGCGAACATCCCGCAAGTTTTTGAAGTATTTTTCCCAATCTTCCGACATTTCTTTGACCGCTTTTTGAAGGTCACGAAAGACCAACTCCACCAGTCTATCTTTGCGGAAGCGGGTCAAGTTGTTGAAGTGACGGTTGGATTTGTCAATGTATTCGTTTACAAAGTCTTTGAACTGATTGTTCATGATTCGCCCAAAGAACCCTTGACGGTTTGCCAAGTCCATTCGGTCGTCCGCAGACTCTACATAGTCTTCGGTTTCGTCGAGGTCATAGACTTTTTTGTAGTGGTCAATCGCCTGTTCGATTTTTTGATTGACAGGAGCCATTTCCTTGATTTGCTGCTCCAATAGGCTTTCAATCTGATACAGCACATAGCGAACTGAAACAGGGTGAAGTGCTTCGGGCTGCTTCAATATCCATGTATTCAATTTGTATTCGTCCCCGCTCAACATATTGGCGTGGTCACCGTCCTGCATGATGATTTCGTTCACCAAATAGTTTTTGGTGCTGTGAATGAATTTGCGAATCGTCTGTTCGTAGTAATACAAACCTTCCTCACGGTTATTCACCTCATCACGAGCCGTATCCTTGTTCTGCAATCGGTTTTCGTCCAATCCAGATTCGGCTGCAAATTGACTCAATTTTTCATCCTCGTTGATAACTGCTTCAATGCGTCGTAGGATGGTTTCGATGAATAGCTGCGCTTTAGGTGAGCCTATTTCGCCCCGTTTGTCGAGTGTATGCGCCGAACGATAGGCCAATTTGAAGAAAGGTCGGGGATTTTGTTGGGTCGCAAAACGGAACAAAATATCTCGGTATCTATCTCCAATTTGCGGCTTATCTCTCGGAATTCCGTTTCGGAGGTCAATTTCATATTGTCTAAAATCGGCTTCAAACTGTTCGTCAATTTTTAGCCAATCGTTTGAAAGGCTGTCGGTTGACCACCTCAATGCGGCATAGTTGATAATGTCGGCATAAGGATAGACCAAAGAAGAAACTCCCGCACCACAATAGCGACTCATGCCGTTTTGGGCAATGAGCGAAAGGATTTGGTTGTCTTGTTTGGAGAAGCGGTCATTGCTCATCGGACTGAACAAATCCAAATAGGTCGAGCGGGCGACTTGATTGATGTAGTTCGGAAAAAATTTGAGGTTGTTCTTTTCTGTGTTCTCAAAGTCGAACATGAAGCAGAAATTGTAGGGCAGATTGCGTGAGGTAATCACATGGTCCAATCGCCCTTGCGTATCAACTTGATTGGGTTTGTATTCGAGTTCGATATTGGTCAGATTTTCTGCGCCCGAACTTGCGTTTTTGGTGATTGCATTTAGCTCTTTGATACTTGCATAAGCATTGGCGCGAATGTTTTCGACTTCATCTCCTCGAATCACATTGGACAAAACCAAAGTATCAGGCAACATAAATGCGCCTCGAATTAAGACGTTTTTGCGGCGAAAATCGTACTCCAATACATCTCGGAGATACATGGCAGTTTGTTGGAAAATCCCTGCTCCTGTTCCGCCCACAATCGAACACACAATCATCACCCTTGCGCTGCTGCTCATTTCGCCACCTGTTTCGCTGAAAATGTGGTTGATGCTGCTGTGCAGTTTGTTCAACTTACCGCTTTCCATGGCTGCACGGTAGGCCAATCGAGATACGACACGAATTTGACCTGCTCCATCGGTGAGTGATTTCCGTAGAACTTCGCTTTGTTCGTAGGGAAACCAATCTTTGACCGAATCATCCGCCATTCGCAAGTATTCGGCAACTGTCCAATTGGTACTTGTCTGAGTGACATGCTCTTTGGTGAGATACTTCAATTTGGCGAGGTCGTTTACATTGGTATCAAAAGCGTGAATTGCGACTCTTTTGCGCCGTTCTTCGGGAATCCAACTGTAAATTGTATCCACGATGTAAGAACCCAATCCGCCTAATCCAATCAAAATAGTAGGTACGTAAGACATATTGTTGTTATGGTTTTTAGTTTATTTTTGGAGTGAAAGTGAAATTTGATTTTATAGTCAAAGATATAATTATTGTTGTATTTAATGGTATAATTGTAGGCAAACTTGTGATTACTTGGTGAATTATTCCTATGCAGCTTTGAACATAGCTTGTTCCGAGAACTCGGAAAATCTACTATTGAAAGGAATGTGCTGCACTGAATGTACTCAAAATTATTTTTATACCTCAAAAGGTATAAAATTGTTGGTTTTTTGTATCTTACACCCCAAAAGGTATAATATAATGAAAAAAGATAGAAACAACCCCATTGCAGATTTTGTTCGGCAAAGGCGAAAGTCGCTGAAAATGACACAGGTAGATTTGTCAGAACGAGCAGGGGTAGGATTGCGTTTTGTGCGAGAATTGGAGCAAGGGAAGCAGACATTGAAGGTCGATAAGGTCAATGAAGTGTTGATGTTGTTTGGCAAACAATTGGGTCCTGTCACTTTAAAAATGGATTTTGATGATGAACAGTTTTAAGCGAATTTTCAATGCGATTCCTTCAATGCTTGACTTTATTGACTTGGCTTTTTTGTCAGAAAAGCTAAAAGAGGATTATAAGGAATTGATAATCCAAAGAAAGGCGAAAATAGATGTGTAAAATTTCCTGCCTTTCTAACTTCAATGCGAATTTTATACAGTCTCGAACAAGAACTCTTAGATGAAAAAGAACTTTGCTCGTATAGAGTAGAAACTACTTGTTCTATATAGCTTCATCCCACGAACACAAACAAAGTAAAAACAAATTCGCATAAATTTAGTGCGTTAAGTGAGAAAGTTCCTTTCCTATCCAGCAGATTTTCCGAGTTCTCGGAACAGGCTATGTTCAAAGCCTCCTCAATGAAAACCAAAACAACTTGCCTACACAAATAAAATCCCCACCAAACACCTCCAAAACTCCCATAAAAATGAGTGAATTAGCCAAAAAACTGATAGCAGAAAACAAACGCACCCAAGCCAAAAGTTTGGATTTGGGGAATTGTGGACTGACGGATTTGGAGAAAGAAGTGCCTGAATTGTTTGAATTGATTCATTTGGAGGAATTGTATTTAAGCAATGATTATTGGGATGAAAAACAGCGAAAATGGATAGACAGTTCCAATCTTGGCAGCGACAATGTCTTGTCTATTATCCCTACTGCTATTGGTCAACTCAGAAACCTAAGTGACTTATACATAGGAGGTATTGATTCAGATAATAAATGGAAAATAGAAACAATAGACAACCTTACGACACTCCCTAAACTGCAAAAACTCTATCTTGGATACACGACTCTCCGAGATGCTAGGCTTTTACAAAACTGCACGAGGCTACAATCTTTATACCTTAGCAACAATAAAATTTCTGACTACAGTTTTTTGGAAAATCTCACGGGGCTACAATCTTTAGACCTTAGCAACAATCAAATTTCTGACATCCGTTTTTTGGAAAATCTCATGGGGCTACAATCTTTAGACCTTAGCAACAATCAAATTTCTGATATTGAATCACTTCAGTATTTAACCAAACTCAAAGAACTAAAACTTGGAAATGATGTTTTTAGTGATAATATCAATCAAATTTCTGACTACAGTTTTTTGGAAAATCTCACGGGGCTACAATCTTTAGACCTTAGCAACAATCAAATTTCTGACTACAGTTTTTTGGAAAAACTCACGGAACTACAAGATTTAGACCTTCGCTCCAATAAAATTTCCGACATCCATTTTTTAGCAAATCTCACGGGGTTACAAACTTTATACCTTAGCCACAATAAAATTTCAGATATCCGTTTTTTGGAAAAACTCACAGGATTACAAACTTTATACCTTAACCACAATAAAATTTCAAATATCCGTTTTTTAGAACAACTCACGAGGTTACAAACTTTAGATCTTAGCTACAATAATCTTTCTGACATCCGTTTTTTGGGGAAACTCACATCGCTACAAACTTTAGATTTTAGCTTCAATAAAATTTCTAACATCCGTTTTTCGAAAAATCTCATAGGGTTACAAACCATAGACCTTAGCTACAATAATCTTTCTGACATCCGTTTTGGAGGAAAACTTGCGAGGCTACAAACTTTAAAACTTAGCAATAATAAAATTTTAGACTATAGTTTTTTGGAAAAACTCACAGGGTTACAAACTTTAGACCTTAGTTTAAATCAAATTTCAGATATCCGTTTTCTGGAAAAACTCTCGGGACTCCAAACCTTAGACCTTAGCCACAATCAAATTTCAGATATCCGTTTTTTAGGAAAACTCACTGGATTACAGACTTTATATCTTAGCGATAATCAAATTTCGGATATCCGTTTTTTGGAAAAACTCATGGGGCTACAAATTTTATACCTTAACTTTAATCAAATTTCCGATATCCGTTTTCTCTCTGGCTTAGCTCTAGAAAGCCTTTCCAAACGTTTGAATATTTCCAAGAATCAAATCACCGATTTAAGTCCGATTTTGCCTCTAATAAAAAAAGGCTTACCTGTTAAGTGGGATTATTGGGAGGATGGTATTTGTGTGGCAGAGAATCCCTTTATTACGCCACCCATTAAAATCATAAAACAAGGTAATGAGACGATTCTTCGATATTTTGAAGAATTGCATTGCAGTGAAATGGATTATTTATACTAAGCCCAAATACTGTTAGCGATTTTGGACCGAAAGGGCGAGTTGATGACTTGGGATGATACGTGCATTTTTGCAGGGGAAGATTGGAGTGAACGCACAGAGGCGGCATTGAAGGAGGCGGACATGATTTTGTTGTTGGTTTCGGCTGATTTTTTGGCGAATGAGGACATTGACAAAATTGAAGTGGCAACTGCTTTGCGATTGAAGGAAATCGGCAAAACGGCTATTGTTCCGATTGTGATTCGTCCGTGTATGTGGAAACGGTCTGATTTTGCGAAATACAGTGTTTTGCCACCGAAAGGGAAGCCGATTAGCAAGTGGGCGGATAGGGATGAGGCTTGGTTGAGTGTGGTAGAAGGGATTGCGGAGTTGTTGTAGTTGTGAACAAGAACTGCGATAGATGGAAAGGAACTCATCACTTGACTTTGTTTTTGTGCTATTGGGTGGATAAGGATGAGGCTTTATTAAGTGTGGTGGAGGGTGT
>JAUHXA010000038.1 GCA_030427245.1 Bacteroidia bacterium | reverse complement strand
TGCCACACAATACGATTGACCCCATTGTGATTACTTCTCACATCATCACTGCTTTGCAGCAAATCGTGAGTCGAAATTGCAGCCCGATTATTCCTTCTGTGTTGACTTTTGGTTCTATTCAATCCGACGGCGGAACGTACAATATCATTCCCAATACGGTGAGATTGAAGGGAACATTCCGAACGATGAACGAAGAATGGCGTTTTGAAGCCCATGAATTGATGACCAAAATGGCAACGATGATGGCGGAAAGTATGGGCGGAAAGTGTGATTTTGATATTGCAGTAGGATATCCGTTTTTGATTAACGACATAGCCCTCACCAATCGCTGCAAAACCGCAGCCATTGAATATTTGGGGAGTGAAAATGTGGTGGATATTCCTCAACGCATGACATCGGAAGATTTTGCTCATTATACCCAAAAAACAAAAGGCTGTTTTTACCGATTGGGCGTTCGCAACGAAGCTCGTGGGATTACTTCGGGAGTCCATACTCCGACCTTCAATATTGACGAAGAAGCTCTAAAGGTGGGAGCAGGGGTGATGGCTTGGCTGACGGTGAGAGAATTGCAAGCTCAGTAGAATAGAATGGATTCGGTTATCATTTTAATATCAAAATTATCAAAAACTAAAAGGGTAGAGACGTTATGCTACTATAACGTCTCTACCCTTTTTATTCCTCAAATTTATATGTGGTTTCTACTGCCCCAAAATCAATGGCAATCCACTATCAGATGAACCAATCACAACGACTTTAGAATTCGGAGAATGAGCAAGTTCCAAAGTTGCTTCAATCCCTTTTTCACGAAGGATTTTGTCGGTCAAACTTTCGCTGATAATGCGGTTGGCTTCGGCTTTACCCGTAGCTTCAATCTTGCGACGTTCAGCCTCTTTGGTTTCCTTCTCCAATCTAAATTGATACTGTTCTTTTTCCTGTTCCTGTACCAATTTGGTTTGAATCGCATCCTCAATCGTCTTCGGAAGTTTGATGGAGCGTATATTCACCGCTTGCAGTTTAAGGTATTTTTTTTCGAGTTGCGTACGCACAATTTCCTCGATTTCTTCTCTCACCGCATCTCTTTTGTCAGCATACAGCTCTTCTGGAGTGTATTTACCCATGACTTCTCTTGCCGCAGAACGGACCACATCTTTCAATACAATATCTTCGTACTCTTTTCCAATTTCATTGTGTAGATAACCGATTTTGTTTCCTACAGGATGGTAGCGAGCAGATACGTCTACTTCTATCGGCAAACCGTCGCTTGAAAGCACATCCATTTTTTCTTCCTTGATTTGTTCACGTACATCATACACAATCATCTGATTCCAAGGAGCTACGATGTGAAAGCCTTGTCCATACACTTCGTCTTTGGTGTGGTCCAAACCACCTCCAAATTTCTTAAAGAGGATACCTTTCTCTCCTGCGTTAATGGTGATAAAGGTGCTGTTGGTAAACAACAGTAAAAAAATGAAAATGATGGTGCCGATGATGGCGTATTTTGCAAACTGTTTTTGGGGATCCATAATATTTTTGATTTAGAATTAATGCGCCATTTTAGCCATGAACTGTATATACATCAAGCGAATATCTTCTTCTGTATATTCGTCGTCGTCCAATTCCTTCATGGCATCTTTTACTGAAGGATTCTCCGTCTCCATAAAGTAATCAAACAATTCCTCCTGTTGATATTCATCCAATACATTATTGATGTGGTATTTCAAATCTAATTTTGTACCTGCATCCACAATTTTCTCAATTTCGGTAAGCAGAGGCTCCATATTTAGGTTAAGATGCTTCGCAATAGCATCCAAAGGAATTCGCTTGTCAATATTTTGGATAATGTAGATTTTGTCCTTTGATTTGCTGCCTGTTGTTTTTACTACAAAATCGTTGGCACGTTCGATATCGTTGTCCTCTACGTATTTGGTAATCAACTTCAAAAATTCACGTCCATATTTTGCTGCCTTTCCCCTACTGACCCCTGTTATATTCTCTAGCTCCGTTTTGTTGATGGGGTAGTAGGTAGCCATTTCTTCCAACGAACGGTCTTGGAAAATGACATACGTAGGAATACTTTTTTGTTTGGCAACTCGCTTACGGAGGTCTTTCAGCATTTTGATCAGAACAGGATCGAGGGCAGTCGCTTTTTGAGGCTCGTTTTCAGCCATCATTGCATTCACATTGTCATAGTTATGGTTCACTGCGATTTTGATGGAATAAGGATTTTTGATAAAATCCTGACCTTTTTGAGTGATTTTCAACAAACCATAATTTTCGATGTCTTTGCGGAGCAGATTGTTGAGTAATGCCTGTGTGATAACCGAGTTCCAGAAAGTGGTATCGTACTCTTTTCCTTTGTTGTAGCTTGGAAGTTCATCGTGTTTGAAGTTGATAACTTCTTGTGCTTTACTACCCATCAAAAATTCAATGATGTATTTGCTTGGGTAGTTTTCTTGCAGTTCTGAGGCCGCACTTAGCATCAATTGAGTCAACTCTTTTACCTCATGCTTTTCCTTTGGGTTTCGACAATTGTCACACATGCCTTTGCATCTTTCGACTTCGTAATCTTCCCCAAAATAATGCAAAAGATATTGTCGGCGACAGCCAGCAGACTCCGCATATCCAATGACTTCTGCCAAATGTTGTCCGCCAATTTCACGCTCTGCCACAGGTTTATCTCGCATAAACTTCTCCAACTTGGTCATATCCGCATAGTTGAAAAATCCAATACACTGCCCTTCCATGCCGTCTCTACCTGCACGACCTGTTTCTTGGTAGTAGTTTTCAAGACTTTTAGGCATATTGAAGTGAATCACAAACCGCACATCGGGCTTATCTATTCCCATTCCAAAAGCAATTGTGGCAACAATCACATTGATGTCTTCCTGCAAAAATTGATCTTGTCTGAGAGAACGAGTTGTAGAATCCAAACCTGCATGATAAGCTGCAGCCTTGATGCCATTTGCCATTAGGCTTTCTGCAATCTGTTCGGTTGTTTTTCGATTTAGACAATAAATGATACCCGATTTAGGATCATCGCTTTTAATAAACTGAATGATTTGGCTCAGGACCTGTTCTTTTTTTCCTTTTGGACGCACTTCATAATAAAGGTTGTCACGATTAAAAGAAGCTATGTAAGTATAAGGATTTTTCAACCGAAGATTTTTCATAATATCGGTTCTTACCTTTGGAGTAGCCGTTGCAGTAAGGGCTACAATAGGCACACTTTCATCAATAGCATCTACCATCTCACGAATACGACGGTATTCAGGTCTAAAGTCATGACCCCATTCAGAAATACAGTGAGCTTCATCTACTGCCACAAAAGATATTTTTATTTGCTTAAAAAAAGCAATGGTATCTTCTTTAGTCAGTGTTTCAGGAGCGACATAAAGCATTTTTGTGTCGCCACTTAGCAAATCTTCTTTTACTTTTTTGAGTTGACTTCTGCTCAGCGAAGAGTTCATAAAATGAGCAATGCTGTCAATACTACTATATCCACGCATCATGTCAACTTGATTTTTCATCAATGCAATCAACGGAGAGATGATAAGGGCAGTTCCCTCACTCATAATAGCAGGTAATTGATAGCACAATGATTTTCCACCACCTGTTGGCATTATGACCAATGTGTCTCTACCTTCTAATATGTTTTCAATGATGTATTTTTGGTTGTCTTTGAATGAATTGAAGCCAAAATACTCTGATAACGCCTGCTGCAATCTGTCTGCTACTACTACTGCTTCCATAGTTGGGCAATTGAATAATTTAATTCTTTAATTAATGTGTTTTTTGCTTGAAACAAAAAGTGAAATTACTGCAAAAATTATAAGCATCCAAATAACTAAGTAAAATCATTTGGAAGTATGGCACACCAACAAATAAGTTAGGGCTTTGTTCTGTGGCAAACTTTTGCAGGCTTAATATGGCTTTTTAGGTCTAAAAAATGGGTGCTGATTACAGTTTTCTTAAATTTACGAACATTTTTATCATAAAACAAAAATTAACCTCATTGAATAGCTTACTAAACGAAAAAATAAACAAAATTGCAAAACGCACCCTTCAAATCGAAGTAGAGTCTATAGAAAGGTTAAAGGGATTTATTGACGAAAATTTTAGAGAGAGTGTACAAGCTATATTAAAAGCCAAAGGTAGGGTCGTGCTAACAGGAGTCGGAAAAAGTGCCATTGTAGCTCAAAAAATTGTAGCTACCTTCAATTCTACTGGCACACCTGCCCTATTTATGCACGCGGCTGATGCGATTCATGGCGACTTGGGAATGATTCAGAAAGGAGATGTTGTGATTTGTCTTTCTAAAAGTGGAGAAACCGCCGAAATCAAAGTGCTGATTCCTTTGTTGAAAAATGTAGGCAGTAAACTCATTGCTCTGGTAGGTAATATGAATTCTTACCTTGCCCAACAAGTCGATTTTCCCATCAATACCACTGTTACACAAGAAGCCTGTCCACACAACCTTGCACCAACTGCAAGCACCGCAGCACAAATGGCAATGGGAGATGCCTTGGCAGTTTGTATTTTGGAATTGAGAGGGTTCACGACCAAAGACTTTGCCCGATTTCATCCAGGTGGTTCACTTGGCAAACAACTCTATCTTCGTGTCTCGGATTTATACACTCAAAATGCAGCTCCAAAAGTATTGGATTCGGCAGGTATTCGTTCCATTATCATCGAAATAAGCTCCAAAATGTTGGGTGCAACTGCCGTAGTGAATGAACAAGGTGTATTGATGGGAGTAATTACAGATGGAGATTTGCGGAGAACTCTTCAAAAATATACAGATGTTGGACAACTTACTGCAAAAGACATTATGACTCAACACCCCAAAACTATTGAGCAAGATGCAATGGCTGTTGAAGCAATGGAACAAATGAAACAATACAAAATTACTCAGTTGGTGGTGGTTGAAGAAAACAAGTATATGGGAATTGTTCACATCCATGATTTGATTAGAGAAGGCTTGGTCTGAAAACTCAAATACAAAGTACAGATTCTACTTCAAAACGCACTTAGTAAAAAAGAAAAAATAACTCATCGACCAATATTCCCCTTTTGAAAGGGGATGGGGTATGTTGGCAAAAGAAAACGAGGAGTTATTTTTTTACCCTTACTTAATTAGTACCGAGTGAAAACTAAAAGAAGAATTGTTCACTTTTTTTGAGTTTGAAGTTGATTTTTGACCTCGAATTTCCAGTAGGTATCATATTTGTAAGAATCTAAACAAATTGAACTTGGTTTGAGTTGAACCTATTAGATGCACATTTTTTTGCATACTATTTTAACAAGCGTCCTTTTTTATTCTAAAAAACAAACAATATCAATGGATAACAGTAATTTTTATGTAGCAATAATGGCAGGAGGTATAGGAAGTCGTTTTTGGCCACAAAGTCGAATCAGTCGCCCCAAACAATTTTTGGATGTGTTGGGAACAGGCAAAACTTTGATTCAGACCACTTACGAGCGATTTGCCAAAATTGTTCCTGAAGACCATATTTACATCGTCACAGGAGAGATGTATGCCAAAGAAATGAAAAGGCAATTACCTACCCTTCAAGATTTTCAAATAGTAGCAGAACCTGCTCGAAGAAATACAGGCCCTTGTGTAGCATACATTGCCTACAAATTGGCAGCTATCAATCCCGATGCAACTTTTATTGTCGCACCTTCCGATCATCTCATCCTCGATTCTGCTGCTTTTACAAATCAGATTCACAAAGCCTTAGATTTTGCAGCCAATCAAGACGCTTTGGTGACTTTGGGTATCAAGCCGCATCGCCCAGACACAGGTTATGGCTACATTCAATACGATGAAGACAAGCCATCTGGCGAGCTATACAAAGTGAAAACCTTTACCGAAAAACCGAACTTAGATTTGGCAAAGGTATTCTTGGAAAGTGGGGATTTTCTTTGGAATTCGGGTATTTTTATATGGCATGTTCAGCGCATTATCAGCGCATTTCGCACCCATTCAGCAGAAATAAGTGAGTTATTTGAAGGAGGTGAAAAAATCTTCAATACCGATGCCGAAGAAGCTTTTGTAGAAAAGGCTTATTCACTGTGTCGCAATATTTCTATTGACTATGCTATCATGGAACATGCTGAAAATGTGTATGTTTTGCCTTCAAGCTTTGGCTGGAATGATTTGGGAACTTGGACTTCTCTTTGGGAAAATCACGGCAAAGACTACTTCAACAATGCGGTGGAGGGCGAAGATGTAATGCTCTACGATACTCAAAACTCGGTTGTCATTGCCCCTAAAGACAAAATGGTGATTGTGCAAGGATTGGAGGGGTATTGTGTGGTAGATACTGAAGATGTTCTATTGATTTGCCGCTTAGAAGATGAACAGAAAGTCAAACAAATCAATGCAGATGTGAAAAAAACTAAGGGAATGAAGTTTATGTAGTTTAGATTTTGGACGAAAGATGTGAGAAGCGAGAAGTAGGATTTAAGTATTTGATAATAAACAATTTGTGATTCAATTTTTAATTCGATTAAATATTTGACTTACAAAACCTTACGTCCTACTTCTTTCGTCCAAAGTCTAAAATTATTACCTCTCGTCTCTCTATTCCCGCTTCTCGCATCCAATAATTGTTAATTTTAATTTTCGTTAAATGACCTTGAAAAGTATTTGTGTTTTTTGTGGTTCCAATTCAGGGACAAATTCTGAATATGCCACAGCTGCAAAGCAGTTGGGCTATTTGTTGGTTGAAAACAACATCCGCCTCATTTTTGGGGGCGGCAATGTGGGTTTGATGGGTATTATTGCAGATGCAGTACTCGAAAAAGGTGGTGAAGTAATTGGGGTAATTCCTCACTTTTTGATGGACAAAGAAGTAGGGCATACGGGATTGACCGAAATGAAAATGGTCGACACGATGCACCAACGAAAGGAATTGATGGCAGATTTATCAGACGCTTTTATTACCATGCCTGGTGGAATCGGTACAATGGAAGAATTTTTCGAGATTTTCACATGGGGACAGCTGGGCTTGCATCCCAAACCTTTTGGCATCTTAAATGTCGATGGATATTACGACCATTTACTCGCCTTTTTCGAGACTATGGTCAGTGAGCGTTTTTTGAGTCAAAGCAATTATGATATGCTTTGTGCCTCAAGGTCGCCTGCCGATTTGCTGCAAATATTGCAAGATTATCAACCGATTGCAGACCATCAGGAGAAATGGCTGGATAGGACGAGGACTTGATTTTCTTGAACCACAAAAGTATCAAAAGGTTACAAAAGAAATACGACACAGCTTTTGTGTTCTTTGTGCCTTTTGTGGTTCAAATAGATAAAATCGCCGTCACTTCAATCTCCACCACCAAATCATCTTCCACTAATTTTGAAATCTCCAACATTGTAGCAGCAGGTCGAATCTCTTTGAAGAATTCGCTGTGCGCCCTCCCAACGTCATCAGAATACCCGATATCGGTCACAAACATTCGGGTGCGAACCACATCTTGCAATTCTGCTCCTGCTTCTTGCAGAGCCTTTTCTATTTTCCTAAAAATGAATTTGGTTTGCTCATAACCATCTTTGGGTGCAATAATCGTTTCGCCGTCTACAGCCGTTGTTCCAGCTACTTCAATGATATTGCCGACTCTCACAGCTCGTGAATACCCTACAATGTTTTCCCATTTGGTATTGGAGGAAATGTTTTGTCGCATAATTGAAAATCTTAGTTTAGAAAGTCCGTAGGGCTTAAATATTTGTAGAAAAATAGAAAAAGTGCTTACAGAACTCCATCGGAGTTGTGAGTATTCTTACGAGAAGTCTCTACAAATATTGTACTCCTAACAAAGTGAACTCAAATTATTTTCTTGTATTGCAGTACTTGTCAAATGTACAAAATCCAGTGTGGTTTTGAATTTGAGTTTGTATTTTACTACAAGTGCAACATCCATGGTATCTGCAGTCCTAAGTGCCTATCTGCAAAATCAGCGATTAAGTTTCGCTTCCTCCGCTTTCTCCAATGCCAATTCTTTTTTCTGCACTCTTGCCGAAATAAAAATACTCATTTCATACAGCAAATAAACGGGAAAACCGACCAGCAATTGAGAAATTACATCAGGTGGGGTAATCACAGCCGACAAAAGTAGAATCGCAACAAAAGCGTGTTTGCGGTATTGTCGCATACTTTCGGGAGTCGCAATACCCACTTTGGAAAGGAAATAAACGGCCATTGGCAATTCAAACATCACTCCTGCTGCTAAGGTTAAAGTCGCTATCAGCGAAACATAAGAGGTCAATCGCCAAGTATTGGTGACTTCAGCACTGACCGTATAACTGGAGAAAAAATTCAAGGAAAAAGGACACAATACATAGTAGCCAAAAGCAACACCTATCAAAAACAACAGTGAACTGATAAAAACGATTCCTTTTGTATATTTCTTTTCGTTTTCGTAGAGTGCAGGAGCAATAAATTTCCACATTTCGTAAAAAATGTAAGGAAAACCCAGAATAAGCCCTATCACAATCGAAACTTTGATGTGGGATAAAAACTGTGCCATTGGGTCTACAACAATGATGTCAAAATGTTTGGGGTTGAAACACAGACTTTCACCAAAACCAAAGTAATGGGAAAGATTGCAAAAACCCACATAGGTAGGAAACCAGGCTTCTTTAGGACCAAATAATAGGATGTCGAACACAAAACCTTTGGCGAGAAAAGCGAGGACTGCAAAAATGCCAATTGCAGCCAAAGAGCGTGCAATATGCCACCGCAATTCTTCCAAATGCTCAATAAAGGACATTTCTGATTGATTGCTCATAAACTTGCTTTGAAGTTTTGTCATAGCGAGGTAAACCTTATGCTTAATTTTCGTAAAAACATTAGTACCTTGCATTTTATTTTAAGAAACGATGAAAAATAATGTATTTATTTCCCTAAATTTTCATTCGTTTCCACTCATTTTATCGTTATAGACAAAGATAAGCCATTCATAGCTTATCCTTTTGAGATTCTCTCTGCAAAGTAAAACTTAATTAGTTTAAAAAACACATTCAATGAAGCCAAATTCTACTTACGCCTTCGTTAGACAATTTTTAGCCTTATTCTTATTCCTTAGCTGTCAATTTATTGCAGCCCAAGAATGTACGATTGACTTTTCCAACTTTACCATTGATACGCCCGACGGTACGATTACCATAGGCGACAATACCACTGTTTGTATCAACCAAACCGTCACCTTACCCAATCTTAGTTTTCAGGCAGGCAATGACCAGCCGAATCCTGGCATTATTTGGGCGGTGTACGATTGTCAGCCTACTACTGTAGAACCCGACAGCGATCCCTGCAAACGCCCTGTCGTTTTGCGGAATCCAGATGGTAATGTGATTATTGGAGGAGGCGAAGCAGATTTTAGTTTTGCGAATCTGCCTACTCCTGGCGAATCGGAAATCACCGTTTGCCTCGTGCCGATTATTGATGGAGATATTGGTGGTTTAGCGATTGAAGACGATTGCACAGGAATAGCAGTCGGTTTGGATTATCCTTGCATCACTTTTCTTGTGCCAGAAGACAATCCGACACAGTGCGAAAGCGATTGCGATGATTTTGAAGTAAATGACGAATGTGTGGATGCGATTCCATTGACACTTCAAGCAGGAACAATGGTTTTTCCTACTGAAGTTGACAGTGCTTACTCTAATATTTGTGCAACACGAGAAAATGATTTGGATGAACCGAGTTGTTCGCCCGAAGGAATTGCCAATACAGTTTGGTTCAGTTTTGAAGGAACGGGTGGAGAATATACGATTAGCGTCAATGCTTGTGCGGCGGCAGATGTGTTGATTTCGGATAGTCAAATGGCGATTTATACAGGCGGCTGTGACGGTTTGACCGAAGTAGCTTGTAACGATGATATTGACGGAGGGAATTTCTTGTCGAGCATTACCGAATTTGCTACAACATCAGGTACAACTTATCACATCATGGTAGATGGTCTTGACAACGAATCGGGTGAATTTTGCATTGAAGTAATCGAAACTGCACCGCCTTGTGATGCTGATTTTGGTACAGTTAATTTTGAAGGAGAAATAACGACTTGTGAAGGTTCAAGCTTCAATTTTACCCTAATAGGTGATGCAAAAGATGGTTTTACCTCTGGCTTTGTAGTTATCGATGAAATGGGGGTGATTGTAAATATTGCAAATCCTGGGGAGCTTAATTTAGCTCCAGGAACTTATACAATTGTTGCGATTAATTATGACGACAACGATGCCGATGCAGTCAATAGTGCAACGACACTTGAAGAACTGAATGGCCTCAATGTTTGTGCAGATATTCAAGAAGTGGGTACAACAATTACTGTCCTATTTGACGGAACACCTGATTGTTGTGATGCTGCAATTGATTCTTTATCGGCAGACAATACAACAGTCTGTGCGGTAGTAGGAGAAAGTTTGGTATTTGCAGTGAATGGCGCAAGTGGAAGCAATGGTTTTACCAATGTTTGGTATTTGGAGCAAGACGGTAATTTGATTTTGGGAGGAACAGTTCCAGCCGATGACCCAACAATTACTTTTTCTCCAACGAGTTTGGGGATTACAGAAGGGGATTTTGAGATTTATGTGGTCAATGTTTCAGTTGCAGATGTGGAGGCGGTAGTCGCTGCCATCAATGCCGGAATGGATATAACAGCCTTTGTGGGTTCGGATGAAATTTGTGCGGACATAGTAGACTCACCTTTATTGATAACCGTTTTGTCTGCCAATGATCCAAACTGTTTGGCTTGCGAACCAAATGCGGGCGATTCTTCGGCAGATATTGAGAGTATTTGTGAAGGCGAATGTATTGCAGTGACTGTAGCGGGCGACAATCAAAGTGAAGGTTTTTCAACAATTATATTGATAACAACGAGTGACGATGCACCGATTGTAGATGCGATTACGGTAGGAGATTTTTGTTTGGATGCGGGAACATATACCCTGTATTCCTTCAATTTGTTTACCTCTCTTTTACCAGAATTGACAGCACAAATTGACAATGGCGCATCTATCAACGATTTACAAGCCTTGATAAATGATGGAACTCTTTGTGGAATGATAGAAGCAGAAGGAGCAACGATTACCTTTTTGCCGCCCAACGACGATGCCTGTTATATGTGTGATGCAAGTGTGGGAACGATTGTGAATCCTGCCGAAGATGTGACGATTTGTTTTGGAGACGAATTAACCTTTCAAGTAGCAGGTGACAATAATGGCACAGGCTTCAATACGCAGTTTTTGGGCGTTTCACCAGTCGATGGTTCGATTCCGATTTTTATTGAAGACAATGTGACACAAGTTTTGGAAGTGGGAACTTTCCAATATTATGCCATCAACTTTGCAGAAGATGAAGAATCTATCCTCAATGACATTATTGCCAATGGCACTTTGGCGGACTTATTGGCTTTGATTGACGACAACGGATTTTGTGCCGAAGTATCTGCCACATTCATTACAGTCACTGTTTTACCTGCTGACCACCCTTCTTGCGTGGGTGACCCATTTGTAGTGGATTTCACGATTACTGTTTCGCCCGATGGCTTGACATATACGGTGACGATTACCATGTCAGGGGGAAGTGGTGATTATACGATTGATGGTTTGACTACTGGCAACATCTTTGAAAGTGACCCAATTCCTTGTGGTGAACCTTTCTCATTTGAAGCTTCTGATGGAACTTTGATTGAAATAGTAGATGGCACTTCTCCTTGCCCCGAACCTTGTTTTGCAGATGCAGGAACGATGCCTTTAACAGATATGGTAAATCCAATCTGTGCAGGTAGTTTGAGCAACTTCAATACCACAGGTTCTAATTTGGGAGAAGGGGATGTATTGATTTACGTTTTGCATGATAGCGACAATGCTACTTTAGGTAACATTTTGGCGACCAATCTAAATGCAGGTACTTTTGACACGCTTTCCGACGAAAATATTTTGACCAATACTGTTTATTATGTTTCGGCAGTAGCTGGGCCAGATGATAATGGCGATGGTATTCCCGATTCAGATAGTGAGTGTCTTTCTGTGGCAGTCGGTACACCTGTTGTGTTTTTAGAGCCATTGGAGTTGGTATTTGATATCAATTGTGACTTGTCCACAGGAGATGCAATGATTCATGGAGTCGTGTCAGGAGGTTATCCCGCCTTTGATTCGGAAGGAACTTATTCAGTCAGCGGAAGTTTTAGCACTGTGTTGCAGCTTCCAGTAGATTCATTTTCTTTCAATGCAGCAGATGGAGATATAATTTCCTTCAATTTGACCGATGGCTTTTGTTTGATACAAACAGAAAATAGAACGGTGGCTTGTAAGAAAAACCCTATTGAACTCCTTACTTTTGAAGGAGAAGTTTTGACAGACGGCAATTTACTTCAATGGATTACGGCTACGGAAATAGACAACGACTATTTTACTTTGGAGCGTTCGATTGATGGAAAAGTTTTTGAAGGAATTGCAACAATGGAAAGTCAAGGAAATAGTCAGAATTTGCAATCGTATGAATTTTTGGATAGAAATGCTCCAAGTGGTGTAAGTTATTATCAATTGCGTCAAACAGATTTCAATGGACAAGAATCGGTTTCAAATACTATTTCACTTCAAAGAGGAGAAAGAGGATTTGAAATTGTCCGTGTTTATCCAAATCCTGCTAAAAACGAAGTCAATATTAATTTTACGATTTCTGAAGAACGAACGGTTGATATAAGCGTTTACAACATTGAAGGGCGAGTTTTGGAGAGCTTGAAAATCGAAAGCGAAAAAGGCATCAATGAGGTAGAAATCAATGTAAGCGATTACCCAATAGGTGTTTATTTTGTGCGTGTTTTTGATGGCTCCACAACACAGACCCAAAAAATTATAAAAGAATAAAATGGATAAGATAGCAGAGAAGTGAGAGGCGGGAGTGTAATTCAATGGTTATACATCATCTCTCAATTCTTCCTTCTTTCGTAGAAAATAAATCTAATTTTTAATATTTAAAAACCAACAGGAACTATGTTTAAAATCAAACAGATATTATTCGTATTTTTTGCATTATTGATGTCTGTCCCCGCATTTAGTCAGGCAGGGCTTGAGGTAGGTGCTTTTGTAATGCCTCAATCGGTTTGGGTTTTCAACAAAGACGATTCAGACCAAGGTGCTCGATTAGATTACGTACCTAAATATTCCTTTGCTTATGGCGCAAAAGTAGGTTTTAATTTCAGTGATGCCATAGGGTTACAAACGGGACTTATTATCTCTAAGCAAGGACAGGACTATGATTCGGATGGCAGCGGTGCATTTGGAGGTATATTACCCAGTAGTTGGGTTGGTACAGATAGAACGATGGATTTAACCTATCTAAAAATTCCTTTGTTGTTGAAATTCAACTCAAATCCTGATGCAGGAACGGCTTTTTTGTTTACGTTTGGTCCTCAACTCGCTTTCTTGACCAACGCAGAATCTTCTGTTGATGATGTTGCAGAATCCTTTAATGGCTATACTTTAGAAGATTTATATGAAGGGAATTATTTGGGCTTGGTTATGAGCATTGGCGCACGTTTTTCGATTGGTGAAAGCTTGTATCTCAATACTTCATTCCGCTTTGATGGTTCTTTGGGAGATGTCGAAAACAAAGACCAAAACGGCCATTGGTTAACTGATAGACCTGAAGGTAGAGCAGTGACAGGTGGATTTGAAGTGGGATTGAGTTACAATATCAATTAATTGATTGGTGACTTGTGATTAGTTTCACGACTTTAATCAGACAATATTTTATTGAGAACTTCAAATCTAAGCATAAAAACATATTCGATTTTTGCACTTGGGTTTGAAGTTTTTTTTTATTCTTTAGTTCCACTCACCTTCTCCGACACCAATCCCACCTCCAAAGGCAAAGGCTTTTTACTGAGCATATTCACAAAATCCGTCGCTTCAAGTTCGGTAAAGTTGCCGCTAATTTGAGCTGCACCACCAGTTAATTTCGTCATTACTATTGGAGCAGAAACCACTTGATTATTGAGGGTTATCAAAATAGCTTTTTCTATGTTTCTTGCAGACAATTTTTCCAATTTTTTGTGGCTCGATTCTTTAAAGACCAAACTGACGATAGGAAGGTTGTTATAGTCTTTGTCTGCTCGAACTTCCAAAATATCGTTGTTGTCTAAAAAATCCTCTTGATTGATAGGCACTTTTGCAGCGTAAAGAGTGAACTTGTTCTTTTGTTCTAAATATTGATTGGGCGAACGATTCCACATAAAAGTGGCATTATTGGGAAATAAATTTTTGATGTTGGTATCCGTTAAATAGCTGTTAATTTGTGCTGTATCTTTTCCCAAAGCATAGCCCAATTCTGCCCCCTTTCTTTCATTGACTTCAAACACAGCACTGAACAAGTGCCGAAATTTTTCTTCATTATCAGAAGCTGCTTGGGTATTATCTATTTGCTGCAGCCTGTCCGCCTTCCTTTGAAAAGCAGATTGCAGCAATATATCTATTGTTTCGGCAGGATTATCGGCAAAAACCTCACTTTTGTTAAAACATTCTTGCATCGAAAAATAGCCTCTTTCGGTTAGCAGTTTTTTGATCCTTTCAGAATCGTCTATTGCTGCAATATCTACCTTCAATTGTTTCTCTGGTAAAATATTGAAGGAAAATTGTTTGTTGGTATAACCATAGCCTTTCAATCGTTCCGATAAAATTTCGATGGTTTTTTCTTCTAGCTGGTTGATGTTGCCATTATCTGAAAGCTGCAATACATATTCCATTGCTTGTTCGCCTTTGATGCCCATTGTCAAACAAGCACTTATTGTCAAACAATAAATAAGAATGAGGAGAAGATTGATTTTTTTCATAGGGATAAATATAAACAAAATTCAAGCTTGAAAATTTGGTTCTTCGAATATTTTAGTGATAAAAGGTTTTTTGCAGTTAGATGTTAGGGAGTTTTCTGCGATAAGAAACCAATACTATAGTTTGCCCCGATTCTTGGGAAACTATTTTGGGAGGCTAATAAAAAAAATGTATTTTCTGCTAAACATTGTATATTTACCTCAACAAACTACAAACAAACAATTACATTATTTGAAACAACTTCCTTATAAATATCAAAATGATGAAGTTTTATGGCTGCAATTGAAGCAAGGAAACCGAACTGCTTTTGCTCAGTTGTTTAGAAAATATTATACAAGTCTGTATGAATATGGCACACATTTGGTTAACCACAAAGAAGAATTATTGAAGGATACGATTCAGGATTTGTTTGTAGAATTGTGGGCAAAAAGAGAAAAATTGTCGGATGTTCATCATGTAAAGACCTACCTTTTTAAGTCCTTTCGCCGCAATTTATTAAGAGAATTAAAAAAGCAAAGGAAAGTTGTGCTGTTATTTGATCATACCAATATTCAACCTGATTCGTTTAGTCTTTCAACAGAAGATTTGATGATTGCCGTCGAAATGAATCAAGAAATTCAATTGAAGGTATCAAATGCTTTGAAAAAACTAACGATATCTCAAAGGGAAATCATTTATTTGAAGTTTAAAGACAATCTCGACTATAAAGAGATTGAAGAAATAACCCTCTTAAAGTACCAGTCTATTCGCAATTCTGTTCATCGGGCATTAAAAATCCTTAGAAAAACCATTAAAACATAGAGGATGTTTATCATTGCCTTACAAACACCTATGAAACAAATATTATTTTTATACTATTTGAGTACAAACCGGTAATTCGACACTCTATAATTATAGGGTTTTATTAATTTAGGCTAAGATTAGCGACTGTCGCTGTTTGAATGAAAAAATATGTTAATTATTCTGTGGAAGATTTTGTTACAGACAACTATTTCAGAAAATGGATTTTAGGTGGAGGAGAAGTAGAAGAATTTTGGCAGCACTTTCTCTCAGACTCTCCTGAAAAAAAACATACCTTAATAAAGGCAGCAGAACTTATCAAGGTTTTACAGTTTCGTTCCTCTCCCCCCGCCTCCATAAAAATGGAGCAAGCTCTGCAACAAACATTGGCTCAAATAGATACTAAAAACTCCTCTCATTCTTTTGGATGGAGAAAATATGCTGCTATTGTAGCGGTTTTTCTATTTGTCAGTAGCTTAAGCTTGTTTTACTTCATTGGAAATTTTGGACAAATCACCCATACGACAGCTTTCGGCGAAAAACAAAACCTGATTTTGCCTGATGGTTCGGAGGTAATACTCAACGCCAATTCAAGCATTGTTTATGATAAAGACTGGAAAGAGGGGCAATTGAGAAAGGTCAACTTGAAAGGCGAAGCATTTTTTGAAATAGTGCATCAAAAAAATCATGCTCAATTTGTAGTTCATACAGATGCTTTTGATGTTAAAGTAGTAGGTACGAGCTTTAACCTGATTAGTCGCCCAAACAAACATCAGGTGATGTTGAAAGAAGGAAAGGTAGAAGTACATTTGTCAGAAACTTCTGATGATTTCGTTTCCTTTTTAGATTCCATCGAATTGAAGCATGTTCTACAAAATAAAATCTTGCAATTGTCTCCCAACCAACTCTTTGAGGTGAATACAAAAAAACGACAATTCATTCACGAACAAGTGAATCCCGATACTTACACAGGCTGGCTCTCCAACAAGTTTGTATGTGACCAAACCTCTTTGTCAGAATTGGCGCTGTTCATTAAGAATCAATATGGTTGGCAGGTAAAAACGACGAATGTAGAATTACTCAACAAAGAATTAACGGGTACTATTCCTACCAACAATTTGGATGTACTTTTAGAAGCCCTCCCTATTATTTTGGAAGTAAACATAAAGGTAGACAAAGAGAAAAAAGAAATTATTTTGAGCGACAATCCATCCTAAAGTCATTTTTCTGCGTCTTACTAAAAAAAAATGTACCGAAGTATCTCACATATTGAAGACCATCGGCGTTTTTTGGACATTTTTAGGACTGGAATCTATTTATTTCTCTTTCTTTGTTACAGTGATTACTTCGCTTCTGCCCAAGAAACCAAACCAACAGCAACTGTTATAAACCAAAGCATTAGCCTCAAGGATATGCTTTTTGAAATAGAATCTCATTTTGAAGTCTCTATTCTATACCAAAGCGACATTATTGATGGAATGGTACTATCTCCCAATTTTGTTTTTGAAGACAATATTCACCAAACTCTAAACAAACTGCTTCAACCTTTTAGCTTAAAATTTCAAGAAATCAACCAACATACTTTTGTCATTCTCGCTCCCCAAACCCAACTTGCCAAAGACAAGGGCATTATCAAAGGAAGGATTACCGACATTCATGGCAAACCCTTAGAAAATGTAAATGTGATACTGAAAGGCACTCAGATTGGCGCACCTACTGACTATAAAGGAGAATTTAAAATCGTCAATGTGCAGCCCGACAACTATACAGTATGTGCTTCATATTTAGGGTTTTTGCCAAGCGAAGAAGAAGTCGTAGTGAACCCAAATACAGCGACGAAAATAGACGTTTCTATGAACGAAGATTTTCTTGAATTGAAGAATGTAATCGTCACGGGCACGCTCAATAGCATCAGTAAAATTGAGTCGAGTGTTGCGCTAACAACTATCAACACTTCTTTTTTAGAAAAAATAGCTCCTCGCAGCACTGCAAATGTACTTCAATACATCCCTGGATTTTATGTAGAAAGTTCGGGTGGCGAAACCAACAACAATCTGTTTTCGAGAGGAATGTCCGCCGAAGGAAGCTTTCAGTACATTGTACTTCAAGAAGATGGCCTGCCTATTTATGAAGCAGGAAATATAGACTGGGTGAGTGCCGATAATTTTATTCGAGTAGATTTATCCTTGAAAAAAATCGAAGCCTTGCGAGGTGGTTCAGGAAATATTTTTGCCAGCAATGCCCCAGGCGGTATTATCAACTTCATCAATAAAACGGGTGAAGAGTTTACCGATAAGATCAAAGGAAAAGTAAAACTGCAAACGAGTGATTTTGGCCAAATTAGACTAGATGCAAATTTAGGAGGCCAAATGAGTCCAAATACCTTCTTCAATATCGGAGGATTTTACCGTACAGACAAGGGAATTCGCCCTCCAGGTTATACTGCAAATAAAGGAGGACAACTAAAAATCAATCTCACTCGAAAAGTCAAGGAAGGCTACATTCGTCTGTCTGCCAAATACCTAAACGATAGGAATATATTTTACCTCCCGATTCCGCTTCAAAACTCACCTACGCCTGCGCCTATTTCCAACTTCAACCCCAACTATGGAACCATGAATGCCCTCAATGAAACCATAGTTCATTTCCCAACTCCTAACGGAATCAAAAGCTACGACTTGAAGGACGGTTTTCATACAAAACTGGGCTATATTGGTACAGAAATGTCCTTCAAAATCTTGAAAGATTGGACAGTAGTCAACAAAAATCGCTTGAGCTATATCTACAAAGGAACAGATGCCGTCATTTCCGTTTTTGAACCCGTCACCGCCGAACAATACGCTAAAGAAAAAATGATCAATATAGTCGGCGCAACAAACTATCAATACAGTTATGCAGATAGCAACCAACCTTTTGAAGAAAATTCGTTGAATGGAAATGGATTGGTAGGAGAACAAGGTTGGTGGCACAATGACCTTCAATTGCAGAATTTTATAAACAGTTTAGAAATTGTCAAAAAATCCGATAATCATTTTTTTACATTGGGAATCTATTTGAGTGAGTTTAGAGATAACACCAAAAGACATTGGGCAAACTTGTTGATAGAGGTAAAAGATGAAAAGGCAAAACGTCTGAATTTAGATTTTTATGATAGAGATGGACAATACCTAAATACAACAACACATAACGGCTTTACAACCTATCAAGCCTTCAATGTATGGGAAAACAATACAGGAAAAGCAAGAGTCCTAGCAATTTTTGTGGATGAGCAATGGACACTCAAGCCCACACTGACCTTCAATGCAGGACTTCGCTATGAAACCCTCTCCACAAGCGGAAGCCTTGAAAATACCGAAGTTTTTGACCTAAACGACGATGTTCCCGCAAGCGATACTCTTTCTATCAATCCTGTATTGGCAAACATCCTTTGGGGAAACGACACCTATGACTATTACAGCTGGACTTTTCACGACTATGCCGTTTCATTAGGAGCAAACTACAATATCAGTGCAGATATGTCGGTTTACACAAGAGCAACGAAAGGCTATCGAACGCCCGATTTTGACAATTGGCAAGCCCGTCAATCGGAAGGAGGTCAAACAGAAAATGTTTTGTTATTGGAAACAGGCTATAAATATTCTGCACCAAAAATCGCTCTCTTTGGCTCATTGTTTTACACATCAATCCGCAATCAACTCACCACCGATGCGTCTATTGACACACTCGGAAATGTCTTGGCTTTTCGGACAAGAGGTTCACAAACCATTGGAACAGAACTGGAACTCACCAGCCGACCTATCAAAAACTTCAAGTTGGATGTGAAGGCAACAGTACAACATGCGGCTTATCAAGTGACCAAAAACCAAGAACTCCCCAACCTACCTCCCATTGACGGAAATCGTGTAAAAAGAATCCCCAATGTCTTTTTTACACTCATGCCTTCTTATGAATACCAAAACTTCAAGTTCTTTGGAACCGTTCAGCACTTTGGTCACCGATTCAGTGACGAAACCAATACGGCAAGTTTACCTGCCTTTACCAGCTTCAATTTGGGAGCAAGTATGGAAATATCTGTGACGTCAAAGCAGCATCTTTCCCTTTTGATTCACGCCCAAAACTTGACAAATAGCATCGGGTTGACGGAAGGAAATCCAAGAATTATTGGTGCAAGAACAGCCCCTACTCGATTGGCAAGACCCATTTTAGGTCGTTCAGTCATTGCCTCAGCGACTCTTGATTTTTGATTCGTAATAATGATACCAGATTGTAAGAAAACACAGCAACAAACCTAAAGCTTCCCTACTTTTTTCGATAAATGGCTTCTCCGTTTTCATAGATTCGACTAATTCACCAAGTTCGTAGTTCATCAACCAATCAAATACATTTGGAAGCAAATATACAAACCCACCAAAATACAATATCATCATAGAAAGCAACATAGCTCTATTGTATTCTTTGAAAACTCCCAATAAAGAGATAAGCCCCACAATACTATACACAAATACCCACAATACGCCATCCGCATCGTTGTACTGCACAGCTGCAAAGGCAAAGAAAATCAAAGCTAAAATGATGTTTACTAAACGTGCTTTCATGTCAGAAATTCAAATTCAACAAATAAGAGAAAGTTTAAATATAAGCATTCCTTCTTCAAAGTCTTACTACCCCCTCCTCTATCTACTGCAAAAGTACAAATCCTATTCCAAAAGAAAAGCCTATCCTTCTCTTTCCTTCAATGTGTAAATTTTGATGAAGAGCTCCTTATCTTTGTTTCATTTAGGCAAACTAAAATATTAAATTAGGCATTTCTGCAATTTACTTTGCTCGCTTACAAAGTATTGATTGTATCCCGATTAAAATGCGGGACAAGTTTTGCATTTGAGTTTTTAATTTGAATTTGCCTTAGTTCCCAATCTATTCGTAAATTTGAATCCAAAAAATGAACGAGGCAGGCAAAATCTTCGACAAAGCCCAAGAACTCACCGTAAATGCTCAATATAAAAAAGCAATTGCCCTACTTCAAGAGGCATTATCCAATTTTGAAATTCTAAAAGATTGGCGTAATTATGTGCAAGCCTGCAATGAACTCGGAAAAAACTTCAATCACCTTTCCAAAACGACACAAGCCCTACATTACCTTCAATCTTCCCTTCAAACCGTCGCCAAAAATTTAGCTCCAAACCACCTTCATTTGGCACATGCTCACAACAATATTGGTTATACCTACAGTTTGTTAGGGGAGTCAGACCAAGTTTTGCAGCACTACCAACAAGCTTTCCACATTTTTCAACAACATTATGTGGATAACTTTCACTCTGACTTGGGTATGATTCACAGTAATTTAGGTTGGATATATGGCGAGAAAGGTAATATTCCACAAGCAATTATCCACCATCAACAAGCTATCCACATTTACTTACACACATTGGGAAATACACATGAACAAACCGCCGTTGCGTACAACAATACAGGCTATGTATATGGGCTGAAAAACGACTACACCAATGCCCTACTGTATTACCAACAAGCCTTCAATATTTGGGAACAAACGCTGGGAAAAAACCACCCTCAATTGATTCATGCCTACAACAACATCGGTTGGTGCCATCGAATGAATGAAAAATACATGGAAGCACTGCAATTTTACGAAAAGGCATTGAATCTAAGTCAAACTGCTTTGGGCGAAAACCACGCTACAACGGCACAGATTCACAATAATATGGGCAGTTGTTATAGCCTTCAAAATGAGTATCACAAAAGCATTCAAAAACATCAACAAGCACTTCAAATTCAGCAAAATATTTACGCAAATGAGCATCCCACAATTGCCCAAACTTTGATGAATATGGGAATTGTCAAAGGCAAACAAAAACAGTTTGACCCAGCTCTTTCCTATTTGCAGCAATCCCTAAAACAATACCAGCATTTTGTAGCCGAAAAACATCCCCGCATAGCAATGGTCTGCAATGAAATAGCCAATATTTATCGTAGAAGCAAGCAGTTCGATGCAGCTATTTCGAGCTTTCATCAAGTTCTGCAAAAGGTATTACCAAACTATCAAACCGATGATGTAGAGGCAATCCCCAACCTTGAAGGCTTTGAAAATGAAAATGCCCTCCTCTATGCGCTGAATGGAAAAGCCGCCTCTTTGTGGGAAAAATCTTTGGAAATTCAAGATTCAAATTTAAATACACAAATACCCGAAAACACAATAAAAGCATCTTTTTGGCATTTTGAAGCGGCGGTGAATTTGATTCAACACATTCGGCAAAGTTACAAGGCAGACGAATCCAAACTGAGTTTATCTAAAAGTATTCTGCCCGTTTACGAAGGAGCAATAAAAGCAGCTTTTTGGCATTTTGAAGTCACTCACTCAAAAATATATTTGCAAAAAGCCTTTGATTTTTCGGAGCAAGGGAAAAGTATGGTTTTGTTGGGAAATTTGAAAAACAACAATGCCCTCACTGCCTCCAATATTCCAACAGGATTGCAGGAAAAAATCCAAGAATTAGAGATTGAATTGAAGTATTTGGACAAAAAAATTATACAAGAACAACTGAAGGCTTCTACTCCACAGAGTAGCAAACTTCTTCAAAAATTGCAGCAACAACATTTCGATTTTCATGAAGAATACCAAACCCTTATTGAAACATTAGAAACAGATTATGCAGATTATTTCCAATTGAAGTATGCCATAGAAAACATTCAGATTGAGCTCGTTCAAGAAAAAATAGGCGCTTCATCCGTTTTCATTGAATATTTTGTGGGCGAAAACAGCATTTTTATTTTCGTGATTACACCGCAGAAGTATGGAGGAATAACTCTTCAAAAACCCAGTGATTTTGTGGAGATGTTGGATAATTTTCATCGGGCTATTGAATGGATGGACGAGGAGTTATTTATTGAAGCAGCTAACAAATTATATGATTTTCTATTGAAGCCGATTGAAGATTATTGGATAGAAAAAGAAGAATTGTTGATTATTCGGGATGATGTATTGCATTTGTTGGCTTTTGATGCGCTGTTATTGCCATTGTCAACAGAAGTCTCTGTTGAAGAAGATTCTTTTTCAAATTTACCCTACTTGATACACGACTATGCGATTGCCTACCACTATTCTGCCCATTTGTGGCAGCACACCCAAAACAATTGGCATGGACGAAAGCAGAGTAAAGATGGCCGCTTTTTGGGTATTGCACCCGTCGTTTTTCAGCAAAAATCGGATGTGAATACGCTGAAAGCTGTGGCGTGGAAAACTCATCAAGGGAAAACCCAACGATTGAGAAACGTAAGTGGAGATGGAAACGAATTGCAGAACTTGCCCAGTACAGCATTGGAGGTGAAGCGAGTATATGAGCTATTTCAGCACAAAAAAATGGACGCAAAAGCATTTTTATATGCTGCTGCTTCTAAACAGGTATTTTTTGAAGAAATGCCTCACCATGAATATATTTTGATTGCTACACATGGCCTTGTTCACGACGAACACCAAAATTTATCTGGCATTTATTTGGCTAATTCAGATGTTGGTGAGCCATCGAAAGAAGAAAAGAATAGTCCTTATTATGTGCTGACCATACCCGAAATTTACCATTTGAATCTTCGTCAAACCAAGTTGGTCGTGCTGAGTAGCTGCAGCAGTGGTGTGGGAAAACTGTATAAAGGAGAAGGAATGATGGCTCTGAATCGAGGTTTTTTGTATGCAGGAGCGAGCAACATCATTTTTACTCAATTTGATATTCCTGATGAGTCGAGTAGCGAATTGGTACAGCATTTATTTGAATACATACTGGATGGAGATTCTTATGCAAAAGCTCTCCAAAAAGCAAAATGTAAGCGCATCCTACTGCAAGACAGCAACCCACAAGATTGGGCAGGATTTGCTTACATTGGAATCTTAGAGGGTAAGCAAGCAATTGATTGAATAAATTTTTAACTTTACGGTTGCAATTTGAGTTTTTCAAACCGCTTATTTAAAAATCAAAAAATTGATAATTATGACAGATGACATATTGGAGACAACGGAGATGTTAATGGATGAAGCTATCAAACATCTCGAAAAAGAATTGATTACAGTACGTGCGGGTAAGGCTTCCGCTTCTATGTTGAATGGTGTATTTGTAGATTACTATGGTTCCCAAACACCTATTAGTCAGGTGGCAACTATCAGTACGCCAGATGCCCGCTCATTGACCATCCAACCGTGGGAAAAAAATATGCTTCAACCCATTGAGAAGGCTATTTTTGCTGCAAATTTGGGAGTTACGCCTCAAAACAATGGCGAAATGGTTCGGCTTAATATGCCTCCGCTAACTGAACAACGTCGTAAGGACCTTGCCAAACAAGTACATGCGATTGGTGAAGATGCTAAGGTGAGTGTAAGAAATGTACGTAGGGATGCCAATAATGATTTGAAAAAATTAAAAGATGATTTATCTGAAGACATCCTAAAAGGCGTGCAAAAAGAGGTTCAGGATTTGACAGATACACACATCAGTAGGATAGAAAAGATTGTGGCTGCGAAGGAAAAGGAAATCATGGCTATATAGAAATGGTTGGTAATGGAGTTGAATCCGCTTATATCATTTCTATGGACTTCAAAGCAATCCACCCTTCACGTCCATCACTCAACGAAACTTTCACCCATTCGTCCAACTGGTCTTCAACGACTACTTTTACGCCTTCCGTCAGGCTGGTGCTTACCTCGCTGTCGTCAGAAGGAGCTGATTGTAGATTCACTTCTTCTACTGTGACAATGGCATAGGATTGGGAATAACGATATTCATAGCGACTGTAAGCAAAAAGTAACAATAGTATAGTCAAAATCCCCAGTGTGACTCCACTGTAAAAACTGCGTTTTTTGAGCTTGGTTTCGGGGCGATAGATGAATAATCCAAATGCAATGAAGCTTCCCCAAAGTGCCATTAAGCACAAAATTCCCCAAACAGTGGGCGAAAAGGTATTCACTATATTTTGCCACCAACGAACATAAAATAAAGTCGGGAGATTGTTGACTGGAAACTTCACGTTCTGATTGGCGATGTTCAAGTTGTGGAGAATGTCTTTGTCTTTTGGCGAAATTTTCTTGGCTCTTTCATACTGCAAAATTGCCGATGATAAGTTTCCCTGTTGATAATATGCATTGCCTAAATTATAGTATAATACACAAGATTCTTGCCCTTCAGCCATCAAAGTTTGATAAATTTTGATGGCTTCCTCATACTTCCCACTTGCTGCCAACTCATTTGCCTTTGCCATCTGCTCTTTGGGAGTCGCTGCAAAGGAAAACATAGTAAAGAACAGTAATAGGGAGTAGGACAGTAACTTGTAAAAAAAGATGTTCATTGCCTGTTTAGTCATTCTTCCGTTTTTGCTTCGACAAAGATACTAAGGAATTTTGAATGATAGAAAGCTTCAAAGCCAACGCCTTACAAGAATAAAATGAAAAGTTATTTTTTCAGTATTCCCATGGCAAACTCAAGACCTGTTCCGTATTTTAGTCGTAATTCAAACAAATGACTGTAAATGAATCATTTGATTTTAGAATCCTGCACTTCCTCCTCGATATTTATTAGATACGACCTTGAAAGTAGTTCGGCGATTGGCTTGATGTTCTTCTTCACTACAGGTAGCACTGTCATCACACCCATTGGTCAATTGTGTTTCTCCATAGCCTCTTGCAATCAATCGGTTTCGTTCTATACCTTTTGAAGTAAGGTAATCTACTGCCGATTCTGCTCTTTTCTGGGAAAGCTCAAGGTTGTAAGGGTTTTTCCCTCGTGAATCCGTATGAGAACCCATTTCTACGACAATGGTAGGGTTTTCGAGCATCACTGTTGCAACCTGATTAAGAGCAGGTTTGGCATCTTCCCGTATATCCCATTTATCCAAATCGTAGTAAATGTTTTGAAGTGTGACGGATTTTTGGATGAATACTCGGTCAAGAGTGATTTCTACATAAGTTTTCACTGTTTCGCCCGGTGAGCCTGTTTTTCCTTTGGTTGAAGCATTGACTGAAGCAGCCAAAAAACCTGCAGAGGAAGCACGAACCTTGTAGTCTGTTTCTTTTTCTACTTCTAAGGAGAAAAAACCTGTTTCGTCTGTCACCAAACGCTTTCCGATTCGGCTGTTGGCACTTAAGCCCAAGACTTCAACAACTGCATTGGGGATTGGATCTCGACGAATCACGCCACTATTGGGATCGTCGGGATTCGCCAATATTTTTTGAAATACCTTTCCTTCCAAAACATAAATCGGTTCTTTGGGAATAACAGGAGTAGGAGGAATAGTGTCTATAATCACCACAGGTGGTTCTTCGGGAATTTCTAGTACAAACTTGTATATATCATCAGCCCCTTTTCCGCCATTTCGAGCAGAACTCAGATAGCCCATTGCCTCCACTTTGTCCATCATTTCGGGTTCGATGTAGGGGAAAAAGACAATACCAAAATCATCGGCAGAAGAATTGATGGGGGCTTTTAGATTTTGAATGTTCGTCCAGCCTTTTTTCTCACGGTCAGCACGATATAAGTCCAATCCTCCCATGCCATAATGCCCATTTGAAGCAAAATAGAGTCGTCCGTCCGTTCCGATATACGGAAACCCTTCGTAGCCCTCTGTATTGATTTCGGGTCCAAGATTTTTGGGATAACTCCATAACCCTTCGGGAGTGATGGAAGACATGTAAATGTCCTTGTCGCCATAGCTGTCGGGAGCATCTGCTGCAAAATACAATTCCTTGCCGTTGGGAGTAATGTAAGGATGTCCGACATTGATGGTGTCTGCTTCAAAAAGTACGACTTGAACAGGAACTTTCCATTTTCCTCCTTCACCTTTAGTAGTGACATATATCTGACAAAAGTCGTCTTTTTCGTGAGGACTACCGCAAGCTGTAAAGTAAATCGTACTGTAATCGGAAGTAAAACTCACGACCCCTTCATTGAAGGCTGTGTTGATGGAATCTCCGAATTGGACAGGCAAATCGTACGTTACTTCGTTTAGTAAATTCGCCACAAACAAATCTGAATATTTATTTCCAGTCCAACCAAATTCGTCTTCGCCCATAGATTCGCTTCTATCAGAGGTGAAGACCAATTGATTGTCCACATACAATACTGGAGCATAATCCGATGCAGTAGAGTTGAGGCCCTGCAATGGAAGGATTTTGTAGTCCGTAGGCTCTTTTTCCCATTCTAATGCTTGTTGACAAGCTTGTCGTTCTTTGGTCGCTCGCACTGCATCAATGGGATTGCTAAGAGCATATTCTCTAAAGTTCACAATGGCTTCTTTGTATTTACCATTGGCTTTGAGCATGAGACCATACTTAAAAAAAACAGCGGGTTCGGTGCTGTAATCCAATGCCTTGGCATACCAAGTTTCGGCATTTTTAGTATTGTTTGTCATCCGAAACGATTCTCCTATTTTGTAGGCAATGTTGGATTTTTTGATAAGGTCAGATTCCTTGTTGTATTCTTCGATCAATAATTTACTGGCAACAGCATACTGCTTATTTTCATAAGCTGTCGCAGCATCTATTGGAGCTTCAAATAATTTGCAGCTTGTCACAGAGAATAAACCTAAGGTTAGTAGAAGTAACAGAAATTGTCTTACAGTATTCATAGATATTTTTTTACGCTTCGATGCATTAATCTATTCAATTATTACAAAGTCAGAATAGAGACTTTGAATGTGAGCAAAAGGCTGCTCGTATCTTTTATAATAAAATAATCGTATAAGGAGGTAGAATAGTTCTCTTTATTAACAAAAAGAAGTCAAAAAATATTATCACGTTCCTTGTCATCCATGTGCTAAAAAGCGTTGCCTTTTTACAACATGAATATAATTTTTTATCAAAAATTCAAAATTAAAATCTTTGTAAAGATTTGAAAATAAAAAAAATCAACATGAAAATATTTTTGGCAAGATTTTTGTTTTTATAAAATTGTGACTTCCGATAGTCAAGCTTTGGAATAAACGAATCTTTCTTACCCTATATAATCGTAAAACTAAGAAGAAAACTAGTAAGCCTATGATTTAAAACACCCATACTTTACAATTAAACTGAACCACGGCAACATCCAAATCTATGTTAACTCAAAAGAAAATATCGCTGTTAATTTTAAGCTTACTATTCGTTTGTTTGAATTTACCAGTTCAGGCGAATACCAATAGTCAAAAGGCGGATTATATTTACAATTTCATCCAATATGTGGAATGGAGTGGAGGGCAATCTAATGACCAAGTTGTCATTGGGGTAATAGGCAATACAGAAGTACTGGCTTTTTTAGAACAAAGAGCAAGTTTAAACACTGTTTCAAAACCTGTTAAGGTGCGTTCTTTTAGTAATGTTAATGAACTTTTGTCTGCTAGTACCTCTTTGTGTCATATTTTGTTTATTAGTGAAGACCAAAATATTACTTCTCCTAATTTAGAGGAGTTGGCTCGCAAAAGTATTTTACTAGTAGGTGAAAAACCCGGTTTCACACAAAAAGGAGGGTTGATTAATTTTGTTGAAAACAGAACAGGAGCATTGAAGTTTGAAATCAACCAAAGTAAAATGATTAATTATGGCTTCAAAGTAAGTCCTCAACTATTGCGAATTGCTATTTTAGCAGAACCTTCCAGCCCATCAGGAGGCGTTGCAAATGGTTCTACACCTTAATACAAATAATTCGATAAAAATGATTCTTGCTCATTGCAGTAGTAATCATCGTTCCATCCTAAAAATAAATTTACCCATTTCTACAAAAAACGCTTATTTTATAATGAGCGTTTTTTCTGTTTTAGGAAATTTCAAACACTGATTACTTGGTATTGCAGTCTTACTTGTCGAAGGTTAAGAATAGGCTGAGTAACCCCAATAAAATAACTTACCGTTTTTCATTATCAATTATTCAAGGTATTCTGTCCGTACCAAATAACTCTGTGTGTGAATCCGAATCGGATGGGTCAAATACCAAGACATAAAGTTTTGAAATCCTTTTTTTCCTTCAAGGGTCTGCATCCAAATATTGTAATCTCGAATATTTGCTTGGTTGAAGAGCCAATAATTGTAGGCTTCAAAATGTCCTGATTCTGTGAGTTGTTGATGATAAGTGTAGAGAGGAGTAGGATATTTGCCATCAAAATTTTGCTGCCATAGCTCTAAAAATTGTTTGCGGTATTCGATAACAGCTTCAATACTATTCGTGTGACTTTCATTTGGCGTTTTGTTTTTGGCCAACATCTCTTGAAGTTGGTAATGTCCTTTTTCAAAAGGATTGTTTTGGGTTCGCTGCAATAATATTTCGGGCTCAGCAAGTGTATCATTCGCCACCCGCAAATAGGTGTCCAAAACAAGTTTGGCAATTTCATTGAAGCGGTCGCCTCCATTTCTTTCCACATTCATAAACATTTCTCCATATAGCAGTGTCCAAAGTGGCTCATTGGAGGTCGCATATACTTTTGCAGCCCAATAATAATTGTCGGCATGATTGGGGTCAATTTTAATGCCTTGTTCCCATTTGTCCAAAGCTGCTTCTGGCTTTTCTCTGATCCATTCTATCACTCCCCAATCAAAGTATAGTTCTGCTTCAGTTGGATATTGCTTCAATGCTCTTTGTAGGATTTTAATGCTTTGTGAATAGTCGCCATTTAGGTCATAGGCATTGGCGAGTAGGCGGTAGTATTCTATTTTTTCTTGGGATTGCTGGATGATGGATTGAAGGTATTCGATGGCATCATCAAATTTGCTGTTACGGTAATAGGCTAAGGCAAGTTGATAGCGATATTCATCGTTTTTTTTGTCCTCTTTGTGGGCTTTTTTGTAGTATTTAGCTGCGTCCCTATACTCCCCTTTTTTCATGTATTCTGAGGCAGTTTGGGCATAGGTTTCTGCTTCGGTGGATTGGGCGAATTGGAGGGAGGGAAAAAGCAACAGTAGTGAAAAGAGGAGACTTGTTTTGAAAATCATAGACTTATCAATAATAGTTAGACAGTAAGTAATTCTGCAACGTACAATCACTCGCTATCAACAAAATTATGATAAATTTAATAAATAAAAAGGAACTTCTCATACGATATAAGAAGTTCCTTTCCTTCTACAAGTTTTCCGAGTTCTTGGAACAAACTATGTTCAAAACAACAAAACCGAAATCTCTTCATATTTGTTCTCAAAATAAGTAAAAAAAAATAACTTAAACACTATTGTTCCTCTTTTAATAGGGTTTGGGATAAGTTAGCTAAAAAATCGTTCAGGTTATTTTTTTATCGTTACTAAAAATCAATAATTTTTTATTGTATAAAGGATTTTGTGTGAATAAAAAACAAAAAATAAATGAAAAAAATACTATTGATTGTCATTATCCTAATGTTCAGTGTGCAAGCAAAACCTCAAAATGATGCTTACCCAAAAGGGCTTTATATGAGCTTCGAAGAAGTAGTAGAGAAATTACCTTCTCAGAATTATGATGTGGAGTTAGAGGAGAGGGCAAAAGGAGAAATAAAAATGAATGGCGGAAATGATTATCAACTTAATCCGATAAACAAGAATGTTAAAAAGAAATTTCTAAGAGGTAATGTTTATGCTTACTCGGACGGAACTGATTTGTACCTCAACTGCCTTAAATATGAGCTTCAAGTTTGGTACAGTAAGGTCGAGGGAGAAAACGAACAATACTTTCTTTTTAATGCAGGTATCCCAATGTTCCCAAAAGATTATGGAATTAAAAATAATGATATTTCATATGTGTTTGGTGTGATAGGCGCATTTAGTGCTGCCAAAAAAGCATTAGTCCGTTTACCTTATCTACTGAATAAGGAAAGTGAGGAGGTTGTTTTGGTTTCAGAAAAAAATATAAAAGAGGTGATTGGCAATTCATCAAAATTGGCAATTGAGTTTGATAAAGAAGCTGAAAAAGAGGATGTTGAGGTTTTATCAAAGTATCTTCTAAGGTGGTTAGACGAGTAAGTTTCTTTCCTCTATCTATTATTTTTCCGAGAAATTGGAGTAGACTCTGTTTAAAAAACCTACCTAAGAGTAGGCTTATGCGCTCCACTTCCAAAAAAGTAGCCCACCAAAAACTGAAACAGCAAAGGATTGTGCCACTCCGTTTTTTTATCTATTTTATAACTCCAAAAAGCAATCACTCTATCAATCTTTTGAAAATTGACTACTCGAACATCTACTGCTTGTTGTATTACAGAGTAACGTTTGAGGAGTACCACCAAAACGTTGCCCAACAATATGACAATTATTGTTAAACTGAGCATAACCTGATGATCCTCCCCATATAGTGTGCCAAAACCTGCATTAGTTCATGGAGTTAGTTCAAATTCAAAGAAGTTCTCACTTATAATACAGGCTACTCTATCAAAAGTTATGTTCGGCTGACCAGTCAACCACTCAAATACCTTTGGAGTTACTCGTATTCACTTTCGTCAGAAAGTGAATACGAGTAGCTACATTTCAAATAAAGGGGATACTGTTTTATTTGATTTTTGTTCGAGTTCTATCGTTTAGGTTTTGCTTCAATTGCTTGCTTTTTATAGGCGTACTTTTCATAGTGACAATCTCAATAGGCTGTCCAATCATGCGAACATTTGGAGGAATAGGTAGTTTTTTGGCAGTGAATGTGACCGCTTTACCTACTTTTTGAAAATCTGCCCCCAATTTTTTGGGAACATAAACAGTTTCAGTAGTTTCTATTACAAAAACGTCTGCTTTCATTTGGACTGTACCCAAATCGGTGAAAGTAGAATCAGACTTGGGAATACTCGTATCAATTTGAATGCCTCCATTTTTTTCAATCATAGTTACCTTAAAAGGATTTCCAATCATGCGAACATTTGGAGGGATGGGAAGCTTTTGGCCACTAATGATAACCCTCATTTTATCTTCACGAAAAGGAGCATCCAATTCAGTGTCAATATAACTTACTTTGGGCTCTTCATCAAAAACAATGAAAAAGAAATTCCCTTTTTGTTGGATTGTTGCGAAAGCTCGTTCAATAATTTGGGAATCGTCTGTATTTGATTTTTGAGAAGTCTGAGCTTGCGAGCAAGAAGAAATACCTATCAATAAAATAACCCCTAAGATAATAGAGAAAAGTTTGTTTGTCATAATGCTATAATGAAATTAAAATGTAATTATGTTTGTTAAAATTTTGCGTTTTTGGTTATTAGAATAGGGTTTATATATCGTTCTGACATTCTTTTGAAGAATTGGTTTAAGTTTTAAGAATTAATCTCTAATTAAAGTCAATCACAATAATAGGTTTTCTTTTAGACGTTAAAAAATGCGTTGGGTATCGTTTGCAGAGTTCTTTTTTTTGGGATTGTATGTATAAATATACTAAAAAGTGGAAACAAACTTAATGATTCATTTCCACTCACTTTCATATATTTTTATGTATTCCTACATGTTTTTTACAATCTCCTTCCCAAAACCAGAACAAGAAACCTTAGTTGCTCCTTCCATCTGACGGTGGAAATCATGAGTTACTAAACTTAAATCGCATCTATGATAGCGTTCAAAGTAGGACTTGGTCGCATAGCCTTTGTAGCCAAATCAGGACTAGGAGAATAGTAGCCTTCGATGTCCATAGGAATACCCTGTGCGCCGTTTAACTCAGCAATGATTTGCGCCTCTTTGTTCAACAAAGATTCCGCTATCGGAGCAAATGTAGCTTGAAGTTCAGGGTCAGCAGTTTGATTCGCCAACTCTTGCGCCCAATACAAGGCCAAGTAGTAATGACTTCCTCTATTGTCCAGTTCATTTACTTTTCTTGAAGGAGACTTGCCATTTTGAAGCAAAGAAACCGTAGCCTTGTCCAAAGCATCCGCAAGTACTTGTGCTTTGGAATTGTTGTTTGTATTGGCTTCATGCTCAAAGGAAACAGCCAATGCCAAAAATTCTCCCAAAGAATCCCATCTTAGGTGATTTTCTTTGTTGAACTGCTGAACATGCTTGGGAGCAGAACCACCAGCACCCGTCTCAAATAAACCACCACCATTCATCAATGGAACAATGGACAACATTTTTGCACTTGTCCCTAACTCTAGGATGGGAAAAAGATCTGTATTATAATCTCTCAGAACATTCCCTGTGACAGAGATGGTATCCAGTCCGTCTTTCATTCGTTGGATAGAAACTTTGGTCGCCTCTACAGGAGAAAGGATTCTGATGTCCAAACCAGTCGTATCGTGATTGGGTAGGTAAGCTTTTACTTTTTGAATCAACTGTGCATCGTGCGGTCTATTTTCATCTAGCCAGAAAATAGCAGGTACATTGGTTGCTCTTGCTCTGTTAACTGCCAACTTAACCCAATCTTGAACAGGAAGGTCTTTTACTTGGCACATTCTCCAGATGTCTCCTTCTTCTACTTCATGTTCTATCAATACAGTACCATTGTCGTCAATTACTTGTACTTTGCCCGCTGAAGGAATTTCGAATGTCTTATCATGTGAACCATATTCCTCGGCTTTTTGAGCCATCAGTCCAACATTGGGCACCGTACCCATTGTAGTAGGGTCAAAAGCACCATTCACTTTACAAAAATCAATGACCGCTTGGTAGATACCTGCGTAAGAACTATCGGGAATAGTGGCTTTTGTATCTTGCGTATTGCCGTCTTTGTTCCACATTTTACCAGAAGTTCTAATCATCGCAGGCATTGAAGCATCAATGATTACATCACTTGGCACATGTAGATTTGTAATCCCTTTATCAGAATCAACCATTGCCAAATCTGGTCCTTCAGCAAAACATTTTTCTATTTCAGCTTCAACCTTTGCTTTTACAGCAGGGTCAAGCTTATCTAAATTGCCCAATAAATTACCAAAACCATTGTTTACATTGACTCCCGCTTCGTCCAGTTCTTTTCCAAATTTTTCAAATACAGGTTTGAAAAATACTTTTACGGCATGACCGAATATGATAGGATCAGAAACCTTCATCATTGTTGCCTTCATGTGTATGGAGAACAATACTCCTTTGGCTTTGGCATCTGCAATTTGCGCTTCCAAGAAAGCAACCAATGCCTTTTTACTCATGAACGTACCGTCAATAATCTCCCCTTCCAGAACGGGAACAGACTCTTTTAAAACAGTTGTACCCGTAGCACCAACCAATTGTATTTTTACGCTACCTGTCTGAGTGATGGTCACTGATTTTTCGTTAGAGGCAAAATCTCCTGATTCCATCGTGGATACATGAGAAGTAGAATCAGCAGACCATTTACCCATAGAATGGGGGTTTTGCCGAGCATAAGCCTTTACTGGCATAGGCGCTCTTCTGTCTGAGTTTCCTTCTCTTAAGACAGGATTTACAGCACTACCTTTTATTGTATCGTAGGTTGCTTTTATGCTTTTTTCTTCTTCGTTACTTGGCTCATCTGGGTAATCAGGCACCGCAAATCCGTCTCCTTGCAACTCTTCGATGGCATTTTTTAATTGAGGAATAGAGGCTGAAATGTTTGGTAATTTAATGATGTTTGCCTCTGGCTTCTTGACTAGTTCGCCCAATTCAGCCAATGCATCAGCTACTCGTTGTTCTGGCTTTAAGTAAGTAGGAAATTTTGCAAGGATTCTCCCTGCAAGGGAAATATCTTTAGTTCCCATTTCGATTCTACACTGCTTGGCATAAGCCCGAACGATGGGTAGAAGAGATTTTGTAGCTAAAGCAGGAGCTTCATCCGTATGGGTATAAAAAATCTTGGACGACATGTTTTATTATTTAAATAACCGAAAAATCGGTCAAAATGAATGATAATTATTTAATCAGCCAAATATAGCATATTGATTGAAAATATTTCGATAAAAGCCTTTAAATCTTGTAATCTAAAAACAGTTCTACCTCAAATAAAATCCCTGAAATCACTTGCAGGAGGATGTTTGCCAATCAACATCATTTTTTCTGTATCAATCAAAAAAAGGCGATTGAACTTATTGTTTTTTTACTTCAATGGAACTTTCTAGCGTTTAGCCCTGTTCAGTATTTGACTTTTTAAGTAGAAAACATCTCTAACTAACATTACAACTTACACCTTCCTTTTTTGGTAAGTTGAAAACCAAGAAATCATGTTGATTACTTTTTTCTGAAATTCTCCTCTCTCTTTTTTATCTTCTCTTTTGGAGAGATGTTTTAAACATCTTCAACAAAATTTACATTTTATTTATCTTTGAAGAATTGTGTAAGCGTTCTATTTGGCGTTTTTTTTAACCTCTAAATACTACTTTGAAGAGGTTTCTAGTGATGAATCGTCTTTAGTGTTTAGACTTCAATTCTTTGCTGTGCGAACTTTAGTTCGTATAGTACTTTTCTAACCTTTAAAACAATTTATTTTGAAAGGATATATTGAACTCAGCAGTGACCAACAAAGCATGGGGCTCGAAAAAGCTATTTTAGTAGGCTTGATACTTCCCGATCAACCTGAAACCTTATTAGATGAATACCTCGCCGAACTTGATTTTTTGGCGCAAACGGCAGGAGCAGAGGTGCTTAAAGTATTCAAACAGAGAATGAAGCACCCACACCGAAAAACCTTTGTTGGTAAAGGAAAGCTCGAAGAGATGGCACAGTATGTGGAAGAAAAGGAAATTGACTTGGTGATTTTTGACGACGATTTAAGCCCTTCTCAACAGGGCAATCTCGAAGAGGCATTGAAATGCAAGGTCGTAGATAGAAGTTTTCTGATTCTCGACATTTTTGCAGGACGAGCACAAACTGCTCAATCCAAAACACAGGTTGAACTTGCTCAAATGCAATACTTATTGCCTCGCCTACGTGGGCTTTGGACACACTTAGAACGCCAGAAAGGGGGCATCGGGATGCGTGGACCAGGTGAACAAGAGATTGAAACAGACCGTCGGATAGTCAACAAAAAAATCACCTTACTCAAAGAGCGACTCGATAAAATCGACAAACAAAGCACTACAATGCGAAAAAAACGAGGTGAACTGATTCGAGTGTCTTTGGTCGGTTACACCAATGTCGGCAAATCCACCCTGATGAATCTATTGAGCAAGTCGGAGGTTTTTGCAGAAGACAAACTATTTGCAACTTTGGATACAACTGTTCGCAAGGTTGTTTTACAACGCACGCCTTTTTTATTATCTGACACCGTAGGATTCATCCGCAAACTACCTACCAGACTTATCGAAAGTTTCAAATCAACTTTGGACGAAGTTCGAGAAGCGGATATATTGCTTCATGTAGTTGATATGGCACACCCTCAACACGAAGAACACATCAAAGTCGTTCAGCAAACCCTTAATGAAATTGGAGCATCGGAGAAAAATACCATTATGGTCTTCAATAAGTTGGACTTGTATGAAGAAACCGAATTTGACGAGTTTTTGGACGAGGATGTAAAAAAAGACATTCTTGAGGAAGTAAAACGCAAATGGCGGAAACAAACAGATGGGAAATGTGTGTTTGTGTCCGCCATCGAAAAAAGAGGCATTGAAGAACTGAGAGATATGTTGATTCAAATAGTGAGAGATGAATACACCATTCGTTATCCTTACAAAACCGTTTTCTTTTAGTTTTAATTCACTGCCGCCAATACTCTTCTGTGGTCGTGCAATACATCTCTTACGATGTCCTTCAATTGGAGATTAGCTTCCGAAAGAAGTTCCATATCATTTGGGAAAGGTAATAAGCGATTGTTACACAGATTCACAACTCGACTGCTCATGGCTTTTCGATTGCCATTGAAGGTGATATAGTTGTTCACAAAAACAGCATCTGCTGCAATCGGAAACGACTCCATCAAGCGGTTTGTTTGGCGATTGAAGTATTGAACCCTACCTGCAATGCGAGCTGTTTTGTGTTGTTCAATTTCGATAACATCACAATAAACATCCACATATCTGTCCACTTTTAGGTCGTTGCCCAAACTGTCTTTTTTCACATTTCCTTTGGCATCCAAAACATAATCCCAGCCATCTTTAATCGTTTTGGTTTCTCTGAATTGTTTCTCGTGAATAGATTCAGGGCTGAGAGCGACTTGTTCGATTCGCACCACTACATCATAGTCAAAATCAACACCTGCAATGGGTTCCGGATAATATTGCACCCAGTTTTCATTGAGGCTTGAAGTATGTAAGTTCATCAACTCTCGCTCAAAATTGAAGGGCATCACCATACCCGAATGATTCACCGCCTTAATCAACACATAATTCGTACCTGCATTGACAGCTCTTTGGATTTGAGTGTCAATATCTCTAAAAGTCGGATAAATAGACTTCAATTCCTGCAACTGATCAAAAGCAGCACGAGCATTGAGTTTGTCACCACTTTCGATGTTTCGAAGGGCAATAGCGTATAAGTATTCTGAAGCCTTTTCTTTGGCTACTGCTAAATCTTGTTGATGACTTATTACTTCAATATTTGCTCGGCGGTTTTCGGACTTGATAAAAAGCGGCAACAAAGGACGAACCAGATTTTGTCGGTTCTGAATGTCACTGTAAGCATAATAAATACTGAGCCATTTGTCAGGATTTCCACCAGTCCTCAATGCGGCAATATTGCCCAAGTCTCGTTGATTGGCTTTGTAATAAGCTTCCTCCAATAAAAGAATTTGTTTGTCTTTGTTTTTTCCATTTCGCAATTTCTTTACCGTCTGACTTACAGTTGTGTCATAGTCACCCGCATAAAGAGCTTTCTTAGAATTGATACAGGAAGAAACAAGTACTGCAATAATCAAAGCGAAAAAGGATAAGTTGAATTTTCTGTATGTTGTCATGTTCAAAGGATTTTTTAAAGTAAGTGAATAAACGCTGTTGCGTTATTTTGTATATCCTTTGGATTAAAATCGAGGATGTGCGTTTAAGGGAAAAGGTTAATGAGGTGTTGAAGAAAAAAATAAGGGTAGCATAAATAAATGCTGCAATGAATTGTCTTGTAGGGAATTGTGAGTTTTTTATTTAATGTGTAGCGGGATGTTTGGAAGAAATTGTAATGAAGAAGGGGAGCATGCTCATTTTGACGGAAGGTTTTGGAGGCCTTTGTCAAATGAGTAAAAGTGTTGGCAAAGTTTTCTACTCAAAATAGAAAAATCTCTTTGTATTAGCCTCTGCGTTCAATTTTAAATCCAATATAGAATCCAATAATACTCACTTCATCCCAAACACCCTTCCAATTCCCTTCAACATTTTCTTCGCAAAAGCAACAAAAAATGCCCGTTGCCCCAAAAGTGTCCCAATCACTACCAACAAAACCACATAAACAGGAGTGACAATAAATACCCATTTGATGATTGTCAGCCAAAAGTCATTGAACCATCCAAATTGACCGATTCCCATTGTTATTTTCTCAGAAACATAAACAGACGATGAACCCGTCAATGCAAATACTATTATGATAATTAGTAGTTGGATGTTAGTTTCTATACTCCAACGTTTTTTGAGGTTTTGAAGAAAGCCAGTCACTTATTTAAGTTTATGTTAGGTGAAGAAATACAAAGTTCAACAAATTGAGGCGAAAATAAAATAGAATTGAAAAGCAAAGGTGAGTTTTCTTCAAAATGTGGCATGAAAGAATTATCATATTTTTATAAAAAAAAATGGAAGAATCAAAAATAAATCGCCTATTTGATTTAATGTCAAATAATTATATTCATTATTTAGAGTGGTTCTAAATAGTAAAAAACTGTTAAAATTCCTATTCTTTTCAAAGTTTGTGTTATAACTTTGCCACCTCAAAATGAAGGTTGTTTGAACAACAACTCAAAAGCATTTTAATCTTTGACCTATGAAGATATTATGTAATACAAAGTCCAGAATAGCTGGACTATTACTTATTTTACTGACATTCTTAGCATTACAAACAAATAGTTTCGCCCAAACTCCACGGGAAGACCCCGTGTATTTAAAAGGTGAAACCATTTTTAAAGCAAACTGTACCAGTTGCCACAAGGTTCACGACAAACTTGTAGGTCCTGCATTGGCAGGGGTTTACGACAAGTATGATAGTGAATGGCTCTATTCTTGGATCAAGAACTCTCAGGCAATGGTGGAAGCAGGTGACCCCGATGCTGTGAAAATTTTCAACGAGTACAATGGGTCAGTCATGACCGCATTCAATATTCCTAACGAAGAAATTGATGCGGTATTGCAGTACATCAAAGTGGAAACGGAAGTTCCTGTTGTGGCTGATGGTGGACCTATTGGAGAAAATGCTCCTCAAGAAGGTTCGCAAATGGCTATTTTCTTAGCGATAATTGCCTTGATATTATTGGCGATTATGTTCATCTTGAATCGTGTAACGGGTACTTTGAACGAATTGGTTCGAGAGAAAATGGGGATGTTGGTGCCTGAAAAATGGACTTTTGGAGACTTGATGAAAAGCAAGAAGGTCATTACTTTGGCTTCTTTGGCTCTTATCATTTTTGTAGGCTACAAAACGGTGGACAATGCTCAGCGTTTGGGTCGTCAGCAAAATTACCAACCTGCTCAACCCATCAAATTCTCTCATGAATTGCACGCAGGTATCAATGAAATCGAATGTCAATACTGTCATGCTGGTGCCGCAAAAGGCAAATCAGCAATGATTCCTTCTGCAAATGTCTGTATGAATTGTCACAAAGCCATCAAAGAAGGCCCTAAGTATGGAACAGAGGAGATTGCTAAGATTTATAATGCCATTGGTTGGGATGTGGAAAATCAAGCGTATATTGAAGGCTATGAGCAAAAGCCAATAGAATGGATTCGTATTCACAATCTTCCTGATCACGTTTATTTCAGCCATGCACAGCACGTTACTGCAGGACAATTGGAATGTCAAACTTGTCATGGGGAGGTTCAAGAAATGGAAGAAGTTTATCAGTATTCTTCTTTAGGAATGGGATGGTGTGTGAATTGTCACCGAAACACAGAGGTGGATTTCAAAGGAAATGACTACTACCAAATATATGAGAAATTCCATGAGCAAATGAAGAGCGGCGAGATGAAAAAGGTGACGGTGGAAGATATTGGAGGAGTAGAGTGTCAAAAGTGTCATTATTAACATAGATTATTTAGGTATCGAATACCTTTAAGATAAAAGAATTTTAGAACAATAAAATCGTATGAAGCAACCAAAGTACTGGAAAGGATACGAAGAGTTACAGAACGATACGAAATTTCTGAAACAAAAACGCAGCGAATTTTCTGAGGATTTGCCTTTGCTTACCGAAATCAAAAATGTGGTTTCAGAACAGCAAGGTAGTCGTCGTGATTTTCTCAAAATCATGGGATTCAGTACTGTAGCTGCCACAATAGCTGCAAGTTGTGAAATTCCTGTCAAAAAAGCCATTCCTTATTTAGACAAACCTGAAACAATCATTCCAGGTATTGCTACTTACTACGCTTCAAGCTATATCAACGGCAGCGACTATTGTAGCATCTTGGTGAAAACCCGTGAAGGTCGTCCTATCAAAATTGAAGGGAACAAACTTTCTGGTATTTCACAAGGCGGAACTTCTGCAAGAGCGCAAGCTTCGGTAGTTAGTTTGTACGATGGTGCGAGATTGCGATACGCTAAAAAAGGGGCTGAAAAAATCAGTTGGGAAGATGCTGACAGAGAAATAATGAGTGCTTTGCGAGGTGCAAATGGACAAGTCGTTCTCCTAAGCGATTCTATTATAAGCCCTTCGACTCGTAGGGTTATTGAAGAATTCAGTGCAGCCTACAACAATGTTAAACACGTTGTTTATGAACCGATTTCAAATGCGGGTATCAGCGAAGCAAATCAGCGTACTTTCGGCAAAAAGGTCATTCCTTCCTATGATTTCGGCAAAGCAGAAGTGATTGTCAGTTTTGGAGCAGATTTCCTCAATACTTGGGTTTCTCCAGTAGAGTTCACCAAACAGTACATCAAAAACAGAAAAGTCAGCAAAGACCACCCCAAAATGTCAAAGCATTGGCAGTTTGAGTCTTATATGTCTGTAACGGGTAGTAATGCCGACAAACGTGTAACCATTAAGCCTTCAGAAGAAGGCAAAGCAGTAGTTGCTTTGTACAAAGCATTGCAGGGAGGAAGCGCAGACCTCGGAACTGCAAGTGATGCTATTAACAAGGCTGCATTGGAATTAAAAGGAGCGCAAGGCAAATCACTGGTGGTTTCAGGTTCTAATGATCCAAATGTACAGCAAGTAGTTAATGCTATCAACGAAATGTTAGGCAACTACAACAGTACTATTAATTTAGATGCCCCTTACGGTGCTGGTGGTGATGACAAAGCTGTTCAACAATTGGTTGCTGATATGAACAGCGGTAAAGTTGGCGCAGTTATTTTATACAATGTAAACCCTGCTTACAGCTATCCCAAAGCAGAAGAATTCAAAGCAGGTCTTCAAAAAGTAGGATTGACGGTTTCCTTCAATGAAAGAGAAGATGAAACCTCTGAATTTATTACCTACAAATGCCCAGACAGTCACTACCTTGAGTCTTGGAATGATGCCGAGCCAAAAGGCGGTTATTTCAGTTTGGGACAACCTACTATCTCGCCTCTATTTGATACCCGTCAGGCGCAGCAAAGTTTGCTGAGATGGTCTGGTAATCAGGCATCTTACTACAACTATATCAAATCTTATTGGAGTAGCAAACTCTATCCAAAAAGCAATTTTAAAAACTTCCAAGCATTTTGGGATGCTGCATTGCACGATGGAGTTTTTGAAGTAAATGCTCCCGAAAAAACAAAAGGAAATTTGGTAGGTGGAATGTACAATACTGCTGGAGGCGGTATTGTGACACAAGCTACTGAAACAAGTGAGGTAGAAACAATTCCTTCGATTGAAGCTCATGTTCATGCAGATGCAGAACATACAGATGGTTCTCATGAACATGAATTGGAAGAGGGAACAACTGCTGCGGTTGCTGCAACAACAGAAACTGAAGATGCCGAGACTGCTTCAGTTGGAGGAGGCTCAGATGTATCATCTGCTATTAGAGCGATTGACGCGACACAAGGCGGTGACATTGAATTGGTATTATATGAAAATACCAATATGGGTGATGGAAGATATGCCAATAACCCTTTCTTACAGGAAAATCCAGACAATATCACCAAGGTAACTTGGGATAATGTATTAGCAGTTTCCAAGAAATTCGCAGATTCTAAAGGCTGGATTGAAAAAGATATTATCAAAGTAACCAAAGACGGATACAGTGTTGAATTGCCTTTGATTTTCCAACCTGGTCAAAAAGAAGGTACAATTTCCATTGCCTTGGGTTATGGACGTACCAAATCGGGTTCTAAGTTTGGAGAATCGGGTGTCAATGTTTTTCCGATGGTGGGAACAGGGAATGATACTTTTGGCTATAGTGGATTGACAGGAGTAACTTTGGAAAAAGTAGGCTCAGGTTATCCTTTGGCGCAAACCCAAATTCACCATACAATTGATGATACAGGAGCATTGGGTAATGAGCGCGATGGTATTGTGTTGGAAATGTCTTTGGACGAATACAAAGCAAAAGTAGAAGGCAAGCACAGTGGGGATGCCAAACATTCACATGGAAGTGATGATGGTCATGGACATGGCGAAGAAGGTTCTCATGATGAACATTTCTTTACATTGTATGGCGAGGATCCTGTGTATGGAAGTCATACGGATGATTTCAAGAAGGGACATCATTGGGGAATGGCAATTGATTTGAACAGTTGTATTGGTTGTGGAGCTTGTGTTGTGGCCTGTAATGTAGAGAATAATGTGCCAGTAGTTGGTCGAAATGAGGTATTTAGAGCACACGAAATGCACTGGATGCGTATTGACCGCTACTATTCTGGAGACGACGAAAATCCAGAAGTGACCTACATGCCGATGATGTGTCAGCATTGTGACAATGCACCTTGTGAAAATGTTTGCCCTGTGGCTGCAACGAATCACAGCAGTGAGGGATTGAATCAAATGGCATACAATCGTTGTATCGGAACAAGATACTGTGCGAACAATTGCCCCTTCAAAGTAAGACGATTCAACTGGTATGATTATCAAAGTGCGGATAGTTTCTATAAAGATTCTATTTTTGATAATGATGATTGGTCACAGACTGATGATTTGACGAGAATGGTCTTGAACCCAGACGTAACGGTTCGTTCGAGAGGGGTGATGGAGAAATGTAGTTTCTGTGTTCAAAACATTCAAGAAGGAAAATTGGAGGCTAAGAAAGCAGGTCGAAAATTGAAGGATGGAGAAGTGAAAACAGCTTGTCAAACCTCATGTCCTGCTGAAGCAATTGTATTTGGAGATATGAATGACAAAGATTCAGAACTAAGTAAGATGTTTGCGGATGGTAGGAGTTATGACTTGTTGCATGAGATTCACGTTTTGTCTTCTGTAAAGTACATGACAAAGGTTAGAAATAGACCAGCGGAAGTAGCTGCTCATACAGAAGAACATCACGAAGACGGTCATTCTTAATTAAATTAAAAACAAACTCAGAGAAGTTATGCAATATAGTTCACCGATAAGAGAGCCATTGATTACGGGCAGCAAATCCTACCACGATATTACGGAGGATATTGCTTCTTGCACCGAAGGGCGACCTAGTTTATCATGGCTGATACTTGTCTCTATTTCAGGAGTTATTGCTTTTATAGGTATCTGTTGTATCCTTTGGACAATTTGGATGGGGATAGGTACTTGGGGCTTGAACAAAACGATTGGATGGGCCTGGGATATTACCAATTTCGTATGGTGGATTGGTATTGGTCACGCAGGTACATTGATTTCTGCCATCTTGCTCTTATTTCGTCAAAAATGGCGAACAGGCGTAAACCGAGCAGCGGAGGCGATGACCATTTTTGCGGTGATGTGCGCCGCCATTTTCCCCGGTATTCACATGGGACGTATTTGGTTGGCATTCTTTATTTTCCCTTATCCCAATTCAAGAGGGATTCTTTGGGTGAACTTCAATTCACCTTTATTGTGGGATGTTTTTGCAATTAGTACTTATTTTACCGTTTCTTTGCTGTTTTGGTATTCAGGTTTGGTGCCTGATATCGCAACGATTAGAGATCGTTCAAAAGGCTTGCGTCGAAAAATTTATTCGACCTTGAGTTTTGGGTGGACAGGTACTGCAAAACAATGGCAACGATTTGAATCTTTGAGTTTGATTTTGGCAGGTTTGGCAACACCACTTGTACTTTCAGTACACTCTATTGTAAGTTTTGACTTTGCTACTTCGGTTATTCCAGGATGGCACACCACCATTTTTCCTCCTTATTTTGTAGCGGGAGCCATTTTCTCTGGCTTTGCTATGGTACTTACACTGATGTTGATTGCTCGAAAAGTGATGAACTTAGAAGACTATATTACAATCGGGCACATTGAATCTATGAACAAGGTAATTATCTTGACGGGTTCGATTGTGGGGGTAGCATATACGACAGAATTTTTCGTTGCTTGGTATTCAGGCAATGTCTATGAGCAATACGCTTTTGTGAATCGTGCATTTGGACCTTATTGGTGGGCTTACTGGTCAATGATGACCTGCAATGTAATTTCACCTCAATTGTTTTGGTTCAGGAAGTTGCGTCGAAGTATTGTATTTACCTTTGTAATGTCTATCATAATCAACATCGGTATGTGGTTTGAGCGCTTTGTGATTATCGTAACTTCTCTACATAGGGATTATATTCCTTCAAGTTGGAATATGTATTCGCCGACGTGGATTGAAGTAGGAATCTTTGTAGGAACGATGGGAATATTTATGACTTTGTTCTTATTGTTCTCTCGAACCTTACCTGTAATTGCGATTGCAGAGGTGAAGAGTATTCTCAAATCATCTGGCGATCAATACATTGCTAAGTTCGCAGAAATGGAGCAAAAGAAAGACCAATATGGTGTAGGAGGTGACTTGGCAGGTGTTGAAAAGAGGGATGCTAAATAATTAAACGACAATTTTTCCAAATTTCATTGTAATATGGAACATAAATATTTAGTGGGTTTTTTCGAGGACGAAGAGCCTTTGGTAAAAGCCACTGTGAAGATGCGAAAAGCAGGTTACCAAATGAAAGAAGTGTTCACTCCATTTCCTGTTCATGGTTTGGATGAAGCTATGGGGCTACAAGAAACTCGATTACACACCGCTGGTTTTGTGATTGGTGCGTGTGGTACTCTTACTGCAATTGGGGGAATGTCCTTTATTTCTGCAATGGATTGGCCTATTATCGTAGGGGGGAAACCGTTTTTTTCTGCTCCTTCTTGGGTGCCAATTACATTTGAGTTGACGGTATTATTTGCTTCTATTGGAATGGTGGTAATTTATTACTTGCGAAACAGGTTGTCTATTTTTAGAGAAGTAGAAATACTTGATCCAAGAACTACTGATGATCGTTTTGCGATGGTTTTTGATAGAAAGCAATACCATACAGATGAAGATGCGGAGAAAATGACTTCGCTATTGAAGAGTTATGGTGCGATTGAAGTGCGTCCAGTGTCTTTGAAAAACGAATTACACAACAATCTTTTCAAGCAGCATGATGACCTTGATTATTTAGAAGAAAAGTATTTGCATCATCACTAAGGCAAATTCAAATTTTAAAAAAAATAGCTGATACAATGTATAAACGCGATTTTTTAGTCCTATTTTTCACTTGCATAGCTGCGTATTTTTTAGGAGCATGTCAAGCAAATGGCGATTTCACTGGACGTGAATATATGCCTGATATGACACATTCAAAGGCTTATGAGCCTTACGTTGAAGGGCGAACCGTCATGATAGATGGAGATTCAGTCCAATTGTTTCCGAATAATCAAGCAGCTTTGAAGCCTGTTGCAGGAACAGTTTCTCGTGGTTATGTACCTTATTACTTTGAAGATACGGCTGAGGGCTATGAAGAGGCAGGGCGAGCATTGGTTAATCCTTTGGATGCTTATGATAAGACAGTTTTGGAACAAGGAAAAATAGCTTACGAAATCAATTGTGCGATTTGTCATGGAGCAAAAGGAGCTGGAGATGGTCCGATTGTAAAAAGTGGTGCTTATCCTGCACCTCCTCCTTCTTACTTTAGAGAAGATATTTTGGTATTGCCAGAAGGTAAGATGTTTCATTCAGTACACTATGGAAAAAACTTGATGGGATCTTATGCTTCTCAATTGACAAAAGAAGAAAGATGGAAAGTAATTGCTTACATTAAAAATATGCAAGCAGAAAAGATTGCAAAGGATTATAAAGTCTCTATTGAGGATGCGCATCAGGTAGCTTTGGGTAAAAAGCCTATTCCTACAGAAGTGACTGAGGAGACGACAGATGAAGCTGCAACAGAAGAAGCTGAAGTAAGCACGGAAGATTCAACAAGTGCGACAGGGGAAGAATAAGAAGAGCAAAATTATAGTAATTAAACAATTAATATAAAGTTTCATGGAAAGTTTTACCTTTTCAAGTAAGGAAAAAAAGTATAGTTTTATACTGATGGGCATTGGCTTACTGTTGATGTTGTTCGGAATATTTACTAATTTGGAGAATCCTACAAGGATTGCGACAGCATTCATGTACAATAATGTATTCTTTTTGATGATTGCCTTGACCGCCATGTTCTTTATTGCAGCCCATACAGTTGGTTGGGGAGGATGGTATATTTTGTTGAGAAGAATTTCGGAAGGAATGGCAAACTACATATATGTAGGGGCTATTTTGACCATTATTATTTTGGCACTCGGAATGCAATCTATCTATCACTGGGCACAGCCTGGTGCTGCTGCTCACGATCCATTGGATTTGTTGGCAGGGAAGGAGCCTTATTTGAATGTTTCATTTTTCTGGATAAGAACAATTGTGTACTTAGCACTTTGGTGCGGATTTACTTGGTTGTTGAGAAAAAACTCATTGCAGAACGATCTCAATCCAAGTATTGCCTTATACGAAAAGAGTAAAGTATATGCTGCTGGATTTTTGTTTGTCTTTGCCATTTCAAGTTCCACAGCATCTTGGGATTATACTATGTCAGTTCAGCCGCATTGGTACAGTACTTTGTGGGGTTGGTACAATTTCATCAGTGCATTTGTGACAAGTTGTGCATTTTTATCTTTGTTTATCATGTATTTGAAGGAACAGGGATACTTGAAAGAAGTGACAGATGAGCACTTACACGATGTGGGTAAATTTATGTTTGCTTTCAGTATTGCGTGGGCATATTTGTTCTTCTCGCAATTTATGTTGATTTGGTATGCAAACATTCCAGAGGAAACAGGGTATTTCAAGCTTCGAGCAGAATATTATCCATTGACTATGTATATCACTTTTGCTTTGAACTTTATTGCTCCTTTCTTTATATTGATTACAAGAAAAGCTAAAAGAACTTACGGAGTAATGCGGGTTTTGGCATGTGCAATTATTATCGGACATTGGATGGATTTTTATCAAATGATGATGCCTGCTGCTTTAAAAGAAAACCATATGGCTCCTGCTTCTATTGGTGCATTAGAAATTGGAATAGGCTTACTATTAGGAGGAATCTTTATTTACGTAGTATTCCATTCCTTATCAAAAGCAGCGTTGAAAGCAGAAGGGCATCCTTTCTTCAAAGAAAGTGTATTGCACCATACATAAAGTGCAAGTTACTGTTGAATCATTGATATTCGTTGATGCGTTTTAGTTAAACAATATTGATATTTCGCAAGAAATGAAAGGTTTAATGCGATATATGTCACTTTTTCACTAGAACATTTATAGTATCTTCGTGTTTATTAGCAACAGATTTAAAAAAAAGTAAAACGATTAACTATTTATATTATGTCTGCAACAGTTTTAGGTATTATTACAATAGCTCTGGTGCTTATCATCCTCTTTCAAATATCAAAGGCAAGCGAGTCTATAGCTATTTTGAAGGATGAGGAAAAAGCAATGGAGGCATCGAATAAAGTACATGCTTTCTTATTTATGGCATTCTTAATAGTAGGTTTGATAGGCTCATTCTATTCTGCTTATTGGTTTAAAGAAGCCTACCTACCTTTCCCCTCCTCTGAGCATGGTGCTTGGCTGAGAAGCATGTTCCAGTGGACTTTGGTAGTGACCGTCCCTGTATTTGTGATTACCCACATTGCCTTGTTCTATTTTACTTTTAAATACAAAAAAGAAAAAGGTAGGAAATCTTACTATTATTCACACAACAACAAATTAGAGTTGATTTGGACAGTGATTCCTGCAATTGTCATGATTTTGTTGGTATATGAAGGCATCAGAAATTGGTTCAAGATCACAGGTCCTGCTCCAACAGAAGCGATTGTTGTAGAAGCTACTGCTCAACAGTTTTTGTGGACGATAAGATATTCTGGAGAAGACAATGAGTTGGGGGTTAAAAATATTCGATTGATTGGCCCTGACAATGCAGTAGGACAAGATTGGACAGATGCTGCTAATAAAGATGATTTTGTTGCAAATGAAATTCACCTTCCTATTGGCAAACCTGTTGTATTTAAATTGAATGCTTTAGACGTTTTACATAGTTTTTATTTGCCACACTTTAGAGTGAAAATGGACTGTGTGCCAGGGATTCCAACGCAGTTTTGGTTTACTCCAACAAAGACTACCGCAGAAATGCGTAAAACGTTCGGTCCTGACTTCAATTACGAATTGGCTTGTGCGGAACTTTGTGGGGCAGCTCACTACAATATGAGAAAAGTGGTAATTGTAGAAACCGAAGAGGAGTACGAAGCATGGCTCAAGGAACAACAACCTACTTACAAACAATTAGGTTTGGATAAGTTGGAAGGGGGAGCAGATAATATGGCAGAGGAAGAAATGCCAATTGAGAAAGAAAAAGACATTTCAAGTCTTTAAGAAGAAATAAATTTTATTAATAATATTTGAGAATATTTTTTCTCAAAAACATAAATAACGAGTCCCTTATGGCTGTTACCGATATCAAACTTCATCACGAAATTGTTGTGCATGGTCATGATGATCATCACGATGAGCATCATCATAAGGAATCCTTCATTTCAAAATACATCTTTAGCCAAGACCATAAGATGATTGCTAAGCAATTTCTTATCACAGGTATATTTTGGTCTTTTTTAGGTGTATTAATGTCAGTGCTATTCCGTTTGCAATTGGCTTGGCCTGGCGAGACTTTTCCTATTATGGAAACCTTGTTGGGAAAATGGGCTGAAGGAGGAATTTTGACACCATCAGGCTACTATTCTTTGGTTACCATTCATGGAACAGTAATGGTATTCTTTGTATTGACAGCAGGACTAAGTGGTACATTTAGTAATCTTTTGATTCCACTTCAATGTGGTGCAAGAGATATGGCATCACCATTTTTGAATATGCTTTCCTATTGGTTCTTTTTTAGCGCAGGATTGGTAATGTTCATTTCCTTGTTTATCGAAACAGGACCTTTTGGTGGTGGTTGGACAGCTTATCCTCCATTGAGTGCCTTGCCTCAAGCCGATCCAGGTTCAGGAGCAGGGATGACTTATTGGATTTTGAGCATGAGTTTATTCATTATTTCTTCCTTATTGGGAGGTTTGAACTATATTACCACTGTATTAAATATGCGTACAAAAGGTATGACGATGATGCGTTTACCTTTGACAATATGGGCATTCTTCTTTACTGCAATCTTGGGGGTTTTATCCTTTCCTGTATTGTTGTCTTCTATGATTCTATTATTGTTTGATAGAGGAATGGGAACAAGTTTTTACTTGTCTGACATCTACATTGCAGGAGCACCTTTGACCAACGTAGCGGGCGAAGTACTACAAGGAGGTAGCCCTATTTTGTACCAGCATTTATTCTGGTTCTTAGGACACCCAGAAGTATATATTATTATTCTACCTGCGATGGGAATGGTTTCCGAAATATTGGCTACTAATTCCAAAAAACCTATTTTCGGATATAAGGCGATGGTTCTATCCATCTTAGCCATTACAGTTTTGGCCTTCTTAGTATGGGCGCATCACATGTTCATTTCAGGATTGAATCCATTTGTCGCTTCTATTTTTGTATTGTTTACACTTTTAATTGCAGTACCTTCTGCGATTAAGGTATTTAACTGGATAGGCACGATTTGGCGGGGGAATATTAATTTTACTCCAGCCATGTTGTTTGCGATTGGTTTTGTGTCGCTATTTATCTCAGGAGGCTTGACGGGTATTTTCTTAGGAAACTCTGCTTTAGATATTACTTTGCACGATACTTATTTTGTGACGGCTCACTTTCACATTGTGATGGGGCTAGCGGGCGGATTTGGATTATTGGCAGGGGTGTATCACTGGTTCCCAAAACTCTTCAATGGTCGCATGATGAACAATACTTTGGGATATGTTCACTTTTGGGTGACATTTGTAGGAAGTTATTGTATTTTCTGGCCGATGCACTATCAAGGAATGACAGGTGTGCCACGACGTTATTATAGCTTAGAATACTTTCAAACATTTGATATATATGGAGATTTGAAAGTATTCATTACAGTAGCTGCAATTATTGTTTTCTTTGCTCAGTTCTTGTTTGTAATTAATTTCTTTTACAGCGCAGTAAAAGGAAAGAAAATGACAAGTTTGAATCCTTGGAATTCTACTACTTTGGAGTGGACTTCTCCAATAGAACCTGGTCATGGGAATTGGGTAGGACCTATCCCTCACGTTCACCGATGGGCCTATGACTATGGAAAAGATGGACATGAGTTTATTCCTCAAACAGTATCGGATGATCAAATGAGGGCGCAAGGGTTGAAAGTAACGGAATCGGGGCATTGATGAATGGTTGAATTGTTATATGACTGAATTGCTATACTGTTGAATTGTTCATTTGCAATATTCAGTAATGTAGCCATTGAGCAATACAACAATAAAACAATATAATTAAAATGGTAACGAGTTTAAAGGCTACCTATAACCAATACATTACTTTTCTGAAATCTAAAATAAGCGATTATTCGATTTTGGTAAAAGTACGTTTAAACTTAACGGTTGTTTTTTCTGCAATCATTGGTTACTTGTTGGCTATTGGAGGAAATTTTTTGTTCATTGACTTACTTTTCTTGGGTTTAGCGGGATTTCTCGTAACGGGTTCTGCAAATGCTATTAATCAAATCATAGAAAAAGACTATGATAGATTGATGAAACGTACCAAAAACCGTCCACTTGCAGCCAATAGAATGAGTGTTGTAGAAGCTCTATTAGTAGCTGGCATATTCGGAATTGCAGGCTTGTTAATATTGGGTCTGATGTTTAATACAATGGCGGCATTAATTGGTGCGATTTCTTTGCTCAGTTATGCTTTTGTGTATACACCCATGAAACGAATTTCTCCATTTGCAGTATTTATAGGAGCAATTCCTGGTGCATTGCCACCTGTTATTGGATGGGTAGCAGCCACTTCTTTGTGGTCTTATGAGGCCTCAATATTATTTAGCATCCAATTTTTGTGGCAATTTCCACATTTTTGGGCCATTGGATGGTTGGGAGCAGAAGAATATGAAAAAGCAGGGTACAAACTGTCGCCGAATTCCGCAGGTAAAAACAAATATACTGCTGTACAAATAATGGTGTATATTGTTACCCTAATAGTAGTTTCACTTGCGCCTTACGCCATCAACCTGATTAGTATGATATCAGTGATTACTGCACTGTTATTAGGAGGAATGTTCTTATACTATGGATACAATCTGTATAAAGAATGTGATGATAAAGCGGCCTTAAAGCTGATGTTTGCATCTATTGTCTATTTGCCGGTTTTGCAGACTGTTATGGTTTTAGACAGATTGTTCTTCTTGTAAAGAGATAGAAAAATTAGAAATTTTTAAAAAAGAAAACAATGTGAAATTCTTGAATTTGCATTTGTTTTTTGAATTTGTATTTGAAAATGTCAACAATATCTGTGAAAAAGAGAACCCCTAACATTCATCCCAAAAAATTTGGGCTTTGGTTGGGACTTGGTAGCATCATTATGATGTTTGCAGGTTTGACAAGTGCTTTTATTGTTCGACAAGCACAAGGTAACTGGACTCCTTACAAGTTGCCCGATTTGTTTTGGGCGAGTACGATTGTTATTCTGTTGAGCAGTTTAACTTTGATTGTAGGGGAAAGAGCCATTAAAAAGGGGGATTCATTGCTTTATAGAAGAATGGTTGGCCTGACCTTTTTGCTTGGAATTGGATTTGCTGTGCTTCAATATTATGGATGGTTAGCACTGGCAAGTTTTGGAATTATTTTACAAGGAAATGATCCTTCGGGAGCTTTTTTATATGTGATATCAGGAATTCATGTAGTGCATGTTTTAGCTGGATTATTGTTTTTGGCTGTTTTCTATTTCAAAACCTTCAAAAAAACAGATGCAGCAGAGCAACTCATTAATGATATGAAACCTGAGAAATTTTTGGGAATCGAATTACTTTCAACTTATTGGCACTTTGTAGGTGTTTTGTGGTTGTATTTGTTTTTCTTTTTTCAATACTATCAATAAAGGAATATAAATAAAATAATGTAGCAATGCCAAAGAAGAGCTTAATCCGCTTTATTATTGCTACAAATAAAAAATTAGCTTAATGGCAGCAGAAACATTAACCAAAGCACATGATTCTCATGCAGCAGTAGAGGATGGCTCTAATTGGGGGGGAGGAAAATCACCCTTTAATGTGAGCTATGGTAAGTTAATGATGTGGTACTTCTTAGTATCAGATGCATTCACTTTTTCAGCCTTATTGATTTCTTACGGAACACTTCGATTCAGCAGTCCTGAATGGGCCGACCCAAATAAGGTATTCAATGCCTTTCCTTTTTTAGAAGGTTGGGATGTACCTTTGGGATTTGTGAGTTTGATGACCTTTATTCTTATTCTGAGTAGTGTGTTTGTCGTACGAGCAGTTCAAGAAGGACATCGAATGAATAAAGATGGTGTATTGTTTTGGATGTTTTGGGGGATTGTAGGAGGAGCTGCTTTCTTAGGCTGTCAGGCATGGGAATGGATGCACTTGATTCACGGAGGAACAACTTTGTGGTGGAATCCTTATGGTCCTCAGGCATTTGGAATGTTGTTTTTCTTGATTACAGGATTTCATGGTTTCCACGTATTTAGTGGAGTTGTACTGAACATCATTATTTGGATTCAAGCCTCACAAGGAGTGTTTCATAGAAGAGGACACTATGAAATGGTAGAGAAAGTAGGCTTATACTGGCACTTTGTAGATTTAGTGTGGGTATTTGTATTCTTGGCTTTCTACTTATTATAGTTGACAAATTCTTTATTAAAAAACAATCATCAATTCACCAAATACATTTGGTGGTTACAATATTAAAAAATAATTCTCAATAATATGGGACATCATATTACCGACGAACAATACAAAAGTCAAGTAAGTGCGGTTTGGCGAGCAACTATCTGGTTATCTGTTATCACGATTGTTGAAGTAGTAGCTGCATTGATGTGGATGAATTATGTAGAGCCTGGAACTTCAAAATTCTTGTTAAACGGCTTCTTCATTGCAGCGAGTTTATTGAAAGCTTTTTTCATCGTTGGAGAGTTTATGCACGTTCGATATGAATTCAGAGCATTGACTCTAACCATTCTTACGCCTACTATATTCTTAATATGGTTCATTGTGGCTTTTTTGTGGGAAGGTGATGCTTGGAAAAACAACCGTCAAAGATGGGATGTACAAATTGAGCAAGGCTGGAAAGACCCTGCAAAGATTGAAAAGCATACAGGCGGACATGGACATCACGGAGGAGATGATCATGGAGATGGAGAACATCACTAAGAAAATTAATGGTTAGTTTATGACCAGTGATTAGTTTCACAAAACAATTTATAAAGAAACGACAAAATTTTGTCAAACAAATAAAACGCTATCATTTTGGTCGTCCTACGCCAATGATAGCGTTTTGTATTTTTAGAAAACAACACCAATGAATAAAACGGTTCTTGCTTATATAATCGCTATTATCATACCGCTTGCATTTTATTTCTACTTTGACAATCAAGAAATGCCTGCTAAGAAACGATTGAAGCGATTTGTTCCTTTATCTTCTGATACACAGCAGCCTAACAAAGCGTTGGTGAACGATACTCTTTGGCATACCCTTCCCGAATTTTCTTTTACTACCCAAACAGGGGATATCTTTACTTCTGAAGATGCAAAAGATAAAGTGTTAATTGTTGGTTTCTTTGCAGGTCACGATGAAGCAAGGTTGGCTGCAATGAATGAATACTATAAGATGCTGCAAGAAGAATTTGTAGAAGACAAAGAAGTGCTGCTATTGGTGCATACGGTTGTTCCTTCAATAGACACGCTTGAAAGGCTTCAACAATTGGTACAGCAATATAAGATAGATGATGAAAGGTGGTTTTTGTTGGGTGGAACACAGGAAACAGTAAACCGACAAATCATAGAGGGCTATCATTTACCCCTTCCTACACTGTCCGATTCAAGCAATATAAAAACTATGATTTATCCTTCAAAATATGTGTTGGTAGGCAGAAAGGGCATTATCAGAGGCTATTATGATTTAGAAACCCTTCAAGATGTTAAAGCGTTGATGTCAGATATTCGTTGGCTGCAATTGGAGTATCCTACCAAACACAAACGGGAAATTGAATGGAAGTTGAAAGGAAATGAAGAAGAGTAACTTTAGGAAAAAATCGGTTTATAGATCGTGTCTATGGCAGGAAGAATTGGAAAGAAGTAGTTGTGATGGGGGTGGTGAATTGAAGGAAGTAAGTTCCCGAAAAATAATTGTTTAGTTTAACCTCAGCTTCTTGAAAATGGATATAATCCTCTTGAAAAACCAATTGTCCATTTGTAGCAAATATTTTTATAGAAGCAGTTGGAAGTATTTGTCCTTCAATGCCTACCTTAAAACCATCCTTAGAAGGATTCGGGATAATTTTTAGAACCTGTTCTAAGTCAATATTTTCTATGTCCACCACCGTATCAACCACAACAGTCTCTGTATAACTATTACTGCCACAATCATCTGTCACTGTTAAAGTCACCTCATAAGCACCGTTTTCCTCGTAAGTATAAGTAGGGGCACGAAAAGTGCTGCTTCCTTTGTTATCTCCAAAATCCCATTCATACTGTGGATTGCCCGGAAAGATGGCTTTTGCAAATTGTATTTTCCCTTCTCCTTCATTTTCATAAAAAAACTGAGCAGAAGGCTGGGGAGGTAGTGCCAGTAAAAAGGCACGCAAGGTATCATTGCTGTGGTCGTCATCGTTGGGCAGTCGGATATATGCCTCTAAATCGTATTGCCCCGCATTGTAGGTGTTAGTCGTTCCTAAAGTGATGATTCGTTCTTCTCCAGGATACAAAGGTTCACCAATCAAAACACTGAAATCATCATTCCATCCTTCGCTGATAGTACCAACTACTTCAAAATTATTTTGCAATAAGGCTCCATAATTGATTAATTTGATTTGAACAGGGTAGTTGAAGTCTCCACAAACCCACCAATCATCGGGAATGCTTAAATCGGGTGTATAGTTTCCTGCAATAAATCCTTCCGCAACCTCTACGCCAATGTCTCGTGCTTCTACTTCTTTGATTTGGATGTTATCAAAGTATAGGCTCAAACCAGAATCAACGGGATTTTCTTCTGCTACAAAAACTGCCAAAATTATTTCTTGCTCTCCATAGCCCTCCAATCGAAACCGTTCTCTTTGCCCTGCTTGTAGAATGGGCGTATCGGGCGTAATGCTGTAAATCGTTTCAAAAGTTTGCCCACAATCTGTAGAAATGCGAATATCTATATGGTTTCCTTCTCCTAGATGGTTCCAAAATGCCTGTTCATTTCCAATATCCGTTAATGCTAAATCAAAAGAAATTTCTATTAATTTTTTTGCAATGAATTTAGGGCTTTTTAGAAACGGATGGGATTCGAACCCTAAATAGTCAGAAAAACTCAGCCCATTTGGGTGGCCAAAGTCATCCATGAAATACCATGGGCTTACACCACCAGACCACCCCAATGGCTTAGCTTCACTCCAAGAAAAATCATCAAAATTCAATAAAGGCAAGGGAAGTTGTTGGGCGGCAACAGTAGTTCTATAAAGTTGAGTAGTATCGTTTTTTAGCGTCTCATCTCCTATTAAGTAGGGATAGGCTTGGATATGGTAGTCTCCTACTTGCGAGAGGTCTATGCCTGAAACTGAAAGACTTTGGCTCTGATTCATTGCCAATGAACCTTCATTTAGAGTATGGGTATAGTTTTGTTGTGTGTTTTCTAAAGTAGTTTGAATGTGTAAGTTCAAGGGCAATTCTTCAAAGTTGATAGCTCGCGAACCGTAGTTGTGAATGCTTATTTCTAAAGTTTCATCTTCGGTATAGCAGTTATAGGGCAGTTCACTATGTTGTATAGTTATTGTGCCTATATCTATAGGGGGAGGGGTGAAGACTTTTAAGTTGTCTATTAGCCATAAGGAACCTCTATCTTTTCCTGATTCATGGTAAAAGGTTAATCTAATTTTGGTACTATCCAAATCTGTAAGCCAATCACTAATATCTATGTGTTCAATAGCCACCTTTCGTAAGGTGATATCTTCATTATAGCCTACCGATTGAAACCCCACCTCATATACGATATTCCATTTTGTTCCATTCCAAATCTGAACAATGCCGTTTCCTTTTTCATTGTAATATGTAAATTGATGGTCAAATGTTAAAAAAATAGGCACATCTTCTTGTGGTAAAGCAAATGAAGGAGACTCTATGCTACTACTGTCAGGAATCCCATTGAAGGGAACTCCTAAGGAACTGTAGATTGCAAATTTTCCTTCAAATGGATAACCTGGATAGTAAATGTTATTTAAAATATAATGGAAATAAAACCTTTCACTAGAGTAGTTGTTCCAATCTCCAGAAAGAACATGGGTTTCCCATCCATCTGGAGGGGTCATACGGTCTTGAAAGGAGAACAAATTTGCCCCTCCCGTCTCAAAGTTCTCAAAAAAATACACTTCTTGGGCTTGTAAGAAAGAAGAATTGACCATTCCCAGCCAAATAGTGAATAAAAAATATCGGTAAAATAGTTTGTGTTGTTTCATGTATTAGATGGTTTAGAGAACACAAGTGTTTCTTACAGAATCGAATGTTTCTATGAGTATAACGCATTTGTTGAAAAAGATAAACGGGGTTTGTTATAAAAAAAGGAGTTTTGGAGGAAAGTTTGTAGGAGTTTCACCTTCTTTCTGACAAAATTTGAGTTATTGAAGGAGAAATAGAAGGAAAGAAATGACAAACGAGGTTTTACCAAAAGGTTGGTAAAAAAGCCTAAATTTGTGCAAAAATAGAATTGATATGAATGAATCAAAGTTCTTTTCCAACGAACAATTATGGGCAAAAATTATTGTCGCCATATCCATTACAGTGCCTCTATTGGTGACGATTTTGTTCTATATTTCTCCTCCAGAAATCAGTACCTCCTTCAATTTGAAGATACTACCAAAATTCCATGCTTTTCTAAATGGTTCAGTTACCATATTGCTGCTGCTAAGTTGGTATTTCATCAAAAACAAGAATATCAAAGCCCACAAAGCCGCAAATGTTACTGCTTTGGTGCTTTCTGCTACTTTTTTAGTTTCCTATGTCACTTATCACAGTTTAACTGAATCGACAAAATTTGGTGGAGAAGGATTTATCAGATACGTTTACTACTTCATTCTGCTGACACACATTGTTTTATCTGCTATTATTCTACCCATCATTTTATTTACTTTTCTTAGAGCATTCACAGGCAAATTTGAAGCACACAGAAAAATCGCTCGATGGACGATGCCACTTTGGCTATATGTTTCCATTACAGGCGTATTGGTATATTTGATGATTTCGCCTTATTATTGATAAATTCGCTCTATCAAAGCTATTAAAGCTTTCAATTCATTGTCGCATAAAAAATGGTTATATTTGCAATGAAAGAAATAAATTCAATAACCAACCTTCAAACGATACAATTATGGCAGTATTCGATTTAGATATGATTAAGGCAGTATATGATAAATTGCCTGGTAAAATCGCCAAAGTGCGTGAAAAACTCAATCGTCCATTGACCTTGAGCGAAAAAATTCTTTATACCCACTTGTGGGAAGACCTTCCAGAAGAACCATACAAAAGAGCAAAGGCTTATGTGAACTTTGCACCTGATCGTGTAGCAATGCAAGATGCAACAGCCCAAATGGCTTTGCTTCAATTCATGATGGCAGGAAAACCAAAAGTCGCCGTTCCTTCAACAGTGCATTGCGATCACTTGATTCAAGCCAAAAGCGGTGCGGACGAGGATTTAGTCGCTGCAATAGATGTGAACAAAGAAGTATATGATTTTTTGGCTTCGGTATCTGATAAATATGGCTTGGGATTTTGGAAGCCAGGCGCGGGAATCATTCACCAAGTAGTTTTGGAGAACTATGCTTTTCCTGGAGGAATGATGATTGGAACGGATTCTCATACACCTAATGCGGGTGGTTTGGGAATGATTGCGATTGGAGTTGGAGGTGCTGATGCTGTGGATGTGATGGCAGGGATGCCGTGGGAACTGTTGATGCCCAAACTCATTGGAGTGAAATTGACAGGAAAACTGAATGGTTGGACATCCGCTAAAGATGTAATCTTGAAGGTCGCAGGTATTTTGACCGTGAAAGGTGGAACTGGCGCGATTGTGGAATATTTTGGTCCTGGTGCAAGAGAGCTTTCTTGTACAGGTAAAGGTACTATCTGCAATATGGGCGCAGAGATTGGAGCGACGACTTCTATCTTTGAGTATGGTGAAGCAATGGACAGGTATTTGCGTGCTACGGATCGAAATGATTTGGCGGACTTGGCAAACACCGTTTTGGAGCATTTGCAGACAGATGAGGAAGTAGAAGCCAATCCAGCAGAATACTACGACCAACTCATTGAAATTGACCTTTCTACATTGGAGCCTCATGTAAATGGACCTTTCACACCTGATTTAGCTTGGCCGATTTCCAAATTGGCGGAAGCAATTGATGAAAATGGTTATCCCGAAAAATTGGAAGTAGGTTTGATTGGGAGTTGTACCAATTCCTCTTACGAAGACTTGGATCGTGCGGCAAGCATTGCGCAGCAAGCGATAGACAAAAAACTGGTTGCCAGATCAGAATTTACCATAACGCCTGGTTCGGAGCAAGTGCGCTTCACCGTAGAACGAGATGGACAATTGGATCTACTCGAAAAAATGGGTGGAGTCGTATTGGCAAACGCTTGTGGTCCTTGTATTGGACAGTGGGCAAGACACACCAAAGACCCCAACAAAAAGAACTCCATCATTACTTCTTTCAATCGTAACTTTGCGAAGCGAAACGATGGAAACCCATTGACGCACTCCTTTGTAGCGTCTCCCGAATTGGTGACGGCCATGGTTTTGGGCGGCAGCATGAAATTCAATCCTTTGACAGATACCATCAAAAATGTGGATGGAGAAGATGTTTTATTGGATCCTCCAAGCGGCGACGAATTGCCAACACAGGGTTTTGATGTGGAAGACAGAGGATATCAGGCACCTGCCGAAGATGGTAGCAATGTTGAAGTAACGGTAGATCCAAATTCCAAGAGAATCGAGTTATTGACACCTTTTGCAGCTTGGGAAGGAACGGATTTGAAAGGGCTGCAATTGTTGATTAAAGCGAAAGGAAAATGTACCACTGATCATATTTCAATGGCAGGCCCTTGGTTGCGTTTCCGTGGTCACTTGGACAACATTTCCAACAACTTATACACTGGTGCTATCAATTACTTCAATGAATTGACCAACAAGGTGTACAATACCTTGAAAGATGAATTTATGGGCGTACCTGATTCTGCAAGGGTTTACAAAGCGGCTGGAGTAGGCACAGTGATTTTTGGTGAAGAAAACTTGGGAGAAGGTTCTTCTCGTGAACACGCAGCAATGGAGCCTCGTCATTTGGGGGCAAGAGCGGTGATTGTGAAATCTTTTGCACGTATTCACGAAACCAACTTGAAGAAACAAGGTATGTTGGCCTTGACCTTTGTGAATCCTTCTGACTACGACTTAGTTCGCCAAGACGATAGTGTGGATATTTTGGGTTTGACCGAGTTCGCTCCAGGCAAAAACTTAACAGTTGTACTGAACCACAAAGATGGTACAATTGACAGCTTTGAAGTGAAACACACCTACAATAATGTACAAATCGATTGGTTCAAAGCAGGTTCTGCTTTGAATAAGATTCGAGAAGAGGGAGGATTGGCGTAGGAATTGAAATAAAAAATGATTTTCATGTTTTGAAAAGATAAAAGGGAGCTTTCTTCAATAATTGGAGGAAGCTCTTTTTCGTTATAGATTTATCTCAAAACGAAAAAACATTGTGTAATGAATCGAATTAATTTGTACTTATTTTTCATCTTGATGATTTCCGCCAACACTGTATATGCTCAATTTGGAGCGAAAGGCGGTCTGAATCTTAGCAAAATGGAAAGTTATGGCAACTTAGAAGAAGGAGAAAGGGAAGGGTTTAAGGCTGGTTTTCAAGGTGGCATGTTTTACAAGTTCAACGTTTCGGATATGTTCAACCTGATGATAGAATTGAACTATGAAAGAAGGGGAACAGTATCAAAGAAAGAATATAGTATTGAAGACATTAATCCTATTACTGGGCTAGTAGAATTCCAAATCAATCAAGAAGCAAACTCTACATACACATACGTAAATCTCCCTATTTTAGCCCTTTTTGGAGAGGGCAATTTGAAAGGTTACATCGGTCCAAACATTGGATATTTAGTTTCAGGAAAAGCAGATTTTAAGAGAACGGTTGAAGCCTCAAGTGCTGGTAATATTATAGATAGTGAGCAGACCGATTTGAAATTGGATTGGCAAGATTATAATTCTTTTAGAAACATTTTACCAAGCAGTTCTGAGGAAGATGGCTTTCTGAATTCTTTGGATTTTGGAATCAATCTTGGAGCAATGTATTATTTAGGAGGAGGGTTTATTGTAGATTTACGGGTAAGTCAATGTTTGGCAGATGTCACCAACAACCATTATGACTATAGCCTTTATCCTAAAGACGATAACACCACTTTTCCCAGTCGAGAAGATACAGATAGAAACCTTAGTATTCAACTTGGACTTGGGTATTTTTTCTAAACAATTCTTCCCATGATGCCCACTCCAATCACTTACCAAGAAACCAAACAAGTTCCCCAATCTCAATTATTGAAGCTCTACAACAACGCAGGATGGAAAGCCTATACCAATGACCCCGAAAAATTGGAAAATGCCATCAAAAATTCGCTTTATGTGTTAACTGCAATGGAAGGGGAAGAATTGGTGGGTTTGGTGAGAGTCGTTGGGGACGGTTTTACGATTGCTTATATACAAGACATTCTGGTTCTCAAAAGCCATAAAAGGAGAGGAGTAGGCACAAAATTGATGAAGACTGTATTGGCAAAATTCAGTCATATTCGACAAAAAGTGCTTTTAACTGATGACAATCCAGAGACGAGAGGTTTTTACGAATCACTTGGCTTTGAATCTTGTGATGAAGGTAATTTGGTGGCTTTTGCAAAACTTGAAAATAAAGCCTAATTTACCCTAAGTAATCAAAACGACAGTTCCGTTTCCCAAAAAACAATACTTTACTTTTACTTCAATTTTCTAAAATAATTAGAACGAGTCAATGAGAACCCAAAAACAAACCTTTTCCAACTCCGAAGGACAACGATTATCAGGTAGGTTGGATTTACCTGCTGACCAACATCCTTTCACCTACGCCATCTTTGCACACTGTTTCACCTGCAATAAAAATCTGACGGCAGTAAGAAATATCAGCAGAGCCTTGACCCAAAATGGCATCGGTGTACTGCGTTTTGATTTCACAGGATTGGGGCAAAGTGAAGGGGAATTTGCCGACACCAATTTTGCGTCCAATGTAGAAGACTTGGTTGCAGCCGCAGACTTTATGGCAAAAGAATTTGGTAAAGTAGAATTGTTAGTTGGTCATTCTCTTGGAGGAACAGCCGTTTTGTTAGCAAACTCTAAAATAGATAGTATAAAGGCAGTTGTAATGATTGGTTCTCCATCCGAACCCGCACATGTACAGCATCTCATTGCACCAAAAAAAGAAGAAATCGAAGAAAAAGGTGTGGCGGAAGTAAATATTGGAGGTCGCCCATTTACCATCAAAAAGCAGTTTTTGGAAGACATCCAAAACCGAAATTTTGAAGAGGTCATTCATGGATTGGAAGCCGCATTGTTGGTTTTACATTCGCCACAAGATTTGATTGTTACAATAGATAATGCCGCCAAAATTTACAAAGCGGCTCGGCATCCCAAAAGTTTTGTTTCCTTAGACGGTGCAGACCATCTGATGTCTGACAAAGAAGACTCTTTTTATGCAGGCGAAATGATTGCTTGTTGGGTAGGACGATATATACCTCGCCCCAAAGAAAATCCATTGACCACCAAAAAACAAGCAGTCGTGAGGACGGGGAATGTAGGATTCGTGACCGAAGTGGTGACTGGAAATCATCGTTTCATTGCCGATGAACCCATTGAAGTAGGCGGCAACGATTTTGGCCCAACACCTTATGATTTATTGGTGTCGGGATTGGGAGCTTGTACAAGCATGACTTTGCAGATGTATGCTCGCCGTAAAAAATGGGATTTGAAAGAAGTGACAGTACATTTGCGACACCAAAAAGTTCACGCCAAGGATTTAGGGCATATAGAAGATGCCAAAGGCAAGATTGATTATATCGAACGATGTATCGAAATGGAAGGAGATTTGAACGAAGAACAAAAACAGCGACTACTCGAAATTGCAGATAGATGTCCTGTTCATCGCACACTACATGGCGAAATTGTGGTGAAAACAGAGTTATTGAAGGACTCGTAAAACCTTAAAAAATGCTAATTTTGAGTTTAATGAAACTTTTTAGCCTTAATTTTTTTTAGTTATTTAAGAGAGCTTGTGTTTTTATAAGCTGCTTTTTGATTTTTTCTTAACACAAACACCATCAACCTTCAACAAGAAACGCAATATGAGCGAAATATTGGAACCTATTGTACTGATAGATTACGAAAAAGGGGAAGAAGCCCACATAGTTACTTATACGGTCAATACTTTTGAAGAAATTCTCTATGCTGCAAAACGCATTAATCAAGATCTTTTCAATGGAGATTGGCAGCTTTCTTATCTTGACGAAAGTAAAGAGTCCGTAGATATTGCCAAAGAAGAAATATTGGAGACGTATCTGGAAAGGGATATTCACAGTTTTTACTGGGCATACAGAGAAAAACGCAAGAAGGCTCCTCAGCAAAATGGAGGAAGTCAAGCGGCAAGTGCGAGGGAGCGTGTGCGAAAAAGATGGAGAGGGAGCGAGGGAGCGCAAGCTGCCAATCGTGCACCCGAACAACAGACTGAAAAACAAGGCGCTCCTACGAAGGTTCGGCAAATCAAGCGCAAAAAATATGCTCATGTGGGTAAAAGGGTTATTGCATTTTGGATAGATTGGTTGATCCTTTCTGTAATGATGGCAATGCTTTTTAGAGCAGGTCCTGTGGCTATGTGGTTGATGTGGCTATATTTTGCGCTTACCGAAAGTTCCAAGCATCAAGCATCCTTTGGTAAGCGAATCATGGGCTTGAAAATCGAACACAGTGATGGCAGACGAATGACCTTTATGGGGGCAACGGTACGCTTTTTTGCGAGAGTCTTATTGGGCTTTGGCGCATTCATTGCATTGTTTACCAAAAAACGCCAAACGTTGCATGATTTGGTGACAGACACGATTGTGTTGGATGCCGAAGAATAAAAGGAATATTGTCAGATACTTAAATTTTATAAATAAAAAACAGCTTTGTTCATTAGGGCAAAGCTGTTTTTTTGTGCTTACCACATTTTTCAAGCTGTTTCCCAGATGTTGATTTGCAGTAATTCGCCGTAGGTGAAGAAATCGAAGGTAGATTTTGAAGTTGAACACCGTCAGCAATTATGCCTATTCCTTGCTTATTTCTGCTAAATTGAAGAGACATCCGCAAATAGTTTTTATTTTTGCACAAAAATTAAT
>JAUHXA010000128.1 GCA_030427245.1 Bacteroidia bacterium | reverse complement strand
CTAAATAGAAACTTCAAAAAAGCTCCTCAAAAGAATAGCAAAAACACAAAATGTGATAATAGTCACCCATATTTTGTCTATCTTCCCCTATATTTCGACTTTCAAAGCCAACTACAAACAAACAGATGAAGTACGGATTCGTAATAGACAACCGCAAATGTATAGGCTGCCATGCTTGCACAGTTGCCTGCAAATCAGAACACGATGTGCCAATAGGCGTAAACCGAACTTGGGTCAAACAAGTCGAAAAGGGAACATTTCCCGATTCTCGGCGGCTCTTTTCGGTCATGCGCTGCAATCACTGTACCGATGCGCCCTGTGTAGAAATTTGTCCTGTTGAAGCCCTGTATATTCGAGACGATGGAATTGTGGATTTTGACAACGACCGATGTATCGGCTGCAAAGCCTGTATGCAAGCCTGTCCCTACGATGTCCTATACATTGACCCCAATACGAGTACGGCTGCAAAATGCAATTACTGCGCTCATAGGGTTGACGTGGGATTAGAGCCTGCTTGTGTGAATGTCTGTCCCGAACACGCCATCATTTCGGGCGATATGGAAGACCCAACGACCGAAATCGCTCAATTGCTTTCGAGAGAAGCCGTCACCGTCCGCAAACCCGAAAAAGGCACAAAACCGAATGTGTTTTACATTGACGGAGACCTGAGTTCGCTCGATTCTTCTGCCACCGAAAAGTCGGACGACTATATGTGGAATTCCCAAACGGGAGGCGTTGGACACTATGCTCGCTATGCTGCCGAAAAGATTATGGACGGCAAAAGTTTGGTCGAAATGGCTGCGGAGCTGTCGGGAGAAACCGTCACGCCAAAACCTGCAATAGACGTTGCGGCAACACAACCGAAGAAAAGAACGATTGAAGCGGTGATGGAAAATGCCAAGCGGGTCTATGATGCACCCAAAAAAGGAATTCTTTGGGGGTGGGAAGTGTCGGCGTATGTTTGGACGAAAGCGATTGCAGCAGGTACTTTTTTGGTGACTTTCTTGGCTATCGTTTCTGGTTTTGCGCCAGTTGAAGCCATGACTGAGTTGGTGACTGTGGGAATCAGTTTATTGTTTTTGGTAGCGACCACTGTTTTGTTGGTGATGGATTTGGACCAACCCAAGCGTTTTTTGTATGTCATGCTGCGACCACAATGGCGTTCGTGGCTGGTCAAAGGCGGATATGCTTTGGCTATCTACGGAGGAGTTTTGACGCTTTGGTTAATCGCTAAATTTTTGGAAATCGAGGTGTTGGTAACGGCTTGTTGGTGGATTGGAGCTGGTTTTGCAGTAATTACCGCTATTTATACCGCCTTTCTCTTTGCCCAATCCAAAGGTCGTGATTTTTGGCAAAGTCCAGTTTTACCGATGCACATGTTGGTACATAGTCTAATGGCAGGAGCTGCTATTTTGTTGGTTTTGGCGGCTGCAATGGGTGGGAATACAGAATGGGTTGCTTATTTGAAAATGATTTTGATTGCTTCGACTATCGCCAACTTGGTGATTTTGTGGGCAGAAATTACCGTTCCCCATCCTACGGATGATGCCAAAACGGTGGTGAAAATGATTACTTCTGGAATGTACAAAAAACACTTCTGGGGCGGCACTTTGCTCTTGGGCAATGTGATTCCTTTGGTTTTGGCTTTTGCAGGAGGTACTTCAATGTCTATTCTTGCGATTGCAGGATTGACGGCTTTGGTGGGTATTTACATCACCGAAAAAGTATGGGTGGAAGCACCACAGCAGATTGAGTTGAATTAGCAACAACGAAGAAATAAATTGACCATTTGAAATAAAGACTTTTGAAGTTTTTTTTTTAAGAAATGATTTTTATTACAATCAAGAATCTTTGCAGCAAAACTTCAAAAGTCTAAATCAGGAGTTTGTTTTATTGGCAACCTTAAATATTTTAATTTCTCGTCACATTCACCCTACCACACCGTACATTGGGCGGGCAAGCAGGTTGAGTAATCGTCACCTCAGCAGACTGTGTACAATCATTTGAGTCTGTCACCGTAACCGTATAAGTAGCAGCAGATAAATTATTGATATTAGCGGTCGTTTCACCATTGCTCCATTGATAACCATAAGTGGGTGTTCCTCCTGATATAGAAGAACTGATGCTACCATCATAGCCATGTTTGACCGTTACGTGATTGGGAGTAAGCACAATGTTTATTGAAGTTGGTTGTATGACTTGTGCCTCGGCTGTTGCCGTGCAATTGTTGGCATCTGTAACGGTGACGGTATAAGTTCCTGCTGAAAGATTGGAGATATTTGAACTTGCTGCACCATTGCTCCAAATATAATCATAAGGAGTTGCTCCAGATGTAGTAATACTTGTAGTGATACTGCCATTGGTATTACCAAAACACTCAACATCTGTTGCAGTAGCAGAAATAGCAAGTTCACAACTTAGTGAAAACCCAAAATCATAGCTGTAATTTACATCTTGATAGTCGCCTGTGGTAATTTGAGCGTAAGGTTCGCCATTGAAGTCGGGGTCAATTCCACTCGCAATCGTTCCATCACTGTCTAATTCATAGCGATTGGCACCGCTATTGACTTGATATTGGGTGAGGTCGTAGGTGTTTCCCCCTAAGCTCAACTCTCCTCCTGAAAACTGTCCGTTTCCACCTGCAACAATGTAATAGCTCGTATTGGGTTCGAGTGCATCACCCGAAGTTTGCCAAACGGCATCTCCTACACCATCTTCTGTAAAGTAGTATTCTCCAAGACTGTTGGTAGTATGATACGCTAAGAAATTTCCTGTTGCATCATATAGTTCCACCCGAACGTTTGCCAGTCCCGCTTCTCCAGCCTCTTGTATGCCATTGCGATTGGTATCTTCCCATACTCTATTTCCAATAGAAGGAGTCCAATCACAAGGATTCGAGCCACTTGACAACCTAAATCCTGGACTCGGATACCATATCCCATTGCTACCATTGTAAGCCAAATCGGTAGATAGCCTATAGGAACTACGCATATCAATTACACCATTAAATTGATTGCCCGGTCTGACTACATGAAAAGAAGTAGGAATGGTGGTATTTTTGGGGAGCATTATATCATGTGAATCTCCCATTGTGCCATAGAGTCCGTAGGGGGTTGGACCGCCTTGTCCTGGTTGCCAAAGATAAAAACAACCTCCTGCAGAAGATAGACCATAGACATTTCCATTTGCAACTGTATATAAGCCATCATTATCTATTAGACTTTGAATAGGATTACCCGAGGCCTGCAAAGTAGTCGTACCAAACAAATTATAAGTATTATTGGCTTCATCCCAATAAATGGCCTTGTACATTTCATCTTCTGTGGGCATTCTTATTCCCGTCCACGTGTTGTCTATTGCAGTAATATGTGTGACCACTGCTGTTGGACTCGCAAAGGTATAAGCACCTTGATTGATGTCTCCTGTAGCTGCCCAATTGGAGAATCTGGCAGCCAAAATAAAAGAGATGAAGTTTACCACTGTTTTGTCCAATTCAAGGTAATCTATATTTTGAGTTCCACAACTATAAGAGCCTGGAACCCATCTGTCTCCTATCGCAAGGTTTTCATAGTACTCAACAATTCCTTCGTCCAACAAACCCCCTTCCCATTTTTCGCTACCATTGGTAGGATCTACATGGTTTAGGAAAGCTAAGTAATCCCCTAAAGTAATTTGGCGGTCTTGTATCCAATATTCATAATCTACTGAGCCGTACCCTATCTGATTGGCATTGTTGTGAACAACGGGCGAACCGTTAATAGTCGTAGAATAACTGCTTCCATCTGCAGGATTGTTTATATCTCCTATGTACTTCCATACACCTGCTTCTCCAATTTCATCTCCGATATTGAATCCATTGTAATAACAAGGTTCGGTGGTATCTATCAATGCCAAATCTGCACAACTTCCCGCAGTAACAAATTGTACTTGTGTGCCATTGTCGTCTCCATATACCCCTGGTATAAAAGTAGCAGGAATGTTGGTAAACTCCACACGGTAATCTCGACCACTTACCAAACTATTCAAGGTATAGTTTCCGCTCGAATTGGTGGTGGTAGAAATAGAATTACCAAAAGAGTCTGTTGCAGTGACGGTGATAGAAGAAACACCTAAATGTTCTTTATCATCATACAAACCATCATAATTGTAATCTTCAAAAACATTGCCTGTGATTTGGGAAGAAGAAGCACTGCAATAAAAATTGCCTGGGTCATTATCAGGGGGGATACAGGTAGCTGCAATTGCTACATTATCCACGAAGAAAAACTCTCCTGTTGCATTAGCAAAAGACTCTACTTCAAATCTAATCGTTGTCTTATCAGAAGCATACGGAAGCAAATTCACAGTTTTTAAGCCGACTCCTGTCAATCCGGAATAGGATTCAGAGTAATCCCAAGTACGTCCTCCGTTAGAAGAAATTTGTAGGCGAAAAACATCTGTGTTGGCATCTGTGGCTGTTAATAACAGGTTAAATGTCAATTGTGCGGAGGTTGCATCTTCTAAATCTACGGTTCGGATGATATACGGATCTACACCCGAAACACCTTTAAATCGCAATTGTCCTGCCACTATTTGTATCAATCCAGCATCATCTCCATCAGGATCGCTGGCACTGCTCCCATTTCTAACTTCTACCCAATCACCTACCCATCCAAAGCCGCTTGTGTAATTGTCTGTCGAAAAATCATCAGTAGCATTGGAGGAACAATCCACAACGGGCATAATGGGTTGGCTAAAGCCAAGAAGCAAAAAAGATAGATTTATTTGTAAGAAAACAAAAAAAGAGGCAGACATTGATAATTTTTTTCCTTGAAGGAAAGATGTAAGTAAGGGCTTAAAAGAATTCATTGTATTTTTTTTTAAAAATTGGTGGATTAATAGCTGAATGACTCCAATTTGCCTTGAATTGTCATATTAATGTTTGCTACGCTATTGAAGAATCAGTGTGTGGTATTAGTTTAGTGTGCAATGAACTTCTACTACAATTTTTTTGCCAAAAATGTAAATGCCTCTTAAGAGATTTTATTGTAGGGGTTTCTGAATTTAAGCTTTCGTTAAAGTGATTCTTGCCTATCATTATGCAAGTGACTCTTCCAAATAGGTGTATGGCACATTCTTTGCTTATAATTAGAGGATATTTCTACCAATTTTTTTCACCTCTTAAATATCTTATATAATGAAGCAAGAGAAAATCAATTTGAATACTTTTCAATCAGAAAAATCTGCGAAGCCCCTTACAAAAGATCAACAAAACCCTTCTAAAGGAGGACAACACGGAGAAGGTTTTATACCGCCACCAAGTTGGTAATATGAAGTTTATTTTTGATTGAAATTTGTGAAATGTCATCTTTGTGTCAAAAGATGGCATTTTTTTTGTCATAGTATCATCAAGTTACTATTGCTATCTCAACCCTTCAAACGCTATGCGTAGTCTATTTCTCTTACTCCTATTGGTTTACTTATTTCCTTCACTTTGTTGGTCCAACAACACCGAAACCATAGATAGTTTACAGCAGGTACTAAAAAACTATCAAACACAGAACAATTTCTCTAATCAATCAAAAACACTACTGGAAATTGGCAAGGCTTATCAGAGTGTCAATCAACAGGAAGAGGCGCTTCAATATTTGAAGCAAGCAAGAGAACTCGCAAAAAAATACGACTACAAGGAAATCTTAGAACAATCATTGAAGTTTACAGCCATAATTTACCTTGCCAAGGGAAATTATGAAGAATCGTATTCCTACCAATTGCAGCGATTGCAGATTTCGCAAGCCCAGAAAGATTCTGTCAATATCATAAAGTCTTATTACGACATTGGCTCTATTTTTTTCTATCAAGAAGATTTTCACAAAGCACTGAAACACTATCGCAAGGCAATGGAGATGGCCAAAAGCCTAAAAGATAGTGTCAGCCTTTACCACTCTACGGCGGCTATAGGAAGTGTGTATGGCGAAAAAAAGGACTCTATTTTGTCCTTTTCTTATAATTTGCGTTCCTTAGAGATTGCAGAAGCGATTGGGTATAAGGTCGGTGTAGCCTATTCTGCTCGCAATGTTGGTCAAAACTACATGGCAAAAAAGAAATACAAAAATGCTTTAGAAAGCTTCAAAAAGTCTTTGGATATCATGCGGGAGTTGGGCAATGTTGCTGGCGAGGCTATCAATTTATGGGCTATTGGAAATGTGTACAGCAAAATGGAACAGCATGAACCTGCGCTTTTGCACTTGGAAGAGGCCTTAAAGTTGGCTAAACAAATTGGTGACAAATCTCATGTAAGAGAAATGTATGAGGACATTGCAGAAGCCTACTTCAATGCAGGAGAATTGGCAAAAGCCTATCAGTATCAAAAGAAATATGTGGTACTAAAGGATTCTCTGGTCAATGAGGAACGCGTGAAGCAAATGTCGGATTTGCAGCACCAAAACGAATTGCAACAGACAGAGTTGGAGATTTTGAAGAAAGAGCAACAACTGCAAAATATGTTGAAAGTATTTTTGGGAGTCAGCGCTGTTTTGTTGTTAATGATTTCGATTTTGCTTTTCAGCCGTTATCGCCTTCAAACCCAATCTAATGCAATGCTGGCAGAAGCAAACAAAGCGATTCAAGACCAAAACAAGAGATTGGAAGTGACGAATAGTGACTTAGAAAAATTTGCCTATATCGCCTCTCATGACCTCAAAGAACCCCTGCGAATGATTGGCGGATACATCACCCTAATAGAACGGCGATATGGCGACAACTTCAATGACAATGCAAAGTATTTTATGGGCTTCATCCACGAAGCGATTCAGAGAATGTATCAATTGTTGGACGATCTTTTGACCTATTCTAAGCTCAACATCAAAGAACATACCTATCAAAAAGCCAATACGCAAGAAATGGTATCGAAGATTCTTCAAAAACTTCAACCCGAATTAATCGAACATCAAATCGCTGTTCAAACGGATGATTTACCTAAATATCTGACAGCCAATGAAGAAGAGTTGAAGCTTGTCTTCCAAAACCTCATCAGCAATGCCATCAAATTTCGTAACAAACAGTCGCCAAGAATAGATATTCGGTGTCATAAAAACGGTTCTTACTATCTTTTTGAAGTGAAAGACAATGGTATAGGTATTCAGAGCGAATACCTTGATAAAGTATTTGTTCCATTCCAACGACTGCATACACGTGATCACTATGAAGGCAATGGAATTGGGTTGGCTATTTGCAAAAAAGTAGTGGAACAACACAAGGGAAAAATTTGGGTGGAATCTGCCGAAAAAAAGGGCAGCACGTTTTATTTTAGTTTACCTCTATAGTCGTTACCCAAAATCAATAGAGAGCTTTTTTGTAGCAAGAAAGTCTATAACGCGTCTAAAATTTCACAAGTTTTTTCATTTTTTCGGAAAACAGGTCACATTTTGAATGTAAAAGGTATACGATATAGATAAAGGAAGCATTGTAGTTAGTCCTTTCCCAAACCAGAAACAACAATATGCTGCTTCTGACGCTAACTACAATCAGTGATTTTTTAACTCCTAAAATTTTTGTACCATGAATTTAAAACTACTTTTTTCCATTTCGTTTGGACTTTTTATAAGTCTCAGCCTTTCTGCTCAACAAAATGATGCCTTCTTTCAAGGATTGCCTCCCACCTCTGAAAATGGACGCTGTTATGCCAAGTGTAAACTTCCAGACTGTAGGGTAGCTCTCACCAAAACTGTCTTGGTCAAAGAAGGTTATACCAAAAAAAAGACCATCCCTGCCGTATATGAAACAAGCACCAAACAGGTACTCATCAAGGAAGCCACTACCAAACTCGTGATTATCCCCGCAAAATATGAAACGGTGACAGAACAGGTTTTGATCCAAGAGGCATCTACTAAGATTGTTCAGAAAGCACCTAGGTATCAGGTGACGACCGAAAGAGTCATGTTGTCTGCCGAACATGGAAAATGGGTCAAGAAAAAACGCACTCCTTCTTGTTTTTCCTCTAATCCCGAAGATTGTTATGTTATGTGTTGGGAAAAAATTCCAGCAAGATATAAAACCATTGAAAAAAGAGTATTGGTAGATTCAGGCACTTCCCAAGTCATAGAGATTCCTGCTCAATACAAAACCATCTCAAAAAGGGTTCTTCGCTCTCCTGAAACCACCAAAATCGTGGAAATTCCTGCCGAGTACGAAACCATCACCACAAGAACATTGGCCTCCCCCGCATCTACCTTTGAGGAACTGGTTCCTGCCAAATATGAAACGATTGAATATTTTGTTACGGCTGATCAGGGAGGATATACAACTTGGTCTGAGGTGCTTTGTCAAGAAAAAACAACTGTTGGCATTGTCAGAAAAGTACAACAGGCACTGACCGACAAAGGCTATCTAGTAGGTTCTATAGATGGTGTTATGGGAAGACAAACGAAAATTGCTCTGGAGAAATTTCAGCAAGATAAAGCACTGCCCATAGGAAATCTGAATATAAAGACCTTAAAGGCACTCGGTTTAGATGTTTGATAGAAAATGAAATAGAGTAGAGTACTGATTCAAAATTTCGATGATGTTTGAAGACTTGTCAGTATTTGTAGGCAGTCGGGTCGTTCAAATGTCGACAAGTTTTTCAAACGTTGTCGAATTTTTACTTGATGAAATAGGATATTAGCCAAAACTTTGGCAACGGTTGCAAACCTTGCCAACAGTTGAAGGCGGTTGTGTTGGCAAAATCTTCCTCCTAAGCCTTCAACACCTCCTTAATCCCTTCTGCTACATTTAACCAAGCCGAATCTTTACTTTGCCATTCGGCTACGTATTTCGGCTGCGTTTTATCATTCGGCAATGCCTCCAAATCCTTAAAAGGCAAATCCTCGCAATCACAAGGACGCACATAAATTGGCACAACCTGAGCCAATCCCTCCGCTTTTCTCTCCATCGCTACCTCCAAAATATGCTCCACACAAGTATCCGAATTGACAAAATCTACACTAATCAACAGCAAAACAACTTCCGATTCTAAAAGCTGACGGTCTAATACTTGTTGTTTATTGCTACCTGCAATCGTTTGATTCACACTCCAAGTCTGCAATTGTCCATTTCTTTTGAGGCTCTTCAAATGTTTGGTCAAAGCCTTCAAATGTGCTTCATCCGCATCGTCATAAGCGATAAAGACCTTCTTCGGGACTTTCTCCCCTTCAAAAATAGGCTTTTTATGCCCAAAACCATAACTCGACTTCCCCCTTCCACTATCTCCAATATTACGGAGTGCCTCCAGAATACCGAAAAACTCATCTCCCTTATTGCAGTAATAACGATTTTTTCCCTTCTCCAATTTTTCCATCAACTTGTCATAGGCATAGACTTCAAAAGGCTTGTTTTCCTTACTATTGCTGCTGCAAGTCGGACAAATACAAGGCACCATTTTGCGGACTTTCATGCGTTCATTGAAGTGAAAACCGCTGTTGATGTCGTCAATTTCGTCTGTGATGATGGTCATCAAATCCTGCGGAAATTCCCCTTCAATGCGGATGTTGATGGCTTTGTTGCGGTATTCTTCCACCACCAAGGCACGTGCCTTTTTGTACTTCAATACCACGCCTCGCTGCCAGACCAGTTTTTGGGCTTCAATGAATTTGTGGCGGCGCACAATGAAGCGGGTGATGATGCCTTTGGGCATAAAATCGTATTCGTAGCGAAGCTGCAAATTGCGCTCGTTCTTCCATTCAAAATCGGGTTTGTCTTTGGGCAACAATTGCGGAACGATAAAGCGATTTGAGTCGTGCTTCAATCGGTAGCACAACTCAAACTTCTGCATCAAAGCCAGCAGCTCTTCAAAAACATCTTCGTATTCGTGACTTTGCCATACTTCGTTGAGGTCAGCGTAGGTAAATTGTCCGTCTTTGCCGCTTTCTTCGGTGTGGTTCAAAATCGCATAGACCGCATTCGTTGCCCATTCGGGCTTGAGGACGACCATTCTTTTGAGCAAAGGCGTATCTTGAAAATGCAGCATCACGCCCAAATCGTGTAGATAGTCGCTCAAAAAATCTTGGCGTTTGGCTTCATTGATGCCCTGTTTGCGGCAAATTTGGCGGAATCGGCTGAGTGAAATGTAATTTTCTTCCCTTGCCTCCAATGCTTCTCGAATCCGCACCCATTTTTTTGGTAAGGTTTCGCCTTGTTTGAATTGGGGCAAATTGCGGATGTAAAACTCCAAGGTGCGGCAATAATCGGGAATCTTGTCGGTTTCGGTTTTGAGGTTGAGGGTTGTCAATTCTCGGATATTCGGAAATTCTCCCTTCAAGTCGTTGATGGGAATTTGGCGTTGAATCGTGCCTTTTTGATTCATAAAGAGCAATAATGGACTGCCTTGCCCAAACAATTCTTGGATTTGCATCCAATAGCTGTTGTTGTCTTCCTTGCGTCCATCATCGACCAACACATAGAGCGAGCGTTTGGATAGAAATAACTGATGGGTCGCATGATAGACTGCCTGCCCTCCAAAATCCCAAATGTTCATCGTAAATTCAGGCAAATCGGTGGTAGCGGCAAAAGTATGGTGGGTGATTTCAATACCCGTAGTCGTGTCTTTTTCTTCATCAGGTAAATCTGCCTTGCAGTTCCCAATCTTCCGCTTCAAACTCGTTTTGCCTGCTCCTGCTTCTCCAATGATTAAAAGCTTGGCTTCATAGACGGCTTCGCTGCCTTGCCAAGCCAATTCTTCAAAATAGTTGAGGATGGCTT
>JAUHXA010000037.1 GCA_030427245.1 Bacteroidia bacterium | reverse complement strand
TCGCTTGTGGGTAGGGATTTGTTTTACATCCATACGAGTTTGCCTGACAGGATTAATCCCGAAGGGGGAAATGGTGCTGGTAATGCTCAGGGTTTGGAGTGGGCGAGTTATCCTGGGACGAGGAGTTTGGGGGTGGGGGTAAGGGTTGGGTTTTAGAGGAAAAATCGTATTTTTAACCTTTTCATTCATCAACTGAACCAACACTATGGCAACTGTATTAATAGTAGAAGATGAATTGCTGATTGCAAATGGGTTTGAAAACGATGTGCGCCTATTAAGGCATCAAGTAATAGGCAAGGTAACGACAGGCGAAGCAGCCATTAAGTTCGTGGAAAAGCAAGTTCCCGATATTGTATTGATGGATATTAGTTTGGACTCTCCCATGACAGGAATTGAAGCTGCTCAACAAATAAGAAAAAACTACACCATTGGCACTATCTATCTCACAAGTCTTAAGAATGCCCTTGAAGATACCTCACAAACACCTCCTCCATATTCCTTTCTGGACAAACCTGTTGACCGTAGAAAGTTGAAAATTGCTTTGTTAACTATGGAGAATCAGGTACATGAAATTCGTAAACTACAGGCTGGGGATGATTCACGAAAGATTTCGTTGCCAGATGTTAAAGGGGTTCGATTTGAACTACATTTAAATGATGTAGTGTATGTAAAGGCCAATAGGTCTCAATGTATGGTTTTTACTACGAAAGGGCAATCCTTCCTTTCGATGACTTTAAAGGATTTTATAAAAAAGTATCCTCATTCCAATTTCGTACGAGTACACAAATCCTACATGGTAAATGCTTCAAAAATTCGAGGGGTAATCAGTCACAAAATTCATATAAAAGATTTTTTAGAGGAAAAAGGTACAGTAATTCGCATAGGACTCAGTTACCAAGAACCATTTTATAAAAGATTTCCTCATTTTAGGAGATGACAAAATCTGGATTCTTTTTACTTCAACTCTCGACTGCTCACTTTCCGTAATTATCATCCCAATCCTTCACATTTGGTTCGCCGAGTTTGTCCACCGACTTTGCGACCAACATCGAAACCGTTGCATCACCTGTCACATTCGTAATCGTCCTGCACATATCCAAAGGACGGTCAATGGCAAAAATCAAAGCCAAGCCCGCTTCGGGAATTCCCGCCTGACCCAACACAATGACCAACATCACCATTCCCGCACCGGGAACAGCCGCCGACCCAATTGAGGCCAAAGTAGCGGTAGCAATAATGCCCAACTGTGCCGAAAAACTCAAATCAATGTTGAATGCCTGAGCAATAAAAACGGCTGCAACCGCTTGATACAGACTTGTTCCGTCCATGTTTACCGTCGCTCCAATCGGCAAGACAAAACTCGCCACTTCTTCTTCTACCCCAAGGTGTTCTTGCACTCTTTCCATCGTAACAGGCAGGGTTGCAGCACTCGAACTTGTCGAAAAAGCCAACAACTGTGCAGGAGCAATGCCATTGAAGAAAAATTTGGGGCTTTTGCCTGTAAACACCTTCACCAAAGTAGGATACAATACGAAGGTCAGTAGTCCCAATCCCATCAACACTGAAAAAGCATACCACAACAAAGCAATGAATAAGTCCGCACTCGGCGACTCAACGACCAGGGACGCTAAAAGTGCAAAGACCCCATAGGGTGCTGCCAACATGATCAGGTCTATAAGCTTCAAAACGACCTCGTTTAAGCCATCGAAAAAGTCCTTGACAGGTTTGGCTTGTTCGGCGGGAATGAGAATCAGACCAATGCCAAAAAAGATAACAAAGAAAATCACTTGAAGCATATTGCCATTGTTGGAAGCGGCGGCAAAAATATTGGAAGGAACCAGATCTTCTAATGCTTGCAGAGGGCCTTGCTCTTTTTGTCCAGCAGCTTGTACGATTCTTTTGTCGGCATCCTCCTTATAGGTGTCCTGCAACTGCTGTCGGGTTTCCTCCGAAATGGATTTTCCCGGCTGCAATACATTGACCACCAACAAGCCCAGCGAAACTGCAAAAACGGTTGTGAGAATGTAAATACCTATCGTTCGACCGCCCATTTGGGAGAGCTTGGAGATATCTTTGAGGTCGGAAATGCCTTTGATAAGGGAAGCAATGATGAGAGGAACAGCAATGAGTTTGAGGGAATTGATAAAGATAGTACCGAAAGGTTTGACCCAATCTGTCACCCAATCATTCCATCCCAAAGAGTTGGCGATTACGCCAAATACAACGCCAAAAAGCATACCCAACAATATCTTCCAATGCAGTGCCAATTTTTTCATGAGATTATCTTACCTGTTTGTTTATAGTTGATTGCTCAATATAAACATTTTAGGCAATAGAAGGGAATCTTTGCTAAAAAATCAGCAGAGACGTTTTATTGAAACGTCTACTTAACCAAACGGATTTGTAAATACTCCTACTAACCTTACCTTATAATAGGGTAAGCTTGTTTAATTCCCCAGAGCCTTCAATCGCTCCAAAAGAGGGGGATGAGAATAGTACATAAAAACATAGGAAGGATGTGGGGTCAAGTTGCTTAAATGATTGACCGATAGTTTTTCCAAAGCTGATTTGAGTGCTGTCCCATTGAAGGTCTCCTTTGCAAAAGCATCCGCTTCAAACTCATTTTTGCGGCTGAAAATGTTCATCAAAATGCCCGTTACCATAGAAATAGGGCTGAACAACAGCGAAAAAGCCAATATGCCAATGTGGAAACTCGGTTGACTGGCACCCAAAGCATAAGAGACTTCTGGTGTATTTAATGCCAAACCCAAGACAAACAAAATCACACCTGTATGCAGTATCGAAATGACCATACTCTGTTGAATATGTTTCTTTTTGTAGTGACCCACCTCGTGTGCCAAAACTGCCACCAATTCGTCGGTGCTTTGTTCTTCAATCAGTGTATCGTATAACACAATGCTCTTTTTGTTGCCCATTCCACTAAAGAAGGCATTTGCTTTGGCAGAACGCTTCGAACCGTCCATTACAAAAATATTGGTCAATGGGAAATCCACTTTTGACGCATACTTTTCGATAGCCGCCCGCAGTTCACCTTCCTCCAATGGAGTAAGTTTATTGAAAATAGGCAACAACCAACTCGTATAAAAAGCAGCAAATAACAAACTGATAGTACTCACCAAAATCCACGCATACAACCAAAATAGACTGCCTGCCCAATTGTAGAAAAACACCAAAGCGGCTATCATTCCACCCCCTAAAATGGTAGTAATGGCATAGCCCTTGATTTTGTCAATTACAAAAGTAGTGGGAGTTGTTTTGTTGAAGCCAAATTTTTCTTCAATGACAAAGGTGCTGTAAAGAGTAAAAGGAAGGCTCAGAATATCAGACAGTATCATCAAAATACCAAAAAACGATAAGGCCAACCAAATCGGGTCTTCAGTGACATTTGCTCGTAGCCAATTGTCCAAAAATGCAAATCCATCCAAAAACAAAACCGCCAATATCAATACCAGACTAAATACTCCCGAAAGAATACCTAAACGCTTGTTTACCTGATTATAAGACCTCGCTTTCTTGTATTTTGCATCATCATAGAGATGTGCTACTTCTTGGGGTAAATTTTCTGTCCAACTTTGACTGTTCAAATAACTTAAATACCTCGACACAATGTATTCGACAATGATGAACCCAACTATAAAGTAAAAAAGTGTGCTTGCCATTTTTTGATTTAAAATAGAAATAAAAATAAAACCTAAAAGCACAACGATTGTTCGGTTGGATTGGTTTAAATTGATGGACATGAAGGAAGTACTTTTTGAAATTTGACCAATCTAAAAACCCATGAAGCACTTGAAAAAATATCAAAAGATTCATCCATTTTTTTTAGGTAAAAAAAGGTTTGCTGGAAGAAACAAACTATAAATAGGATTTTACGTTGCCTCAAAAGAAAATTTCTTCCATTGAATAAGTATTTGGAGTGGGTAGTAGCCTTATTAGCTTCTTGATTTTCATTTTGATGAATAACTTGGTATCTTTGCAGCCTCATTCTCAACAAAAATTGCGAGAACCAAATCAGCTTTGATTTGTTGAGAATAGTAATTTTTGACAAGAACATTTTATTAATAAAAATCCATAAACACAAAGTATCGTATGGAATTGACAGTAGATTTAAAATTGCCGTATAAAGTAAAAGACATCAGTTTGGCAGATTGGGGACGCAAGGAAATGGAATTGGCAGAAGCAGAAATGCCTGGTTTGATGTCAATTCGTGAAGATTTTGGCGATGCTCAACCATTGAAGGGCGCACGCATTGCAGGATGTTTGCACATGACCATTCAAACGGCTGTTTTGATTGAAACATTGACCGCTTTGGGCGCAGAAGTTCGCTGGTCGTCTTGCAATATTTTTTCTACGCAAGACCATGCTGCTGCTGCAATTGCTGCAACAGGCGTACCCGTTTTTGCTTGGAAAGGCATGAACGAAGAAGAGTTTGATTGGTGCATTGAGCAGACTTTGTTCTTTGGAGACACTTCTCGACCTTTGAATATGATTTTGGACGATGGTGGTGACTTGACCAACATGGTCTTAGACCGCTACCCAGAAATGGTAGAAGGAATTGGTGGCATTTCGGAAGAAACAACGACTGGCGTCCACCGCTTGTATGAGCGTATGAACAACGGTACTTTGCCTCTTCCTGCGATTAACATCAACGACTCAGTAACCAAATCCAAATTTGACAACAAATACGGCTGCAAAGAGTCTTGTGTGGATGCAATTCGCCGAGCTACGGACATTATGATGGCTGGTAAAGTGGCTGTTGTAGCGGGATATGGTGATGTTGGAAAAGGTTCTGCTGCTTCTTTGAGAGGTGCAGGATGCCGAGTAATCGTGACTGAAATTGACCCAATTTGTGCTTTGCAGGCTGCAATGGACGGTTTTGAAGTCAAGAAAATGGCAGATGCTGTGAAACGTGCAGATATCATCGTGACGGCTACGGGCTGCAAAGATGTGATTGCAGGAGAGCATTTCCACAACATGAAGGACAAAGCGATTGTTTGTAACATCGGACACTTTGACAATGAGATTGATGTGGCTTGGTTGAAAGAAAACTATGGTCATACGCATGTAAACATCAAGCCTCAAGTGGACAAATATACTATTGATGGCAGCGATGTTCTATTGTTGGCAGAAGGTCGTTTGGTGAACTTGGGATGTGCTACTGGACACCCTTCTTTTGTGATGTCTAACTCCTTTACCAATCAGGTAATGGCGCAGTTGGAGCTTTGGGAAAATGGCGACAAATACGAAAACAAAGTCTATATGCTTCCTAAACACTTGGACGAAAAAGTGGCTCGTTTGCACTTGGCAAAAATCGGTGTGGAATTGGAAGAATTGACTACCGAACAGGCTGAATACATCAACGTAGAAGTTGGAGGACCTTACAAGCCTGAGTATTATCGGTATTAGATTAGAAGTAAGAAGTAAGAAGTAAGAGGCAAGATGGTTTGCTTCTTTTGTCTAAAGTCTGAATGAATTCTAACTTAGAAATATAAAACGAAAAGGGATGTGATTTTTAGGAATTGCAGCCCTTTTTTTGTTTTATGGGTGTTACCAACAAGTACACTAACTACAAAACTTTCGAAGTCTCCAATTAGAAAACGGACAACTCGAACCTAACTCCTAATACTTTATAAAACGGAAAATGTAAAAAGATAAACCGAAAAATCAAAATTGGTGTTCTAAATCCTTCAAATTTGCCCAATCTTTGTCTCTGTCGGAGGTAATAATGTCTTTGGCGGGGATGCGCCAATCAATCTGGAGAGCGGGGTCATTGTATGCCAAGCCTCCCTCGTGTGCTTTGGAGTAGTAATTATCGCATTTGTATTGAAACACAGCCGTCGGACTTAACACAGCATAACCATGAGCAAACCCCTGAGGTATCAACAATTGCACCTTGTTAACTTCAGACAAAATGATGCTGAAAGATTTGCCATAAGTAGCCGATGCCGACCGTAAATCCACCACTACGTCCAATACTTCTCCTTCGGTCACTCGCACCAATTTGGTTTGTGAATAGGGATGATGCTGAAAATGAAGCCCACGCAAAATACCATAAGTAGAACGTGCTTGATTGTCTTGCACAAAATCGTAATTCAAGCCATTTGCTTCAAAGCGTTGTTTGTTGTAGCTTTCGTAAAAATAACCTCTTTCGTCGGCGAATACCCGTGGATGTAAAATCAATAAGTCTGCTATTCCTGTTTGTTCTATAAAGCTTTGCGGTTGGTTCATGCTATGTTATGATTCTGAAAAAATGATTGTTCTGGACTGCAATATTGAAGAATTTGGAGAATTTTACAAGTTCTTTTGAAGGAATTGTAAAAACTTGCCTTTGCTTCAATTAGCTGTTTGGGGTATTTTATACAAAAGGTGAGCCATTTTTTAGTAATCAAAACTATAAGTTAAATCAGATGTATTCGGCAAAAACGGAATTGTCTATTATGAACTTCCCGACGGAACGATTACCAAAGAAAAGCCCAAAGGTTTTTAGAAAAGCTAAACCAAATAAATTCCGTCCGCCTCAATGCGAATCTTTCTTTCTCGATACAAAGCTCCAATCGCTTTTTTGAAGGTTTTCTTGCTCATTTTCATTCGCTTGTAGATTTCTTCGGGCTTACTTTTGTCATTGAGAGGGAGAAAACCGCCATTCATTTGAAGAGCTTTTGTAATGGGGTCAATATTGGAAGTGACATTGCCATAGCCTTGTTTTTGAAGACTGATGTCAATTCTGTTGTCCTCTCGAATTTCTTTCACAAAGCCTTTGAGTCGGTTGCCTATATTGATTCTTTGAAAGATTTCATTCTTGTAAACCAAGCCTTTGTGAAGGTTGTTGATAATGACATTGTAGCCAATATCGGTTTGTTCCCATATTATTAAGTCTACTTCTTCGCCCTTTTCAACAGTCAGTGGTTCATCTTGTAGAAAGTGCCGCAACTTGCAAGAAGCGACCAAACGCTCGGTTTGTTCGTCAATGTATAGATACACGAGATAGGACGCATTGGGGCGCATTTTTTTGTTTTGCTGCGAAAAAGGAACCATTAAATCTTTCTCCAATCCCCAATCCAAAAATGCTCCAAATCTATTGACATCCTTCACCTTCAAATAAGCAAATTGATTCAATAATATCTTTGGAGTCAAGGTCGTAGCGGTCAATCGGTCTTCCGAATCTTTGTAGATAAAGACTTCAATTTCATTGTTTTTCTCCATTTCGTCAGGTACGTATTTGTTGGGAAGCAAAACTTCGTTGAGTTCTTCTTCGTCACACAAATACACGCCGTTGTCGGTTTGTCGGTAAGCTTTTAGAGTATTGAATTCTCCGAGTTTTATCATGTTGGAAAATGGGAATTAAAATTAAAATAAAAATATCCATCAGCGAATTTGCTCATAGATAAAAGGTAAACTTCAAAAGTCTGATTCTACACAATTTCAGCCACTACAAAGATACTTCCGCCAATATAAACCAAATCTTTCACATCCGCAATTTGTTTGGCTGCCTTCAATGCCTCACCAACCGAATCATAAGCCTCTCCTTGAAGTCCAAAATCAGCTGCCTTTTCTTTCAATATTTGGGCATTTAGACCACGAGGCACATTGGCCTTACAGAAATAATATGTCGCATTTTTTGGGAGTTGTTGCAGCACTTGGTCGGGTTTTTTATCGTTTACCGTTCCGAAAACAAAATGTAGGTGTTGAAAATCAATCCCTTCAATTTGCTGCATGGCGTACTCGATACCTGCAATATTGTGTGCGCTGTCGGCAATGATGATGGGATTTTTTTCGGATAAAACGTGCCAACGTCCCAACAAATTACTGATTTTTTTGACCTCCTTCAATCCACTATACAAAGCTGCTTCCGAAACTTCAAAGCCCAATTGCGGCAACAAATTTACACATTGAAGTACCGTCACAAGGTTCTTCAACTGATAATTGGCTTGTAAATCCGATTGAAGGTTTGGGTATTGAAGTACACCGTTTTTGTAGGCATCGAATTGAAGGGAAGTAAGTGTATTGGTTATATTTTTTAACAGATAAATTTGTTCTGCAAAGTGAATTGGAGCATTCATTTCCTTTGCTTTGACTTCAAAAACAGGACGGGTTTCGGAGTGAATTTCTCCAATAACGACAGGTGTATTGGTTTTGATGATACCCGCTTTTTCGGCTGCAATGAGGGGCAAGGTGTTCCCAAGCATATCGGTGTGGTCAAAGCTGATATTGGTGATAACCGAAAGGATAGGGGAAAGGACGTTGGTGGAATCCAAGCGTCCACCCAAACCCACTTCAACGATGGCAATGTCAACGGATTGAGCTGCAAAATAATCGAATGACAAAGCCACCGTCATTTCAAAAAAGGAAGGCTTCAACTCTTCAAAGTAGGTTTTGTGTTCGGCGACAAAATCTACCACCACTTGTTCGGTGATGTATTTACCATTGATTTTGATGCGTTCCCGAAAATCTCGGTAATGGGGAGAAGTGTACAGTCCCACTTTGTAGCCTGCTTGCTGCAAAACGGCAGAAAGTGCATGGGCTGTAGAACCTTTGCCGTTGGTGCCTGCAATGTGGATGCTCTTGAAGGAATCTTGGGGCTGATTTAGATGGTCGCAGAGTGCTATGATATTGCCGAGGTCTTTTTTGAAAGCTTGGGGACCGATTCGCTGAAACATTGGCAATTGCTGGTAAAGGTATTGAAGGGTTTGTAGGTAATTCACGTTTTTTTTGTCAGAATGATTGAAGGAATTAACGAAATTCAAAGGTAGAAAATAAATTGAGGTCAAGCGGTAACATTTTTGTTTGATACGTCATAAATGGTTATTTTAGTAAAAGGCGGAAATTGATTTTGGTGGTGACTTGAAGATAAAGTGTCACCTTTGAAAATCGAAGCCTAAGCCTTTATTCCCTAACCATTTAATGCCTGTTTTATGAAATACTTAAGTATTTTTTTGATTGTGTTGCTTTTTTGTGCTGTCAATCATTCGACTCACGCTCAAACCAGAGGGCATCAGCCTACGATTAAGAAAAGAACCTACGGAACGGTGAAAAAAACAACTCCTACGAATACCAAAGATTTTTATGCGAAACCTTTGCCGACACAACAAGAGGAAAATGATAATCCTTCTGAAATCTTGTATCGAAGCCTGCAAACTCCTGTTCAAATCATGGAGGAATTGCCTTCAATGGAAGGTGCTACTACGGGCAAAACAATACAATTCAGTAATAGCAATGTCAGAAAAGGGAGGACGATAACTGCAAATGTAACACCTCAGATTGCGGCACATTTACCTGCTGCGACTGCTCGCACTTTGAGTAGCAATTTTAGTCATTCGTGTACCGAACCTGATGTGGTCAATCCTGAAAGCGATTGCTGTAGTTATACCATTTACGACCAGAAAAACAGTCGAAATGTAGCCTATCGACAACCCAAACATGTATTTGGAGATGAGACGAGTTCACGAAATTTTGCAGCTTCTGTCAAAGCAAGTTTGCCCATTTATGTGCCTTACAAAGATGGCAAAGTGTATGCAGGACAAGGGTGGCATTACAACTCGGGTAGTTTTCATGGGGCAGTGGATTACAGCAAAACGGCTGATGCGTATGGTGCTGGAAAAGACCCTGCTTTTGGGGTGTATTCGGTGGCAGACGGTGTTGTGGTGACAGTTACATGGATAGACTTGATGGGAAATGTGGTGGTGGTGGAACACACTGCTCCGAATGGCGACAAATACCGCAGTGCTTACATTCACCTCCGAAATGGTTTTGACCACGATTTGCAGAAAGCCAAAAACATTGCAGTAAGTGATCCAAACAAAGCGGATGCTCGTGATGTGAAGTACAAGAAATTTGCGAATTTGAAGAATCCAAGCACACTTTTGTGGGGAACAAATAACCAAGTGATTCAGGTAAAAGTCGGCAATAAGGTTTCTGCAGGTCAATTGATAGGTTATAGTGGCAATACGGGCTATGGCGGCGCAGGATGGGGCTTGAACAACGACGGTACACCCACAAATCCAAATACGGCAAACAATCACCTTCACTTTATGATGTGTGTACCCGATCCTCGTCCGAGCAATTCAACCGACTGGGTGCAAGTAGATCCTTATGGTGTTTACGAAACGGTCAAAAATCACGAAGGTTGTTATGACTTGCTGTCTGATACACCTTACAACCGACTATTTGCTCCTTTTTACCCTTCTTTCCACAATGTGCCTGCCGAGTATGTGAACCATTATTGGGGCTACTATACAGGGATGGGAATGGCATTGCAGACTTTGAGTATTCACCGAAAAGGGAATGAATTGTTGGCTTCGGGTTCATTTCAGTGGGGATTGTCCAGTCAGTGGTATGCAAGGTTTTATATGACTGGAGCAGATTTTCAGAAGTACTTCAATGAATATCACGACAAAGGATTTCGACCCAGACAAATTGATGTCACGAATGATAACAGTGGGAATGCTCGCTATACAGTTATTTGGCAAAAACGGGGGAATGAAGTCTATTACACTTATTTTGGCTTAACGGACGGTGGGTTTAGCCAAAAATGGGATGATTTGGTAAAAAACAAAAAATATCGTGTCGAAGAGCATGTAATCTATACCGACAATGGACAAACTCGACATGCTGCAATATTTGTGAGTACCAATCCTGGAGGTTTTTATGCTTATCATGGGATGAATGCGAATAGCTTCAATGAAAAATTTGACGAACTACACAAAAAAGGCTTTATGCTTCACAGTATGCACGCTGCTGCAATAGGTGGGCAGACGAAATACGATGGCGTATGGCTTCCTCGCAATCAATCTTATTATGCCTATTATGGCTTAACGCCTAGTGCTTACCAACAAAAGTTTACGCAACTAAGTCAACAAGGCTTTAAGCTGCATAAAATACAGGGATATGATAATTCTGGAAAATTTGCGGCTATTTGGGTAAAATAGAGTTTGGGTTGAAGTAATTGTAAAATGGCGTGATTGAGGGTTTTGTACTCTCAATCACGCCATTTTTTTATAAAAAAACTTGTTCTTTGAAAAAAAGGGTGGTTGTAAACTTTTGAAGTTTTAAACTCCTTCAATTTTTAGGCACTAAACGCCAAAAGTATTTTAGAACCGAACTTCCCTAAAACAAAGAAGCGCAGGAATTTATTTAAAAATAATCCTACGCTCTTTAAACCACGAAATTACCACCTAAAAACCTAAAGGTAGCATACTATACACCAGTATCTTTAAGTCATAAACTTGCCCCGAAGCCTCGGGGATATATAAATATTCTTAATGTACATTGGCGAAAAATACGTCAATGTATTATTAAGATAGACTATTCAATTTGAATGAATTAGAAGCAGATTATTGCGCTGCTCACAGTTTAATAATACGGCAATGTTGTAGCTTGGTTACAGTTGATGTGATTTTTTTGTGACAAAACTTGAAAAAAATAATGAGCAGCCTTACTTATTCATTCTTGAATCCTGCAAACTTGATGCAGTGGCAGCAAGTAAATAGCAAAGTGTCAATTGTTTAGTGATTACTCTAAATGTGATTCTGATTCACCATTTGATTTGAAAAAAAATATGGCTGTTATGGAAGAATCTGTTCGATTTTCTTTTTTGTGGTGCTTATTGTAGCTTTTTTTCAGTACATTTCGATATTAAATTGTTGGAGAAGCCCGACATATTTTTTCTATATTTGGCGTTTTGAAGAAAAATGACTGAATTTTCTATGCGATTTATCTATAAATATTGTTTGATGTTGGTTTTGTTGATGGGTGTTTTTGCCTGTACTCAACAAAATCAGTCGAATACAACTGAAAATCAAGCAGCAGACAATGGACTGGAATATGTTACTTTGTCTTCTGGTAAAAAAGTTCTCAAAGCAGAAAAAGGGGTGACTGTGGTCAATCAAACAGGTTGGACGAATGAACAGATGGGTTTTCAACAGGATTATTGCGAACAGAGTGTGGCGAGTGTGGCAGAGGTCATTCACCCTGCCAAATTTTGTAGTTGTTTTTTGAGCAAGATTCAGTATTATTACAATCCCATTTTCATCAAAGAAGCGTATGCCGATCAGCAAATGTGGAATCAGATGTGCTATGAAGAGGCTTTGGTAGAGTGACGTGATTTTTGAGAAAAATCATACTTCAAAAATCATGTAATCTTACATCATAAATCCTTCTGTATGTGGATATGTGATTTATGATAGACGAGGTTTGATTTGTGATATAGGAAATGGAAGAAATAAAAAATATCAAATAAAATAACAAAATCTAAACAAACGAATACAATATGAGCGACTTACTATTAGAAGTGAAAAATTTGAAAACCTACTTTCACGTAGAGGCTGGAACGGTGAAGGCAGTGGATGATGTGAGTTTTAACTTATATCGAGGCGAAACACTCGGAGTTGTGGGAGAGTCTGGTTCGGGAAAATCGGTGAGTTGCTTGTCTATTATGCGTTTGATTCCGAATCCTCCTGGTAATTTTGAAGGGGGAGAAATCATCTACCACGATTTGGAAAAAGGCCCAGTTGACCTTTTGAAGATTCCGATTGAAGAAATGCGGAAGTACCGAGGAAATGATATTTCGATGATTTTTCAGGAACCAATGACCTCTTTAAACCCCGTTTTTACGTGTGGTTTTCAGGTGATTGAGACCATACAACTGCATCAAAACAAATCGGAGGAGGAAGCCAAACAGATGGCACTTGCTTTGTTTGAAAGAGTAAAATTGCCGAATCCAGAAAGGATCTACAATGCCTATCCGCATCAATTGTCGGGTGGTCAAAAACAAAGGGTAATGATTGCGATGGCGTTGTCTTGTGAACCCAAGATTTTGGTAGCAGATGAACCGACAACGGCTTTGGATGTGACGGTTCAGAAGCGAATTTTGAAATTGATGTCCGAATTGCAGCAAAAGCAAGGAGCTGCGACGGTTTTTATTACCCACGATTTAGGGGTGATTGCAGAGATTGCCGATAGGGTAGTGGTGATGTACAAAGGCAAGATTGTGGAGCAAGGGCCTGTTTTGGAGATATTTACCAATCCACAGCATCCTTATACCAAAGGTTTGTTGGCTTGTCGTCCGCCATTGGATAGGCGTTTGCGTCAGTTGCCTGTTATCGGTGATTTTATGGGTTTTGATGAGAACGGCAAAATGATTGAAAAAGTGGCTTCGGTAGAGGAGGCATTGAAGAGCGTGGAGGTGAAGCCCGAAGAAACAAAAGCTCGTTTTTTGAAGCTGCAAAGTCAGCCGCCCATTATGAAGGTGAAAAATTTGAAGACTTGGTTTCCGACTACAAAAAGCTTTTTCGGCAAGGTCTTGACTTGGGTGAAAGCAGTGGATGATGTGAGTTTTGATATTTACCCTGGCGAAACATTGGGTTTGGTGGGTGAGTCGGGTTGTGGGAAAACAACACTTGGACGAACGATTTTGCGCTTAGTCGAGCCGCAAGGTGGGCAGGTGATTTACGATAACAAATCTATTCTGGATTTGGACAAAACAGAGATGAAGGCGATGCGTCGGCACATGCAAATCATCTTTCAGGATCCTTATTCTTCTCTAAATCCTCGTATGACGATTGGGGATGCCATCATCGAACCGATGAACATTCACAACATTATGGACAATCGCAAACAACGATTGGGCAAGGCGGCGGAACTGCTCGAAATTGTGAGTATGTCGCCCGATCACCTCAACCGTTATCCGCATGAATTTTCGGGTGGACAGCGTCAGCGTATTTGTATCGCCCGTGCTTTGGCGCTTGAACCTAAGTTTATTGTGTGTGACGAATCGGTATCGGCTTTGGATGTGTCGGTACAGGCACAGGTGCTGAACTTGTTGATTGAACTGCGTGAAAAGTTTAATTTTACTTACATCTTTATTTCGCATGACCTTTCGGTGGTGAAGTTTATGAGTGATAGAATGGTGGTGATGAACAAGGGAAAGATTGAAGAAATGGGCTTGGCGGATGAAATTTACCACAATCCGCAAAAGGAATATACCCAAAAATTGATTGATGCGATTCCAGAAGGTAAAGTGGAGGATATTATCAAAAGGGTAGGAACTCGGGTGTAGCATCGCAGATTTTTTTGGATGGCGCAGACTGTTACAAATGATTTTATAAAATAAAAAGCTCCAACATTGTTTGACGATGTTGGAGCTTTTTCATTTGTGCTGGTTTTATACTTTTTAGGTAGTAGCTTCCGTTTTTATACATATATCCACACAGTCAGTAAACTTCTCTTTGTCTATGCTTCGCACTTATTTCCTTCAAAAAGTTAAAAAATACGCTCTGCAATTGTTGGCGTTCCAGTGTCTTGTTATTTTTGGTTTAGTAGTTTGTTTTCAATATCAATTCAACCAAAGCAAGCAACAGAAAGAAGAGATGAGAGCGATATTTGAAGTTTCTCATCAATCTTATAACAATTTTATCTCTGTGCGAAATGAAAATTACCTTTCTGCCCTTGATTACAAGACAGATGTTCCACATAGAATATACCTTAGGGATGATTTTGAACTTGCTAAAAATATCCAAAAAGCGACAGACAGTTTAACTCGTCAAATAGACACCATTCTATTGAACCGAGATAAATATGAAAAGAGAATAGACTTCAATAAAATGTTATTTGACTACCGCCAAACTGTATTAATGAATGTGAATCGCTTTGAAGCGGAAATGGATACTAGTAAAGAAAGGGTAATAGTTGAAATTTTTGAACAGTTTGGGCTTTTTAATACAAGTTTATTGCTTAGAAATATAAGTACTGTTAATAATATAGAGGATTACTGGACTTATTTAGAAAAAATGAAAACAGATTTGCAGTTTGTCCAATATGAAATAACCAACTTTTTTTTTCATGGCATTCCTGATTATCATTTTTGTTTCTATGATGAAGCACCTTATGTGATAGCAGATAATCGTTTGTATCAAGGAGAATCGTCAAAAGCTCAAATTTTTCTAAGTAAAAAAAATAATATTGCTCCACTTATTGTGATAAAAAATGACACAATTCCTTATGATACACATGGTTTCTTCAATTATGAACTCAATACACAAAAGGTGGGGAAACATAAGATAACCGGGCATTTTTTGAGGGGAAGACCAAATTCATATATCCAAATTCACCCTTTCACCCACGAATACACCGTCCTTCCAAAATACAACTAAAAGCCTTAAAAAACACTGTTTATGCTTCGCACTTACTTCCTCCAAAAATTCCGAAAAGCCGCACCGTATCTGGTGGTGCTTCAATTGTTTGTTTTAGCTTTTTGTTTGTATTTAATGCAAAATCAACAAAAGCGACTTTCGAGCTTAGAAACTCAATTGAGTAGCTATATTGAGAAAGACAATCTTCAATGGGAAGAAGTAGTGATAGATAAATTGGGGAGCTTTGAAGAGAAAGTGAGGAAAGAATATAGAGGATTTGACTATTTAGAGAGAGCTAACATAACTATGAATTTGTTGAGAGAATTCCAAACACGAATAAATGAGTTTAAGTCTGATAAAAAGTTGTTTGACAATGAAATGTTGGAAACATTTTTCAACGATTTTCAGAAAGGAATAGAAAGAGAACTGTTGTCAGGGATGGACACCGTTGATAGAAGAATAATTAACGACGAGTTGAAATTTAGTAGAGATAAAATAGGCTTGTTGAATCGAACTTCCAACAAATCACCTTCTTCATTGAGGTTAGAATTGCTTGAAAATACCTTATTGACGTTTACTGAATCTGCCATTGATTTTTTTAGAAATAAGTTGGGAGGTGATGGTTGGATTTATTATAAGTATTACGCCCATGTCATTCCCTCTGCCAAAACCCTTCAAATAGGTGAAATCCTTGAAGCAGATATTTTCTTAGACAAGACTTCCTCAATGTATAGACCGAGAATTTTTGTGGACGATACACAACTGCCTTTAGATGCAGAAGGAGTAGCTCGTTATCAATTGAAGGCGGAAAAAATTGGGAAGCATCGTATTGAAGGGTGTATTTTTTTGAGAAATAGTTTTGAAGGAGAGAAAGAACTGCCTTTTATACAAGAATACACTGTTCTCCCAAAATGCAACTAAAAGCCTTAAAAAACACTGCTTATGCTTCGCACTTACTTCCTTCAAAAATTCAGAAAAGCCGCACCGTATTTGGTGGTGCTTCAATTGTTTGTTTTTGTTGTTTTTCTTGTTTATCAGAAATATTCAGAATCGGAAGTGCCTGAATTGGAGGGGCGCAGCCATTTCTTATATGATAACAGTCATTTGTGGGGAAATGAACTTTTCTATGAGGTGGAATATTTAGAGCATCGTTTATTGAGAGAAGGAGTTGGGATGGAGTTGGTTAAAACGGCAAAAGAAGTATTGAGCATTGCAGATAAGTATCTGGAGAAAATTTATTTTTTTCAAGGAAAAATAAACGAGATTACTAAAGAATCAAATTCTGCAATGAATATTCAGCAAAAGATGGAAATAGAACAAAAACTATTGAAGACAGCTCGGATAGAAAAATGGAACGAACAAATTGAGCAATATATACAAGGCTTTCGTGAAGAAGTAAAACAAAAGACCTTGTTCTTGAATGGATTATCAGATTATGAGAAGAAAGAAAAATTAGAAGAACTGTTGTATTCAGAAGAAGCTTTGAGGAAATTGGGGCTGAAACAAAATTTTCAAAGCCGAGGTCATATAGAATTGACTTTGAGCATGGTTCAAATGATTCTTACAAATATAGCAAAAAAACAAGTGAATCTTATTCATGGCCAAATAGCTATAGACTCCATTATTTTTGATGAATCAAGAGCGGAAGTAGTACCTACGATGAAGACTCTCCATCAAGGAGAAACTTTTGAAGCAAGTATTTTTTTGTCCCACCGACCATCATTTGTTCCTCAATTTGTTGTTGTTGAAGGGGATACGTTGAGAAAAGATATATTCGATAGAGGTGTTTATCGTACGAAAACAAAAGAAGTCGGTACACATTCTTTTGAAGGTTCTATAACTGCAAAAAATCGAGTAGGAAAGACTATGACTTATACTTTTGAACACAGATACACTGTCCTACCCAAATGCAACTAAAATCCCAAAAAACACCGCTTATGCGTCGTACTTATTTCCGTCAAAAACTTAAAAAATATGCGCTGCAATTGTTCGCATTGCAGGGCTTTGTCATTGTAGCTTTGTTGTCATTACTTACTTTTCAACTGCTGCAAGACCATCACCAAGAAAAACAATTTTTTGAGCGCATGGAGTTTGATTATCAAACATTTGCTGACATAACTTACAAGACAAATCAATTGAAAAGAAACTTAATGAGTCTTCGAGTTGAGAAAACCCACCGAGCGAAACTCTGGTTGGATTGTGCAGAGAAAATTATCAAATACAGAGGAGGATTTGATAAAAAAATTGCAAAGGCAATATCAGTCCCCCAAACAAAATTAGCTCTTTCAGCAGATGAATTATTGACCGCTTATTTTGAAGGGGTTGAGGAAATTTTGTTCAAAGAACATCAGAAAATTTATGAAAGATTAGATGTTGAGATGGAAGCCTTCAAAGATTATTCTTTGCCCGACTACAAACAAGTTTTGCAGCAATATGATTATCTGGAAACTCCTTACAGCAAAATTGCCTATCTGCAAAAAGTAAGAAGTGAAATGTTGTTGATAGAACATATTGCAGTTGAGTATTTGTTTAGCAAACTTCCATCTGAACCTTGCATTTATGACAAATATTACACTCATGTTATTGCACCAAATCGTCTTTGGCAAGACGAAACCACAAATGCGAGAATTACTTTTACTGAAAACCCTAAAATAAGGAGACCTACTTTTATAGTTGAAGGTAAAGGAGTTGCTTTAGATGCAGATGGAACGGCTATCTATCAAATGAAAACGAAGAAATTAGGCAAACATCTATTAGAAGGTAAAGTAATCATGCAGAATAATTGGGGGAAAACCATGACTTACCCTTTCACCCACGAATACACCGTTCTCCCAAAATGCAACTAATCCCTCAAAAACTCTGCTTATGCTTCAAAAAATCAAAAAATACGCCCTTCCACTCTTACTGTTGCAGTTCGTTCTCACCATTGCAGTGGGTTTTTATCTTCAAAATCAGTTGGATAAAAGTGTTGAACAGAAGGAAGATTTCATAGACTTGCTCAGTCATTCCTTTCAGGTGAACTCTGTAGTTATTAGAGCAGAAACAATGAAGTCAACAAATAGAATGGAGTGGAAGTCGAAAACAGAACAGGTCGGACAATCGTATTTGGAAGCTGCATTGGGGATAGAAAGATATACCTATTATTTCACCCAAGATATAGATGATATATTGTTTTTGGAAAATGAAAACAGTCAAATCGAATACTTGGATATGAATGAAATCGCTGCAAAACACAAAGATACTGTTTTGCAGATAATGGAAAATATACATGGAAATTTAGATTCTCAAGAAAGAGCATTTGCAGAGGAAATATACAATTGCTACACCATTTCTAATTCCAAAAAAATGACTCTCCTATTTGACCAAGTAAAAGACAAAAAAACGTATTGGATTTATTTGAGAAAGATAAGGAATGATTTGTATCTAATTGAAAATGAATTGACCAATTACTTGAAACCCTATGTATTTAATTCTTCTCGTTTGATGTACGGTTATTATCCCCACATTGTTGCTTCCAAAAACAAACTGTTGGAAGGCGAAACCTTAGCCTTGGATATTTCACTCTCTAATCGAGTTATCAATAAAGGAGATTGTGTTTTTGTGATAGGAAAAGATACCCTACAGATGGACAGAGAAAAAGCAGTACATTATCAAATAGTTCTCAATAAATTGGGAATCCATGAACTGAAAGTGAAATTTGTTTGTGACAAGGGATATTCTTATGATTTTGCCCATAAATATGAAGTCGCTTCCAAAAGACAACCCTAAAATCAAAAATCTATGTTATTAACTTATTTTCGGTACAGATTTCGCAAGTTTGTTCTCTTTTTATTTGCTTTACAGTTGGTAGTGATGTTGGTTTTAATAGCTTATTATCAAGTACAAATATATTTTCAACAGCAAGAAAGACAGTTTGTTGTGGATTTATTCAACGCACAACCTCAGTGGGAGGATATTTCGATAGACAATCATACAAGCGCAAGATTAGACTGGATGTACAGAATGAGTGAAATAGAATCAAGGAACTTGGAATTTTTAGAGAAGGCTCTAGAGCTACGTACATCTACCAATCGATTTATTGAAGAAATTGAAGCCGCCTTTGTTTCAAAAAAACTACATGAGTTGTCTTTTAAATCAGAAAATATAGTAGCTGATTACTATGATTTAGTGTTGGAGTTTTTAGAATCGGCACAAATCGACACCACAGATAGAAGAATATTGCAGAAAGCCTGTCTAAGCATCTTTCCACTATCTGACAATCTATTATTGAAGCAGCAATACAAAGACTTGAAAGATAGAGATACCTACAGGGCATACTTCGAGAAAATTAAGTCAGATATTCGTTATATCGAAAACTTGTGGATAGACTATTTAGGATTTAAAATGCGAGGCCGATGTCTTTCATTTCCTTACAGGATTTTAATAAATGCTGCATATCGTTTTGAGCAGGGCGATACTTTGTGCCTAAAAGCCTCTTTTGCAGAAAGAATATATGGGAAGCGAAAGGTTGTGATAGAGAATGATACGCTTCTCACTAATGAGTATGGTATTGTCAAGTATCGAAAAAACGCCCATACAATTGGCACTCACCAAATCAAAGGACAAATCCTTCAAAAAGATGGTTGGGGAAGAACGACAGCTTACCCTTTCACCCACGAATACACCGTTCTCCCCAAATGCAACTAAATCGTTTTCAAACACCTTCTTGAATTTGCATTTGAACTTCGCTAATGTTCCCAAACCTCCTCACCAATTGAAGTAGGCATATCGTGCCATTCCTCTCGTTTCGACATATCAATCGGATAATTCTTGCGAAGTCGCTTCAAGCAGTAAAAAGTATTCATAAACAACACCAACAAAAATGCACCACTCCTAAGCGAAAGCCCCCGAAAAATTCTCCTCACCGAATACCCAAATGAAAAACACTTTTTCCACAAACTCCGATGCGCTTTCAAAAGCTCAAACTCGTTGATTTGCTTGGGTTTGAACGCCACATTATAGCCATTGAAAAAGCTCCAACCTCTATCCTCCAACATCCTATCTTCCATCTTGAACTGACTGTAAATACTCGTTCCTCGAAACGGAGTCATGATGCTCAGAAAAGGAACATCTACGCCAATATCCATCAACCTGTCCGCCATTTCGACAATGCTCTCCTCGTCATCGTGGTCAAAACCTGCAATAAAACCCGCCATCACCGCAATGCCTCGTTTGCGAATTTCCGAAACCGCTTTTTTGTAATTCTCCACCTTATTTTGCCGCTTATTCGCATCCTTCAAGGACTCTTTCCCAAATGACTCAATGCCCAAAAACACGCCAATACAACCCGATTCCTTCATCAAATCCAACAACTCCGCATCTTTTGCAATGTCCATACTCGCTTGTGTCAGCCACCATTTTTTCAAAGGAATCATCTCCTTCAAAAGCTCCTTGATATACGGTCGGCGAATCGTCAGATTGTCGTCCCAAAACCAAACCACCTTGCGCTGCCACCAATGCTTGAAATTGTCGTAAGAAGCATCCCGAATCACATCCTCAATAGGTCGCAATCGAAAGCCAGGATTCAAAGAAGGAACCGTACAAAACGAACAAGAAAAAGGACAGCCCCTTGTGGCTTGAATCACCTTTCGGATGAAAAATTTATCCGCCAACAAATCGTATCTCGGTGTCGGCAAATCTTTCATATCACAAGGCGTACCCTGATAAAATCGCTGCAATTTTTTGTCTTCAATGTCCTCCAACAACTTCGCCCATACATTTTCGACCTCACCCGTTGCAATCGCATCAAAATACTCCAAAGCCTCATCTTGACAATAGGTGACATGCGGCCCACCTCCAATAACAACCTTCCCCTTCTTCCGAAAATGATTCGCCAAACGGTAGGCCTCATTCGCAAAACCACTGAAAAACGAAATCGCAATTACCTCCGCATCCGACTCCAAATCCACTGCTTCAACTTGTTGGTGAATCACCCGAACTTCGTGTTTTTTGGAAGTGATTGCAGCCAAGTGAATACCCGTGACAGGCGGCACAAAATCCTTTTCATGTCCAAACTCATACCTTTGGATGTAAGCAACTATTATATCAATTTTCATTTCTTTTTCGTTTGATAGGTAAGCAAATGTGAATGTGTTCTCTTTTAATACCTTTAGCTTGGTCAAAAGTTCAATATAAAATATGCTAACTACTTATTTCCTTCAAAAAATCCGCAAATACGCCCTTCCATTGTTGGCACTTCAAAGTCTTGTCATTGCAGGACTGGCCGTTTACTTCAATTTTCAATCCATTGAATGTCAAAAGCAAAAAGAGGATTTTACCAGTTTGATCACTCGCTATCAAACACGATTAAACGTTTGTATAGACAGCGATACTGAGTCCATTATACAAAGAATGTCAGTTTAATGTGTGACCGCAACCAATTTGATGTTACAGTTGTTGCACCAAGCTATTTGCAACAAGGAGACACTTTGACCGCCAGCATATTTTTTGCAGAAAAAATTCCCGTAGAAGGAAGAATAACGATTGGAGAAAATACATTGGTCAGTGGAAGAATTGACGAAGCAAACTATCAGGTCAAAGCAAATGAATTGGGCAGACATCAATTTGAAGGAGAATTTCTTATCAAAACAGAAACAGGTGAAACCAAAACTTATCCTTTCACCCATGAATACACCATTGTTCCCAAGTCCAAACATTAAAAAAACAGGTGAGCGTAACCCACCTGTTCAAAGGAAAAAAATAGAATTTACGGAATATTTTAATTTGTCTTACCGATTTCCTAAAAGCTCCAAAACTTCGTCCAATGGCATAGTCAAGACTTCTTCTTGATTGTAAGCCAAAACCTTTGCATGAACATAACCCTTGTCTTTCAGGTTTTTACAGTAATTGACAGCTTTTTGATACTCATCAAATGCACCAATCGCATAACGCACCCTTCCTTCAATCGTTTTTTCGATGGTCAAATCTGAACGTACTTTTCTCAAATAACTACATTCGATGTCCAAAGGCTCGACGAAAGTCCCGATAATCACCTTGAAAATCAGATTCTCAGGAAGCAGATTGTTTTGTACTGTGGTAGAAGAGTTAGATGGATGTGCTGAATAGATACAACTAACTGTACAAGTTGAAGAAGCGGCCATATCCAATGTGTTTGCGCTTGCTTGTCCGATATTTACAACAAAACAAGCCGCAGTTATTCCCAAAATAAGTGTTCGTTTTAACATGGTTATTCGTGATTTGTCCTACGCAAACCCAAAACAAAAGCTTTGGGAGGCTTAGGGCATAGGGGTTAACAAAAAAATGGGGGTTAGATAAATTTTTTGGACTGAAAAGATAGTAGTAGAATGACTACCAGAGGGGCTATATTGAAGTAGATGTAAAGAATTATACAAATTCTTTGCCAAAAATGTAACTTATGAATGATAGTAACGTAGGTACTAAAAATTTATTTGAGAGGAGGGTGTTATTTGAACATAAACCGTTCTTTTATTGGTAGTTTTATGAAATTAAAAATGTTTTTATAAAAATATCACTTGAAAGTTTTCTCAAAGGCATCTAAATATTTGTGTTTATTGGCTTCAATCGAATAATAATTTTCAACCCTTTTTCTTGCCTGCCCTCCAATTTCTTTTCGCATTGAAGGATTCTCCAACAAATGTTGCAAAGCCTTCAACCATTCGTGAGGTGTGTTGACCAAAAAACCAGAAACCCCATCTTCAATCACCCGAAAATTTGCGCCAATTGCCGTAGCCACCGTAGGAATCCCCAAAGTCATGTACTGCAATGCCTTCAAACCACTTTTGCCATACACCCATTCCTCATCAGGCAACGGATACACACCGATGTCTATCCGCTGCAAATTTTGCACCTCAGTAGCCGACGACCAAGGTATTGCTTCCAAATCCACACCCTCCATTTTGAAATTGGGGTCGCCAATAACCAAAAGTTTGAAAGGATGTATTTTTTGAAGTTCCTTAAAAACGTCTTTCAACAAATGCAAATATTTTGAAGTGCTGTGACTACCACTCCAACCAACCGTAAGAGGTGGATTATCATTGGAGTAAGGATTGACAGGTAGGTAAGTTTGTGCATTGATAGTGGACGAAATATCGGTCGTTTTGGAATTGAACTGCTGCACAAAATTGTCCAGTTTAGGGGTACAGACAATCACATGTTTTGCCTTTTTCATCAAATATATCGGCTTCCCTCGTCCCTTGAACACCTCCATAAAACGATTGGCACTGCTGCTGTGCCTTAAAAAAACCATGTCGTCAATGTCGTATATCATTTTGTTATTGAAGAAGGTAAAAAGACGCTCAAAAATCGGCGGTCCAAAAGGCGTAACCCACAAAAAAATATAAACTCCATCGTAAAACGGCAATCGAAACAAATCCACTACACGCCGCAAGTAGCCCATCAAAGTCCAAAATACCTTTTGCAGCAAATAGCCTTTTTTATAGACAATGTTCCAAAAAGGCATAGACATAAAAGGGGAAATATCAATTTGATAACCTTCTGACCGCAAATACGCCAAATACTGTTCGTACTTCAATCTTTGACCGGGAGCTGTGTCTTCGGGATGTGGGCAGATAAGTAGTATTTTTTTTTGTTTCATTCAGGAGGTTCTAATGGGCTAAAATTTATATCAATGAAACAACAAAATTAGATTTTTTTTTTAGAATAGGAAACAATACAAAGGGGATGCTACTCTCAATTAGTTAACAAAAGAATAATAAGTATGGGAAAATGATTTGATGTTTAGTTTAAAGTTGTATTGACTCAAAAAATGCAGTTATTTATTGATAAATAGGAACTAATATAGAATAAACTCTGTTCAATTTTATGAATTGCATCTATTTTATTAAAGATTAAAATTGTCTTTATTATGAAACCAGTTACTACTTTAAAAAATGCTTTTGGATTATTGTTGTTTGCAGGAATTATTTGTTTTGCTTTTTACATAGGACAAAAAAAGGGTATAGAGCAAGGAAAAGAAGTGGGAAAGAAAATTGGATATGATAAAGGCATGATCATCGGAGAAGAAATAGGCTGTGAACAAGGAATTATTGAAGGTGAACTTGCAGGCTATGACAATGCAGTAGAAGAAATTCACAAATTGCTTTTTTTGGCAGATAGAGGTGCTTACAGCTTATTTGTAGATGAAAATAGGCGCACCTATATTCCGTATGGCTATGTAGTCAATCAGCTACAACAGAACGATGCTGGCATTGCCATTCCCAAATTAGTAGATACACTCAATACTGCTATTCTCAGGAGTTTTCTCAATTTTGATGTGTTCTCCAAATCAGAAAGAGAGGATATTTTAGCTGCCTACCAAAAAGTCCACAACAATTTTGTTGACGAAGTGGAGAGAGGATACATAGAAAAACTCAGTGAATTAGAACAAGATACAACAACCCGAAAAGTAGTTGGACAATTTATGGCATCTATATGTGACAATACGTGTGACTTAGTAGGCTTGTTGAGTCCTTTACAAAAACAAAAACTAACCAAAAGCCTGATAAAATCAGGAAAAGCATCACTTCAAAAAAAGGGAAAGAATTTCAACGATAAACTTGAAATCACTGCTCAACTATTAGACGAACTTACAGATGAAATATGCAACATCATCATCAAAAGTTCTTTTGTAGTAGTAGATGAACTTTTTAAACAACATATCATAGTCAATGATTTTACAAAAGATGTAGTGTACAGCAAACACAAGAGGAAATTGGTGAAAAAATTAATTGCCATTGAAGACAGTGTAACTGTTATTTTAAAGGAAACATTTAAAAGACCGATTTTTGATGCCAATATAGTGATATCCCTAGATGCAGTAGTGAACGTGGGAGTTGATTTAGATGAATATTTTGAAGGAGAAATTATACAGGAAAGAAGAGGTGATAACATTCACAACTATATTGTGATAACGGTCTTATCTCCCCAAATTTTGACCACAGGTATAGACTTTGATGTCAAAAGCATCAATGAATTTTTTAGTACAAGATTAGAAGGAAAAGAAATCACTTATTTGATAAGAAAAGGAAAGTTCTTGGCAGAGGAAAAATCCATAGATAGTGGTATTTTAGAAAAAGCTGAAGAAAGCTTACAATTGGTTTTTGAGCAATTGTATGCTCCCGTATTGATAGATAAGGACGGCTACGAATTGGTGGTTAAGTACAATTCTCCCATGATTGCTGACAAAGGTGAGAATTCAAGTATGGATAATTCATACTAATAGAATCCTCTGAGATGATTTCAACAAAATTGATTATTTTTCGTTAAATTGGGCGTTAAATGCGTTTTTGATTCATTAACCGTCCATTTTATGCCAAAAAACATCCCCATAAAATTCATCATCCCTTTATTGGTACTCGTCCCTTTATTGAGCATGTTGTTTTTCCAATTGGGTAAAGACATGGGCTTCAAAAAAGGACATCAAATAGGTACAGAAACGGGTATTTCCAAAGGTTTTGAGATGGGCTATGACGATGCGATGTTAGATACTCGTGAACTAATTTACCTCGCCCACAAAGGCGCTTTGCACTTATTCATTGACGAAGAACAACAGACCTATCTTCCCTATCAATATGTGGTCAATAAATTGCATCAGAAAAAATACAAAGCCCCCATTGACAGTTTAGCCGACACTATGAATACCGCTATTTTGAGAAGTATAGTCAATTTTGACAATTTCTCAAAACCAGAAAGTGATAGCATTATTGCAGCTTATCAAGGGATTCACGATGCCCTTGCCAAAAAAGTAGAACGAGAATTTACCCCCTTGAAGAACCTCCTCGAAAAAAACGTTTCTACCCGAAAAATTTCCAATCAATTTCTGCAAAGTATCAGCACAAATACCTGTGATTTGGTCAACTTACTGAATCCCCTTCAAAAGCGAAAATTAGCAAGCAGCTTGATTCGAGCAGGAAAAATCGTAGTCCGCAAAAACGAAATGCGTTTGGAATCCGATACCCAACTCACCACCAAATTATTGGACGACATCGCCAACGATATATGCAACATCATCGCCAAAAACTCCTATTCGCTTGTAATCGAACTGTTTGACGAATATGCCACCATCGTGGACTTCAATGAAAGTCTATCCGTCAATCAACATCACCGAGAATTGGTCAAAAAACTCTTAACCGTTGAAGACGAAGTGACTATCAATATCAAAGAAACCTTCAAACGAGACGTATTGGGTTTTGATGCACTTGCATTTGATGCCAATATAGACTTCAATGTGAAGGCAAAAGTTGGCGCAGGAGTAGATTTAGACGACTACTTCAAGGCCAATGTTATAGAAGAACAAGAAGACACAATCATCGAAAACTACATCGTTATCACCGTTGCCCCTCCTAAAATATTGACCACGGATATAGACTTCAATGTGAAGAGTGTCAATGAGTTTTTTAGTAAAAGTTTGGAAGGAGACGAAATTACTGCTTTGATAAAAGAAGGAAAAAAAATGGCAGTAGAGAAAGCCATACGTGAAGGGATATTGAAGCAAGCCGAAAGTAGTACCCAATTGGTTTTTGAGCAGTTGTACTTTCCTTTTTTGATGAATACCGACAAGTACAAGTTGGTCGTACGCTACAAAAAAGAAAAAGTAGGAGAGGAGGGGAGTTTACCTCAGATTGATTGATAGCTGAATTGCTGTATTGTTTTATCCCTCTTTCATGTCAGTCCTGTAGAAACCTTGTTGATATGCACATTAAAATGCCATTTTTTTCTAATAAATTTGGGATGTATCGTTTTCAGCAACAGAACAACATAACAGTAGAAGAATGTAGCAATAAAACAATATAACCATAAAGTAATTCAACAATTCCCAAATTTTGTACCTTTGCGCCTTCAATAATGATATTTTTTCTTCCATAATATAAAAAATCATTCTCTTATGAAGGTTTCAGTGATAGGTGCAGGTAATGTTGGAGCAACCGTAGCCAACGTCGTAGCACACGGCAATTTTGCCAAAGAAGTTGTTTTGTTGGACATCAAAGATGGTGTTGCAGAAGGTAAAGCATTGGACATCTGGCAGACAGCTGCCATCAACTCTTATAGCACAACTACAGTTGGGGTTACAAACGACTATGCCGCAACTGCAAATTCAGATGTAACCGTAATTACTTCTGGAGTGCCTCGTAAGCCAGGTATGAGTCGCGACGATTTGATTGGTATCAACGCTAAAATCGTAAAGTCTGTAACCGAAAATGTAGTAAAACACTCTCCCAATACCATTATCATCATCGTTGCCAATCCTTTGGATGTGATGAGCTACTGCGCTTACCTTACCGCCAAATTACCTTCCAATAAAGTATTCGGAATGGCAGGTATTTTGGATACCGCTCGTTACCGTGCATTTTTGGCGACCGAAATTGGCGTATCTCCAAGAGATATTCAAGCTGTTTTGATGGGCGGACACGGTGACACAATGGTGCCACTTCCTCGTTACACCACAGTTTCAGGGATTCCTGTTACCGAATTTGTAGGCGAAGAAAGATTGGATGCTATTGTCGAAAGAACCAAAAAAGGCGGTGGAGAATTGGTGAAACTAATGGGTACTTCTGCTTGGTATGCGCCAGGTGCTGCTGCTGCTCAAATGGTTGAAACCATCTGCAAAGACGAAAAACGCATTTTCCCTTGTTGTGCATGGTTGGACGGTCAATACGGAATGAAAGATATTTACTTAGGCGTTCCTGTATTACTCGGCAAAAATGGTATCGAAAAAATCCTCGAATTGGATTTGAACGAAGAGGAAATGGAAATGATGAACACTTCAGCAGGTCATGTTCGTGGCGTAATGAAAGTCTTGGATGACATGAAGTTGTTTTAATTTAGAGGCAAGATAAAAGAGGCAAGACGTAAGACATAGAAATGAATGTCAGTACGTCGAGTTTTGAAATAGGGTGCATTGTGTTTTTGATAAAAATACAATGCACCTTTTTTATGTCTCTGCGTTCTATTCTAAATCAAGTGTGTTAAAAAGTTACTTACCTCCCAACTCCTTCGACCGCTCGAAAGCCGCAAAAATACCTTCTTGAATATCTTCACCCAAATTTCGAGCTTCAAAAACATTTACTGCCGCTTCCGTAGTTCCGCCTTTAGACGAAACTCGCTTGATCCACTCTTCAGGTGAAATACTGTTTTTGTTGTGCAAATGAACCGCCCCCATAAACGTCTGCCAAACCAACAACTCCGCATGAGTTTCCGAAAAACCCAATTTTTCAGCCGCAGCAATCATGGATTTCATAAAGTAAAACACATAAGCTGGACCACTACCCGAAATAGCCGTAGCAGCATCCAACATAGATTCTTCTTCAAAATAAATCGCTCGGCCAGTTGTACTCAAAAGATTCTGTACTTCAATGAGTTCTTTGCGGCTCACTTCTTCCTTTGCCGTAAAAGCCGTCATACCCATGCCGACCTGTGCGGGTAAATTAGGCATCGCACGAATCACCTTTTTGACACCCAAACCCTCTTCAATACTCTTCATTTGGACACCCGCCATAATCGAAAGCACCAACTGTTCTGGATTCAAATAAGGTTTGATAATTGGAAACAAATCTTCCGTATTTTGAGGCTTCACCGCCAAAACCAATAGATCCACATCGTGAATATAATCTCCCGCTTCGTTGTGAATATCACCGATTTCGGCAGAGTGTAAAAACTCCAGACGCTGTTCGTTTTTTTCGAGTATGATTAAATCCTTTGGACGGATGATGTGGGCTGCCAAAAAACTTTGAGCAAAGGTCGTTCCCATATTCCCACCGCCAATGATTAAAATTTTCATATTGAAAACTGTGTTTTGTTGAAAAATTCGCAAAAGTAAGCGTAAAAATTTTAATTTATCTTCAACAGGGCAGAGAATTTCAAAAAGCCCATTTTTTTCCTTAATTTTCGCATTACTATAAGTAAACTTAATCACAAAGAAACAAAGGCACAAAGTTTCAAGGATTTTGAACACTAAGAATACAACAATCAAACAATTAGCGAAGTGAAACAATTTAACAATCAGCAAAGCGAAACAATCCTAAAATAATGTCCGACCTCAAATTCCTCCAAATCCTCAAACAAAAACTGACCGTTGGCAATCGGCGTTCGATACATCTCAACGTATTGCCAAGTCGACAGTTGAATCGTTTGGACTTGAAGGACATAGAAGTACTGCAAGCAAATTTACCCGAAAAGTTTATTGAAACCCTTCTCACCAAAGCCAAGTTTACTTTCCATATAGAGTACCGCAATGCCGAAAAACGCATCGAACAACTCTCTGAAGATGACTCCAAAACGTTGACTCTCCTCAACAAACGCCTCAATGTCATTACCTACGAAAACAACGACAATTTTTTGGAACATGGTGTAAAACCTTTTGCCTTTGGTTATCCGATTCTATTAAAGCGAGACAAAAATGACCCCAAACGCATCATCAAAGCACCCGTTTTGATATGGTATTTGGACATCGAAAAATCTGCAACACAGGCGTATAAATGGACGATTCGCAGAGAAGAAGACTATCCAATTTTGGTCAATCAAATGCTCATCGCTCACATCGAAAAAGACGAAAGTGTGACGCTGCAAAACATTGCAGAAGAATTTTTGGACGACTCCAAAATAGATGAAGGTGAATTGGTCGACATTGCCAACCAAATATTGAAGCAGTTCAATGCCGAAGAAGAGCATTTCAGTGCCATTGTCACCCCTTGCCCCGGTTCAGACACGATTAAGCACATTGACCTCAAAAAACCTACCATTCGATGGGCGGGTGTTTTTGGGATATTCAAAACCCAGAAGCAGCCAATTATCAAAGACATAGACCGATTGATGCAGCTTCAATCGGCAAAAATAGCAGAGATAGATACTCCCGACCTGCAAGCCGACATTCGCAATCTCGAACATTCTCTGGAGGAAAGTGATGGAGTCTACAACAAATACGAGGCAGAAAAAACGAGTTTTCAGAAATCTACTTTTGTAGGTATTGCCACTGATCCTTCACAGCAAGCGATTATCAATACGCTCGCAAAATCTCCCCTCAAAATCATTCAAGGTCCACCGGGAACAGGCAAAAGTCAATCCTTGACCGCACTTATTCTCAACGCTTTGGAAAATGGAGCGAAATGTTTGGTTGTTTGTGAAAAGCGGACAGCATTGGAAGTGCTTCAGAACAATCTGCACGAATTGGGGCTGCAAGATTTGACCATCATTGTAGAAGACATCTCCAAAGACCGCAAAAAGGTAGTGGATTCGGTGCGGGATCGCATTGACCGAAAAGCCGAAACGCCCACTTTTGAAGAGTTTCAGTATCAGCATGTTTTGACACAAGCAACTAAGGCAAAAGAAACCATCAATGCCCACCATCAGTTTTTAGCAAGAGAACGTTTAGGCCCTTACAATTGGACGGATTTGGTGGGTTTGTATTTGCAGCGAATCGCCAAAGAGAACAAAATCGAACACTTCAATGAAGACTTGAATACGACAACTTTTGAGTTTTCTTATCACGAATATTTGGCTTTGTTGGAAGTGATTCACCAATCACAGCCTCTGCTAAAACCCATTTTGTTGGAGAAGAAAGAAGAAAGGTTAACAACAGATTCCGCCTCCTCCAATGCATGGACTTTCCTTCAATCGCATCCTTTGCAGCATATTCACCACCGATTTTATCGCAGCGAAAAGCCTGCCGAAGCTCGTTTTTACATCGAAAAACAACTCAAAACCTTTACCCAACAAGCCAAAAGACTGCTCTTGGGTTTGACGCAAATACGAGAGAGTTATGTCCAACAGCTTCAAAATCATTATGAATCGGTTTACCAATCCTTGAAGGAAAAGGCGGAAACGCTGCAAAAGGAATTGGAGCGAAATCTCGAATTGTACGAAGACAACTTCAATGAAATCAGTGGATTTCCACATTTTTGGGTGAAATTTTTGGCAGTGTTTAGCCAAAAGCATCAAACGATTTTGGAGAAGCAAAAACAATGTATTGAAGATTACACCGCAATGCAAAGTGATTGGGCTGTAACCAACTATTTTGCACACGATTTTATTGGAGTAGGAGAGGAGGCGGTTTTTAATTTTCGCTTATTGAAGGAAAATACGTTTGCTTTTCTGATGGAATTGGAGGGATGGAATAAGGGGAATCCGAGTAGAATTGAAGCTAAAGTGGATGCTTTGAATTTGCAGAACATACACCCAAAAGTAGAGATTGCAGAGGCTTTGGACATGGCGGAAGATTACTACAAGGGGCGCATTGCAGCTATCAACGAAGCGAATTTTTTGCAGGCACAATTGGTGGAGGGAGAGGACAGTTTGAAGTCGAAAACGCTCAATGCCCAATGGATTTTAAGTCATTTGGAAGCGATAAAAGAGGCTTTTGGAGCATACTCGGTTTTTTCCAAATGGCAGCATTTTTTCCTTCAATGTACGACTTTGCAGCAGTCGGTGGTGAAGGCGTTGGTAGAGATTCAGGCCGAAGATTGGCAGGCGGCTTTTGAAGGGTGGTATTTTTACTGGACTTTGGCCCGAAATGAAAGCACGGAAACGCCCAAAGACGACCAAGCTTTGAAAAGTTTGCGGTCGTATATGAAGACGATTGAAGAGCTGCAAATTCCCAAGATTTTGAAAGCTTGGCATCGCTATCAGCATCAATCGGTGCGAAAATTCAACGACCGAGCCAATCACACAAGCGTCAAAAGACTCTACAACAAACGAGGCTCGAAGGGTAAACGCCGCAATTCGCTCCGCAAAATCATCAATGCAGATTTTGATTTGTTTACCGATTTTTTCCCTGTCACGCTGGTCAATCCTGTGGTGTGTAGTTCGATTATTCCATTGAAGGAGAACTTGTTTGATGTAGTGATTTTTGATGAGGCGAGTCAATTGCGATTGGAAGATACTTTTTCGGCTTTGATGCGAGGGAAGCACAAAGTCGTGTCGGGCGATACACATCAGATGCCACCAACGAGTTATTTTGCGAGTAGCAAAACGATGATGATTGATTGGGCGGAAACAGACGAAGAATTGACCGATTTTGAGGTGGTTGACAGTGACGATACTGACCTTGCCGAAAAGGAATCACTCTTGGAGTATGCGGAAGATACGGGCTATCAACGTTCTTTTTTGGATTTTCACTACCGCAGTCGACACCCCGATTTGATTGCGTTTTCGAATGCTGCTTTTTACGGTTCTCGATTGGTGCCGATGCCTGCCCAAAGCGATTACAAAGCGATTGAACTCATTGAAGTGGAAGGGCTGTATGATAAAAGTGTTAATAAGGAGGAAGCGGAGCGTGTGTTGGAATTGTTGTTGGAGATAGGAGCAAGGGGACAGGGGACAGGAGTCAGGGGCGAGGACATGGCAAACGAAAATACTCAAAATCAAACACCTAAATACAACTATCAACCTGAACACTCAAACACACGAATACCTTCCGTTGGCGTGGCGACCTTCAATTTGCATCAACGAAATTACATTTTGGAGCGATTGCAGGAATTGAAATTGGAGGATGAAGTGGCTGCAGGCAAGATTGCAGCTTTGGAAAGGGCGGGTTTGTTTGTAAAGAATTTGGAGAATGTGCAGGGCGACGAACGAGATGTGATTATTATTTCGACGACTTTTGGAAGGCGAGAGGATGGGCGTTTTCTGCAATTGTTTGGCCCAATTAACCAAGCGAAAGGCTATAAATTGCTGAATGTGATTGTGACTCGTGCCAAACAAAAGGTGTATGTGGTGACTTCGATTCCGTCGGAATTTTACAATCAATATGCGGTGCAGATGGAAGAACGTGGAAATTCGGGGCGGACGTGTTTGTATGCTTATGTTAGCTACGCAAAGGCTTTGACGATTGGGAATGAAGAATTGAAGGATTCGATTTTGGAAGCTTTGGCAGCGCATTGCAGTGAACCTCCTTTTGACCATTATTCCCTTCAATCGGTTTCGCCCTTTGTGGAAGAGGTGGCGAAAAGATTGGCGGAGTTCATTCCTGTTGAGCGCATACAAATCAATTATAAAGTGGGTGGTTTTGTGATTGACATTGCGGTCTTGCCTGCTGAGAATGAACTGAATCAGACGGTTTGGGCGATTGAGTGTGATGGCAGCAATGCGCACAAAAGTTCGGAGGCTTATATGCACGATTTGTATCGAGAGATTCAGTTGGAGCGTTTGGGATTTCGGGTTTTGAGGGTTTATTCGGCGAATTGGTGGATGGATGAGGAGGGGAGTTTGAATGGGGTTTTGGATAGTTATGTTTAGAACAACAAATGATTCAACCAACTCAAAATCCCTGGAATACAATCAGGATAAAACACCGTGCCTAAAAAGGCAATAACAATGGCAAAAGAGAGGAAGGTGAAGTCGCTCATGCTGTACTCCAATATTTCGCCCGATTCATAGGCAGATTCAAAGGTTTCTTCGTAGAATCCCCGACACAAGCGCAGTATGATGGAGATACAAAAGTAGGCGGGAATGTAATAGAACCAGCCGTTGGAGTTGACGGGCATGAAGTAAAATGCCAATCCTGCACCAAAAACCGACCAAAGCAGCCATATATAAATGCTGACCACAGCATATACGCCAAAACTAACCGAGCGTATATTACTTGGGACTTTTTTGTGGACAGACATGAATTTCAGTAGGTTGATGTAATACATTACCCACAAGATAGCCATGCTGCTGATAAGAAGGGTTATTATAAAGAGCAGATAATTCATTCTGTTTTTTTAGTAGCAGTGTCACTGTTACTAAATGATTGTGAGGCAAAAAATGTTTAATATGAGGGTAAGAAATTGTGTTCAATGCACATTCGCCTCGTCTCTCTCCACAACTCCATCCTTCAATCGGATGATTCGGTGGGCGTAGAGCGCCATTTCTTCTTCGTGCGTGACCATGATAACCGTATTGCCATCTCGGTGGATTTTATTGAGCATTTCCATGATTTCGATCGAAGTTTTGGAGTCGAGGTTTCCGGTCGGTTCATCGGCAAGGATGATAGAAGGACGATTGATAAGCGCACGAGCAATGGCAACTCTTTGGCGTTGACCACCCGATAGTTCGTTGGGTCTATGGTGATTGCGTTCGCCCAATCCTACGGCTTCAAGCATATTCGTAGCTCTTTGTTCACGCTCTTTTTTGCCAACTCCACCATAAATCAATGGAATGGCTACATTTCCCAATGCGGTCAATCGAGGCAAGAGATTGAAGGTCTGAAAAACAAAACCGATTTCTTTGTTGCGGACTTCGGCAAGTTCATTGTCGCTCATATTGGCGACTTCCTGCCCATTGAGCCAGTAAGTGCCGCTTGTAGGCGTGTCCAAACAACCCAAAATATTCATCAAAGTCGATTTGCCCGAACCCGAAGGTCCCATCAAGGCGACGTATTCGTTTTTGTAAATGTCTAAACTCAAACCGTTTAGGGCTTTTACCAAAGTTGTCCCCATTCGATAGTGTTTGGTGACATTGGTTATTTGAATGATTTTTTCCATTGAGTAAGATTATCTTTGTCGGGTAAAGTTAGTTTTTTCAGTTCAATAACAAGAATAAGAATGACCGAGTTCCAAGCTGCAAAATCTTCAAAAAAAGCATCAAAACGCCTCGTTTTTACGGTGGTGAATGACTTGAATTACGACCAACGAATGCAGCGGATTTGCGGTTCGTTGGCGGAGGCGGGTTATGAGGTGACGCTGATTGGTCGGACGATGGCGAATTCTAAGCCATTGAAGGAGAGAAGCTTTCACCAAAAGAGGATGAAGGTTTGGTTTAGCCGAGGGAAGTTGTTTTATTTGGAGTACAATTTTCGTTTGCTGTGGCATTTTTTGTGGAATCGCTACGATGTTTTTGGAGCGTGTGATTTGGATACGGTGATGCCACATTTTTTGGCGAGCCGATTGAAGCGAAAAACGATGGTGTATGATGCCCACGAATATTTTCCCGAATTGCCCGAAGTTGTGCATCGCCCTTTTACCCGTTGGGTTTGGAAAACAGTCGAAAAACTCGTTGTTCCCCGCACCAAATACGCTTATACTATCAATCAATCGTATGCCGATTTTTTTAAAAAAGAATACGGAACGGACTTTGAAATTGTTCGCAATGCGGCAGTTTTGAGAAAAAAAGAAGCGACTTCCTTCAATGCTTCGCAAGAGTATGACCCACAAGTTTTTGAAGAAACCTATATTTTGTATCAAGGGGCGGTGAATGTCGGTCGAGGTGTCGAGGAAATGATTCAGGCGATGCCTTTTATTGAAGGCTGCAAACTGTATGTCTGTGGGAAGGGAGATGTTTTTGAAGATTGTAAAAACTTGGTTGAACAGTTAAATTTGAAAGACAAAGTACGGTTTTTTGGCTTTGTTCCGCCTGAGTTTTTGCGGCAATTCACCCGACACGCCAAGATTGGGTTTACCTTTTTTACGAATGATGGCATGAGTTATTACTATTCACTTGCCAACCGTTTTTTCGATTATTTTCATGGAGGTGTGCCGCAGTTGTGCGTCGATTTTCCGGAGTATCGGCGGATCAATGAGCAGTTTGAAGTGGCGGTATTGTTGGAAGATTTGGAGGCGCAGACGATTGCAAAAGCCGCCAACCGATTGCTGCAAGATTCTGAGTTGTATCAAAAATTGCAGGACAATTGTTTGGCGGCTCGTGAAGAGATTAATTGGCAAGAAGAGGAAAAGAAGTTGGTTCGGTTTTATGAACGGGTCACGAATCCTTAATGCTCCTTATAAGCACTGAATATTTTTTCCAAAAGGTTCATTTTGACTGAAGTAGGTAGGACTTTGCCCAGTTTGGTGAAGAATAGATTGAAGCCTCCTGGCACAATCACTCCTTTTTTCTTAAACATTTTATCCAAAGCGTTGTCGGCTACTTCATCAGGCATCATCACCATCATTTTGGCTTTCCAGCCCATCGCCTTGATGCGCTTCAATCCCTCTTTGTTGGTTAGTACAGAGCCAGGACATAGAACGCTGACGTTTACATTGTAGGGGCGAACTTCTTCACGTAGAGCCAACGAAAAAGAATAAATGAATCCTTTGGTAGCAGTATAAACAGATTTGTAAGGTACAGGAAGAAGGGCTTCCATGCTGCTTGTATTGAGGATGTAGGATTCTTGGTGTTGTTTGAGTTTGGGCAGAAAATAGTGGGTCATGCCGATAATGGTTCGGGTATTGAGGCTCATCATTGTATTGTATTGAGTCAAGTCTATGTTCTCAAACAAACCTCCCAATCCAAAACCCGCATTGTTGATGAGAATATTGACCTCTAAGTTGTGTTTTGTGCAAAAGTCAAATATTCTTTTGGGGGCATCCTCAGCAGTCAAGTCAATACCATAGGGAATCGCTTTAACATTATAAGTTTTCTCCAATTCTATTGCAAAATCCTTCAATGTTTGGTCGGGGAGTGCCACTAAGATTAAGTGATGCCCTAACGCTGCTAATTTGTGGGCCATCGAACGACCTATTCCCATACTTGCGCCTGTCAATAAAGCATAAGGTTTGGAGGTGTCGTAAATATTGAGGAAATGCCTTATTCCTCTGTTTTCCAATGAGATAGAAGGCTGCTTTTTTGGAGTGCCTTTAGCTATAGTAACCATTTATTGTGTAATTTTTTTAAATTGCAAATGTAATCACAAAAAATACTATTTTTGAAAATAAATAACTATAAAATTGTTAAACAATGTTATCACAACTGAATACAACAATTGCCGAAACTGATGATGATATTCAGCAAATTTTATTATTGCAAAGCGAGAATTTAGAAAGGCAAATAACTTCTGATGAAGCTAAAAATCAAGGTTTTGTAACCGTAGTTCACAATGAGAGGTTGCTGCGAGAGATGAATGAAGTGGAACCGAGCATTGTCGCTAAATATAACGATAAAATTGTGGGTTATTGTCTATCCATGCCTCGGATTTTTAAAACAAAAATTGAGGTGTTGATTCCTATGCTTCATCAAGTAGATGCTCTTTCTTTTGAAGGAGTCGCCTTAAAGAATTGCAACTATCTGATAATGGGGCAGGTGTGTGTTGGTAAGGATTTTCGGGGAATGGGTATTTTTGATAAAATGTATGAGGAAATGCAAATAAGACTTTCTCCAAAATATGACTATTTGATTACAGAAGTAGCGAGTCGGAACATCCGTTCGATGCGAGCGCATATCAGGGTTGGGTTTGAAAAACTATTGACTTATAAGGACGCTACGGATGAATGGGAATTGATTATCTGGAATTGGAGAGGGTGATCTTCAATTAAAAATCGAATTTTGGAATATCTGTTGAACTCATATTGTTGTTGGAGTTCATCATTCGTTTCTTCAAGGTGTTTCTGGCACGTTGAAGGCGCATTTTTACGGCACTACTTTTTAGATTAAGTTTTTCACCAATCTCTTCAATACCTAAATTGTCAAAATATTTCATCACCAAAAGTTCCCGCCTTTCTTCATCTACTTCTTCTAAGGATTTGATGATCAATTCGAGTTGTAATTCTCTGGATTGTTTGGCTTCCATACTTTCTTGGCTGTCATCAGCTTTGAGGTAGTGGTACTTCAATGAATCTTCCCCTAAGTCATAGCGATTGACACGCATGAAATCTAAACAATGATTGAGTGTAATGCGATGTAGCCAAGTTGCAAAACTCGATGCTCCTTTGAAGTTGAATATATTTGTACTGACTTTGAGCCATATATCTTGAGTGAGATCTTGCGAATCGCTGGCGTTTTTGGTCATACTGAGGCATTTACCATATACTTTTTTGTAAAAACGTTTGTATAGGATATTTAGAAGAGAGGTGTCACCCGTTGTTTGTATTAGGGTTACAATCTCTTCATTGCTAAGATCTTGATATTTTGAGCCCATAATAAAAGAAAGAATTAAGAGTAAACAAATTGTTTAGGCGATACTAAGGTCAACTAAGTCTCGCTTATTTGCAAACTTTTTTTTAGACGAAAGACTTTTTTTCCATAACACCTATACCAAAGAGCGCAAAGTCGTATTTGACAGGATCATCTGAATCAAACTGCCTCAAATTTGCAGTCAGCTCCAAAACTGTTTGCCAGTCTCTTTGTTTTCTATGAATCAATCCCAGTTTTCGACCAACTCTGTCGACATGAACATCTAATGGACACAATAATTGTGATGAATTTATTCGATTCCACAAGCCCAAATCTACGCCTTTATCATCCTTGCGAACCATCCACCGCAAGAACATATTGAGTCGTTTACAGGCCGATTTGCGTGCAGGAGTAGCGATGTGTTTGCGAGTGCGTTGGGGGGCATTGGGGAGTGAAAAAAACAATTCATGAAAACCTTTTAGGGCCTTTCCAACGTGCTCGTCTGTAGGAGTGAGGAAGCGTGCGAAGGCATCTTCTAATGAATCATTGGCTTGATAATAAGACTTGAAAAACTCGATAAAATACAAAGTATCGGTCGGATTGAAGGTGCGGTGTTTGAAGTTTTCAAAGCGCTTGAGGTCTTGTTCTTGATGGTTGCAGATGAAATCGTGAGGGGCACCATCCATCAAGTCCAAAAGTTCTTGACACTTATTGATAATGGTTTTTCGGAGTCCCCACGCCAACATTGCTGCCCAAAAACCCATTATTTCTATATCTTGCAGTTTGGACAGTTGGTGAGGAATGGAAATGGGGTCGTCTTTGATGAAGTCGGCTTGATTGTAGCGTTTTACATTGGATTCGAGCAGTTCCAATAGATTTGTGTGGTTCATGGATAATCGCTTGTTTGTAAGTAGAATCTTATGTGTGGATGAAGAGCAAAATTAGGTTTTTGATCGGTCTTTTTATTTTTTTGACAAATATTTTTAATGGTTTATGAACACAATCAGTATTGCCCAAGTCACAGATATTCATATAGCTAAAGAAGGAGAATCGCCAAATGGAATAGATGTGCGAGCTAATTTTTTGAAGGTATTAGAGGAAGTAAAACGTGCAAAGGTGGACTACATGGTGGTGTCTGGTGATTTATGTTCGCAAGTAGGCATTATTGAAGTCTATCAATGGGTGAAGAGACATTTAGATGCTACTGAAATCCCTTATTTTATTATGTCTGGAAATCATGATAATCCTGCAATGTTGGCAGAGGTTTTTGGACTCACTCATTTACTTCAAAATAGAGAACTGTACTACAGTCACAAAATAGAAGGGCTTGGTCAGTTGATATTTTTGGACAGTACTACTGGTATGGTATCTTCCCCACAATTGTCCTTTTTGACTGACTCTTGCAAGGATGTGAATGAACCTCAATTACTGTTTATGCACCATCCGCCGACCTTGGCAGGTGTGCCACACATGGACAACAACTATGCCCTGCAAAATATTGAAGAAGTTCAATCTGCCCTCAAAAATTGTGCATCCAAACCCCAAGCCATTTTTAGTGGGCATTATCACTGCGGTCGTTCCGTCTGTTTGTCAGATATAGACATCACTACTTACATCACTCCTTCGTCGGCTTATTTCCAATTAAATCCTGATATAGACCATTTTGAAATTGGCAGCTATCGTTCGGCATGGCGAAAAATAGTTTGGGATGGAAAATCTCTGAGAACGAATATCAAATATGTAGGAAGCGCAGCAAAAAACATTGCCTTGGTGAAGCAATATTACGAAGCTTGGGAGAAAGCCGATCCGTCGCTTTTGCCGCTTGCCCCGACTGTTCAGCACATCAGCCCCGATTCTATTTACGAAAGCAAATCTGAATTTTTGAAGGCTTGTTGGGAAGAACTAAAAGGCTATCCTACGCCGATTCAACAAATTGTTTCGGAAGGAAACACCGTCTGCGTATTGATTGAAACGCCTGTACTCGATGGGATAAAATCTATCTGCTCATGGTTTGAACTAGAGAATGATTGGATTACAAAGATTCGAGTGGTGTACTAAAATGTGTTTGTTTTGAATCTTCAAAATCTTCGCTGCTTCTGCTCCAATTCCTTTATTTTTTCGAAAAACCAAGAAAAACCGTCAAAATTGGGTGTTTGAGCGATTTCTTCTTTGAGATCTTCAATGGTTTTTTTGCTGCCCATTTTGATGCGAACCAATTTTTTGACAAACTTGAAAAAATTCAAATAGTTATTCTTGTGACCTTTGGATATTTGTTTGTTTCGACGAATGTAAGCCCTAACCGTATCAATAAGGTTGAAGAGCGGAATGACTTCTTCCAACTCATAATAACAGCGCATCAGCAATATTTTGGTGTCTATATGATAGTAAGAGTCGGTGTATTCGATTTGATGAAGTAGGCGGATGGCGCTGTCATAATCTTTTTGGTGAAATCGAAGGTTTGCCAAATTGTAAGTATAGGCATTTTCACGAACACTGGGTTTGAGGTATTTTTTATAATCCTGAATAAATTGTTCTACAAAATCGTTCTTACCCAGCCCCAATCCCACAGATACAATATTTTTGAAATCCCATTCAGATATTAAATCATCGTAGAGTAAGATATTGTTTTCCAGCAATATCTCAAACAGTTCAAATATCTTATGCAGATATTTTCTATCTCTACTGAGAGTGCGATATTGCCCAGTACAGTAGTTATAGGCAAAAACATACATGCCTTGAAGCTCCGAATGTTTGAAATAAGCAGCATATTTTTCGAGTAAAACTATCAATTGATCGTAGTGCTGCTCATTGTCTCTTTCTAATAAAGTCAACAAAATTTGGTGATAAACGAGGATGACAGGCTTTTCATCTTCATTCAGCTGCAATAGTTCTATTTTTTGTCGAATTTCATCCAACAATAAAGGCTTTTCAAAGTTAAGAGAAAGAACATTTTGAGCATTGTATAGTTCACTACTGTATTTGAGTTTGTTGGCGATGTAAAAAACATCGAGATTACCCATGATTTCCTTTATATCATCACCATTTGTTCGGTTAGAGAGCGAAGAATTGAAGCTAAATTTGATTTCTTCTATTTGATAGCTGTGTAAGAAATATTCAATGTTTTTAATAGGATCTTTGGCTAAGTGATTTTCATGATTTTGAAGAGTGGTTTGAAAATATTTTTCCAATTTTCTTTCTGCATAAATATCCAACAATGAAACGGCATAGCTTTGTTGATTTTGGGTATAATGTTCGTGTACCAAAAAACCTTCAATGAGTTTGGTCAAATCACTCATTAGATACCGAAGTTTTTGCTCATCGTATTTTATGCGACCAAACAGTTTTTTAAAGATTCTTTCACGCTGCAATCCCAAACCCTCATAGTCAGGATGGTATTTTTTTAGTAGCAAAAACAAATCAATTACCTTTTGGTTTTTGTTAAAAAAAGGAGAACCAACGTATTCACCCAATCTTTTCAGCTCTTTATTCGTAAAGGTTTTGAGAATTAGGATGGGTTTGCTTTTATACATAAATTAGACATTTAAGCAGAAAAAATAGTACTTACGCAACTTATTACCAACAAAATACCGTCTAAAGATAGAAATTATTCTGATAAAACGATACACAGTTACCCAATACTTGCCTCATTTTAATGGAATTAATTTGCTGATAATCAATGTGCTGATTTAATTTTTATCTTAAAAACAGTTAAAAAACCACTGATAAAGTAAGAAAATTGTACTCGTTTTTTCAGTCTTTTTTTGCTTTTTTTGTGGGGACGCTGCTTGAAACATCTATCTGTTCATTCTTAAATTAGAGGAGTTATGACAACCAAATTTTTACAATTTACCTTATTAATAAGTTTGCTAATCGTTTATTCGGCAAACACACATGCTCAAAAGTTTTTGAATAAAGGTGATTTAAAACCCGTAATTGACAATATTTTTATTTGGCATGCTACTCATTCCGTAGCGGATATAGATAGAAGTGGAAATCCGGCTATGGGAACAGGTACCTTCAATGACCATCCTGTATCAGGAGCTGAAACGAATAATGATACAGAAGGAACTGAGGATACTGCTAACAACAACGACTCTACAGGGAATGAAACTTCGGATGATGCAACTCCAATAGGAGGTAACAATGATTCCTCTGGAGATACAAACGACGATAATAGCTCTACTCCGATAAATACAGGGGGATTGCTTTCTGACAATCCTCTGCCTTCAAGAGGAGACGAAGGAAACGACAATACGACTGATGGCACAGGGACTACTGATAGTGATGAGACTACGAATAATAACAATACCAATACCAATGGAAATTCAGACATCAGTATAGAAGGAATTTTGGGAGATAAAGGTGACAACATCTTAGATCAGATTGTGAGTTACCCGAATCCTGCAAATGAACAAATCAACATATTGATTCCTTTGATGGACGATGTAGTTAGAGTGCGTCTAATAAGTTTGTCTGGACAATCTGTAATCAATCGAACTGTTCATGGCAACAGTCGAATGACCTTAGACACTTATCATTTGTCAGAAGGAGTTTATTTGCTGGAATTTACCAGCAGCAAAAAGCAAATTTATCGAAGGACTTACATAAAACGATAATACAATAATTTTTTTTTTAGCATTTATTTGTCAACCGATCCCCTCTAAGCCATCTCGAATTTCGAGGTGGCTTTTCTTTTTTAGAACAGTAACCTTCTGCAAAAAAAAACTTCTGAACCTTCCTCCGAACAATTGATGGTCTTCAATGCTTACCTTACTAAGCAAAAACAAAATTCAAATTTATGCAGAAAAAAATAGCCATCATCACAGGCGGTAATTCGGGAATTGGGAAACAAACGGCAATAGGTTTGGCCAAAAAAAATACAACCGTTGTTCTCTTTTGCCGAAATGAAGAAAAGGGAAAAATAGCCCAAAAAGAAATTCATGAGAAAACGAATACTCAAAATACCGATTTGGTTATCTGCGATTTATCTTCACTGCAAAGCGTAAAAAAAGCAGCCGCAGAATTTCGCAAAAGATACGACCGATTGGACCTACTCATCAACAATGCAGGCTTATTTTTTGACCATTTAAGCCATACCCAAGACGGTTTTGAAACCCAGTTTCAGGTCAATCACCTCTCACATTTTTACCTCACACAGTTGTTGCTAGACTTACTCAAAAAAAGCTATTCGGCTCGGATTGTCAATGTTTCTTCTGCCGCACATCGGGGAAGAAACATAGATTTTGAGCATTTACCATACGGCAAAGAAAAATACGATGGATTGGATGTCTATGGTCAAACCAAACTCGCCAATGTCTTGTTTACCTATGAGTTCTCTCGCCGATATGCAAGTGAAGGTATCAGTTCTTATGCCCTACACCCAGGTGTAGTGCGTACTCAAATCGGACAAAAAAACACAAAAGGATGGATCCATTGGGGGTGGCAATTACTTACTTCCCTGCCCATTTTTAGCATATCAGAAGAAAAAGGAGCTGAAACAAGTCTTTACGCAGCTATCGCACCAGAGTTGGAAGGCATCAGTGGAAAATACCTTAGAAACTCCAAAATCATTAAATCTACCAAGCAATCTTATGATGAAGAGACCGCAAGGAAACTTTGGGAAATAAGTGAGCAATTATTGAAGGAAAAAATGGGATAAACCCAAATACAAAGGACAAATGATTCTTCAAAAATCACTAATTTTACACGTACATACACTTTATCAACACAACAAAAATAATCATGGCAGCAACAGAAACCGTAAATATTGATTTGGGCTTTGAAGCCCCCGATTTCAACTTATTAGACACCCTATCAGGCGAAAACAAAAGCCTTGCAGATGTAAAGGGTGAAAAAGCAACCGTAGTGATGTTCACCTGCAATCACTGTCCTTTTGTCTTACACGTCAATGAACAGTTGGTACAATTAGCCAATGACTATCTACCCAAAGGTGTGGGATTCGTAGCCATCAGTAGCAATGATGTAGAAAAATACCCACAAGACAGCCCAGAAAAAATGACCGATTTGGCGGCAAAAGTAGGATACCCTTTTCCGTATCTCTACGATGAAACTCAAGACATTGCCAAGGCCTACAAAGCCGTTTGTACGCCCGATTTTTCTGTATTCGATGCCGATTTGAAGTGCGTCTATCGTGGTCAGTTGGACAGTTCTCGCCCCGGAAATGGAAAGCATGTAACAGGGGAAGATATACGAGCTGCTTTAGAGGCAATCATTGCAGGAAAAGAAGTGAAAGCCGAACAAATCCCCAGCATTGGCTGCAATATCAAATGGAAAGGAGGTGTTTTTCCCGATTATGCTTGATTGTTTTACAAGAAGTTGTTAATTTACCCTTCAATTGAAGGATAAAATTTAATCATTTTCATTTATTTCTTATGGAAGCATTGGTACAGTTTTTTGAGCAAATGCCTAATTGGCAAAAAATGGCGTGGATATTCATTTGTTTGGGCATCAGTTGGATATTGGAAGGAGCCGTTCCTTTGGTCAAATTGAACTACCAAAAATGGAAACACGCTGGCGTAAATCTTGTTTTTTTATCCACCTCTATACTTATCAATATTGTCTTTGGATTGGCAACTGTGGGCGTATTTATATGGATTCATGACACTAATTTTGGCTTACTCAATATGGTGGAACTCCCAAGTTGGGTCGAACTGATTCTGGCAGTCATGGCATTGGATTTGGTTGCTCAATGGTTTGCACATTACCTGCTACATCGAGTCAAATGGATGTGGAAGTTTCACATGGTACACCACAGCGACACCAAAGTAGATGCGACCACAGGCACTCGACACCATCCTGGCGATTATTTGGTGAGAGAAGTATTCGCCTTAGCGACTGTTTTGGTGTTTGGCATTCCGATAGCTTTTTACTTTTTTTATAGAATTGTGACGGTGCTTTTTACCTACCTAACCCATGCCAATATCACCGTTCCGACTTGGATAGACAAGCCTATGAGTTTGATATTCGTCACGCCCAATATGCACAAGTTTCACCATCATTTTGAACGCCCTTGGACCGATACCAACTTCGGCAATATCTTTTCGCTTTGGGACAGAATGTTTGGAACAATGGTCTATGACGATCCTCTTAAAGTAGAATATGGTTTGGATGTATTGGACGGCAAACTGGATGAAGATGTAATGTATCAATTCAAAGTTCCTTTTGACAAAACCATAAAGACCGATTATTGATTTTCTCATGCCTATAACTTTCGTTATAATTTCCGCTAAATGAATTGGGTATAAACAGACTTTTGTATGTGAATATTTTGTAAGGTTTAGCGTTGTGTTATCTCTGTAAGGGATTAACAATTACACTAAAATTAGCCTAACCATGCTCTACACTACCCTTACCTTCGGTGGACGAAGTCTGCAAGTGTTCAAAACCAATAGGATTGCCTATCAATTAAAAGATTCAAGAGGCTCGTCCAATCCAAGTTTTATATATACATTTTGAAGCCAAAACCAACACTCGATTCTATCGAATGAGGAATCTATTTTTTAAAATTCACAATGTTTTATAGGAATCCTTACCAACAAGAGTCCGCCAGACTCACTTCATCGGGATTTGAAGCCAAACGATAATGTTTGTACCCCAATTCTTCTAAAGCCTTGCCTGTTGTTTTACCAATCGCTACAATGACTTGATGGGCTTCAATAGTGTACTTTTTACAGTAAGTTTGAGCATTTTTAGGACTGGTAAAAACCAAAATATCACAAGTGGGAATTTTGAAGTTGGATTTCACTCGATTGCTGTAAACAACAAGGTCGCATATTTCAATATCGTTTTTAAACTTTCGTTCCAATACTTTCTGAACACCCCGCAAGCTTTTTTTTGCCATCGGGAAAACCACCTTTGAACCTACATCTACTTCTATCACTCTTTTTGCAAATTCTTCTGCAATATGAGCCGTATCACCACCCTCTCCAATAAAACTCGATTCAAAGCCCCTTTCTCGAAGTTCCTTTGCAGTGCCTTCTCCCAAAGCCGCTACCCTAAACCGCTCAGGCAGCATAGGATTTTGCTCAAAAAAGAACCGTACCCCATTTCTACTGCTAAAAAACAGCCAATCCCCATCTACATCCGTATCAAAATCTAACCAATCAAAGCTGATCAAGGATTTGTCGTGAACCTCATATCCGTAATTAGTCATGGCTTTGTAGAAATAGCTTTCTTTCGTTAAATCACGAGAAATAAATACCTTTTTTGCGTTTTTGTCCTTCAATGCTTTCATTGCTTGAGCAATCACCTCTACTTGTTTTTTTCCTTCAATGAAAATCCTTTTTGGGAAATCATTCCAGTTTTTTGCAGCAGTTGCCCAAGATTTGTAATGATTATCTTCGGAAGAATACTCACAATATACACCAATCGGTTGGTGACAACCTCCTCCCAATTGATTGAGTATCGAGCGTTCTACTGCAATTGCTTTCTCTACGTGAGGATCGTGAATGTGCTGCAAAATAGCTCGAATTGTGGCATCCGACTCTCGTGTTTGAAAAGCCAATACACCTTGCGAAGCCGCGGGAATCATTTGCTGAGTTGAAAAAATAATTTTGCGGTATTTACCCAAATCCAACTTCAAACGCTCCAAACCTGCGGCAGCTAATACAATCGCATCGTATTCGCCTTCTATTTTATGGATTCTTGTTGGGACATTTCCACGAATATCTCGGATTTGAAGGTCAGGCCTTTGAGCCGATAATTGCGCTTTTCGGCGAGCCGAAGACGTACCTACAATGGCATTTTTTTTGAGGTGAAAAGGGAGAGAAGAACGGAAAGCATCGGGATGAATCACCAAGCAATCGAAAGGGTTGGCACGATAGGAATTGGCTGTAATGATTAGTCCTTCAGGGTTTTCGGTCGGTAAATCCTTGTAAGAATGAACTGCCAAATCAATACTGCCTGCCAACAATTCAGCTTCAATTTCTTTGGTGAAAAAACCTTTTCCTTCAATTTTGTCAAAACTCAAATGTTGAATTTTGTCTCCTTTGGTTTTGATGATTTTTAGCTCAACTTCATGCCCCAGTTGCTGCAATTGGTTTTGTGTAAAATACGCTTGCCACAAAGCCAGTTTACTGCCTCGTGTGCCGATAACAATTTTCTTTTTCATAGTGATGGATGAAATAAAAGTATGGGCAAATCTACCCAATTTTAGCATAGATGGACAAACTTTAGCTAAACAATTATCCGTAGGTTGGGATTCTATCTAGTATATTTGCAAATACAAATCAAATAACAAATTGTTTTTTTGATTCTTTATAAGTTCTTTTTTTCTTTTATTCAAGACATTTTTCCTTATGAAATTTAGCGAATTTGTTTATAAACGACCTGACTATCAAATAGTAGCCAATCAATTCAATGAATGGTTGGATAAGTTTGAGGCAGCAAAGTCTGTGGAGGAGCAAAACGAAGCTATTGAACACATCAATATCCTTCGGAATGATTACCAAACCATGTTTTCGATTGCAAGTACACGCCACAATATTGACACAAAGGATAAAGTCTATATAGAAGAACAGTCGTTTGCAGACAAGGAACGACCAGCTTTTAGTGCGTTGGGGAACAGATACTACAGAGCTTTGGTGAATTCAAAATACCGCAAAGAATTGGAGGAGAAATGGGGAAAACAACTATTTGTACTTGCCAATTTGTCTTTACAGTCTTTTAATGAAAGTATTATTGGTCACTTGCAGCAGGAAAACGCTTTGCTTACTCAATACAAAAAACTATTGGCTTCTGCCGAAATTCCGTTTGAAGGCAAAACCAGAAATTTAAGTGGTTTTGGGCAGTACTTTACTTCCAAGGATAGAGAAATGCGGATTAAAGCACGAGAAGCGTATTACAGCTTTTTTGCTGAACATCAGGAAACCTTAGATGATATCTACGACCAATTGGTGCATTTGCGTCACGATATGGCACAGCAATTGGGCTTCAATAACTTTGTCGAAATGGGTTATGTTCGCATGAAACGTTCTGATTATTCGGCAAAGGAAGTGGCACATTATCGGGAAATGGTGGAGAAACATGTTGTCCCATTGGCTACCAAGTTGAAGAAACGGCAGCAAAAGCGATTGGGTTTGAGTGAGTTTTATCACTATGATGAAACGCTTGTATTCAACTCTGGAAATCCTACACCAAAAGGAGATGCAGAGTGGATAGTTAGTAATGCTGAAAAAATGTATGAAGCTCTTTCTCCCGAAACCAATGATTTCTTTCAGTTCATGAAAAACAATGAATTGATGGATTTGGTAAATCGAAAAGGAAAAGCAGGTGGCGGATATTGTACCGTATTCAAAAAATACAAAAGTCCTTTTATTTTCTCCAACTTTAATGGTACAAGTGGTGACATCAAAGTATTGACACACGAGGCAGGCCATGCTTTCCAAGCTTATTCAAGCCTCAATCACATTACCCCCGAATATAATTTTCCGACGATGGAGGCGGCAGAAATTCACTCTATGAGCATGGAATATTTAACTTGGGATTGGATGGATTATTTCTTTGAAGAAGATACCGATAAGTTCAAATTTGCTCATTTGAGTCGTGCTATTACCTTTTTGCCCTATGGAGTGGCAGTTGATGAATTTCAGCATTTTGTCTATGAAAACCCCTACGTCAGTCCTCAAGAACGCAATGATGCATGGAGAAGAATCGAACAAAAATACTTGCCTCATAGGGTTTATAATGGAGTTCCTTTTTTGGAAAGTGGACGGTTTTGGCAGCAACAAAGGCACATTTACAAAAGTCCTTTTTACTATATAGATTATACTTTAGCACAAGTCTGTGCATTGCAGTTTTGGAAGCGATACAATGAAAATCCAGAATTGGCGATGGAAGATTATACCCGCTTGTGTAAAGCAGGTGGAAGTCAGTCTTTTTTGAATCTAGTGAAACTTGCCAATTTGCGATCTCCATTTGAAGAAGCTACATTGGTGGAAGTCATGGCAGAAGTAGAGGCTTGGTTGGAGAAGGTAGATGATGTTTCTTTGTAAGTAGAATTGGGTTGAGGGTCGGAATTTCGTCTGTTTTTCACAAAGTTTGTTCCTATCCAAATTATGAACAAAAGCAACAACAAACCGCCTCCTGCAATTGCCCACCAAGTCCAGTTAATATCTGCTACTGGGTGTTTGATGGTTTGCGGATTTCCTAATAACAAATGGCTGCTCCAAAAATAGGGATGCGATTGTTCGGTTTTTTGATTGATTAAGGTTCTTTTTGCCATTGTCAGTGCTTCAGCTTTATCCACACCCTGCTGCAAGTTTTGATAAAAATAGGACATCAATTCTTTTACAGCATTTGGTTCGCTTTCCCATGTGTTGGTTAATGTGCTGAGACAACCTGCATAACTTAGTGCTTGTTGCAACGAGCTAATGGTTTCTATTTGATTATTTGATGGAAGGTTCACAAAACCATTCAGTACCAACAAATCGAAATTCAAATTTGAGGTATATAAATCGCTTAATTTCAAATAGCCAAATTCCTCATCTTTGTTTTCTGGAGTAAATAAAAGCGCAGAGTTTAGAGGCAAGGTATCACTTAGATACCCTATTATAGCCAAGTGTGCAACTTGATAATTTCGTGCTATTTGTAAAAAATATTTTTTTGTTAATTTCTCTTTATTAGTAAGGATATTTTTCTTTTGAAAAAGGTTCAAAGGCTCTAAAATTTCATTCATATTAGCCCATTCATGCTTTGAACTACTGGCTAATTTAACTAAGTTTTCATTATCAGACTTTCTCATTTCTGCAAAGTCATATTCCTTATACATGCCCAAATAGGCATCACTCTCATTGCAGACTTTTCGCATATCCTGCAAAAAATGAGTTGCACTGAAAGCATAGCTTAAAGTATGAGTTTTGACCAAATACTGCAATTCATTGAAAGGTGTTTGACGATCATCCACTCCTGTTAAAAGTGGCTCAAATGGAATCTGATGTAGGTCTCCGTCACGCAGAACAACAAGTTGCGTAACCTTGCTTTCAATGGGTTTAAGTGCTTTACTCAATATGGACCTAAAAACAGCGTACGCATTGGTTGCATATTTCTGATAGGAAAGATCTGGATGTTCTGTCAATAATTCGTAATCGGATAATACAGTAGTTAGGTCTTTGATATTGTTTTTTAGTGAGGCATCCACCAAAAATTCTTTAACAAAACTTGTATCTTTTGTGACGGAGTAACTGTACCCCAAACTGTCTCCCATAAAATAGGCAATCAAAGCTGTTTGTGGGAGAAATCCTTTAAGATAGGATTGTAGCTGTTTTATTCCAATCGTTGCCAATTCATATTTTAAATAATAATAATCAGGAAATTGGGTGCGGTATTTTTCCTTCAATTCTTGATAAGCTGATTGAAGTGATTCTATATGTTTTTGAAGATGAGAGATAGTATTATTGTTAGAAAGTTCCCCTTTTTGATATTCTTCTAACAACATTTGGGTGTAGAAATCCAGGTCTATCTTTATTTGTTTTTCTTGATTGAGACTTGATTCCTCTAAGCCTTTGAATTTTTTAATAGTGCCAGACTTAAGGACTATTAGTTGTTGGTATTTCTTGTATTGTTCTGAAAATTGAAAACCTGCATCATTGTATTTGCTACGCACAGCTGCTTTGACCATCTTAGAGAGCTGATAAGCGGTTTTGGCACCAGATTCAAAAGTCGATTTTGCCAATTGTGGGGTTATGGGCTTTCGATTATCAATTTTATATTGTAATGCTATTTTCAGTAACAAATCAGTAGCAAGTTGGTAACTACTCAAAGAAGCTTCAAGGTGATTGACATTCCCAGTTTCGTTATACAAGTGCTTAAACATAAGAGCCTTGTATTGGACTGCTTCTAGGAGATATTCATTGGATAAAATATTATTGAGTGATGGGTTTTCAAAAATATCATCTTCGTCAAATTGATAGACCAATGCCTGTATTGCCTTTTGAATATAAGGTAAAATAGACATGGGATTGTATTTTTGCTCCTCATAAGTTTTGGCAATGCGAAGGTAGGTTTCGGCAATCTCTGCACCTCCTTCAATATTACCTGACAGCCTATTATCAAGAGTTTTTTTGTAAAAATCAATTGCTTCCTTATAATCGGCTTGCTCAAAATGAATGTCTCCTTTGAGTTGATAGTTTACACCAAAATCTGGATGGTTTTTTTCAAATGTATTGTTTAGAATAATAAGTGCGTTGTCTGAAGCTTTTAATGCTTCCGAAAACAAGCCTAATTTCTGGTAGTTTAGCGCCAAATCTGTAAAGGTAGTTGCTATTTTAGGATGAGATGCAAAATAGATTTTTTGTTTAATAGCTAAGGATTTTTTGTAGTTATCTAAAGCCGCATCAAAGTTTTCTAAACGCAAATACAGAAGTCCTATATTATTGAAAGTTTCTGCAAGTTCTGACTCAGAAGTATTGGTAGATAATTGTTGAATATTGAAGGCCTTTTTGTTGTAATTTAGAGATTTCTGAAATTCTCCTTTGCTATAAAAGACACTACCAAGATTCAAGTAGGTTTTGACAAGTGCTTCGTGATTTGCTCCCCATAAGTTTTCTTGAATAGCGAGTGCTTTATTGTGAAAAGACAAGGCCCTTTCATAGTTGCCCTTAAGGGTATAAATGACTCCTAGATGATTAGAAGAAGTAGCAAGTGTAGCGTTATGTTCAGGCAGATGTTTTTCAGCGACATTATACGCATTGCTGAAAAGGTGGTAGGCCTCTTCATACTTATTAATGCGGTAGAGTTCAAATCCTATTTGATTGTAAGCCTCTGCACAGCGTTTCCATGCTTTTACGTTTTTATATATAGATGCAGCATCTTCAACATATTGAAGTGCGCTATCAACTCGTCCTATTTTAATCAAAGATTCCGCTACGCCTACATATTGTTGAGCGTAAACAGTATCTACGGGTAATTTTGTGTGGTGGATTCCATCTTGTGCCTTTGTTGTGACAGCAGTTGTACAAAAAATGCACAATGCTAAAAAAGTCAAGATGAAATATTTGCCAATTTGGTGCATCTAAAAGTCATTTTCATCCCCCTATTTGGGCTTTATGAAGGAGCGTGATAAATAGAAAAATTACGTGTGAATAATAAAAGTCACAGTAAAGTAAAATGATGATATCTACTGCTTTAGTATAAGTATGATGGTCATTTACTAAGCAGTTTTTCTCCTAAATACGGGGGTTTAATTTTGCTTAATAAAAAATGTGTTGTGTATAGATGTTGATTATCAACAGAAAAAACATTCGTTAACCTTCGAGACAAACTATAATACAACCTTCTATCATATAGCAAAAATCACTCCATAAATAGCCCAAAAAAATGACACAATTGATGAACTAACCACCTACTCCCGCTTTCAAGGCATCTATTTGACTATCCCAAAGTTGTTTTTGGTCGTCTACATCATCGTCATCCGTAAACTCAGTTACCAACAAAATGGTATCTCCTGTTACTTCTGACTTAGTGATTCTGAACTCCAAGTATTCATCTTCTTCATTATCCTCCATTTGGAATCTAATGAAGACATCTTCCTCTTTGTCCAAAACTTCTGCCTTTTCTATCTGTCCATTCCAAGAGAAACTATACGTATTTTCGTGGCTGTCCACATGGTCCGCAAACCATTGAGCCAATCCCGAAGGAGTAGATAAAAAATTGTAAAGAATACGTGGTGTGGAACGAACTGTAAATTCCAAAGTTGTTTTAACCCTACTCATTGTTTATAAAATTTTTTATTCATTAATGTTGCAATGATAATCAAAAAATAAATTTTTAAAAAACCAAAAATAATTACTAATTTTGTCGCTGTTTTTAAACTCCACTGGCTGAATTATTGTTTATTTACTAATAATTTATCATCCCGCCAAGCGAGAACAGAAAAATTTCCATGAGGCAACTAAAAATTACTAAATCCATAACGAATCGGGAAAGCCAATCTCTTGAAAAATACCTTCAAGAAATTGGTAAGGTCGATCTTTTGACTCCCGAAGAGGAAGTGACATTGGCTAAACAGATCAAACAAGGCAATCAAGAAGCATTGGAAAAACTTACCAAAGCGAACTTGAGATTTGTTGTATCAGTAGCCAAACAGTATCAAAACCAGGGCTTATCTTTGAGTGATTTAATCAATGAAGGAAACTTGGGATTGATAAAAGCAGCACAACGTTTTGACGAAACAAGAGGTTTCAAATTCATCTCCTATGCGGTTTGGTGGATTCGTCAGTCTATCTTGCAGGCTTTGGCAGAACAGTCTCGTATTGTTCGACTTCCGCTCAATAAAGTAGGCTCATTGAATAAAATCAATAAAGCGTTTTCTGCTCTTGAGCAGGAGTATGAGCGAGAGCCTTCATCTGACGAATTGGCAGAAGTGTTGGAAATAGCTACAGAAGAAGTAGAAACAACTTTGGGAGTTGCAGCTCGACATGTATCCGTTGATGCACCTTTTGTAGAAGGAGAAGACAACTCTCTTCTTGATGTGTTGGAAAATGGAGGAACTCCTCAAACGGACAAAGACTTAGCGTACAAAGAGTCTCTCAGAAGAGAAATCGAACGTTCGTTGTCAACGCTTACTGAACGCCAAAAAGACGTAATCAAATTGTACTTTGGTATTGGGGTTGAGCATAGTATGTCTTTGGAAGACATTGGAGCGAGGTTCGGGTTAACAAGAGAACGAGTGCGGCAAATCAAAGACAAGGCTATCAATAAGCTGAGAAGTGCATCTCGAAGCAAATTGCTAAAAGCTTATTTAGGTGGTAGCTAAATGGGGATTAATAAATTAGTGACTGATTATTAGTTTCCAAAAAATGAAGATATAATTTAATCCCCTTGCCAATTGAAGCCATCACTAAATGCGACTGAATCGGCAAGGGGTATTTATTTTTTAGTCGATAAACAGAAAAGGTTTAGAAGCTTATGTTTGAAAGTTTACAGGAACGGTTAGACAAAACCATACAAAATATAAAGGGACAAAGCAGGCTTACAGAGCTGAACATCGCTGCCGCTTTGAAGGAGATTCGACGTGCATTGGTCAATGCGGATGTGAACTATAAAATTGCCAAAGAATTTACTTCAAAGGTGAAGGATGAAGCCTTGGGGCAAAATGTTATTACGGCAGTAAAACCTGGTGAGTTGTTGGTCAAAATCATGTATGATGAATTGACGGCTTTGATGGGCGGACAGGCTACTGCACTGGATTTGAGTCAAAAACTCAATATTATTCTCATTGCAGGTTTACAAGGTTCTGGTAAAACGACCTTTACTGCCAAGCTTGCCAATTTTCTAAGAAAACATCATTCTCAACGTCCTTTACTAATTGCAGGGGACGTGTATCGCCCTGCGGCAATCAAGCAGTTACAGATTTTGGCAGACGGTATCAAAATTCCTGTTTATACCGAAGAAGGGAATAAAAATCCTGTTGAAATTGTCAAAAACGGACTTGAATACGCCAAAATTCATGGCAATAATTTGGTCATCATTGATACCGCAGGTCGTTTGGCGGTAGATGAAGATATGATGAACGAAATTTCTGCCATCAAAAAAGTTGCGAATCCCAACGAAATTTTGTTTGTGGTAGATTCTATGACCGGGCAAGATGCTGTCAATACTGCCAAAGCTTTCAACGACAGGTTGGATTTTAATGGGGTAATTCTCACCAAATTGGATGGTGATACTCGCGGTGGTGCCGCTTTATCTATAAAATACGTTGTCAACAAGCCTATTAAATTTACCAGTTATGGCGAAAAACTAGAAACCATAGCCGTTTTCCATCCTGATAGGATGGCAGAACGAATCTTAGGAATGGGGGATGTGCGTACTTTGGTAGAAAAAGCACAGGCAGAATTTGATGAAAAAGAAGCGCAAAAACTTCAAAAGAAAATCCGCAAAAACCAGTTTGACTTCAATGACTTCAAGTCTCAATTGAAGCAAATTAAGAAGATGGGAAGCGTGAAAGACCTTCTTGCGATGATTCCTGGTATGGGCAAAGCGCTCAAAGATGTGGATATTGATGATAATTCCTTCAAGAAAATTGAAGCGATTATTGATTCGATGACTCCGAAAGAACGTGCGAATCCGGGATTGATGAATGCAAGTCGCCGTCGTAGACTGGCAATAGGAAGCGGAAATACTCTTCAAGATGTGAATCAATTCATGAAGCAGTTCAATGAAATGCGTAAGATGTTGAAAACAATGTCTAAATTGTCTTCTGCTGGACGTGCTTTCAAAGGATTACCAAATCAAAAATGACAAATTAGAAGAGAGAAAATGGAAGTGGAAAGTGAGATGTACCCTACTTCCATTTCTCGCTTTTACCTTACAATGCTTTAATCCATGAAGTCCCGCATTTCACATCTCACAGTTCATTTCTTACCATACTTTCTCTACTCACTAACTATTGTTGGTCTTTTCATCCTGCAGTTCTACTCTAAAAGTGCTGACAATGAATCTCTTAAATGGATATTGAAGCCCATAAGTATAGGCGTTTCAATGGTAACAGATTTATCTTTCACCTTCAATGAAGAATTAGGTTATGTAGCTGAAAATAATGCATTTACCATCGAAAAAAGTTGTGCAGGCATCAATTTTTTCAGCATTGCCTTACTCACCGTTATTTTCTCCTTTTTGAACAATTTTTCTCACCCTGTGTATAAATTATTGGCTTTTGGCAACTTTATAATCTTGACTTTCGTTATAACGATAATTGTGAATGTGTGTAGAATAGTTGTCTCTGTTCAACTCATCAATTTGGGTGAAAAATGGGCTATTTTAGCTTCTGATAAAATGCATACTATTCAAGGCACCCTATTTTATTGTACCTTTTTATTATTGTATTATATGGGAGTTCACTATGCATTGAAGATGTATAAAACCAGATAAGGAGCTATAGCAAAATTCCAAAATGCTTGACTGAAAAGACGTTTTTTCATTTTCATTCATACTCATGCCTGTCAATAAGGTAAAACAAAGTATCGAAATAGAGGTTCATGGAAGACTTTAGTGGTAAGAGACTCTTGAGGTTTGCTTCCTTAATAGGCAAGCTAAAATATTAAAATAGGCATTTTTGAAGTATAACCTATTCGCTGACAAAGGATTGCTTGTATCCCGATTAAAATGCGGGACAAGTTTTGCATTTGAGTTTTTAATTTGAATTTTCCTAACTTGTAGCTATGAAACGTTTCCTAAAACCTCACTGGATTTTTTGGTTGATTACTCTACCACAGTTGCTACTCATCACTCTTTATTTCTTTTCCTATCAAATCATAGGCAGTCTCCTTTCGGAAGAAAATCTTCAATATTGGTATCTGTTTGGAGGAGCATTGGCAACACTTTGCTTATTCAGTACAGGCTATTCATTGTGGCAAATCAAGAGAAATCAACCTGTTGCAGCATGGATGGGATTGTTTCTGCTCATTACCTATATTCCCTATCTCTATTTTTTCGGATGGTGTGCCGATGACATTGTACCCAGAAGTGTGCCGAGATGGATGATGTTTAGTGGAGATTTGGTATTGTATGTATTTACCTTTCTTGTACCTGCTTTGGGATATGGAGTATTACTAATCGTATTGGGAATCACGCCCGAAAAAAAAGCAAATCGGCCTTGGACAGATTTTTTAATGGCAGTAACAGTTCCTGCAATTTGGTATTTCATCTTCAATGTGTTCCAATTTTTGGGCAGAAATAGACCTTCAAGCCAAATTTTTGAACATTTTTTGGCTGTCATGCTGATTAGTGGTACAGTTGTATTCTTCATTTTTTTGATACGAGGCGTTTACATTGTATTCTTAAAGAATACCATTGTCAATCCTTACATTCGGTTGTCTATCAAAGTTTTGATAGCTATTGTGTTCCCTCTAATGGGATTGATGTTAAACAATGGAGTTTTAATGAACGATGGGTTTATTCAGTATATTTTTGGTGATTTTAGCCATCCCTTGTTTTACATCCTTGCAGTAGTAAATGGGATTTTATTGTGTATTCCTAAACCACAAAACCTTCGCAATCAACTCTTACTGTTTACCGCACGTTCTATTACATTCAGCTACATTATTTATTTCTTTTTAGTATTTCTTCCCTATTTACCTCTTTCTATTCCTGCCATTATCGTGTTTGGAGCAGGCTTTTTGATGCTCGCTCCTCTATTAGTCTTCATCGTTCAAGCGCAAACTTTGTCTGATGACCTTCAATTTTTACAAAACTATGTCAATAATAATTGGCTGTGGATGCTTTTTGCAGTGTCAATATTGAGTTTACCTGTATTGGTTATTGCTTCATATCACGATGATCGACAAGAATTGCACAAAGCATTGGACTATGTTTATGCCCCAGATTTTGAAGAGAACGTAGATATTGACCCAACGGCAATTAGTCAAATGATTCGTCATATCCGAGAAAATAAAGCAAACAATCGTTTTTGGGGAAGCACACACCAACCTTATTTAAGCAATTTTTATCAATGGTATGTACTAGACAATCAAACCCTTTCAGAACGGAAGTTGAATCTTTTGGAAGGGATTTTCACAGGAGATGAAAATGCAATTGCTTCTTCCTTCAATGATTACACTTTAGAAAAAAGAGATGAAAATGTAGCAATTGATAGTTTATACACCACTTCAACTTATCACGAAGAAGAAGATTATTGGACAAGTTGGGTGCATTTTGACATTACCAATTACAACGATTGGCAGAATGAATTTAGAACTTCCTTTGAATTGCCAATAGGCGCATGGATAAGCGACTATTATTTGGTGGTAGAAGACGAAAAAAAATACGGTATTTTGGCAGAGAAGAAGGCTGCAATGTGGGTATATCAACAGATTGTCAATACTCGACGAGATCCAGGGATTTTGTATTACCTGAAAGGCAATGAGGTGGCATTCAGGGTTTTTCCACTCGGTGGCTGCGAAACAAGAAATACGGGGGTTGAATTGATTCATAAAGAACCCATTGTTTTAAATATGGATGGAAAGTCTTTGTCTTTAGGTTATTCCGAAATGCAAGATACTTTGAAATCAAAAGTAGAATTGTTTGACAATCAAGTAGTTTACCTCTCTGCTGCTGCAAAAACGGATTTACCAAAATTGACTCGCCGACCGATGTATTATTTCATTTTAGACTGTTCGGAGGGTAAAGCAGAGAATGTAGATATGTACAGTTCTACGGTTCACCAATTTTTGAATGACAACAAAATCGCTTTTTCAGATGTACGACTTCTGCCAACCAACTATCGAACTCAAGTGCTTGACTACGAACCCAATTGGGAACAAAAACTTCAAAAGATAGATTTTGAAGGAGGCTTTTTTGCAGAACGAGCCATGCAGTCGGTTTTGTGGAAACACTACCAAAATCCAAATGATTTTTATCCAGTTTTTGTACTTGTTAGTACTTCTATGAATCAAACGATTTTCAATGGAAAGTTGGCAGACTTCGAGTTTATGCTGCCCGAAATGCCTTATTATGTCCATCTTCAACCCAATAATATAGGTGATTCTTATGAAGCCAATATCCATAATTTGTGGGGAAATCCACATCACCAAATGACAGGTTTTCGAGTAGCAGATATTGGAGAGGTCACGATGTTGGCGTATCCAGATGCCGAAAACCCTGTGGCATATGTGGCTGATAATCAGAAAGCAAGCATTGTAGTTCGGAAAGAAGCGGCCAATACATTGAAGTCAAAAAAGTGGGAAAGAAAAAACTGGAACAATGCACTGGCTTTACATGCCCTTCAAAGAGATTATATTTTGGATACAGACAACCAAGATGCAAAATGGTTGTCTTTGATACAGCGCAGTTTTCAGACACATATTATGTCGCCTTTTACCTCGTTTATTGTAGTAGAAAACGAAGCGCAAGAAGCGGCTTTAAGGGAAAAACAACGGCAAGTCTTGAACTCAAAAGCTTCTTTGGATACTGTAGAAGAGGATATGAAACGAATGTCTGAGCCTGCTTTGTGGTTGCTTTTACTTTTGATGGGTTTGGTAGTCGGAATTAGGAGGTTTTTTTGATGACTGCTGAAAAGGGGAGTGTTAGGCAAATTCAAATTAAAAACTCAAATGCAAATTCAAACAATACTTTGTAAGCGAGCAAAGTAAATTGCAGAAATGCCTAATTTAATATTTTAGTTTGCCTTAAAGGAAACTATTAAGGGTTGCCAATAAAATAACTTCCCGTTTTATCTACTACATCCCCCTCACTCCCTTCAAAGTGGGAATTGTAGGTCGGGAACTCATTTTATTGGAGTTACTAAGTTCAAGTTACTTCAATCCCAATCAAACAATCACACTTTAAGGATGTTCTAACGGCGTAAACTGAAAAAACTGAAAAAAATGAAAAAACTGTTCATACTAATATTATTATTTTCTCTTGTAAGCTATTCTTTCAGTGCACCTAAAATGCTTCGGGGAGTGCCTGTTGTTCCCCTCAAAGCAGTATTGTATGTGCAGAAGTATCAGGTCATTGCAGTAGAGGAAATGCACCGAATGGGTATTCCTGCAAGCATCAAAATAGCCCAAGCGATGTTGGAATCTAATTATGGAGAAAGCCAATTGGCGCAAAAAGCCTCCAATCATTTTGGATTGAAGTGTAAAGACGATTGGACAGGGGCAAGTACAGAATACACCGATGATGAAACAAATGAATGTTTTCGGGCATATTACAGTGCCTTTGAGTCTTTTCACGATCATTCCAATTTTTTACGCTATCATTATCGGGCTTTTTATGACGAACTTTTTGATTCCAAAACAAAAGATTACAAGGTTTGGGCAGAAGGGTTACAAGTAGGCGGGTATGCCAACAATTCCAACTACGCCAAATCCTTGATTGACATTGTAGAACGCTACGATTTGCAGCGATTGGATCATCTCTCAGTGGCGGAGGCAATTAGTTACCATCATGTTTTTCCTTTGGTTATTGAAAGCGATAGTTTGATGCTTTTTCAATGGTTAGAGGCTGATTTACAAGATTCTATTTCGCAAGAATAAGCTGATTTGTTGTTTGGTTCTGAAGGAACAAAACTTTATGGTTTAGTGTTGGACTATAAATTTGAAAGTGAAATTTAAAAGAAACAACAAGCATGGCAAACAACAAAATGCTCGTTAATGAACGACAACGAGATATTGGCAGTTTTTTAGTCGGTAGGCTTCTACCTTTTCGAAAAAAACGGCAGGTAGGTCCCTTTACTTTTATTGATCACATGGGACCTTTTCAGATTGAAGAAGGCAAAACCGTCAATGTCGACCAACATCCACACATTGGACTCTCGACTTTGACCTATCTACTCAGCGGCAAAATCGAACACCGAGACAGCACAGGAGCATTCCAAATCATTGGAGAAGGCGATGTCGGATTTATGACTTCAGGCAAAGGTGTTACACATACAGAACGTACATCTGCCGAATTATTGAAGGAAAAAAAAGTAATCATGCACGGTTATCAAGTTTGGGTCGCACTTCCAAAAGACAAAGAGGAAATGCAGCCAAGATTTGACTTTATTCCCAAAAGAGAATTGCCATCTTGGGAAGAAAACGGTATGACAATGACCTTAGTGGCAGGTGAAGGATATGGCAGAAAATCACCATTACCTATTCATTCTCCATTATTTATGATAGATATTCAGTCGAGCAAGGAAACGACGGAGTTGGAGGTTAGAGGTCAAGTCGAAGGGGAAATTGCGTTTGTGGTTACACATGGTGGAGTTTTGGATGGAGAAGATTGTATAAAAGCGGGACAAATGTTGATTTCCAAAACGGAGGATGAATGTCATATCACCTTAGAACCCAACACTCGTTTGTTGATGTTTGGAGGACAACCTTTTGCAGAAGAGAGATATTTGTATTGGAATTTTGTATCTTCTTCCAAAGAACGTCTCGAACAAGCGAAAGAGGATTGGCGAAACAAACGTTTTCCGAAAGTGCTTGGGGATGATACTTACATTCCGCTTCCTTAAATTTACCTTGCCAAAAATTACAAATTGAGTTGAATAAGCTTATCACAATTCTTATGTTTTCCTTTTTTATCCTTTCTTGTGGGCAGACTTCTCCTTCAAAAACGGAACAAAAAATTGAAGAAGAAACAAAAGCAGTTTACGAAGTAAAACAACATGATTACGACTCATTGACGATTCCATTATTCTTCAAAAAACTTTTTGAAAATCATAAGTCCATCACCAACTGCAATCCCAATCCGTCTTCACTTTTTTCCTGCAAATTAGAAATTCCTACGCCCAATAATCGCACAGCCTTGGTGGGAAATTGAGGATGTTGCAATAAGAATTCGACAATTGGGAAAATTTGTTCGAAGGATTGAAGAGGATGGTAAACGGTTTTACTACGTGTTTGGATTTGGAAATCGTGGTATTTGATTTTGAGCGTCACTGTTTTACCAAAAGATTGAGTGTTTTTCATGCGTTGAACGACAACCTCAGTGATTTTCTGCAATTGCTTCAACATCGTCTTTCTGTCTCTTACATCTTCCGAAAAAGTATCCTCCGCACTCACTGATTTTCTGACTCGATTGGGTTCGACAGGTCGGTTATCAATCGCTCTAGCTATTCGGTAAAAATGCCGACCCACTTTACCAAAATGTTGTGTCAAAGCCTTTTCTGTCCATTGCTTCAAATCCAAACCTGTATGAATTCCCAATTGTGCCATTTTTTTGGCGGTGATTTTGCCTACTCCATGAAATTTTTCAACAGATAATGTTTCCACAAAGCCAACAGCATCTTTGGGGTGTATGACTGTCAAGCCATTGGGTTTATTCATGCCCGAAGCGATTTTTGCCAAGAATTTATTGAAGGAAATGCCTGCGGTGGCAGTGAGTTGTGTTTCTTCAAAAATTCGATGTCTAATTTCTTGGGCAACGTGTGTTGCAGACAGAATATCTTTTTTGTTATCGGTTACATCCAAAAAAGCTTCATCTATAGAAAGTGGCTCTACTAAATCTGTATAGTCTTGGAAGATTTGTCGTACTTGGCGTGAAACTACTTTGTACGCATCAAATCTCGGCAGGGTAAATAGAAGGTGAGGGCATTTACGTTTGGCAATAGATGAGGGCATGGCAGAACGCACTCCATATTTTCGGGCTTCATAACTAGCGGTCATTACGACTCCTCTGTCACCTCCCCAACCTACGGCCAAGGCTTTGCTGCGGTATTCAGGATGATCTCGTTGTTCAACAGATGCATAAAAGGCATCCATGTCTATGTGGATGATTTTTCGGCTCATTCTTTATTTGTAAATTGTGCCTTATTATTTTTCAACAAAGTTAAAACAAACTTTGTGAAATGGACTTTGAAATATACCTTATGATTGACATACAACAGGCTACACAAATTGTTCTCGACCACAGTCGTTTTTTAGGGAATGAAAAAATAGCTCTCATCGAATCTATTGGGCGAGTGCTGCAAGAAGATTTGAAAGCAGATCGAGATTTTCCACCTTTTACGAGGGTGACAATGGACGGGATTTCGATTCCTTATCAATCGTTTGCAGAAGGTTTGCGAACTTTTCCCATTGAAGCCTTACAAGCAGCAGGGATGGCACAAAAGACGCTGCAAAATAGTCGTAATTGTATGGAGGTGATGACAGGAGCTATTTTACCTCAGAATACAGATACGGTGATTCGTTATGAAGATTTGAGTATTGAAGAGGGGAAGGCGAAAATTGTAATAGACGCTATCAAACATCGTCAAAACGCTCATCAACAAGGGACAGACAGACAAAAAGGAGATTTGATTGTACCAAAAGGAAGGGGCATGTCATCTGCCGAAATTGCGGTGGCTTCAACTATTGGCAAATCTTTCATTGAAGTGAGTCGCTTACCAAAAGTGGTGATTGTTTCGACGGGAGATGAATTGGTAGAAGTCAATGAAACTCCTTTGCCACATCAAATCCGAAAATCAAATGTCTATTCGCTTCAAAGTTCCCTACTTCAATGGGGAATTGCAGCCGAAACCCGACATTTGCCAGACGATAAAGAATTGATTCGGAGGGAGCTTTTGCAGTATTTGAAGGAGTTTGAAGTGATTATTTTGAGTGGAGGAGTTTCCAAAGGCAAATTGGACTTTGTGCCTGAAGTATTAGAGGAATTGAAGGTCGAAAAATTGTTTCATAAGGTTGCTCAACGCCCAGGTAAGCCTTTTTGGTTTGGAAAAACTGCTGATAATAGCACACATATTTTTGCATTGCCTGGCAATCCTGTTTCGTCCTTTATGTGTTTGTATCGCTATTTTCACCCTTGGCTGCGAAAAAGTTTGGGCTTGTCACCTTTCAAAAAAGAATGGGCCGTACTCAAATCGGATTTTCACTTTCGTCCTGCATTGACTTACTTTTTGCAAGTAAAATTGGAGTTTGGTGAGGATGCTCGTCTTTGGGCTGTTCCAGTTGAAGGAAAAGGGTCAGGAGATTTGGCGAATCTAGTGGATGCAGATGGTTTTTTGGAATTGCCGAAAGAGCGAAACGACTTTCAAAAAGGAGAAGTTTTTCCATTGATGAGGTATCGAATTTGAAGTTTGATTTACTTGAAGTCCAATACCAAACTTCAAAAATCATATAGTGATTGTGGAAGGCAAAAAGTAAAAACGGCCGCATATGCCTCACATAGTACGACCGCCATAGTAAAAAATTAAACCTTAAAACCTCTTTTATTTTTTTGTTGATTTGGTTTATTCCTTTACTCACTTCTA
>JAUHXA010000127.1 GCA_030427245.1 Bacteroidia bacterium | reverse complement strand
GCTTCTAAAAATTGAGACTAAAACTATTTTCTCACATTTTTACTCCAATCCACATATCGTTTCATATCCCGAACCAAATTTTTCATTTATCTTCTTCATTGAAGGGGTTTTGAACAACCGTATTTTTGCTACAAGAAGAAAGTAACAAAAAAGCCATCAGCAAACTGAAATTTATATCACACATAATTTTGTAACTGTTCCTTAAAATAGTGTTAAACCTACCAAATCATTTTTCGTTTCTATAACAACTTCAATAATTTTCATAAATCAAAAATATTATTATCATGAATGTTGCCTATAAAAACTGTATTGAAGCATGTCAAAAATGCTTAGTAGATTGTCAAAACTGTTTGGTGCAAATGGCTACTAAAAAAAGCCACAATGATTGCCCAATTTGCTGTGTTCAATGTGTGGATGCCTGCAATGCTTGTATCAAGTTTATGGCAGCTGATAGCAAGTGGGCAAGTAAATACTGTCAACTGTGTGCTGAAATTTGTGAATGGTGCGCAGAACAGTGCAGCGCTCATGATTACGAACACTGTCAGCGTTGTGCAGAATCTTGCAGAGAGTGTGCTGATGAATGTCGAAAAATCGCTGCTTAAAACTTCGTTGTTACATCGAACTTCAAGCCACTGAAAGCAGGTTCAAAGCGACAAATTCCTCCCGTACAAATAATCCCTGCAGGCTGTTTGGTATAATTCAGTGAAAAACGAGTTGCCTTTTGGATACGGGCAACTAAGAAAGTAGGAAAAAAGAGTTGATCATGTAAATTGTACATCGAACCTGCCGAGAAGGACCATTTTGGAGCGATACTGTACTCTGCCAAACCCCAAATCCAGTTCCCCAAATCTTGTTTTTCTTCGGGTTTGTCTTCGCCAAACAATACTCGATTTCTTTCGGTCAGCATATATTGAAGCTCCAAACGGAAGGATTTTCTGCGAGTAAATTTGTAATTGTATTCGAAAAAAGGAGAGAAAGTTCGCACAAAATCAGCTCTGTCTGGTTTTGGTCCTTCAAAAGCGGTTTGGTTGTAATCCACCATTTGAAGCCCACTGATTATGCGCCATTTTTTCGCTTTGTCCTGTGGCTTGATTTCTGCATCTAAATAAAATTCTCTGAACAACAAATCATTCTCTAAGTTGGTGATGCGAGAGTGATTCCCTGTGAAGGTCAATCCTTTTTTGGGCGTATAGGTCAAATCTACTTGAAAGGCCTTTTCACCCAATAGCTGTGTTGCGGCATTGTAGCGAGACATCAGACGATAGCTGTTCGCACGAGTCATGGGCGGCAAAAAGTTGATTGCTCCAAAATTTCCTGTCGCATTGGGATGCACTCGCATATCGAAGTTTTCGGTATATTTATACAAAAATGTGATACCGAATCCCTTTTGAGAATAGGTAAGGGTATTGTAAATCACATTTCCAAATTTGGGATTGATGAGCAATCCATCTAAGTCTCTAATTGCGTCTTCCGTTTTGTAAGCAAATTCGGTGTACCAACTAAATTTGCCCGCATAAAGCGTATTGTAAACCGTTCCTGCATAAACATTGTATTTGGGCGTGAAGCGGTTTTCCAAAGAGTATCCATTGATTTCTTGTGCAATGGTATTCATGGTTTCGGTATCAATCGTGCGATTAACCACCCCAAATCCAGGTGTTAAGTTTACTTTCTCCCCTGCCTTAATGTAGCCCGAAATATTTGCTCCTTTGATAACAGGTTTGTACGTTTCAAATCGGTTTCTTTGTCGACCTGTAAAGCCTGTAATACGCCATTTATCACTCAATTCATACTTCAATCGGATTCCTTGAATCGCTTGATCTATCCCCAAAGGCCTCCCTTCATAAGCTCTAAAAATAATTCCCGAACCAATTTGCTCGTAAAAATAACCTGCTGTCAAATCAAGTTTATCTATTTTCTTAGAGATATACCAAAATCCCAATCCCAATTCATTTACTTCACGAGTAGCATTGAAAATGTTGGAATTGTTGAACATATCAAAGCGTACACCCATATTATAGCCCGAAACCTGGTAATTTAAGTTGAACCAAGCATCGGCACTGTATTTGAGATAGTCATAAAACGGCGTATTCGTAGCATCACGGGTACTATCAGACTCAAAAAAGCGGGTATTTAATTGTAAATCACCCGACAAAACACCTTGATTTTGTGCTGATATACTGTCTGAGAATACTACAAAACTCACTAAAAACAGAATAATAGAATATTTTCGTTGCATTTGAGTCGGATTTTTAAACGTTAGAGTATTTAACTTGTCGAAAGAGATGGTTAACTTTGCAAATCTAAAAATAATTTAAAAGTATGTTTATGAACCTACTGAGAAGATGTAGTTTTTTACTCCTGTTTTTTGTTTTGGGAGTCGCTTTTGTGGCAGCTACTGATGGCCCCGACACTACTCCTGATGCCCCTGTCAAAACATTGCCTAATTTGAGCGTAAAAGCTTTAGGAGGTGATTTAGTAGACATTGTAGAACAATATGGCAACAATGGTAAAATCACAGTATTCAGCTTTTGGGCAACTTGGTGTGCACCTTGTAAAAAAGAACTTAGTAATATTGCCGACATTTATGAAGAATGGCAAGACCTCTACAATGTGGAAGTTGTAGCAGTCAGTACAGACGACGCTCAATCTGTTATGAAAGTACAGCAATATGTGGATGGAAAATCACTTCCTTTTGATGTATTATTGGATAGTGATGAATCACTCAAACAAGCTTTGGGCATTCGCTTGATTCCTCACACGATTATAACTGATCAAGCAGGAAACATTGTTTATGAACATACAGGTTACTCGGAAGGAGACGAATATGATTTGGAAGATCATATCAGCGAATTGAACGAAGGTGGAGACGAAGAATAAAATAGGGTACGGGTGTGTATTGAAAATAATATACACTTGTACAAAATTATTTTTTTGAAAAAAGGTGTTGGAAATTTTCCAACACCTTTTTTATTTTACTACAACCTTCCATAAACCATCACATTATCTCTTCCTCATTTCCACATCACTTCAATACCATCCTCTTATCATCCGATTTCCTCATTGCAGGGAACTATTTTTTTATAAACTCAATTATATAGAATGTAAGCTCATTTATTCAACATTCACAGATTACCTATTATCATGAAACAACTCTTTGCCCTACTATTCAGTATTTTACTACTTCAATCCTGCACTCGTGCACCTCAAACCAAAGAGGATTATTTGGATGAATACAGTCAGTTTATCGAACAAATTGAAGAAAAATCAGAAGATTTTGATACGGACGACTGGAAAAAACAGGATGAAACCTACGAACTATACGCCAATGACTACTACGACAAATTCAGCGATGAATTGACAATCGGAGAACAATTTCAAGTGAAAGGATACAGCATTGCCTATCAAACCATGAAACAAAAAGAAGGCTGGAAAGCAGTCGGTGACTTTCTCGAAAGTCTTGGCAATAAAGGCGAAAAAGCCATTGAAAAATTTTTGGAAGATGCAGGGGATGACACCGAGGAAGTTGGTGATGTCCTCAATCGAATTGGTGAAATCTTTGAAGATAAATTTGAGAAAATGGCGGAAGATGTCGGTGAGGAATTGGAAGATTCGGAGGAGGTTTTGGAACGTTTTGCAAAAAAAGCGGGAGATGCTATGGAAGATTTTGTAGAAGACATTGAAGAAGATGTTGAAGAATTGGAGAAGAAATTGAAGGATTAACCAAGCTTCAATTTCAAAACACTGTCACTAAACACCCTGATTTGCATTTACTTTCAATCCAATATGCATCAAATTATTTATTGACTTTCGATATTTAATTCGTGGTTTTTAAAAGCATCTGGCTATTAATAAAATTGGTCATTATGCCCCACAAGATTCTTCCAGAATGACAAATAAAGAGTGTGTCATATTGGAAATATCCTGTGAGTAACATTCATAAAGGTGATTTTTGCTCAAATATTTAAAGAGTACTCAAAAACCCAAAACACGAATTATTTTTTGAAAACCAATGAAATAACTTACCCACCTACCCTCTTTTATAAGTACTGCCGAACTTTTTCCAACAACCACCCTTTTTCGGTCAAAAATGAAGTAGCTTGAATGTCTTCAAATATTTTTTGGAGCTTATCAGACTGATGTTGATAAGATATAAACTTGCGAGTGTATTTAATAAGGTTTAGATAAGGTTTTCTGCGGCTTTTTAAAGACTTTTTGCGGTGAATGAATACCGAAAAACTGTCTAAAAAGGCACTCAATGCGGTGTATTCTTCCAATTCCAAATAGGTTTGTAATAATATCGTTTTGGCGGATAATTCTAAAAATACCTCTTTGTAATCTACTCGATTGAGCAAGGGAATGATTTCTTCAAACCGTTTTTTCATGAAATAAAGTCGAGCCAAATTGTAGGAGAACAAACGTTCTCTTGCATCTTCTGCAACTCGCTCTTTGTATTGGTGTATGAAATTTTCAACCCATTCGTAGTCCTGCAATTGCAGCCCAATCGTCACCGCATTTTTATACACAAAAGGTGACAACCACCCTTCCTCTAAAAATACATCATTCTCAATTTCAAACTGATAGAGGTCAAATAATCTTCTAAAAGCCGTATCTATTTCTCCACCCGATTTGTTTGCCTGTCGAATACAATAATTGTGTGCCATGACAAACATGTCCTGTGTTTCGCTGATGTCAAACTCCTTAAAGTGCGTCATCAACAAGCGCTTCAACTCCCCAAAATGTTCTTCCTTTTCTTCCTCCATCAGTGTATTCAAACCTTGATAAAAAATGCCAATTGCAGGAATATGTGGATAGGGATTTTCCTTCAAATGCTGCTGTACCTCCTTCAATAAATTTAATTGGTATTCTTTTGGGGCAAAACGTTGGTAATTCAATGCTTCATAGCAAATTTTTAATTTGTGAATCAAATAAAAAGCATCCAAACTATCGGACAATTCCTGCAAAAAAGGTTCTACGTTTCGTTTATGTTGATCTTCAATTTGTTGCTTCAAAGCAGTGTAAATACGCCATTCGTCAAAAAAATACTCTGCATTTTTGGAGAGGCGTTTTTGTTGAGACTGTCGCAAAACTTTGATACTCCGATCGAATAGTTTGGTGAGAGAACGTTGGCGATAGACCTTTGCCAATTGTAGCTGATTCTGTTGAGGCTCTTTTTTTTGTTCTTCGTAAACTAAAAACTCTTCCACCAAACCACACAAACTACTCATTAACTGCCTTATACGAATACTTTTATAGAGGGCATTGGGAAAAAGTTGTCGGAAAACGGTTTCTTTAGCGATGCGTTTTGGGGCAAAACGGGGAGCCGCTTCGTATAGGTAATCAAAAAGGGCAATCACCTTTTCTTGTTCATTGAAGTAAGGAGAACGGACAAATTTGCTGAATAGCCGCCACTCAGTTTTATCCAGCGTTTTAAGCAATTGAAGCAATTTACTGTTTTGCATAAGTAGGTATTTGGGTGAACAAAGTTAAAAAAAATATGGGACAGCAAGCAACTAATAATCAAACAAATAACGTTTGTTTACTTAATAGATTTTGCATAAAGTTGGCTTAACAATCCTTAAAAAATGTTTTTGGTTTTGACGCTGTAAATATGGAATTTAGTGGTGTCAAGAGAGGATAATCAGACAAGCTAAATTCTTTTTAAATGTTGGGACTCTGTTTCAAAATGTCTTGCATTGTATGTTGGAGAAAACACATAATATAATAACTAAATTTTTAAAATACTTTTTCGTCTGTTTTTGCAGTATAGGGATTTCTTGTGCATTGCAAGCACAATGTCCTATTTTGACGGTAGATATTGGCAGTACTTCTTTGCAGATATGTTCTGAAAATCAATATTTTGTTTATTACTGCAATGAAGGTGATGTTATTGCAGAAAATGTACAAATTGAAGTTACTTTTCCTGAAACGATTGCCTTCAAAAACAGCGACCAACCTTTTGAACGGATAGAAGATGTTTATTTTTTCGACATTGGCGCACTTACTGCGGGACAGTGCGGTGATTTTTCGATAGACGTAGAGGTTGTCTGTGATGTATTAATTGGTAAAACGGCTTGTGTGTTGGCGACCATCAGTCCAAATGAGCCTTGTGAAACGCCAAGTGAATTGTGGGATAGATCCAACATTGAAGTGATGGGAGAATGTGTGGATGGAGAGGTGAAATTTACCATCTCGAATACGGGCGAAGGAGATATGAATGAACCGAGTCAGTATCGAATTTATGAAGATGATATATTTGTGTCGAGCGGTACGAAGTTTCAGATGTTGTCGGGAGAATCTATGACCGTTTCAAGAGCAGCGAATGGGCGTACCATTTCGTTGGCGGCAGATCAAAGCCTTTTTCACCCACAACGTGACAATCCTAAAGTCAGCATTGAAGCTTGTGGTGCTCCTCCTTATAGTCTGGGAATCATCAATAAGTTTCCACAAAACGACCAACTACTTTTTACCGATTACGATTGCCAACAAATACAGGCAACGATGACAGGAACAGAGAAATTGCTTTCGCCATCAGGCGCAGGAAAAGACAAAGTTGTGCCAGGAGAATCTCAATTGACCTACAAGATTCGCTTTCAAAACGATGAAGGGCTGCCTATTGAAAGGTTGGTTATTAGAGATGTGTTATCGCCTTATTTAGATATCAGTCGTTTGGAATTGGGAGCAAGCAGTCATCCTTATAGTTTTGAGGTCATGGCATCTAATGTGTTGATTTGGACTTTTGAAAACATCAATCTGCCAAGTTCTGACACAGACTTAGAAGGCAGTCGAGGTTTTGTTCAATTCAAGATTCATGTCATTGACGAGGAATTACTGGACATACAGATTGACAATCAAGCAAGCATGAGATTTGGTAGTCATTCTCCTGTTTTCACCAATCCTGTACACCATTTTACAGGTGATTTGACTTTGGATTTGAATCCTGAAATAGTCAATATAGGCGAAGCAGTGGATGTCTATCCGATTCCAACTCAAGATTACCTACATTTTGTTCATTTGAGTCGCCAGCAACACTTGACGATTCATCCATTGAAGATAGAACTCTATGATGTAATGGGAAAGAAAATGCGGTCAGTTCTTTTTGAAGAAAGACATACCTTATTAGATGTTAGTGATTTGATAGAAGGTATGTATATGTATCGTATCCAAAGCGAAATAGGAACTTTGATACAGTCTGGAAAGATTTATGTTTATTAAGCAGGCAGGCTTTGGATAAAAATCAAAGTAAAGTAAAAGTCAGTAATATTCGTTTCATAATTGAGTAAAGTTTTGTTCTGCCCGATGATAACGGTTGTTGTTGTCGGGCTTTTTCTCTAACTAAGTTAACTAAAAAAAGAAATGGGCAAGAGTAACAACCCTTGCCCGATAATACACCCGAATTTAACGTTTCCTGTTAATTCATAATTAATAAGCTTTTTGATTCATCAATAGTGAGGCACAGATTAAAGGGTCAAACGTTCAAGAAATGCCCTAATCGTATACTTTACCTAAAACAAATCAGCTCGCTTTTTTCTTTAGTTTTATTAGATAAGCTTTTCGTATTTTTGTTATCTGTGCTTTGGTAAGAGGTTTTTCCAATTCCAAAGTTTGTGTACATATTTGTGAAATAGCAGTATTGGGTTGATCTGTAATAAAAATAGTTTGTCCATTTGCTGCAGCTCTTTGCAATAATTTACAAACTATAATAACAACGCCTCTGCTCAAGTATTTCAAAGGTCTATCAAGTAAGATAACCTCTGGATTACCAATCAAGGCACAGATAATTCCTATACATTTTTTTTGTTCACGAGTACATTTTATCAGCGTTTTGTCTTTGTGATTCCACAAATCAAAGAGATGTAGTAATTTCACAGCTTCTTTGGGACGAATTTCTTTGTGCATACATAGAAGTTTGATATTCTTTTCAATAGAATATCCATCTATAAAGCCCAAAAGGTCGTAAGTAGAACCAATTTGATATCTGACGCTCGCAATGTTGGTAGTACCCAATACAGTTAATGCACCAGATTTGGGTAGAGTATTACCCGTCAAAATGCTTACTACTTCAGAATTTTGACTTTTTGCGTCTCCAAGCAATCCAAAAATCTCTCCTTTCTTAATCGTGAAATTAACAGGAGCAAGTTTTAATTTTTCTTTCCCACCCCAACGAAGGTTGTGGGCCTTTAGTGTTACTTTCATTCTCTATCAATTTATTGCTGACAAAAGATAATTTACTACCACATTCACTTACAAGGTAATGAGTGTTTGTTGATAATAAATAATACCAATGCCCAAATTATCGATAGCTATTAGTAGTTTTTTTAAATGGTTTTTTGCTTATTAAAAAATAGATGTGTGTCTTCATTCTTCCTACAAAATTCTCAACAAAGTATTGAAAATCAGCTCTCCATAGAACAATAAATTGACCAGTGTTATTTTTTAACAAAACATTATAATAAAAAAGCAATATTTTATTCAAATTATTATACTGCAAAGAAACTACATTAGAATGGACTCTGAGAGGAAAGGAAAGCCCATTTTTGACATAGAAATAACCTTAAAAATCCTTTTTCTGAAACTATGTTTATCTACATCAGTTTGATAATCAATATTTTAGTGTTTTTGGCTTTTGTGGTTTTTGAAGGTGAGTTGACAAAGAAAAGAAACATCAAGAAGAAAAACCACATAAAAGCGAGTATTTTGTTATTCTTCCTTATCGGCAACCATTTATGCAAGCCAATACCTATGATATCAAAATGGCATGATTAGTGCAAAATATTAGGAGGAAATTATTTTTCTTTAATTATAATTATTCACTACTAAAAATTTATTGATTATGACTTTTAAAAAAATCAATCCATCAGACCTAAAACAGATGTCCCCCAATGAGATGCAAGACTTTAAAGGCGGCGCAGGTCTGTGCGGAAATGCAGAAATTTTCTTCCCCAACAATCCTCTTTTAAATGATTTTGCCAATTATCTAGCCCATTTATGGCAGACTTATGAAGTAGGTAAAGGAACCAAGTAATTTTTAATTCTACAAATATTTATTACTCAAAAGCCCCTACAAAATTTTAATATTTAGTAGGGACTTTTTATTTTATCATATTTCATTGGTTACTGAATAGGGATTTCAAAACAAAATGTTGAGCCTTGACCATAAACAGATTTTACCCCTATTTTGCCACCTAAACCTTCTACTATTTTTTTGCAGATAGCCAAGCCCAAGCCTGTACCTTCATACTCGGTTTTGCTATGCAATCGGTCAAAAGCCTCAAAAACTCGTTTTTGATCTTTCTTTCGAATCCCAATTCCATTGTCTTCAATTTCAAAGTAATAGGTGCTTTCTTTTTCTTCAACCCTCACTTTTATGATAGGTCGAATATTTGCAGCTTTGAACTTGATTCCATTGCTTATCAGATTTTGAAAAAGCTGAAGCATATTGGTCAAGTTGGAATTTAAAGTAGGAAGCGTATCTACTTCAAGGGTTGCCTGTGTTTCTTGAATGGTTAATTGAAGGTTTTTCTTAACTACCTCTACTACTTTATTTAAATTCACTTCCTGAATTTTCTGAACATTTTTGCCTGCTTTGGCATACTGCAATAAATTCGTCACCAATTGATTCATACCTCTCACAGCATCCTGAATAATATCTAAAAACTCTTTGCCTTGTATATCAATGCTATCCGAGTATCTACGATAGAACAATCCACTGAAACTCCCTATCATTCGCAAGGGTTCTTTGAGATCGTGTGCTGCTTTGCCTGCAAACTCATACAACTCCTGATTTTGATTACGCAAATCCATTTGAGAACGACTAAGAACTTCAATTTCTCGCTCCTTTTTTTGACTTGTATACTTAGCTTCTATTTCAATTATAGCTTTGGTCTTTTCATTTTGATAGGACTTGGTGAGAAAATGCGTGTATTTCCACAAGTACTGATTCGATTTTTCGTACTCTCCCAATTCCGCATAAGCCTTTGCCATATTTTTTAACACCTCGTCCAAGCATGTTTGTAAATCAATCTGGTTCATAATATTTAAACTCCGCTCCAATACTTGAATGGCTTCGTTGTATTTTTTTACTTGAACATAAGCTCTCCCAATCTTCAATAAGCAAACTGCTAAATCTGCCTGATAGGGCTTTTGCTCCAATAGCTTCAATGCCTTAAACAAATAATCCAGTCCCAAATGAAAATTGTCTATTTTGTTATAGACTTCACCCATTTCGTAATACACCTGCGAAAGTGTGTATTCGTTGTCAGTTGATTCTAATAAGTGCAATGCCTCCGTATAATAATTTATCGCAAGCTTATAATGCTCCAATTGTTTGTAAGTGCTTGCCAAGCTTGTCAATGAGGCAGTGATGCCTTTTGTATCTTTTAGGTCTTGGCGAATTTTGAGTGCTTTCGAGTGATAATCAAGAGCTTTGGAATAAAATTCTCGCTTGGCATATAGAATTGCAATGTTAAAATAACAACGACTCAAACCCGAACAATCTCCCTGTTTTTCTTTGAATTCCGTTGCAGTTAAATAACAATTGAGCGCCTTTTTATAGTCTCCTGTATTGTAGTGAATCGTACCAATATTGTTGTACGATTCCCCCATTTTGTTTTCGTTCTTCAAGGTTTGCCAGATTTTCAAAGCCAATTGCATCTGTTCACTTGCTTGAGCAAAATTGCAGGCAAACCAATACAAGCCTCCTTTGATATCTAAAGCTATTGCGAGTTGTTCTAAATTGTTGTTGTTTTGGGCAAGATTAATCGCTTCTTCAATATATGACATAGCTGTGGACAAATTCTTCCGATTGTCAAGGGCTAACTGAATGGATTCTTTGATTTTTACACTTGTCACATCAGGATTGTTAAGCGCATTAGAATCAGAATTTTGCAGAGGGTTGT
>JAUHXA010000126.1 GCA_030427245.1 Bacteroidia bacterium | reverse complement strand
ATTGGGTACGCCCAAATTGCCAACGAAGCCAATGAAATATAGAAAAGTGCCAAAGAAAAATAAGTAAGTGAGGACTCCATACAAGAAAAAGAAAATGCGTTTCATGTTTTAAGATATTTTTTGTTAAGTAACGGTAAAAAAATAACTCCCCGTTTTCTTTTGCTAACATACCCCAACCCCTTTCAAAAGGGGAATATCGGTCGGAAAGTTATTTTTTCTTTTTTACTAAACGATGAATTGATTGCACTTTCTTTTGATGAAGTCATTGCAGCTCTTTGGAAAAAAAAGAAAAATTAAATCTTGATTTTGAAATTTATTCTTCCCCTTCCCAATCTTCAAAATGTAGTTTTTTGTCTATCAAAGTGCCATTGCGGTAGGTATATTCTTTGCCCAAACGACCATCCTCAGTCCATACATAAATTTTGCCGTTGAGAACATCGTTTTCAAAATCTCTATGTGTCCATTTTGCACCATCTTCATAAAACGAGAGCCACTTACCATGCTTTTTGCCGTTGACATAAGGCTGCTCATATTTGACCTGTCCATTGGCATACCAAGTATAAAACGTGCCATTGTTTTTGCCCTTGAGGATGTTTCCAGAAGTCATTTTTTTACCGTCCGCAAAGTAGGTCACCCACTCCCCTTCTTCCACGCCTTCTTTATAGTTTTTTTCGGTAAACTTGTTGCCATTGGAGTGAAAAGAGACGACTTTGCCTGAGTAAACTTTCCCATTCAGATAGGCAAGGTTTACGCCTGCTTTGTCCTTTTTCATCTGAATCTCCTTAATGTTAACCTCAGTAGGCTGTGAAGTCGAACAGGCTGCAAGTAAGCACAATATACCTACACAAAAGCCCAAAACCTTTGTTTTCATATCCAAAAATGTATTTCAGTTATTTTTTTCTTTGTATCAAATGCTGCAATTGCCAATTGTCCCATTCTTGGGGCAGTAACAATAGAGGAATCAGCAAAATAGCTCTAAACAGCACATGCTGCAAATCCCATATCGGCATCATCAACCCATGTCCAAAAGAAACAATGAGCAAGACGCTTGCCAATATATAAAGCGCAAAATTGCGAAATAATCCCAAAACCAACAAGATTCCACCAATCAATTCGGCATAGGAGGTGTAGTAGGCCGTCAGTTTGAGTAACCAAATCGGTAGAAATGTATTTTCATAATCTATGAAAAAAGAGTCGTAAAGATCGGAGACTCCAATGGAGAAAACTTTGCCATAACCTTGCAGCAAAAAGATGATGCCCAGCAATAGGCGAATAAAAAGCAAGGCGACATTCCGGTTTCTATCGTTGTTGAATTGCATAGGCAAATGGGGTTTGATTAGAGTTTGAATGTAAATTAAGGGGTTTAAATAAATACAGCAGGCTCTTATTTATCATACAATGAGCTGGAAATCAACTGTCATTAATCCAACAATTGCCGTGTTAATGAATTGCGATTTTTGAAGTCCAAATCTCTTTATTTTGTCGGACTTGTAAAAAATAAATGCCCGCAGTGAAAGTAGTTAAATTTATTGAGATTTGGGCTTTGTTTCCATTATAGCTATAAATCTCTTTACCATAAATATCTGCAATATACAATTGATAATTGGTTACTGTGGAAAGATTTTGCCATGAAAAGGTAAAAATGCCATTATTGGGATTGGGGAATAAGGTGAAATTTGAAGTAGTGATTTCTTCAATATTGGTTTCAAAATCACTCTTCAATTCTACAATTCTATCATCGCCTTCTCTCGGGAAAGCTCGTCCATCTCGATTGCTGACGGCTACAAAAATACGGCCGTCTGGCGCCACACACACATCTCGCAAACGACCAAATTGTTGATTCAAATAGACCTCTTCGTTCACGATTGCATCACCCGCTTCATTTAGCTGCAATATCCGCAAATCTTGTTCTTTCAAAGTCGTCATCAAAATGCTGTTTCGCCATTCTGGAATCGCCTCATGATTGTAATAGTCAATTCCTGCAACGGCTAAGGTAGGAGTCCATGCCTTCAAAGGCTCTACGACATCGTTGGCTTCACAAAAATTCATTTCTGTTGTCCCATTGCAGAAACCATGCACATTGGGCCAGCCGTAATTTTCGCCTATTTGAATGAGGTTCAATTCATCATCGTTGTTTGGGCCATGTTCAGAACTATATAATATACCATTGCTCGCCAACACCAAACCTTGTGCATTGCGGTGCCCAAACGAGTAAACGAGGTTGTCAAATGGGTTGTCCATCGGAACACTACCATCCAAATTCATCCGCAAAAATTTACCCGTCAATTTCTCGGTATCTTGCGAAGCAGGTTGGTCTTGTGCATCTCCTGTTGACATCAAAAGGGTTTGGTCGGGAAGAATCAGCAGTCGAGAACCATCGTGAGTAGTATTGCCTTTGATGCCTTCAATCAATACAAAAGGGTCGCTTAGTTGCTGTGTGGATTCACTATAAGTGTATCGAACACAACGCTCTTTGATGGAATTGTTTTCAAGATAGGTATAGACCAAAAAAACGTGTGGTGTTGTTTCAAAACTGGGATGCAAAACCATTCCCAAAAGTCCCGACTCCTCCTCTTCATGACAGTCTCCAATATTCAACAAGTTGCTCACTTCTCCCGTTTCGGGATTGATGCGTTTGACATTACAGCCTCTTTCGGTCAGCCAAATCCAATCGTCAGGGCCCCAAAGAATTTCCCAGGGAGTATCTAAATCTTCCACAACTGATTGTACAGTAAGTGTGGTCGTTTCAAGTTGTATGGTTTCTTGTGCCTGTATTTGCAGTGGTATGAAATGAAAGGTAAATAATAGAGCCAAAAAAAGTAAAAAAGGGATTTTGTTGGTGTTCATATTTTGAAATAAATTAGAGAATTATAGAGTGTTTGGGTTGTGCTTTTTTCAACGAGAAGTGCGGGGCATTTGTTTATTAAGAGCGTATAATCAAACAAAATGTTGCATCTACGTATTGATAGCGTTTAGCAGCGTCAGAGCCACAAATACAAGCCTACAACAGATTCAATTCCCTCACTCTTAAAGTAGAATCTCCTTCAAAGTATTGGTGTAAATCAGCTAATTCTTGTAGCTTTAGCGTTGACGAATTTTTGTATGTCCTCCCATACTGCTGTACAAAATGATTTTTGAACCACAAAAGTCTCAAAAGGGCACAAAAGAGATGGTTGAATTTCAGTCCTTTACTTTTGTTTTCTTTGTGCCTTTTGTGGTTGAATTAAAAATGTACAGTAGTATGATGTCCTCCTTTATTTTTTTGATTCATTGACAAAATTTGTTATTTGGGACTTTTGAAGATTATACTGTCCATAAATATTTGGCTATTTTATTGCTGAAAAAAAATTGTCAAAGAACCAATACTATTTTATTAATTTTCATTCCTCAAGCCTATGTCTCGCTACATTTATGGTGTTGATTTCGGAACCAGTAATTCCGCTTTGGCGATTTATGACCGACAAACCAATCACATTGTCCATTCTTTCATTGATGCTTCGATTCTTCACTTTCCTTTTCCTCAAAAATACGATGGAGAATACATGGTCGGCAAAGAAGGGTTGCAGCGATTCTTGCGAAATTCAATGAAAGGGAGATTGATGCGATCCATCAAATCGGCATTGCCCAATGCCTCATTTACCCAAACTACTATTTACCAAGTCGACTACAAATTGGAAGAATTAGTGGCTCTTATGCTGCAATCCTTGAAGCAAAAAGCCGATGATTTTGTGGGCGAAAAAGTGACAACCGCCGTTTTTGGGCGACCTGTCGTTTTTGACGAACAACCTTCAAGGGATGCTTTGGCGCAAGAGCGTTTGCTGAAGGCGGCAAAAATTGCAGGATTCGAAAAAGTCCATTTTCAATTTGAACCGATTGCAGCGGCGTTCACCTATGAGCGTCAACTCAAACATCCCGAATTGGTGTTGGTAGCAGATTTGGGAGGAGGCACGTCAGATTTCACTTTGATGCAGTTGAATCCCCAAAAAATCAACGAAGTAGATAGACGATCAGACATGATTGCCAAAGGTGGAGTACACATTGGGGGAGACGATTTGGATGCAGAGGTGATGTGGCGCAAATTGGTACGCTACTTTGGCTATGGACTGCAATATCAATCTATGAACAAAACACTGGAAGTTCCGAGCCATTATTTTCGTCGTTTGTGTGCTTGGCAAGACCTGAACTATTTCAAAAGTGAAAAGGTTCGGAAGGAGTTAGACGACTTTTTTTATGCTACCAATTACAGCAGTGAGTTCCAACGACTGATTACCCTTGTCGAACGAAATTTGGGATATCCACTTTTGCAGTCCATCGAAAACGCCAAAATCGCCCTTTCTAGTCTGCCCGAAACGACTATTGACTTCCATCAAGCCCACATCGAAATTCATCAAAATATCAACCGTCAAGAATTCAATCAATTTGTAGACAAAGACATTCAACACATTCGCAACTATCTTGATGTTTTTTTGGAGGATGCTTTTGTGGAGGCGGAAGATGTAGATAGTGTATTTTTGACGGGTGGCAGTTCGCTTGTGCCAATTGTACGAGATTTGTTTGAAGAAAGTTTTGGGAAAGATTCGATTCGGTCGGGAGATAGTTTTAACAGTGTGGCGTTTGGATTGGCGTATAGCTGTGTACTTTATTGAGGCACAAAAGCCATTATTCTTATTGAACCTTTGTAGACTCAAACAATCCTTTGTAAGCGAATTGCTTAGATTTTCTGTATGGCTAATGTAATATTTTAGATTGCCTTAGTTTCTTCACAAAACATTCAAAATTTGGGCATTGAAAACTCAAAATCTATGCTTTTTTAGTATTTTTGCTTTCTTTTTCTTCCTTCAATGAATTAACACAATAAACATATATCCTTGGCACTTATCAAATCAATTTCGGGAATACGTGGCACCATCGGAAATACGGTAGGCAATGACTTAACTCCTATAGACCTCGTGAAATTCACTGCTGCTTACGGCACTTTTTTACTTCAATCGCTTCACAATCCTAGCGACAACAAACCGAATCACCCTAACAAGACGGTGGTCATAGGTCGAGATGCTCGTATATCGGGTGAAATGGTGAACAACATTGTGGTTGGCACACTTCAGTCCGTGGGTATCAGCGTGATTGACTTGGGTTTGGCTACGACTCCAACGGTTGAAATGGCAGTCACAGCCGAAAATGCAATGGGGGGAATCATCCTTTCGGCAAGTCACAATCCTAAGGAGTGGAACGCATTGAAGCTCCTCAACAAAAAAGGAGAATTTCTTAGCAAGGCATCGGGCGAACGGGTATTGCAGATAGCAGAAAAAGGAAGTTTTAAATTTGCAGAAGTTGAAGAAGTGGGTGCTTATGCTTCAAAAACACACTATCTTGATTACCACATCGAAAAAATCCTTCAACATGAATTGGTCGACTTAGAAGCCATTAAAGCCCGCAACTTTAAAATCGTTGTAGATGCAGTCAATTCGGTCGGAGGCATTGCAGTTCCTGCACTATTAAAGGCTTTGGGAGTAGAGACTATTTTTGAATTGTATTGTGAACCCACAGGGCGTTTTCCCCACAACCCCGAACCTTTGCCTCAGTATTTATCGGCTATTTCAAATGAAGTCAAACGCCAAAATGCGGATTTGGGGATTGTAGTAGATCCTGATGTGGATCGCTTGGCTTTGATCTGCGAAGATGGCGAAATGTTTGGCGAAGAATATACTTTGGTGGCAGTAGCGGATTATGTCTTGCAGCATCGAAAAGGAAACACTGTTTCCAACTTGTCTTCTACCAAGGCATTGAAGGAAGTAACCGAAAAAGCAGGTGGCGAATACCATACGGCAGCCGTTGGAGAGGTGAACGTGGTGGAGCAAATGAAGGCCGTTGAAGCGGTTATTGGAGGGGAAGGAAATGGAGGAATCATTGTTCCCGATTTGCATTATGGAAGAGATGCCTTGGTAGGCATTGCCTTGTTTTTGACTCACTTAGCCAAATTTGGAGAATCTTGCTCTTTGTTGCGTTCGACTTATCCCAACTACCACATTTCCAAAAACAAAATCCAACTGACTCCCGATATTGACATGAATGTGATTTTGGAACGAGTGGCCAAAAAATACAAAAATTTTCCCCAAATCACTATTGATGGATTGAAGTTGATTTTTGACGACGGTGATTGGGTGCATCTCCGAAAATCCAATACCGAGCCGATTATTCGCATTTATTCTGAAAGCAGTTCTCAAACAACTGCCAATTTTATGGCGAATCGGATTATTCAAGATATACAGGAGATGGTTTGATGAGAAGCAGGAAGAAAGATTTTTATGGAAGGAGCTATGTTTTAGTGCAAAGCTGGAAACCGTAAGGAATCTTTACCATCATACTACTATACATTTTTAATTCAACCACAAAAGGCACAAAGAAAACAAAAGTAAAGGACTGAAATTCAACCATCTCTTTTGTGCCCTTTTGAGACTGTTGTGGTTCAAAAATCGTTTTGTATAGCAGTATGCTTTACCATTTTAGTTGAAGTAATAAAGTCTATTTGAGATTTCTCAGCTACCGATTAATCAACTCCAAAATACCAATCCCATATTCGTCCACTTTATTCGTAGAATTAGATAGCACAATCACAGCCGTTTGTGTGGCTTCAATAAAAGCGACATAGGTACTAAATCCTCCCGTTTTGCCACTGTGTGTATAGATGCGAGGGTATTTTTTGTTTTGACCTCTTTCGATGATGAACCAACCCAAGCCTGCATATACTTTTTTATCATCTGTCTCATTTTTGACCTTGAAACATTCATCCAAAAAGGCATAATCAGAAGTTGGTTTCATATTGGCTTTGGTAAACTGCACCAAATCACGTAGAGAAGTGTAGAGTCCTTCACTCCCCTCCAAAGAAGCGTAATGTTGTCGAGGTTGAATATTTCCCGCAAAATCATGCCCTTCCAAGACCATTTTATCTGAAGCCACACTTTGCAGCATACCTGTATCTTTCAATCCCAAAGGTTCAAAAATATATTGTTGCAACAATTCTTCGTAGTTTTTTTCAGCAGCATTTTCCAATAAATGCCCCAATAAGCCCATCCCGAAATGAGAGTAAGCAAATATTTTATCTCCATTTTTGAGGGCTTTGATGTGCCTTTTGTCCATAAGAGGTTTGTAGGACATCAAAAATTCATAGGCATCTTTTAGTTCATAATAAGCATAAGGATTGTCCTTGTCTCGCATTTTCATAGGCAAGTTACGAGGAGTTTTCGGAAATCCAGCAGTGTGTGTAGCAAGTTGTTCTATGGTGATTTTTTGAAGATATCCGTTGACATTCGACACAGAATCAGGGAGATAGTTTGTAATAGGATCGGATAGTTTCACCATTTCATCTGCTATCATTGCCGTCAATAGCGCAGTGGTAAATGTTTTGGTGACAGAGCCAATGCCAAACAAAGCGGTACTGTCTTTTTTTTCGAGATTCATCACATTCTTCCCTTTGAAGGTATAGTGATAAGTATAACCTCTTTCTATGATACCTACTTGAAGTTGGTGTGTATTGTCTTTTTCTAAATAAGGGTGAACAATTCGAGCTACCAAGTCTTCGAGTGCTTGACTTGGCTGTGCATTCATAAAAATAGAGGCGGGAAAGAAACAAAGAAGCAGAAAAAAAGTGCGTTTTATCATGGTATTGAGACTTTAAAAAAGCCCGTTAGTAACAAACTAACGGGCTTCAAATATCTTAAAAATCATGTAAAGTAAGGTCTATTCTTGTCAAAGATTGACATTTACTTTTCCAAAAAGAAATCATCATACTGCTACATCATACTCACGCAGGGCTTCGTTTAGTGAAACTTTCTTATCAGTTGATGCTTTACGCTTGCCAATGATCAAGGCGCAAGACACTTGGTAATCTCCAGCAGGAAACTTTTTGGTATAACTGCCTGGAATAACTACCGATCGAGAGGGCACAATGCCTTTGTAGAAAACAGGTTTTTCTCCACTCACATCAATAATCTTAGTTGATTGTGTAATAACCACATTCGCACCCAACACTGCCTCTTTTTCAATCTTGACTCCTTCTACTACAATACACCGAGAACCGATAAAACAATTATCCTCAATGATAACAGGACTTGCTTGAACAGGTTCTAACACGCCTCCAATTCCTACACCTCCACTTAAATGAACATTTTTGCCAATCTGAGCGCAAGAACCAACAGTCGCCCAAGTGTCGACCATAGTACCGCTGCCGACATAGGCACCAATATTGACATAAGAGGGCATCATAATGACACCAGGAGAAAGGTAAGCACCAAATCGGGCAAGTGCATGGGGAACGACCCGCACTTTTAGGCTTTCAAAATTTTTCTTTAAAGGGATTTTATCGTGAAATTCAAATGGACCTACTTCAATAGTTTCCATCTGACAAATAGGGAAATATAAAATAACTGCTTTTTTCACCCAATCGTTTACTGTCCATTCGCCGCTTCCGTCCGTTGAAGGAGAAGCCACACGAATTTGTCCTTTGTCTAATGCTTCAATAACTGCTTGAATAGCTGATGTCGTTGTAGATTTTTGTAGCAGGTTTCGGTCATTCCACGCTGCTTCAATAAGTTGTCTTTCCTGTTCTAACATGATTTTTAATAAAATAAAACAATAAAATTCAGTCTAAAAAACTGCTTCTTTACCTATCCGAAGTCAGGCTTTTTACAAACCGCATGACTTCATCAATCCTCTCAAAATTGAGCGAATAATGAATATATTTTCCATCTCTTTCTGTAAAAACAATTCCTTCATTTCTCAAAATAGCCAAATGTTGAGAAGCGGCAGACTGTTCGATACGAAGTTTGATAAAAATTTCTGTGACAGTCATCTTTTTGTATTCTTCCAACAATTCAATGATTCGTCTTCGGATTTTGTGATTGACGGCACGAAGTATCATGCTTGCCTTTTTTACAGAATCAAAGGGCAAAGAAGGAGGTAAAAGTTCATTTCGATGAAGTTTTGCCACATCAAATTCTAAGTCGTGATTGCCCCAAAAGAGTTGACCATTTTCTACTGTAAACTCCTGAAAAACATCTTTGTTAAGGTAGTGCCGAGTATTGTTATGAGAGGAAATTTTGAGAAACTGCTCAAAATTTATAACCTGTGAGGTACCATCGCTGAACTCTACTTCTAGGGTATAATCACTTACATACCTCGCATTGATAACGTGTAAACTATTTTTAGCCATGTTTGAAATTTTTTGATGAACAAATAGTCAAGTAAAATATAATTGTATTCTGTGTAAGTTACGTCTTTATTCAAAATTTTCAGTAATTAACATTTAAACTTAAAAGGATATTTAGATTTAAATATATGATAATCAAAATTTTAAAAAAGAGTTTTTTTTACGTTCACCTTGAAAAATGTCATTGTAGTGACTTATTACAGTTCGTTTCTTAGGTTATCTAAATCACAGCAAAAAACGAAGAGTAGGTTTATGCAAGTGACTTATAATAAACCTTTTATGATTTGTTCAATGGAAATGCCTTCTGCTTCTGCTTTGTAATTTTTTACAATACGATGCCTTAGAATGGCAACTGCTACGGCTTTCACATCTTCGATATCTGGAGAGTATTTTCCATTGATAGCAGCGTGACATTTAGCTCCTACTACTAAATACTGGGAAGCTCTTGGTCCTGCTCCCCACGATAAATAATTGTTTACTTCTTTGGCAGCCAATTTGGTATTCGGGCGAGTTTTACTTGCCAAATTCACCGCATATTCCAATACATTGTCTGCAATAGGGATTTTACGAATCAATTGTTGGAAATAGCGAATTTGATCTCCTGAAACTATCTTATCCAAACTCACTCTTTGGTTGGTTGTTGTTCGTTTGACCACATCTACTTCTTCCTCAAAACTTGGATAATCCAAGCGAATATTGAACATAAAACGGTCCAACTGTGCTTCGGGGAGAGGATATGTACCTTCTTGTTCAATCGGGTTTTGAGTAGCCAAAACAAAGAAAGGAAGGTCTAATTTGTGAGCCACACCTGCTGCGGTTACAGAACGTTCTTGCATCGCTTCCAATAGTGCTGCTTGTGTTTTAGGAGGCGTACGGTTGATTTCATCTGCCAATACAATATTGGCAAATAGAGGCCCTTGACTAAATCTAAATTGCCGGTTATCATCTAAGATTTCAGCCCCTGTAATATCTGATGGCATCAAGTCAGGTGTAAACTGTATACGTTTGAAACTAAGGTCTAAAACATTTGCAATGGTTTGTACCAAGAGTGTTTTTGCCAATCCAGGTACTCCTACCAACAAGCAATGACCGTCACAAAAAATGCAAATCAATACTTTCTTCACTACTTCGTCTTGACCTACAATGACTTTACTTATTTCGCTTCTTAAATTTCTATATGTTGCTGCTAAAGCATCAACCGCTTCTACGTCAGATTTATATGTTGCCATACTTATATTTAGTCAAAAAATTGAAAAGGTGTCAGTAAAAACTCAATACTTATCCCACATTTTAATCGGGATTCAAAATACAAATTCAAACTCAAAACTTACTCAATCATAATTGATTATGATTTCTTTTGGGTTGAATTATTTTGAAATTTCACCAAGACAAATAAAAAAATAAAATAGTTTGATAAACACAATTTTAGTATTGAAAAATTTTGTCTAAAAGTGAAAAACGGATGCGAATATACAAACAAAATTAATAGGGGATTGCATTTGAGCTATTACTCTAATAGTTAATAAACATTAAAATGAATTTAAAACAACTGTTTAAACTTGAATTTTTATTCAACTTTTAAGTACCTACTCAAATTTAATGGTATATTTTTCTTTACCAAATTTTCTTAAAATATCAAGCACTGATTGTTCTAATTTTTTATATGTCTCATAGGCATCAAATGGCATCCAAGTATATTTGACAA
>JAUHXA010000036.1 GCA_030427245.1 Bacteroidia bacterium | reverse complement strand
ATCAATCAGATGGATTAGAGGGCTTTGTCATCAGCGGCAGAACCGAGAGCCTCCCCGAACCTGGTGCCAATGTCTATCTCGTCAAAACCAACTGCATGGGACTCCTCACCGAACCCCAAACCTCCTTCTCCGCCAACCAAGACCCCGACCAAACACTGACTTATCACTTCACCAATCACAGCCAATATGTTTATCCCGACAGCATAGACGGCGGACATTTTTTGTGGGATTTTGGAGATGGCACGACTTCGGAGGAACTGCATCCGAGCCATACTTTTGCGGAGAAAGGGGAATCTTATATTGTGACTTTGACGGCTGTGGTGTGTTCGGATACTTCGGTGATGGATATTAAGGTGGTGGCAGGGGAAGAAATTGTGGGGATTGAAGATTTGGAGGATGCTTTGCCCGCTTTTTCTTTTAAATTGTACCCCAATCCTGTGAGTGATGGACAGCTTCGGGTGGAGTATGATTTGCCGAAGGAGGGAATTTTTCAGCTATTTGATTTGCAAGGAAGAGAGGTGGGGAGTTGGAATTTACATGCGGAAAAGTTGGATATTCGATATTCGATATTCGATATTGGATATTTGAATGCGGGTTTGTATTTGTATCGTTTGTCGTTGGAAGGAAGGACATTGGAGAATGGGAAATTGGTGGTCAAAGATTAAGAGAGTAAGAGAAAACTTGGCGACACTTGAAAAGTTCGCAAACGTTTGAGCGGGGGGCATGGCAGGTTTTCGTTAAAGGAAGGAAGAAACCTTGAAAGGAAAAGGTTCTACTGTGATTGAAGCCAAGAATTTTGAAAGTGGTATGTATCTATATGTTGTAGAACAAAAGGGTACCATACTTTTGAAAGAGAAAATATTTGTGGTTAAGTAAAACATCCTTTAGCGATGCTGATAGAAGTTATCAGCATCGCTTTTTAATTACATCAATTTTAATAAAATGAGCAAATACAAAATAATATACAGTACCTTACTTTTCATTTGCTATATTTGTTTAGCACAAGACTCAAAATATTTTGTTAATGATTATGGTTGGCAATTTATTCAAAATGGAGATAGGATTTTTAGCTTAGGAGAAGGAAAATACCTTATCAACGGAGGAGTGAAAAACCAAACAATTAATAATTGGGGAGCATATATGATGACTATTGACAAATGGGGAAATCATATAGATACAACAGAATATTTTTTAGAAAATGAAGGAATTGGTTTTAGAGACGCAATAAGGTATAATGAACAATATATTTTATCTGGATTTTGTCGTCCACTTCAAGATGAAACTCCTACTCAGACTCTTTTTTTACAAACTTCTGCGACAGGTAACTTGGAGGGACTAAAAAAAAATAATTTAGAGGTTATTAATGCAGCCTTTAGTATTGACAAGGCTATTGATGAAGGTTTTATTTTTGCGGGGGAGATTTTGGAAGGAGACCCCAATGTTAGTTTTAGCAATCTATTTCTTGCCAAAGTTAGTGAATCTGGAGATTATGAGTGGTACAAGGAATATCAGTATCCCTATTACTGTTCCTTTAGAAAAATTATCACCGACCACTCCAATCAAGTTTACTATGCTTTGGCTACGGTTCACTGGGCATTAGATACAGGAGATTTATTGCTGATGAAATTGGATGTAGAAGGCAATAAAATATGGGAAAAACTCTATGATTGGGGAGGGGAAGACAGGGCGCAAATGATGATTCGCACACAGGATAGTGGTTTTTTAATCAGTGGTTATACTCGTCCAGGACTCTATCCTTATCTGATGAAAGTAGATAGTTTGGGAGAAGTCGAATGGGAAATAAATGACCAATTGTTTTTCAACAGTGCTACGGGAACTTTCTTAGAGTTAGAGGATGGTAGTTTTGTTTTGACAGGTTCTAAATGGAACTTCCCAAATTCCAATGATTTGGATTTAGAAATATCTAAGATTGATTCAGAGGGCAATATATTGTGGCAACGCTTTTACGGAGGAGACGATGACGATTATGGCTACGACATCATCACCGCCAACAATCAATCAGATGGATTAGAGGGCTTTGTCATCAGTGGTCGCACCGAGAGTTTACCCGAACCTGGTGCCAATGTCTATCTCGTCAAATCCAACTGCCTCGGTCTGCTCACCGAACCTCAAACCTCCTTCTCCGCCGAACAAGACCCCGAAAACACCCTCACCTATCACTTTACCAATCACAGCCAATACGTCTATCCCGACAGCATAGACGGAGGACATTTTTTGTGGGATTTTGGAGACGGCACGACTTCGGAGCAACTGCATCCGAGTCATACTTTTGTGGAGAAAGGCGAATCTTATATCGTGACTTTGACCGCAGTAGTTTGTTCGGATACTTCGATAATGGATATTAAGGTGGTGGCAGGGGAAGAAATTGTGGGGATTGAAAATTTGGAGAACTCTTTGCCCGCTTTTTCTTTTAAATTGTACCCCAATCCTGTGACGAATGGGCAGCTTCGGGTGGAGTATGATTTGCCGAAGGAAGGGCGATTGGAGTTGTATGATTTGCAGGGAAGGATAATGAGATATTGGATATTAGATATTGGTGAAGATAATGAGGTATTGGATATTGAGGGTTTGGAGAGTGGGATGTATTTGTATCGGTTGGTGAGTGAGGGAAGGACATTGAAGAGTGGGAAGTTGATGGTAGAAGATTGAGTGAAAACTTGACGACATCTGAAAGATTCGTCAACGTTTGAACGAACAAACGCCACTCAAACGCTGCCAAAGCCTGCTCAGAGAACTCGGAGTTTGGAAATTGTTGGCAGGTTTCATTTAGATTCGTTCAAACGTTGGCAGCACTCGAAAAGTTTGCCAACGTTTGAACGAATCTAATCACCGTATCAAGGTAATATTCCCTTTGAAGGGTTTTACATCACCATTCAAGAGCGTCAATTCGCCCACATACACATAGGTGCCAATCGGCTGTTTTTCAAAGTTGTACGTTCCATCCCATCTTTCGGTGAGGTCTTGCGAACGAAAAATCTCTTTGCCCCAACGGTTAAATACTTTGACTTCAATAGAAACTATATTCGGCCCCAAAACGCCCCAAGTATCGTTCACCCCATCTTGATTAGGCGAAAAAGCATTGGGAATCAAAAATCCATCGACCAATACCTCTTCCACAAACACGTTGGCAACTCCTGTACATCCAACGGCATTGGTGACAGTCACCGCATACTCTCCCGATTCGGTCACCAAAATATCTGCCCCCGTCTGACCATTCGACCAAAGATAATCACTAAAAATACCCGTGCCAATTGTAGTATTTCCACCACCACCTACAAACTGCAATACACCTGAAATAACAGGTTCTGCTGCTTCTTCAAAAACAACTTCTGCGCTGCCATTAGACTGACAGCCAGTAGTGTCCGTAGCTTCAACAGAAAATATGCCTGCTTCACTCACTTCTATGATTTGAGTCGTTTCGCCAGTCGACCACAAATAATCACTATATCCTTCACCTGCATCCAAAAGAGTGGTTTTATTGGGACACAAACGAGCGTCTTGCAATTCGATTTGACTGCCAATATTGTCCACCAAAATATCAAAAACTTGTGTGGTTTGACAGCCTTGAAGGTTTTCGACAGTCAAAGTATAGGTGATGCTTTCCGAAATGGTCGCGATTGGGTTGGGGATTCTTGGATTGTTCAGCCCCGTTGTAGGAGTCCAGTTGTAGGTATAATTGGAAATCTTGTTGTAATCGGTCAGTTGAATTTCCTGTACTTCGTCAAAACAAAGTACCAAATTGATTACCGTATCAGGTAAGTAGGGAAGTGCCTCCACATAGACTCTAACTGAATCCACCACCGTACAGCCCAGTTCATCTTCTGCAATGACCGTATACCAAGTGCTGACAGTTGGGTTTGCCACAGGGTTGATAATGGTCGCATCACTCAAACTTTCGGCAGGACTCCAAACGTGATTGCTGCCACCGCTTGCCTCCAATTGAGCCGATTCTCCTTCACAAATCACTTGGTTTTCGCCAGCAGTCACATTCGTATTGTCAAACAATAGGAGAGAAGCCGAAAGCGGAACGAAGGTACACTCACACTGAACGTTTTCGATGGTCAAAGTGATGGATTCCACCTCTTCTTCAATATTGTCGTTGATCGCTTCAATGGTCACTACAATACTTGTATCACCAGGTGGAATGATGATTTGCCCCGACAAGCCCGTATAATCAATGCCGTTTATAGCCGTTCCGCTAATGGTGTATTCAATTTCGTAAGGATTGTCCAAAGTAGTGTAATTCACACGCCTGAACACAAACTGTCCTGTTTGACAACCTTCCAAAACATTTCGAGTGCCGTTGATAGAACCAACCGAAGCGACATCTATCTCACTCCCCGCACTAAAGCTGTTTGCCTCCAAAAATACCGCCGAGTCAAAAATGCCATCTCCTGTATCTGCCAAAGCGAGTTTGATGTGATAAGTCTCGCAAGGAATCAAATCCGTTGCCGTAGCCGTCAAAGGAACAGTATAACCATCGAATTGAGAGCGAGGACTCCCAGGATTATTGGTTACGTAATATTGGAAATTGTTCAAACTCGTACAGTTAGGAGGAAAACTTGCATTTGTACCTTCTTGACCATTGTTCACCGAATTGATGGCTACAGGAACATTGGTGTTGGGAATCAATGCGATGTTTCGGGTGCCTACAATGCCTGGACCGCTGATGAAAAAGGCGAATACATCGTTGTAGTCACTGCAAACATATTCTGGATATTCATCCGAAGCAAACACATAGTTGAAGGTCAAAACTTCAGAAGTTGGTACAAAATCAAACTCCAATACGGCTGCATCATAAGTAGGAATTGAATTGCCAAAAGGATCAGGTGGAATCAAGGCTTCCAAATCGTCGTCTCCTGGCCGATTAAAATCCGTATCATTTATAGGTCCTGTATCATTGTTGGGACCATAGATATTATTTAGTTCACCCGTCATCAACAAGATACCCTCTCCAAAACCGATGTCCATATTGTTGGTTTTTTTGAAATAACCCAAAGCCTCTGGAGCACCCCTATAAATAACATTTTCAACCACCAAGCAACCGCCACCTGTCAAGACTTCTTCGACTAAGTAATAAGGACAAGTCAGACAATCTGTATCATCATCAAGGCTCACCTTGGTACTACCCATAACATCTCCATTGCAGAAATTGTCCTGTGTATTTGCCAAAGTGTAAGTCGTTTCTTGACTCGGAAAAACCTCAATGATATAAGGATTGGTATAAATATCCGTAACTGTGCCTGCAAATGCCCCGTCAGCAAGATAGGTGAATCTCCACGGTGGAGTTCCTGTGAAATGAACTTCTAACTGAGCAGGGAAACCCGCAAAAATCAGGGTATCAGAAGTTACCAAATTTGCTGTTGGAGCTGCTATGACAATGGATTTGGTGATTTCATCTGTTCCCCAGTCATTGGTTATTCTAAGAGTGACTTGATAAGTACCGTTTGAAGAATAAGTAACCGTTGGATTTTTGTCGGTAGAAGTAGCAGGTGTACCACCCGAAAATTCCCATTCATAAGTTTTGGGGTCTAAACCACCGCTAAAATTTTGGAAGGTAATGCTTTGGCCTACACAAGCGGTAGCCGTAAAATCGGTATCGAAATTGGCGGACGGTTCCTTTGAAATACAATCCATTACTTTACGTGCATTGACTCGACCTGCCCCCAACTGACCTGTATAATTAGGGTTTAAATTGTCAATATTATCGGCAGTTCGCTTCAAACAAGCTTCAATGCTATCGGGATGCAAAGAAGGGTCTAAGGACAACATCAATCCTGCAAGCCCAGAAACCAAAGGACAAGCCATTGAAGTTCCATCCCAAGAGTCGTAAGAGTTTTCGGTGACAGCCGTAGTGCTGTAAATTTGCACACCTGGAGCCATGACATCAATCGTAGTGCCATAATTGGAAAAACTCGCTTTATTGTCATCAGGGTCGCTTGCACCTACGCTGATAACGTGGTCATAAGAAGCGGGAAACATAGGCGTATCTGTATCGTTGTTGCCTGCTGCGGCTACCAAAGTTATTCTCCTATTGTGAGCTACATTAAAAATAGCTTGGTCGGTTTGAGATTCAGGTCCGCCGCCCCACGACATACTGATAACGTGTGCGCCTGCTGCAATCGCATACTCAACTCCTTCAATAGCACCTGTCAAAGCAGCTGTATTCTCATCGGCTATTTTGACGGGAATAATTGTGAGGTTGAAGCCCATCGCTGCAATCTCTACACCATTGTCGGTAGCTGCCGAAACGATTCCCGCACAGTGTGTTCCATGTGAAAAGCTATCATCACCCGTATTGGGAGGATTCGGATTGTTATCGTTGTTGGCTGTGTCCCATCCCATCACATCGTCCACATATCCATTGCCATCATCATCTATATTATTGTCGGGAATTTCGTTGTCGTTTCGCCAAATATTTGCCGCCAAATCTTCGTGAGTCGTCAAAACGGCATCGTCTACCATTGCGACCCAAATGTCGGCATTGCCTGTCGTAAAATCCCAAGCCCCCTCCGCTTCTACTTTTTTCAGATTCCATTGATTAGGATGTAAATCATTGGGGGTCAAAAATTTTCGATACAAAGGTACTTGTTCTGCAAATGCTACAAAAGGTAGTTTTTGAAGGTCTTCAATGAGTGCAGAAGTTTTTTTAGTCGCTCTAAAATGCAAGCGGTAATACTGCTTCATTTCGGGCAATCGTTTGAAGGCTTTTTCGATTTGGTAAATATCGTAACCTTCAATGAGGGGCCTCAATTGTCGGTTGTATCTGCGAGAATTGTTGGCATCGTATTCCAATGATATATTTGTGTTGTCTTTGACTTTTACATACAGTTTTCCTATTTGATAATCGGGGTAATAGCGAATCACAGGGTCGCTGTAAGATGGAAATTGTACGGGGTCGAGTTGTAGATCTTCTGAGCATACAGTGGTCGAACTCACATGGTTGGGCGCACATATTTCATAGCAGTTGTTGTTGTTGGCAGACAGAGAGTTGAGAAGGAATAGGAATAATGTAAGGAGCGATAGATGAAAAGCCATTTTTTGAGACATAACATATCTGTTTAGGGGATGATTGTATAGACGATTGGGTACAGTCCACAAGGTTTTGATACATAGACACTATTACAAAGCCGATTTGCTGCTTTGTAGTATAATTGAATTAACAAATATTAAAATTGTTATTTGCGAAATATTTGTTAAAGGGTTGGTTTGTAGCGTTTTTTCGATGAATAACCTTGGTTAAAGACTCCTCAATAAAGCTATTTCGCTGACATTTTCAGAGATACCCACAAGATAAGAAAAGGGCAAATAGAAAAAAAAGACATTTTTTCAAGTTTTCCGATAAATTACCTTCAATATATTATCTCCAATCGGTTCATTCTGTACATTTTCTATGGACTTCAATATCGGAGCAGAAATTCCTTCACCCCAATAAGAATTACTCACAAATATTCTCGCTTCGTCCCAAAGCTCCAAGTCAATAAAAGATTGAAGGACTTGCTTACCGCCTTCTACAATTAGAGAATTGATTTGATTCTCATGCAAATATTGAAGAATTTGGGGAACGATGTTTTTTACAGAAAAATCTACCGTTTGGTAGGTGAGGTTTTGAAGGGAAGGAGCTTTTTTTGAAGTAAAAACGACGGTGGGTGTAGATTGATCAAAAAGGTGGAAGTTTTTTTTCTTCAATTGAAGGTGTTGATCAATCATCAAACGAAGCGGACTTTTTCCACGCCAAAGCCTTGGGGTTAATTGTGGATTGTCTATTTCAACCGTTTTTCGTCCCACCAAAATAGCCGCTTCTTCTGCCCGCCAACGATGCGACAATCGCTTGGCAATGCCATTGCTGATCCACTGCTGTTTGCCGAATTTTGGAGCGAAAAAACCGTCAGCCGTTTCTGCCCACTTCAAGAGGATGTAGGGGCGATTTTGTTGGTGAAAGGTCATAAATCGGCGAGCGACTTTTCGGCATTTTTCGGCTTCAATGCCTGTAATGACTTCAATTCCCGCAGCTTCTAAAATCGCAATGCCTCGCTTGTGGACTTTGGGTGTGGGATCTAAACAGCCAATCACGACTTGTTTGATTTGATGTTTGACCAAGAGTTCGGCACAAGGCGGAGTTTTGCCGTAATGAGCGCAAGGCTCTAAGGTGACGTATATGGTGGAGTGGGGGAGAAGGGGGCGGTCTTCTTTTTTGACGGATGCAATGGCATTTACCTCCGCATGACCTTCTCCATATCGCTCATGCCAACCTTCGCCAATGATGCGGTTTTGGTGAACAATGACTGCTCCAACCATTGGATTAGGAGCGACATTTCCAAGTCCTTTTTGAGCGATTTGGAGGGCTCGTTGCATAAATTTTTCGTGGGGCATATTTGCAAAGTTTGGATTTCTCACTTGCGTTTTGAAGTGATTTTTGGAGCAATTTACACAAAAAATAGGTTCTACGACAAAATCTGTTACATGAGATATCTTCAAAATCCTACAATTGATGGTTTAGAATATTTTTGCGACAGAAATTTAAAAAACAATTTGAACCAATCGAAGTGAAATTGTTTATACAGAAGTAGCTAATTTGTTAATCAAAACTTAAATCGCAAAAAATGCTTATTACAGAATCACAAACTCAATTGAAGAGTTTGAAGCCACTCAAACTGAATAGGGTGAAAAAAGTAGAATTGAAGGAGTATTTTGACAATACATGGGAACTGTATGAAATGTTGTTTTCGTCTATCCAATCAGAAGATACCCTCTACCAAAGTCCCGATCCTTTGCGGAATCCTCTGGTGTTTTATTTGGGACATACTGCCGCTTTTTATGTTAACAAATTCAAAATGGCGGGTTTGATTGAGAAAGGAGTCAATGAAGAATGGGACAGATTGTTTGCAGTAGGAGTAGACCCCGATTTGCCCGAAAGTTTGGATGTGTCGGATTATTGGCCCAGTATTGAAGAAGTTCAGAATTACCGCAAAACGATTTACAATATTGTCCATCAAGTCATTGACCATGCAGATTTGAGTGATTTGCCGATTAGAGAAGAAAATCCATTGTGGGCATTGTTGATGGGATTTGAACATGACCGTATTCACTTTGAAACCTCCTCGGTATTGATTCGCCAATTGGATGTCAGTTTGGTGAAGCGCCCTGATGCGTGGGAATATGCGCCGACTTTGGGAAACCCTCCTAAAAATGAGTGGATTGAAGTGAAAGGAGGAAATATTCATATTGGCAAACCGAAAGATTCGGATATTTATGGATGGGACAATGAGTTTGGTTCTTTAGAGGTGACTGTCAAACCTTTCAAAGCTACCAAAAACTTGATTACCAATACCGAGTTTTGGGATTTTGTATCAGAAGGCGGCTATGAGAACCAAGAACTTTGGAGCAAAGAAGGTTGGGAGTGGAAGAACCGTACCAATACACAGCATCCCAAGTTTTGGGTGCGTAAAAGCGATTCATTCGTTTACCGAGCCATGTTTGACGAAATGCCGATGCCTATGGATTGGCCCGTAGAAGTCAATGCACATGAGGCTTGGGCGTATTGTGCATGGAAAAACGATGGCTCTCGATTGTTGTCAGAAGCAGAATTTTTGCTCATAGCTCGTGAAGGTATGGGTGAAAAAGACGACTCTTTGTTCTCCAACGACCACAATTTGGATTTTGCCTATGGTTCTCCAACCCCTGTTGGGTATATGAAAAACGGTGCAAGCCTTTCTGGCTTCAATGACTTATACGGCAATGTTTGGGATTGGCTTCAAGATGATTTTTATCCATTGCAGGGCTTCAAAGTGCATCCTTGGTATGTGGAATTTTCGGAGCCTTATATGGACAAAGACCACAGCATGATGGCGGGCGGAGCTTGGGCAACGACTGGCACAGCAGCTTCAAAATATTACCGACTTTGGTTTAGGAGACATTTTTTCCAACATGCGGGTTTCCGATTGGCGAAAAGTATCTGATAACTTCTTGATTTCAGTACGAGACAAAACATTTGATTGATTTGAACCTCAAACCTTATAGGTTTTTCATTGAGTTTTTCCCGAAAAATTAAATTTGTACAAAATTTACAGAAACAAACCTATAAGGTTTAATCAAACCAATTCATTTGGAAGCTGTTACTTCAAAGTTCAAAAAATAAAATGACTCAAACGATAAAAGTAGGTTTGTGGATTCCTGCCAGAAAAAATCTCAATGAATCCATCACTTTAGAAAATCCTGCACACATTGACGCTCGTATTTATACCCGTTTTATAGCCTATTTGAAGGAAAGAGAAGTTGATTATTTTGAGGATTTGGATTTCAGAAAAGCACTCATCAAAAATAATGAGGTTTTTATAAACGATTTTTGCTTGAGTGATTTAGACCATTTTGTGTGGATAGGGATGATAGACAGAAGCATAGGCAGTTATCACTTAGAGGTGTTGAGGGTATTGGAGCAGTCGGTCAAGGTACATCACTCTTATTCGTTTTTCAGTGTAGCAACGGATAAGTTTACTGCTTTCAGCCTTTTGCATCAGCACAATATACCACTTCCAGAACTGTATTTGGTCAGTCCAGACAATCTATCCTCATTGAAGCCTCTTTTTGAAGAATCGTCTTTTTTATTGAAGCCCCGACGTTCTTCATTTGGACAGGGAATCGTGAAACTCAACAGCTACAATCAATTTCGGGACACCGCAGAATACCACCGTCAAAAGCATTATTACTTAGAAAAGTTTTACGAAAACGACCTGAATGAATGGACAGGAGTGACGGTCATAAACGGTACAGTGCTGTACGGTTTCCGCAAGAAAAGCAGCAAAATATCGGGCTGGAAAATATACGATGAAAAAAGCCTTGGGGGAGAAACAGTATATGTGAAACCGAATGAGGAAATTGAAGCCATTTCTATAAAAATTGGTGAAATTGTAGGCGCAAATTGTTTTGGCTTGGATTTTATTAAAACCACAGAGGGCTACAAAGTCGTGGACATCAATTGTTCACCAGGCATTTACTTCGATTTTATCGAAAAAATGAATATCCCGATTGCCGAACTGTTTTTTAAAATGCTTTTCTAAATGACTAAAAATGTACCAACACAATCAACTCATTGAAAGGGCAAAAAAATTGGGAGTAAAGGTGACGGATGTGAGTTCGTTGATGCAAAAAGATTCTGCAATTCTAGACTATCAAGGTCAGTCAGAACTCGTCAACGAAGGCGTGCCGACTTCTTGGATAAATGTGAGAAGTCAGTATTATTGTGACAACAAACAATTAACCAAATTGGCTTATGAAACACTCAACATTCCATATCCCAAAAGCATCCCCTTCAAGGATGCCCAACTTGAAGGACTTGAAGCTTTTTTCACAAAAGGGCGAAAATACGTCTGCAAACCATTGGATGCGACCAATGGAATAGGCGTGATACTGGATATTTGCAGTTTGGAGGAGGTCAAAGCCTATTTTGAAGCCCATAAACACCTTGGTTCTTTGTTTATGTTGGAAGAGCAGATTGAAGGAGCAGATTTGCGAATACACGTTTTGGGTGGCAAAATAGTAGCCGCTTGTATTAGAGAGCCTGCTTTTGTGATGGGAAATGGAAGAGACAGTCTGCAAGAGCTGATTGAAAAACGACGTGAGGTAATGCGTACTCAAAATCCGCAGAATTTTTTGGAGATAGACGAGGCTACTAAGTCTTTGCTGCTTCAACAAAAGCTCACTTTGACCGACATTCCTGTCGACAAACAAAAGGTTCAATTGAAATATGTGTCTAATATGGCGCAAGGAGGAATTGCTACGGATGTGACTGATTCGATTCATCCTACTTACCACGATTGGGTACATTCTTTGACGAGTTACCTCCAAACGTCCTACTTCGGTTTGGACATTATAACAAGTGATTTTACTAAAAATCCAAACAAAAATGCGTGGGTTTTGGAAATCAACGCACGAGCAGATTGGATGCACCATACTTTCTCCGAAGTGAGAACACACGACATGGCAGGTTTGATATTGAAGGAATTGTTTATTTTTTGCTAAACGGAGTACCGTGTTTCATAAGTAATTTAATGATGACTTAAGACTGACGTAACATCCCCCTCGCCCCCTTCAAAGGGGGAATTCACTGATAGTGAGGCAAGTCCCCCTTTGAAGGGGGATTTAGGGGGATGTGATTTGAGAATTTTAGTCATTGTTTAATGTAAATAAATTTCTGAAACAGTGTACGGAGTCAGGTTTCGATAAATACTTATGGGTTTTGGTTTATTATCTCAGTTAAGTAACTTTACTGTTTTTTACATCTTCAAGTATGTTCAATATGAAATGTCCAAAAAGCTATACCCTCCTTATTTTGTGTTTGTTGTTTGCTTTTTCAGCCTCTGCTTCTGCAAATGTCTCTACAATGGGGGCAGACATTAGCTACAGTTGTGTGGGACAAGATGTAAATGGAAATAGTCAGTATGAATTTGTGGTGAATTTGTATTATCTCTGCAAGAATGAAGACCCTCCTACTCCTGGTGCCGAGCTGCAACTGTTGGTAGAATCGGGAGCTTGTGGCGAGAGTTTTACGTTTCAGTTGCCTCGAAAAAATTTGAACGGCATTGAAGTAACGCCACTTTGTGAGGTGTGGACAGACAGCAGTACTTGTCACAACAATCGCTTCCCTGGAGTGCTACAATACCAATACACCAACATCGAAAGCCCTTTTGGTTTTTTGACCTTGCCTTGTCAGTCAGATGATTGGACAATCAGTTTGGGGGATGTGGCTCGAAACGAATCCATTACCAATCTTCAAAACCCAGCTGACCACGCTCTTTATATTGAAGCGACTATCAACAATCAAGGCGGTCGCTGCAACAACTCTCCTGCCTTCGCACAAATTCCTATTCCTTACCAAATTCCTACTACTTCGCCTTTATCTGTGCCCTATTATTGTATCAATTTGGAGGCAGTATTTGACCAAGGAATCATTGAACCTGACGGAAATGGCTTGGCTTTTCGGTTGGTGCCGCCAATGGGAGCAGGAGGCTTGCCGATTCCTTATGTAGATGGCTTGAGTTTGGGGAATCCGATGTCGAGCACCAATTTTGACTTTGGTTTGGGAACGGGGGAAATTATTTTTACGGCTATGGAAGCCCAAAATGCAGTCATTACTGTAGTCATTGAAGAACGAGATTTATTGACAGGGCTGACAATTGGTTCGGTGATGCGTGATTTGCAGTTTATTGTGATTGATTGCGAAAATACGCAGGTAAAAGTGGCAGAAGATGCAGATAAAAGCATTGAAGTATGCCCGAATGAAACGGCACGTTTGGAGATTGAAGTTTTGGACGATGATGTGGAGGATTTGCTGCAAGTGACTACGGATATGTTGAATCAGTTTGAAGGAGCGACTTTGACCAATAATGTAGGCAGTAGTCCTTTGACGGCTGTTTTTGAATGGACTCCAACAGTAGGTGATTTGGGTTTACACAATGTACTTTTTCGGATTCGAGACGATGCCTGCCCTACTTTTTCTCAATTGACACAAACCTATCAGATAAGAGTAACGCAGAATATTTCGATGGAGACTACCGATTATACTTATTGCATTGCCGAACCTTTGAGTGTATTGCCGATTGATATTGAAGGCTGTGGGCCTTTTAGTTTCGACCCTGCGCCTACTGAGGTGATTGAAGAAAATGGTAAAATAGTCGGAATCATTCCCAATCTTGAGATTGATACTTATACAATTAGCAATGCGGAAGGAGACAGCGAACAGATTCAAATTGAGTATGTCAATGATTTTGAAGTAATGTTTGCGACTGATTTTAGAGTGACTTGTGGAGAGGAGGAAATTGAACTGGAGTTGGTATTTTCGGACGAAAGCGTTCCTTGCGAGGTATCCTATTTCAAAGAGATTGAATCCTCTATTTTTTCTGAACCTTGCAGTGAATGTCCTTTTGTATCTCCAACTGAAACAACACTTTACCTTGCACTACTCGAATGTGAGAATGGCTGCGAAACCCGTAGTGAAACGGTGATTAGTATAGAACAACCTCCTACTTTGACGTTAATGACCAGCAACCCTACTTTAACTCCTGATGGCAGTTTGGTGACAGTGACTGCAATGGGCAATTTTGATTCTATCGAATGGCAAACGGGTGAAACAGGTAGTTCCATTGAAGTATTGGTGGAGGCGTTGGCTACAGTTGAAGCAACTGCTTATAGTCCAAATGGTTGTAGCACAACAAAATCCGTCACCCTGATTTTCAACTGTGGAGATATTCACATGCCTTCTGCTTTTTCACCCAACAATGATTCGGTAAACGATGAATTTGGGATTGCAATTCCTGTCGAGGATTTAAAGGTCTTCATGATTTACAATCGTTGGGGAAATCCTGTATTTACAACTTCTGATGCGACTGAAAAATGGGATGGTTTTGTTGATTTTGAACCGCAACCAATGGGGGTTTATGCCTATTACATTGAATCTATGTGTAGGGATGAAGTAGTGGTGAATCAAGGATTTGTTACCTTGATTCGGTGATAAAATTAGGACGTTTGCTGATTACCCTCTTCATCAAAAAAGCCCATTGATAGAGAAGTGTGTTGTTGTCTCCATCAATGAGCCATGATAAATGTCTGTATTTGTCGCACTTCAACTGTTGTCAAAATCTTCAAGCAGCTTCACACCTTATCGTTCAAATTTTCACGTCAATTGGACATCTGCGAAAATCAGTATCATCTATTACATCAGTGCTCTAACTCACCAGACTACCCTCACCACCTTCTTCACCAGCTCCTGCAAAAACCAATTTCCCAGCAGCATTTGTCGCCATCAAAATCATCCCTTGACTCTCAATTCCCCGAAGTTTTCGAGGCGCAAGATTGGCAAGTAAAAGCACCTTTTGACCAATGATGTCTTCAGGCGCATAGTGTTCTGCAATACCTGAAACAACAGTGCGTTCCTCCAAACCAATGTTGACCTTCAATTTCAACAGCTTCTTGGTTTTCTTCACCTTTTCCGCCTCCAAAATCGTACCCGTTCGGATATCCAGTTTTGCAAAATCATCGAACTGAATAGTATCCTTCAAAGGCACATATTCAATTGCAGTTCCTTCTTCTTCCACATCAGCGTCCGCTTCTTTCGATGCCTTGTTCTGACGCAATTTCTCCAATTGAACTTCAATTATTTTGTCGTCAATTTTAGGAAAAAGGAGAGAGGGTTTTGCAGTAATATGACCTGCTTCAAGCGGATATTTACCCGTCAAAACCGCCGAGCGTTGTGCACCCGTCAAATTGAGCAAAGCCTGAATTTTGGGTGCAGATTGAGGCAAAAACGGTTCGAGATAGACCGAAAGCCAAGTCACCAACTTCAGCGAATACGCCAAAACTGCTGCTGTTTTATCCTTATCTGTTTTAATCAAATGCCACGGTTCGTGATCTTGTAAAAATTTGTTCCCGACAGCCGCCAAGTTCATTACGACATCCAGCGCCTTTCTGAATTCATATTGATGAATGAAATCATCCAATTCTTTGGGCGTTTCCTGCAATAAACGGTCAATTTCATCTGCCCCCTCGACCTCCGAATCGCTCGAAGGAATGATTCCATCGAAGTATTTGTGCAATAAAACCAAAGCACGATTGACAAAATTGCCTAATAAACCCACCAACTCTTTGTTGTTACGTTCTTTAAAGTCTTGCCAAGTAAATTCGCTGTCTTTCGTTTCGGGCATATTGACGGTCAATGTATAACGCAAAACGTCCTCTTGCCCAGGGAAATCCTCTAAGTATTCATGTAACCAAACTGCCCAATTTCGGGAAGTCGACAATTTATCACCTTCCAAATTCAAAAATTGATTAGCAGGCACATTCGTTGGCAATATATATTCACCAGCAGCGTGCAAAATAATCGGGAAAATGATACAATGAAACACAATGTTATCCTTGCCGATAAAATGCACCAACTTGGTGTCCTCATCTTGCCAATAGTCTTTCCAATCTTCTCGCAAAGCTTTGGTAGCAGAAATGTAGCCAATCGGCGCATCCAACCACACATACAAGACCTTGCCATCCGCACCCTCCAAAGGCACTTTCACGCCCCAGTCTAAATCGCGGGTCATGGATCGCTCATGCAGCCCGCCTTCGACCCAAGAACGACACTGCCCCAAAACGTGTTTTTTCCAAGATTCGGTTTCTTGTGCCTCTTCAATCCAGTTTTTTACCCATTCTTGAAAGTCATTCATTGGTAGATACCAATGCGTTGTTTCCTTCAATACAGGTGTAGAATCGCTCAAAGTAGATTTTGGGTCAATCAATTCTGTAGGACTCAAAGCAGAACCACATTTTTCGCATTGATCGCCATAGGCTTCTTCATACCCACACTTTGGACAAGTACCTTTTATATACCGATCCGCCAAAAACTGTTGGAACTCTTCGTCGTAGTATTGCTCGCTTGTTTTTTCATTGAAAATCCCCTTGTCGTAGAGGTTTTTGAAAATTTCCTGAGAGGTTTCGTGATGAAGTTGGGCAGAGGTTCGATGGTAAATGTCGAAGTCAATGCCAAATTTTTCAAAGCTATCTTTGATAATTGGATGGTATCTGTCCACAATATCCTGTGCTGTAATTCCTTCTTTTTTAGCTCTTAAGGTAATTGCTGCACCATGTTCGTCAGAACCACACACAAAACAAACATCCGCTCCTGTAAGCCGTAAATAACGAACATAAATATCAGCGGGAATATAGGCTCCTGCTAAATGCCCAATGTGTAAAGGACCGTTTGCATAAGGCAAGGCAGCCGTAATTAAATATCTTTTAGGATTTGAAGTCATGTCTTTTCTTTTAATCTAACCAACTGCAAAAGTAAGAAATCGCCAGTTAGTATTGGTGAAAAAATAAAGGTCAGATGTGGGAAGTGAGAAAAGAGACTTTTTTCTTAGTAGCCTTCAATAACAAGCTTCACAAAATCATGGACTTATAGGGCATTGCTAAAAAAGAATAAAAAAATACTAAAAAAAATAGCGAATTTGGAACTAATGCCCCCCTGTTTTGGTTGTACTATATGAACAGTGAATGATACATCAATAATTAATCAAGTAATTGATAAGCAACATAAAATAAATATTTATGCTTCAACAAATACACTTTTCTAATGCTCCCCCTTTTCTAAATAAAAATACTATTTATTTTAGTAATTTTATTCACTTCAATGAATAAAAAAAAACCAAATTTCAAACTCATTTTTTTGAAGTTGAGTTTGAAATTTAAAATTGAAGTTCCTAAAAGTTTCCCATTATTAGTTAATTTCATTAGCAAAATATCAACTTCGGTGTTTCACCGCAGCCAACGGTAAAGTTCCACATACTTCACCAAACAACAACGACAATCAGCATCCTCCACTATGGCGCTGGTAAATTTTGGGCTGTTTTTCGCTGAGAAAAACGTAGTCCACAAATTCAACCCTAAATTTACCAGCGCCGTGTTCCAGATGCCTACAGTATTGCTGTCAGTCCTCAGCAAGTTTAGTAACGAAATTTATTATTTTTGTTTACATTTCTTTTTTTAGTGTATATTTGTTTTGTTCTTTGATTTTAGAATAAATTGATTGATTTTTCAATCACAAAAATATTTCGTTAGCAATGTAAAAGCTGCGGTGTTTCGCCGTAGTAAGCAGTAAAGTTCGATATACTTCACTGAACATCAACGACAATCAGCGTCTTCTACCATAGGGGTGCGGTTTTAATGCCCCTCCACGCTGAATAGACGTTGTCCACTGCGGTAGAATTAAAACCGCACCCCTATGGTGCCAGCCGCCTACAGTATTGCTGCCAGTCCTCAGCAAGTTAGTAACGAAATTTTTAATTTTTATTAAGTAAAGAAGGTTTTTGTTAGCATCACAAGCTGCGGTGATTCGCCGCAGTCATGGTAAAGTTCGACATACTTCACCGAAAGCCAACGACAATCAGCGTCTCTAAGTAAGTATGTACGTCTACTACTCTCTTTCACGCTGAATAGACAGTCGCCCACTTCATCCATTTTTAGACGTACATACTTACTGATAGCCGCCTACAGTATTGGCTCCAGTCCTAAGCCAGTTTAGTAATCAAAACCTTTCTTCGAGAAGCAAGATGTAAGATGTATGAAGCAAGAAATGAGATAAATAATCCTACTTCTCTCTTCCTACCTCCTACTTCAAAAAAAATGGTTTCTGTTAGCATATATAAAACAGCTAAGGCGATTCGCCCTAGTAGCAGTAAAGTTCAACATACTTCACTGAACACCAACGACAATCAGCGTCTTCCACATTGGTAGGCCTTGGTTTTCAACTTTCTACGCTGAATAAGCATTGCTCACGCCAATTATTAAAACCAAGGCCTACCAATGCTCCAGCCGCCTACAGTATTGCTGTCAGTCCTCAGCAAGATTAGTAACAGGAATTTATTTTATTGCTATATGGTTGTATTGTCATATTGCTTTTCTCAATTCAATAATGGAAATGAAGCAGTATGACCATATAGCAATACAACAATGTAATAGGTTAGTGGCAAATAACCGTTTTATATTTTTAGGTTTTTCAGGCTCGCAAGTGGTTGGCTTGCGAGCTTTTATACTCAATAGATGCTAGGAGTATCCATAAAATCAATAGAATCCAAAGTATCTATAAAATCAACCAAAAAATCCATAGCATCAATTAAGAATCAACAGTAATATCATGCAAGCATATACCGAACTCCTAACTAAATTTCCCGAAACTGCCGAAGAAATCCAAGCAGCAGCGACCTATTTGGAAGCCGCACCGCTTGCCGAAGATCATTGGCAGGTTATAAAGGGGTTTTACAAACAATTGGAAGCCAATCCCAATGTGGAATTGCTCACTTTGTTAATCAACAAATTGGACAAAGCTAAATTTTCGGATTTAAAAAGCAAATTTCCGACAAAGGCAACATTGGGCTATATGAAACGCCGAGCCAATCGTTTTTTGCGAAATGCTGCCAAAAACAATCCTCAACTTTATTTCGATATTTGTAGCGATTTATTGGAGAATCAAAGAGACGAGATTGATTTTGTGAATCAATGGGTGATGGTAAAAATGCTGTTTGGCACTTCCAAACAATACGAGCAAAAACGACATGGAAGAGGAGCTTATATACGTTTAGAAAATACTGCAAACATTGCTCGAATTGAAAGTGCAGCACCTCAGATTTGGGCAGACAATCCAGATTTTGTCGCTCAATTATTGCAGAAAAAAGATTTGAATCCAGTCATTTACGCATTTGCTGCAAAAACACTTTCTGCAAATCGTGTAGAAATCCCTCATTTGAGTCAAGCGCAATTGAAAACCTTTTTTGAATCCGATTCCGTTTGGCTTCAAATCATTGCAGCCCATCAAGCCTATCAACAATTCAAAAACGGACAATTGCAAGACCCTCAACTATTGGCTTATACTTACTTCTATTCTCCTGCCAATATTCGTCAAACACTTTTCTCCGAAATCAAAGAAATCATTGAAGGAAATACAAAAAACAATACCTCAAGTTCCTCTGCAAATGCTTCATGGTTCGGAAAAATGGTGCGGTCTGCTTTGGGAATGAACGAACAAGCTTCAACGCCTTCTCCAAAAAACACCCAAACTTGGTACCGTACTTTCACTGCAAATATTGCCCACATTTTCTTCAGCCAAAATGAACAAGCCGTTTCTAAACGACGATTGAAAGACATAATGAATTTGATACTCAAACTCAAAGAGTATGTGTCGTTTACGGTTGTCAATAAACACATCCAAACCATTTTTCAAGCACAAGACGAGCGATTACACGAATTGGCTTTTGCAGTGGCAGATCAGGTAGCAGGCAGCAATATTATGACTTGGCTAACCGCCGTTCCTTCCGAAAAATCTGCCATACGTGAACGCTTACAAACTTTATTCATCCGCAAAATGGATGTGAAGAATTTGACATGGAACGAATTGGAAGGATTTGTTTTTCATCAAGAATTTTCAATTGCCGATTTTGGTTGGCATTTGGTCAGCAAATGGTCGCAACAGGCTCGATTTACGCAGCGATTTTGGGGTAGACACTATTACAACTATGGTCAAAGCACCAACCTACTAAATTTCATTCAGTCGGAATACGGTGTGGACCTGTTATTGAAGCACTCCAAAAACCAATTGAATTGGGTGATGTGGTACAAACAAAATTTTATTTTTATTTATAAAAATGCACTTCCTCGTCTCAAAGAAGCCTTAAAACCACTTTTTTACCAAAATGCAAGAGCGCACAATTTTTTAGGCTGGTTGCCCTTCATTGCAGAATTGGAGGAAGAGCGAGATATCATTTATTTGAACCTCAAAAATGGTGTTGGTGCCAGTCATCTGAATGGACGTGCTTTCATCTATGCTTTGGTGAATCCAAACGAATGGATGAAAGAAATTTCTTGGCAACTCTTGGTTGAGAAATGCCTCAACGAAGCCAAATTTACCGAACTCATCACGGTCAACCTTCAACATGTTGAAATAGATACTTCTAAGAATTTCATCGAGTTGATGATGAATACCGACAACGAAAAAGTAAAAAGCCTTTTCTTCGATATATTGCCTGCAATTATTGAAGGCAAACCCGAATTAATCAACCGTTTGATACCAATTTTTGAATATGTAGTCGACTTGCTGAATCAAAATACAGCATTGGATTTAATCAAAACCGTTTCGGAAAATGACTGGACTTCAATTCGTTCTCATTTACTGAAATTTATTGAAAAAAACCCTTCAATGTGGTCGCAAATTTTGGCTGCAATCCCCAATGAAACCACAACTACGCTGCAAAATCGCACGATTGAAGATGAGGAAATGCTTCAATTGTTTTACCAAACCGACAATGTGGAAGTTTTGGACAATCACCAGCCGATTTATGCCAAAATGCTCTACGAATGGATTCAGCAACATTTGGATATGTTCGGTTCTAATTCGGATGGTTTGTTCAAAACGGTGATTCACAAAGACCCAAAAATCAGAAAGTGGGGTTTTGCACAAGCCGATAAAGTGGGAATCACCATTCCTTTTGCCCTGCGAATGATGGAGGCTGGAATGCCCGAAACTTTCCACAAAGGCAGAGAATATTTTGAAAATGTGCCGATGGGTGACAAAGATGAAGTCGAATATGTATTGGCACTGTGTGACAGTCCACAAGGTGTAGTTCGTGGCTATGGGCTGAAATATTTTGAAACCCGTAAAGAAAACTTGAAGAAAAACGACATTGCGATAGCTTCTCTTGCAGAACATACGGATGTACGAATCCAAGAATTTGTAGCGAAATCTTTGGCGGAAAAGAAAGAGGCAAAAGAAGATTTTGTTCAGTATTTCGACAAATCGGTGTTGAGAAGCCGCAACAAAGGGCGCAAGGTCAAGGAGTTGGTTAAGTCTCGCCTGCAAGACTTAGATGCTGAAAATGTGGACACGAAAACGCTCATGGAATTGGCTCGAAGCCGCAATACGAAGGACAGAGAATGGGCGATTGAGCAATTGACGAAGATGGCTTTGGCGGGGGAAGAAGTTGAGGGGTTTGCTATTGGATAAGAGCAACAGGAATTTGAGGATTCGGAGGAATTTTCTTGTGGTGTGTGGGGATTGGAACAAGAATTAAGGTTTCGGAGGAATTTTAACTTTGGTTTTATTTGGATTATTCACCTATGAATCAATCTTTTAGAAATTTAGCCACAGATTTTTTTCAAAATGACAGTTTCCTCCTTATCTGTCTTTCTGTAAGAATCTTGTTGCGGAATATCACAAATCGTTGAAGTGGGATAAATTTACAAAATATACAAAACCAATATTCATACGAGTGATATTCCTCCGAAACCCTAATTCTTGTTACCATTGCACTATACAAGCCAAAATAACATAACAATTCAGAAATAGAATAATAAATCAATATATCATGCAAATTACACAATCTTACGCAAAACCAAGTACGGCAAAAACGGACAAAGACGGGATGCACTTCAATCTATCTCCCGAATTGTCCCGACCTCCTGTATCGCTTCATGCAATGATTCACAACAGTTTGGCTTATGGAAAAATCATGTTGGCATTGCGTGAAATTGTGACAGGTGATTGGCGTTCTAAGATCAAAGATTACACTCAATACCAAGAATGGGTCTATCAAGAATACCTCAAAGAAGTGCCGAATCACTACGGACATATTGAAGCCGAAAAGGTGAAATTGTTGGGGGAGAAAAACATTTTGAAGGGAAAAATAAGCGAGGTAAACAAGATTATACAGCCGATTCGCAAGGAAATGCAGCGGGTGAAATGGGATTATTATGCTTATCTCCGCAAATACGACAAGGAAAAATGGTATGCGTATGACCCTGTTATTAGTGTGCATCCCGATTGTGTGATTTTTGAAGCATTTTCGTTGGACGAGTCGAGTTATGGGCGAGTAAGTGTGCCTGTCGAAAATTTGGAGATGTATGGTGAACCCAAATATGGCACGACCAACATTGATTTCAGTCAAGGATTAGCGGATGAAATATATAGAGTCCGTTCTTACCGAGCTGCTTGGCTCAAAGTTGCTTATGAGCAAGTGCAATTGTCGACCAGCGCAGGCAGTCGTGTGGAAAAGAAAATCGACCTGCCCGAATCTTGGGTGCGAGGTTTTCTGCAAGTGCAATCGGCTTCAACGATGCCTGGCGTAGATTTGAACATTTCTTCTGCAACGATGAACGAAATCCTGTCGGTTTTGGAGCAGCGAAAAGAAAAGGAGAGCCCTCGTTCGATTCGATTTGTGCTGAAAAAAGGCGAAAAGCCGAAAATCGTGATTGACCCTTGGGGCATTGAGATTCAAGAACATGAGTTTGTCTATAAGGGCAATATGGAAGGCGAAGTGCGGATTTGGGGGCGGAGGCGTTTGATGGTATTGAAGTCACTTTTGGCATATTCGGACAGTGTTCAGGTGAAATTGTTGGGAACGGGAATGCCGCATTATTGGTCGGTAACAATTGACGGACACCGTTTTGATGTGGGTTTGTCGGGTTGGACTTCCAACGATTGGTCACAAAAAGGCAATTTCGACTTGTTGGCAGCGACTACGAAGCCAAAGGAAGAGGATGTGAAGAACATCGAAAAGGCTTTGATTCAGAAATTGGCGGGAACGCCTATTGAATTTGCAGCTTGGCTTTCACTCCCACAACAAACGGCTGCTGCTGCCCTGCAAGAGCTTTGCAAGAATGGTCAGGCGATGTACGACCATCTCACGGAAACATATCGCTGGCGAAAACTTTTACCGAAAGAAATCGTGATTGAAGAGCCTGAGGATGACAAACGATTGAAGTTTGCGATAAGCTTGATGAAGGATGGCAAGGTGAAAATCGTGGAGAAATCAACGGATGATAAAAAGGTGACGGAGTATAAAGCGGAGGTTGTCAGTGATAAAGCAGACAAAACTTTCAAACCTGTGGTGCGTGTGGATGCGGATGGTCGGGTGAAATATGCGGAGTGTACTTGTGGTTTTTTCCGTCGTAACAAATTGCGTCAAGGACCTTGTGCTCATATCATGGCGACTACGCTTACTGGGGCGAGAAGTTAAATAACTTCAAATTCAAGGCTCAAATACAAATTCAATTTTGACTTACTCGACTTTGGAAATTGAACGGAGAGACAGAGAGACAGAGAGACGCGGAGGATTTAGTGGAAACTTTGTCAACGGTTGAAAACCTTGGCAACAGTTGAAAAGGAAATGAACACAGAGGCTCGGAAACGTAGAACTCTTTCAAAAAAATAACAACATTTCATTTCGTGATAACAATGTATGAAAGGGCAAATTTACCTTCCTTGATGTAGGGGAAGTGTGTCAAAACGGGTTGTTAAACGTTCAACTGTTGTCAAAGTCTGCGACTGTTGACAAAGTTTTACTTACAAACGGCTCTTGCCCTTTCATACATTTTCAAAAAAAATTTTAAAACAATCAAACCCAATTTCTTAAAATGAAAGATACATCAACCGTCATCAATCGCACAGCCAAACTCATCATGGTGACTCCAAATAACAACAACAAGTTCTACGAAATGTCGGAGAATGGTGATGGCACATTTACCGTCACCTATGGTCGAGTTGGTAGCCGTGGTACTGCTCAACGTTATCCTGTTTCGCAATGGAACAAAAAGTACAATGAGAAGGTGCGAAAAGGTTACAAAGACCAAACGCATTTGTTTGCTGTAGCGGGAACGGGTGAACCGAAATTGGAGTTGGTAGATGTGGACGATGAACTGGTGCAGCGATTGATTACCGAACTCATGGCGTATGCAACCAAATCTATTAGTCACAACTATACGGTGTCTGCAAATCAGGTGACACAGCGACAAGTCGAAGAAGCACAAACCTTGCTGGATAGTTTGGTGGCACAGTTGAAAACGGGGCTTTGGGTGGATGGAAACAATCGCAAAACTGGTGTGAATACCAAACGATTCAATAGTGTATTGCTCGAATTGTATCAGGTGATTCCTCGAAAAATGACCAAAGTAGGCGAACATCTGATTGAAAGACCGAGTAATGAAGAGGATTTGGAGGCGATTAGAGAGAAGTTAGTGGAAGAACAGGCGACTTTGGATGTCATGCGTGGACAGGTGAAAGTGAATAGTTTGGAGGCAGATGTGAAAGTAGAGAAGAAAGAATTGAACTTGTTGGAGGGAATAGGTTTGCAGATTGAATCGGTGACGGATTCGAGTACGATTGAATTGATTAAGAGCAAAATGGGCCCCAATGCAAATCAATTCTCCAAAGCTTTTGCGGTTAAAAACCTCAAAACGCAAAGAGGATTTGACGATTGGATTGGCTCTAAGAAGAATCAACAAAAACACCTGTTTTGGCACGGAAGCCGCAATGAAAATTGGCTGTCGATTTTGGAAACGGGTTTGGTACTTCGTCCTGCAAATGCGGTGGTGACGGGCAAGATGTTTGGTTATGGCACCTACTTTGCCGACAAATTTCAAAAATCACTGAATTACACTTCTTTGCGTGGCTCTTATTGGGCAAAAGGAACGCAATCAAAAGGCTTTTTGGCTTTGTTTGATGTGCATACGGGCAATCAGTTTCACATTCAAAAACACGAATCTTGGTGCTATGAACTGAATGAAACCAACTTGAAGAAAAAAGGTGCTCAGTACGATTCTCTTTTTGCAGAAGGTGGGGCAGATTTGGTGAACAATGAGTATATTGTTTACAATGAAAAACAGTGTACGGTACGGTATTTGGTGGAGGTGGTTTAATTCTTTTTAGGTTTATGTTCCAAATGTAAAAAAGAGCTTCATCTATGGAAAGCGACAATTCATTTTTTACATTTTTAAATTTCAAAAACCTTTTCAAGATGAAAGATTTCAAAGTATTTTTATTGATTTTTGAAGAAATCAAAGTGACTTATACAGAAAGGAACGAAGAAGAAGAGAAAACACAACAAGTGTTTTATCAAGGAGAGTAATGTAAATTCAATATTTTAGTTTGCTGATAATAAGCAAAAAACATTTTCAAATCTCGTGATTTTTGCTTAAATTAGAAGGTTATTGATAATTATTGTATGCAGCCCTTTTCTTGATTTTCTTAACTTTTAAACCTTCTTAGAATGAAAAATCTTAAAGTATTATTTGTTTTTGCACTGATACTTGTATTGGGTGCTTATCAGAATAGTGTTGCTCAATCTGAAACCATTCAAAACAATAAAGACAATCAAAGGGCTGCAACAGGTTATATCAAAATTGGTGACATCAAAGGAGAGTCTACAGATGCTAAACACAAAGACTGGATCAATTTGCTCTCTTTTTCAAATGTTAATCCAAGCCCTTCAACGGGACAAGCTGCGGCTTTTATGAAAATTGAAGGTATTGCAGGAGAATCCAACGATAAAAATCACAAAGGATGGCATGCATTGGCTGTTTTTGTGTTTGAACCCAATGAAGTCGCTGCCACTGCACGCACCAAAGGTGAAACGACATTAGGTGATGTGGTAGTAGTGAAATCAATGGATAAATCTACTCCTTTGTTGGCAAACTTGACGCAAAACAACCAACCTATCCCTAGGGTGAAAATTGTCAAATACGATAACAACGACAACCGCCAGGAATACTATGTCATCAAATTGAAGGATGTACTGGTTTCGAGCTATCAAACAGGCGGTTCGAGTGGGGATGTAGTTCCTGTAGATCAAATTAGCCTTAATTTCTCCAAAATTGAAGTAGAATATGTGAAACAAGATAAGGCGGGGCAAGAAACCAGCGAAACCTTGTACCAATCACAAACAGAACGTGTCAATAAAAAACGTTAGTTTTTATTATTGATTAAATATTGAAGTAAGACAACAAGAATTTTTGGATTCACAAGAATATGGTTTTAGGAGCAGATTCTTATGAATACTCAAATTCTTGTTTTATTTTAGGAAAACAACAATTAATTGGATAACATACATTTTATGAATCAACCATCCTTAAAAATGCTCACCGAAGCAGCTACAAAAGAAGCAGCCGAATATTTGATGACGCTCAACAATGAAACCACAACTTTGGAGGTCAAAAATCGCCTCCGAAGTCAAGGCTACAGTGCTGCCCAAAGACAGGTTTCGCAGGGCATGGACTACCTCTACAAGAAGCATCGAAATACTTGGGGGTATAGACAGCCAGGTAAGTATAAAATATATTACCTATCAATCGACACAAAAGACACCCTCAATCTCTACTTCGAAAAAGGCGATTCTTTCTGGGCAATGGCTGCAAATGACAAGACTTTCATTATGGAAGAAGGAAAGGTGGGCGCAACGGGAGTTTTTGAAGAAAAAAACTATGACACAAATCGAAAAATGATGCTGATTGCCAACTCCTTTTTAGAACTGCAAAAAGAAAAAGGTTTTGTGGAGGCAACTGACAAAAGATTGCCTTTGAAGACTCGGCAAAAGTTTGCGGACTACTTCGATAAGAAAATGACGGGCTGCAAAATGGGCTTTTTTGAAGCGGAAAAAATAGTACAACAAAAGGCTACTTTTGAAGTAAATGGAAAGCAGGTGGACGGTTATTTGTTGCTGACCAAAAGTGCAGGTTATACTTTTAGTTGGGATTTGCCGAAAGATGTGGACGCAGTTCGGTTGGTTTTGAACTCCAAAAAATGGGATGCCTTGAAGTGGGGTTTTCGGGAGGTGAAATTGTTAGGTGAAAAGATAAAAGAAGCGGAGGCGTATAATGGTGATGGAGTCCAGTTGAAGGAGAAAACATACACTATTTTGGAGAAACAGACTGCAATGGAGACACAAGAGATTCAAGTAAACAATCAAAATTTGTATCAAATTGAATGTTTTTTTGAAGGTGGAGAACGAGCTGTTTTGAGTAAATTTCAGATGGACTTGGAGGCGGAGATTTTGCCTTTGGTGAAGGAGTGGGTGGGATAAATTTTATTCCCCATTCATAGCCCAAGAGCTATGAATGGGATTTGTGGTGAACCCCACCAAATCAATAAAACGCATAAGACCCGTCCGAATTCACCGCTACTCTTGGAACGACCTTGTTATTTTCAAAGTAATCATAGCCCTGCCTCAAGTTTTCCCAAAAACTCAACAAAGGATAATCGTAAGAGCGTTTTTGTTTTTCCTTTTGAGCGTATAAAACATTGTTAAACTTGAAGGGGAAAATGTGGATGGGGATTTTCCCTTGACCGCTGTTTTTCGCCTTGACTGCTAATAGATATACCTCCTTGATTTTTTCATTGGTCAAAGGTATGCAGCCTATTGTTTTGCAACTTCCATGTATATAAATACTTCCTCCCAAACGGCTATAAGTGCTTTTGATTCTGTCCGATTGATTTGGGTAGTCAATGCCCAAAGATAGGTAATAATTGCTCTGTGGATTAAAACGATTGATGTAGTAAAAACCCTCTGGAACTTGCTCGTCTCCTTGCCGACGCTTAGGCCCCAAATCACCCGAAGAGGCACAGGAAGTATAGTCGTCAAACTTCTTGAAACGACCGTCCCATCCTTTCACCCAAATCTCCAATATACCTTCTTTTTTGAAGGCTCTGAAATAGACCTCAGTAGGGGGGTAAGGTAAATTTCTTGCGGCAAATTTTTGCTGAAGTTTGTACTCCTTATCCATTTTTGCAGTGCGAACACGCGAATATTGAAGCTGACTGTTTTCAAAGCCTTGAGCAAAAATGTCGGTAGAAGATAAACTGATAAGTAACAAAAATAAGAATGTGTATTGAAGGGAGTTTAAAAATTTCATTTATTGCAGTTCAGAAATGCTAAAAAATAAAGTGATAAATATAGACTTGGTTAAAAGGGGTAAATTAGGCAGTGTTGTATTTTTAGGACTACAAAGATAATTTTTATTGGAAAATAGAGAAAATAAAACGGATAAAAAACAAATTTGTAAAGCGACTAAATAATTTCATTGCCCTATTTATCCTCATCTTCCACAACTTTTCTTACTTTTAGACGAAAGAAAGAGTCCCTAGTGACAGCAGAATCACCCTCTAATCCATTAGTACGAAATGAACCATTCTTCTTTGTTTTATCATTTTATCAAACCATTTATCAAGCTATGCTTGAAAATCTTCTTTCGTCGCATAGAAGTAGAGGGTTTGGAAAACGTTCCAAAAGATACGCCTATCCTGTTCACCCCCAATCATCAAAGTGCATTTATGGATGCCATTGTAGTGGCATGTGCTGTACCGCAACCCGTTCATTCTGTGACCCGTGCGCTTGTTTTTGAAAAACCTGCAATAGCGTGGATTTTAAAAAAACTCAACATGATGCCCATTTACCGCATCCGCAACGGTATTCAAAACCTCGCCAAGAACGAAGCCACTTTTGACCATTGTGTGGACTTATTGCAGCACAATCAGAGCGTGTTGATTTTTCCAGAAGGCAGTCAGAATGTCATCAAAAAAGTGCGCCCATTGAGTAAGGGATTCAGCCGTATCGTTTTCAGAGCCGAAGAGAGCCAAGACTTCAATATGAACCTGCAAATCATTCCCGTAGGCATCAATTACAGCCAAACCACCCAATTTAGAGGAGATTTGTATTTGAGATTTGGTGAACCTATGACGGTCACAGATATGCAAAGCCTCTACCAAGAACAGCCTCAACAGGCAATGAATCAACTACGAAAAGAACTGCAAAATCAACTCCAAAAAGAGGTCGTCCATATCGGTAATACCGCTCACTATGACTCCTTCAAGTTTGTAAGTGAATGTTTTCCAAAGTCTTTTTCGGCTTGGCTTCAACCGTTGCCAAAGTTTGAAGGTGTACCGACTTCTTCGGCATCTTCGATTGGCAAGGTTTTACCTAGTATATTCAATCTTCAAAAAAATACTCTGCAAAATCTTGAAGAACTCGCTGCCACCCAACCCGAAAAAATGCAGGAATTGGATGGTAAGGTAAAAGAATATTGTAAACTATTGAAACAATTGAACTTATCACCCAAAGCCATTGCCGATGATTTTCAAGCTCCTACTTTTGCTGAGAAAATGAAGGTGATTTTACTCGCTCCAATTGGTTTGTATGGTTACATCAATCACTTTGTGCCCTGCAAACTCACCCAATACTTGACCTACAAAATGTTCAAAGACCCCAGCTTTTTTGCTTCTATGAAATTAGGTTTTGGATTGTTGTTCATCCTACTTTTTTATTTACTGCAAACGCTTTTAGTGGGTATTTCCGCTCAAAGTACTGCAATTGCAGGTCTGTATTTGGGGAGTGTTTTGATTGCTGGAGGCGTATATTTGTGGTTGGAAGAAGAAGTTGAAAATTGGAGATTGGAGCTTCAAAGAAAATCGGTGAAAAAGAAGAAGCCATTGAAATGGAAGGAATTGCAGGAATTAAAACAAAAAATGTTTAAGGTTTTGAGGTGACATCTTCAAAGCGAAGCAAAGAATAGCTTGTACCGAGAACTCGGTATGTAATCTCAAAACCGATGGCAAGATGTCATACCGAGAAGTCGGCACAAGCTATTTTTCTCCGTTTCTCTCCAAAAAAGATTACACCTTGTCATCTAAAATAAACCTATAATTTAAATGCACGATTACCTAATCATCGGTCAAGGTCTTGCAGGCACTTGGCTAAGTTATTTTCTACTGCAAAAAAACAAAAAAATACTGCTCATAGACGATGCACATCCATTGGCTGCGTCAAGGGTTTCGTCGGGATTGATGAATCCGATAACGGGGAGAAAATTGGTCAAGTCTTGGAGAGCAGAAACCTTATTTCCTTTTGCAAAAACGCATTATCGTGAATTGGAAGACTTGCTGCAAACTCGTTTTTGTTATGACCGCACAATGGTTTGGCTGCTCTCAAATGTCAAAGAATTGAACACTTTTTGGGCGAGAAGTGGAGAGGAAGGCTACGACAAATACTTCAAAAATATTCAAAACGAAGCCTTTCACCCCGCCTTCAAAAATGAGGTTGGGTTTGGTGAAATCAGCGGGGCAATGTTTGTCAATACTCCCCAACTATTATCTTCTTATCGTCAACATTTGCAGAAAAAAAAGGGACTTATTGAAGCAAAATTTGATTACAATGATTTGATTTTGAATGAAAAAAGCGTGACTTGGCAAGGCATTGAAGCGAAGAACATTATTTTTTGTGAAGGACACCAAAGCCGCTTCAATCCCTACTTCAATTGGCTGCCTTTCGTGCCTGCAAAGGGAGAGTTTCTCATAGTAGAAGCCAAAGATTTGGACTTGGAGAAAGCACAACAAATCATCAAAAATAAAATCACCCTCCTACCATTGGGCAATGACCGCTATTGGGTTGGTTCAACTTACGAATGGAAGGAACTCAACGAAATCCCCACTTCAAAAGCCCGCCAAGACCTCCTTATCCAACTCGATAACACCCTCCAAATTCCATACAAAATCCTTGACCACCAAGCAGGTATCCGCCCTTCTGCCAAAGACCGACGACCCTTTTTGGGTTTGCATCCTCAATATCCCAATATGGGCATTTTCAACGGTTTGGGAACTAAAGGCGTGTCATTGAGTCCTTATTTTGCCCATCATTTTGCAGCGTATTTGGAGAGTGAGGAGGTATTGCAGAAAGAGGTAGATATTCGGCGGTATGAAATGCTCATTTAGCAACATTAATCCTTCTTTCAATACCAATTTGTCAAAATACAGCCAACTTTTAGTAGTGGAATTCCATTTTATGTTATAATTTTGTGCTTGAAATTAATAGAATTTTGTTGAACCGATTCATTACCATATTACTCCTTATCAGCTTCATCTTGCTGCAATGGCAAGATGTGACTCCTTATGTGGTGTATCAACTGAACAAGGATTATATAGCGAATGTCTTGTGTATCAACAAAAGTCGCCCCGAATTGAAGTGCAACGGAAAATGCCATTTGAAGCAAATGTTGAAAAAACAGGCTTCAAAACAGGAGCTGCCTTCAGACCCCACAGAGAATACGGAACGAATTACCATCAATTGGCTGATTCAATCCAGCCCTTCTTTTAGTTTTAACAATCTTCCTTTGCATAAAACATTAACACGCCCCAACTTCCTAAAAGAAGACCAATGTTTTATTTTCGACATTTTCCATCCTCCGATAAAAGGATAATACTTCCATCCTTTTTTAACAATTGCATTTTCATTTACAATGTCTATGTCTAAACCCCTAATTTGGGAATAGTATAGCTATTCCATTCGATAAGAGTAAATGGAGTACCTGCAATTGATTCAATAATTAACACAAAACAAACATCATGTTCAAAAAGCTACTAGTTTTAGTAGCAGTACTGTGTTATTTGCCCCCTGCAAATGCCTGTGATTCCTGTGGTTGTAGTACCGCAGGTGGAGGATTAGGAGGGTTGTTTTATGCCGATAAGAATCTTGTAGGCATTCGGTGGATACACAGTGGCTTCACTGCTACACACTTTGACAATGGGTTGCCCATTGAAGAACAATATCAACAAGCAGAATTGTGGATGCGATACACCCTATCTCCTCGAATACAGCTCTCTGCCTTTGTACCCTACAATTTTTTCAACCGAGCGATTGGAGAACAAAATACCCAATTGAAGGGCTTGGGTGATGTGCGATTTTTGGCAAATTATACTGTTTGGCAATCAACTATAGGAAAAGATATAACTCGCCTCAACCGCCATGTTTTGCAACTCGGTGGAGGTGTAAAGTTGGGAACGGGAAAATATGTGGATGTCGCTACAGACCCGAATACTCCTAATACTTTTCAACTCGGAACAGGTTCTACGAGTTGGCTGTTCAATGCCGTTTATAACTACCGAAAACGAAAAATGGGTATCAACTTCAATACCTTACTTCAAATCCCAACTACCAATTCGGATGAATATCGCTACGGCACACAGTTCAATGCTTCTCTTGCATTTTCATTAGAACAACAACTCAAAAATGTGCAGTTGCTACCCTTTGCAGGTGTGAACGTAGAATACATGGATTACGACCAACGCAAAGGTTTTGAGCAACATGGCACGAATGGAAAAGGTATTTTTGGTTTGCTCGGAATGGAAGCCAATCTAAATCAATTTTCTGTAAGTGTTTATTACTATCACCCTCTGTATCAATCTTATGCAGACGATGAGATTGATGCAAAAGGACGAAGCACGCTCTCTATTGCTTATTTATTTTAACATTTTTATGACTCATTTTTAAATATTTTAACATATGAAAAATTTACTTTTAGTATTAACCATTACATCGCTTTTATTTGGTTTTAGTTCCTGCAAAGACGATGACGACCCTACACCCGAAGAAAAGGTGTATGCCATACAAATCATGTCTCCTCAAGCGGATGCAAATTTTGAAAGTGGAGCAGATATTCATACCCACATCGTTTTCACTGCGGTCAACACAGACATTATTCACAATATTGGCTACCGAATTTTGGACGCTGATACAGGCGAGGAAATTGAAGGTTCGGTCTATTCAGAACATGCTCATGCCGAAGGTACGCTCGAATTTCATGGTGACATTAACCTCACCGTAAATCAGCACAGCAATTTGACTTTGGAAGTATCCGCCTGGAATCACGACCACGGAGGTCCAACAGTAGATGTAGAGAATCGTGATACCGACCCCGATATCACTACCGAAACGGTTAGTTTTCACGTTCATCCTTAATTGAGAGGGCAGAGGTGAGAAGCGAGAAGTCAGACTTAAATGAACCTATTTGTAGAAGTTTAGTCACGAGATTTTTTCAAAATTACACGCCCTCTTTTTCATACATTCTTTCTTGTACTCTTTTAGCCTGAACAATATGACGTTGATTGTGGTAAATCACCACTCTGAAAGTATCGCCCAACTTCAATTTGATGAGTTTGGAGATGCTGATAGACGTTTTGATTTTATTGAGGTCAATCTTCCTTGCCTTTTGAAGTAGGTCGAGCATCTGTTTTTGTTGAGCAATGAATTTTTCCAAAGTAGATTTGTCCAAATTGCTGCCCAAAGGATTCATAGATTTGAAAGTATTTATTTTGTTGAGTTTCTCTTTGGGCAGCATACTTTCAGCGAAGTAATTCCCTAACAAACCGCTTTTGAAAATCAAACTTTCCCCTTTTTGCTCGGCTGCTGCAATGCGTTGGGTAATTTCGGGGATATAAAAATCTCCATAACGGTTTAGGTGTTCGATACACTCCAAAATGCTCCATTCGTTTTCAGATGCTTTCCAATTCAATTGATTGGTTTTCAATTGCAGAAGAAGATTCGCCTCGTTGAGGACATCTTTGGTTCGATTGATGAGGTCTTCAATCAGTAATTCGTTGGATGTTTTCATTTCAAGTCATTTTTTTGGTGATTCAATGAGATGGTAAGGTGTCGTCTTTTGAAGTATGAAAAGAGCTTGTGCCGATTTCTCAAAGATGTTACCTTCCACCCTTCAATACCACAAAGTTCCTTGATTTATAAACACCAAACCTTGACTCAAATCAAGATTTTTGGAAACCTATCAGATAGAGGTAAAAAACTCCCCACCCTTTGCAGCATTATTACGTTTCCATAATGGCAAAAATTTCGTAAAATTGTGGCGATGAAAAAATTGGATAAATACATTGTGGGCAAATTTTTGGGCACATTCTTATTCACCGTCATATTGCTGTGTGTAGTGATTGTGGTGATAGATTTGTCGGAGCGCATAGACGATTTTTTGGAGAACGATGCACCAGTCAATTTGGTGATTTTTCAATACTATGCCAATTTTATACCGCATACAGTATTGACTTTGAGTCCATTATTTATTTTTGTATCGGTCATTTTTTTTACCTCACGTATGGCTTATCGCACCGAAATTATTGCAATTTTGGCGAGTGGCATTAGTTTTTACCGCATCCTCTTTGGTCCCTATTTCTTTGCCGCCACGCTTTTGGTAGCTCTGCAATTGTATGGGAGTCATTATTGGGTGCCTGAGGCAAATAAGGAGCGTTTGAAGTTTGAGTATCAATACATGAGAGGGCAGATAGTGAACAAAGACAAAGACATTCACCTTCAAATAGCACCTGATTCCTACATCTATTTTGAAACCTTTCTTCTCAGCGATAGTTCGGGACGAAAATTCACCTTAGAACAGATAGATTCCAACCAAAATATGATTTATAAACTCCACGCTGCCCGAGCAAAATGGAATGGTGAAAAAGGTAAATGGGAATTGAGTAATTATAATGAAAGACACATTGAAGGGTTGAAAGAAATAATCACGACAGGTACTAAAATGGACACTACTTTGAATTTTCACCCCAAGGATTTTGCTCGAGAAAAACGCTTCAAAGATGCCATGACCCGCACCGAACTCAACGATTACATTACGAAAGAACGACAGCGAGGTACACCTAATTTGGAGTTTTACCAAGTCGAAAAACATCGTCGTACCTCCGTCCCTTTTTCTACTTACATCCTCTCTATCATAGCCTTAGCTGTTGCTTCTCGCAAAGCAAGAGGAGGAATGGGGTTTCACGTTTTTGTGGGAATTGCCTTGAGTGCTTTATATATTGTCACCCTTCAATTTTCCACAACTTTCGCTACCAATGGCAATTTGAATCCACTTTTGGGGGCATGGATGCCCAATATTATTTTTGGAGTCATTGCAGTTTGGATGTTGATAAGGGCACCGAAATAACAAAATGACTTGAATGTAAGCATGAATTTGATTCATAATATTCAAAATGCAAGTTTCTTATGAGGAATATATCACTACATCACCTCCCTGCTCTCAGCGAAAATTCTTTACTACGATTGATTACCGTTGCTGCTATGTATTTTGCTCAAGGAATACAGTCAGGTTTGTTGTTTACAGCCATACCTGCTTACATGGCACAGCAAGGATTGGAAGCATCAGTAATTGGTGGATTTATTGGGGTATTGCTGCTGCCTTGGTCACTGAAAATTATCAGTGCGCCTGTGATGGATAGGTTCAGTTTTTTACCAATGGGCAGACGACGACCGTGGGTGATTGTTGGGATGTTGGGCGCATTGTTGGGATATGTCGCAATGGGTTTAGTGAAAGACCCATTGAACAACCTCTCCGTTTTAATGGCAGCAGGTTTAGTGGTGAGTATAGCGACAGCTTTTATGGATGTGGCGATTGATGGTCTGGCGGTGGACATCATTGAAGATAACGAATATTCCAAAGCCAATGCCTATATGACAGGTGGAAATGTGATTGGTTTTGCGACCACAACAGCAATCGCCTCAATACTGATGAGTTATTACGGTTTTTCTATGACTATGTTCTTGATTGCGTTTACAGTAGGTGTATTGGCGTTGTTCCCTATTTTGTTGAGAGAACGAAAGGAAGAAAGGTTCTTTCCTTGGTCAAAAGGGCAAGCCTCCGAGGTATCACTTCAAATCCAAACGAATAGTTGGGGAGAAATTATTAAAAACCTTTTTAAGGTTATTTTTCTACCTTCAAGCATTACTTTAGCACTCATTTGCTTTCTGCATGGAATCACTGCGGGACTCTTTCAAACTTATCTTCCTGTCTTGGCAGTCCAAGAATTAGCTTGGTTGGATACGTCCTATTCAGGCTTGGTCGCAAGTGCAGGCTTGGCAGCAGGCATTTCAGGGATGTTTATCGCAAGTCCAATCCTCGATAGGTGGGGCTTGATACGGGGAGTGAAGTTTTTTGCGCTGAGTATGATGGGTTTAGGAATAGGGATGGGACTTTGTTCGTTTTTGTGGGGCGAAACTTGGATGATTCAGGCATTCATTTTTTCTTACTATATGCTTCGCACCCTTCTGCTGATTGCGCTTTTTACGGCTTGTATGCTTATTTGTTGGAAGCCCGTTGCCGCCACTCAATTTGCTATTTATATGTCTATCAGCAACGTAGGGCTTTCTTTGGGTGCTTCTATTTATGCTCCACTTAATACTTGGTTTTCCTTTCCTCAGATATTCTATGTTTTTTCATTTGTTTTTGTGTTAATGTTGATTTTTTTAAGAAAAATTGAATTTGAAGAAAAAACAAGTCACATTTTGAAGTGAGCGGGTCACGTTATATTTAGACGCAAATAACATACAAAAATGGTGTTATGATAAACTAAATCTCTAAGGCGCTGCATATTTCAACTCAAAGTAAACTAAAAGGTACAAAGGCGATTGTGAAAGGATAATAGAAAAAGCGCGGGAATTAATTTTTTTTTAACCACAAGTAGTAAGGGACTGCTTGTGGTTTTTTTGTGGTTATCAATAAATCTTGGATAAATTTGATTGAAGAAGTGTGAACAATTTATCAAGGAAAACTCAATTATGCTGCCAATTACCAAGAAGTTGATTTTTGGAAATACCTGGGTCTCATCGGTATCAATGCCTACTTTCCCTGCTGCAAACCCACCAATGAACTTCCTCCAAACTCCGAACTTTTGGCAAACTTTGAAGAAAGTTGGCGAAATGTCTTTAAAGAGATCAATACCTTCAAAAAAAACCTTCACCTTAGCGACAGACCACTTTTGATTTGAATTTTATGGTACTGGTTTTGTCAGGTTAGGTAGTAAGGCAAACTAAAATATTAAATTAGGCATTTCTGCAATTTACTTTGCTCGCTTACAAAGTATTGTTTGAATCCCGATTAAAATGCGGGACAAGTTTTGCATTTGAGTTTTTAATTTGAATTTGCCTAAAGTCAAAGTTTGAGTACCCATTACCTGTCATAACTCACCTAATCATTGTCTAAAATAAATACATGAACGAAATAATTGATATTATCATACCTGCCTACAACGAGGAAGAATCTATTTCTTTGGTACTCGGCGACATACCACACAATTTGGTTCGAGAAGTCGTGGTCTGCAACAATGCAAGCAAAGACCGCACAGCAGAAGTAGCTCAAAAAGCAGGCGCAACAGTTGTCCTTCAAACTCAAAAAGGCTATGGAAGCGCTTGCTTGAAAGGTATTGAATATCTGCAAAACAAGATTGTCAAGCCCGATATAGTAGTATTTTTGGATGCCGATTATTCTGACCATCCCGAAGAATTGGCAACACTGATTCGCCCGATTTTGGAGAAAGACATGGATATGGTGATTGGTTCTCGTGCTTTAGGTGATCTTGAAGCAGGTTCCATGACCCCTCAACAAATATTTGGTAATTGGTTGGCAACAAATTTGATAAGTCTTTTTTACCGTTACGATTTTACCGACTTAGGGCCTTTTCGAGCCATCAAATACGACAAATTGATAGAACTCAAGATGGAAGACCCCGATTTTGGTTGGACAGTAGAAATGCAGGTCAAAGCCGCCAAAATGAAATTTAGATGCACCGAAGTACCTGTAACTTATCGGAAGCGTATTGGAGCCTCCAAAATATCAGGGACTCTCAAAGGAACAATACTTGCAGGACACAAAATACTGTGGACGATATTCAAACTTTTGTAAAGTTTTTCATTTTAATTTCCATTCCCCAATGACTATTCTATATTACACTATATTAACGATTTATATACTTGCGCTGATTTATATCACCATCTATTGCCTTTTCCAGTTCCATCTGCTGTTCAACTACAAACGGTACTATTGGAAAAACAAAAACGGCCTATCTCCCGAAACATTTGAGAAAGAAGAACTTCCATTTGTCACCATTCAACTCCCCATCTTCAATGAGATGTATGTGGTAGAACGCTTGATAGACAACATCACCAAATTCGACTATCCCAAAGACCGCTTTGAAATTCATATTTTGGACGATTCGACCGACGAAACCGTAGAAATCACCCGCCGAAAAGTGGAGGAATACAGAGCCAAAGGTTTTCAAATCGAACAAATCATTCGACCTATCCGAAAAGGCTTCAAAGCAGGCGCATTGAAGGAAGGAACGGTTCATGCAAAAGGAGAATTTTTGGCCATATTTGATGCTGACTTTTTACCTCACCCTGATTTTTTACGTCGTACGATTCCTCACTTCAAAAACCCAAAAGTAGGAGTCGTACAAACCCGATGGCAACACATCAACCAGAATTATTCCCTCATCACTCGTCTTCAAGCCCTACAATTGAATGTTCACTTTACAGTCGAACAACAAGGTCGAAAAGCGGGAAATTGTATGCTACAATTCAATGGAACGGCAGGGGTATGGCGCAAAAAAACCATCGAAGATGCAGGAGGATGGGAAGCCGACACCCTCACCGAAGACCTTGACCTCAGCATCCGAACCCAGTTGAAAGGATGGCAAATCGTTTACCTCGAAAAAGTGGGCTCTCCTGCCGAACTCCCCGTAGAAATGAACGGCTTAAAATCACAGCAATTTCGGTGGATGAAAGGAGGCGCAGAAACCGCCCGCAAAATGTTGCCAACGGTTTGGAAATCCGATCTACCGTTTATGAAAAAAGTTCACACCACTATGCACTTATTGGCGAGCAGCGTTTTTGTATTTGTGTTTATTTTGGGCGTATTCAGCGTTCCTTTGATTCACATTGTACCTGCTTTGGGAATTGATGCAAATATCTTTGCTGTTTTTCTAATCGGTTGGATGTCCATCATTTCCATTTATTATGTAGCCAACGTTCAAGCCGAATTGAAGAAAGAACCCTACTTGAAAATGCTCTTTAAATTCATCGTATTGTTTCCTCTTTTTCTGGCACTCTCTATGGGCTTGTCGTTACATAACACCTTTGCAGTCTTTCAAGGATTCATCGGCAAAAAATCCCCTTTTGTACGTACACCCAAATTCAACATCAAAGTGCTGACCGACACTGTTCAAAAACGCAAATATTTAGCCACTAAAATTCCTATGACCACTTTTTTAGAAGGCTTTATGGCACTCTACTTTTTGGTTGCCTCTATTGCAGGAGTTTACTTACAAAACACTATGTTTTTAGCGTTTCATCTCTTGTTAATGGTTGGTTATGGAGCCATTTTCTTTTTTACCTTGTGTCATTTGAAATTGAAGGGATAGCTATATTTCATTGTACTTTTTTTGAATCACAAAAGTATCAAAAGAGCACAAAATATGTACGATACTTCGTATATTATGCTTTTTTTCTTTGTGTCTTTTGTGCTATAATTCTAAGTACGGGACCAAAGTATGTTTACAGAATAAAACCTTATAGGTTTGATTTTTGAAAATTCATACAAAACTAATTATCTGTAAAAAAAGACTTTGTAAAAGCTTTGGAGAAAGTCAAGAAATACTTCTTGAATCACATCTCACTTCCTTCGCCTTCTTCGATTGACTCCATTTTGGTCAAAAAATAATTGAGCGTCACTCCAATTCGGTTTCGATTGAGGTAGTTAGCCGATTGTTTGAGGTGGTAAGTAGCTGCCAATTGGTATTTTTCGGCGAGCTTGATGCCCGCAGTCAAGGCGAATTTGTAGGGCGTTTGATTGAGCTTGTAGCTTGTTCCAACCAAGTATCTATCGTGAAATTTTGCCAATACGGAGAAGTCAAAATATCCTTGATTGTTGAAAGAAGCAGAAAACTGATTGAGACTAAAGTTTGCCATTACAGCAGGATGCAAGGTGATGAATTCATTTACAGTGATTTGTGTGCCCATGCTGAGATAGGCTTCTTTTTGGAAGCGGCTGACACTGCCTATATTGTAAAACTCAAAACTGGGTTCGTTGGTGTGAAATACGGTTACACCCATATAAAAATTACCATTGAGGTACAATACACTGCCATCCAAATTAAATTTGAAAAAGTTTTCATTGGTTTTGACGACATCTACACTGCCTGAATTTGAATTGGGAACGAAATCAGAATTGTAGTGAAGCAGTGAGGTATTTAAGCCCAATTTGAATCGCCCTTGTTCACCTGCATGTATCGTGTAACTATACAGTAATCCTACTTTCATCTGTCGCCGCTTATAAATATCTCCAAAGCTGTGATAATTGACCATAAAACCCACACCACTGTTGATGGCTTCAATTTGTCCCTGTATAAATCCTTGAAAAGAGGAAGGATCGGATACGCCATTTTTCATCCTTCTGCCTGACAATCCAATCATTGGATGGTTTTCTTCTCCTGCAAATGCTGGGTTGTAGAAAATAGGATTGAGATGATGATCGGTGAAATAATCAATGCGTAACCCTGTTGTTTGGGCATACATATTTTCCTCAAATAAAACGATAAAAACTATGGAAATTAAAAATAGTGTAAAAGTATTATTCATGTTCATGTTTTTGTTTTTTGAATTTCTGCAAGGTGGTCTTGCCAATCTTTCAAATGGTCTATATCGTTGAGTTGAGGGAGTAAAAAATAGCTTTTCTGTGCTTTTTGAAGGTCTTCAATGGTATCAGGAAAAACCGATTCCGTACTCCATTTTTTTTGATTGAAAATGGTAGGAAGTAGTTTTTTCATTCCTATCAAATAATAGCCGCCATCGAAGGTAGGGCCAACCACAAAGTCGTGCGTCTCTAATTGCTCAAAGGCTTTCTTCAATAGGTTGCTGCTAAGTGCAATGCAGTCGCTTCCAATAATAAGCGCTTTTTGGTAACCTGCTTCAAAAGCATCTTCAAAAGCAGCCGCCATCTTTTCACCCAAACCTCCTTCTACTTGAACGTTTTTTTGGTAAATATCATTTGTCCACTCGTCATTTTCTTCTAGACTTTTGCTGTAATACAGCAATTTGTCACTTACCAAAGTTGATGTGATTTGTCGGGTATGCGCCAAAAGCTTTTGGTAGATTTCGAGGGCTTTATCGTCTCCAGCATCTTTAGCCAATCGAGTTTTGACCGTTCCTTTGATGGGGTTTTTGATGAAAATGATTAAGGCTGATTTCATGATGTGATGGTGTGATGGTGTGATGGTGTGTTCAATATTCTCTTTTTATAACCTATGTGGTTAAAGTTCCAATTCAATAGATGGATCCCAAAATACTTCTTTAAAATTTTGAATTTTGTCGTCTATTACCACAATTCCTTCATTCTCCAATAGTTGCTGCATGGTGTTGGCTTCTCCAAAATGATGTTTACCCGTCAATATGCCATTGCGATTGACGACTCGGTGAGCGGGTACATTTTCGGGTTGAATGTGGGAATTGTTCATTGCCCAACCGACCATGCGAGCTGAGCGGGCTGCCCCGAGATAACGGGCGATTGCACCATAAGAAGTCGCTCGACCGTAAGGTATGAGTAGAGCCACTTGAAATACTTTTTCGTAGAAGGTCATAGGGAAACGGGTTTAGATAAAATCACATAAAAATAAAAACTTATCACGTATTTTAATTGGGAAATAGATGGTTGCTCGATACTTGGATTCAAAGTTAGTACTTGAAGGGCAATGAATGAGTGAAGTTGTGTTAAAAAATTTTATTTGGATGGATAAATTTTACCTTTGCAGTGAAAAACAACTCAAATTTTTTTCATGGAATTGATAACCAAAATAAAGGCAAGTAAAATAAATAATCTGTCAGATGCCCGTTATTTTTCGACATTTGCGGAGTGGATAGGCTTCAATTTTAGCCCCGAATCCCCCAGTTATGTGTCCTTGGATAAAGCGAAAGAAATCATTGGTTGGTTGGCGGGTCCCCGAATTGTAGCAGAGTTTGGAAAGCAGGATGTTGAGTACATCAATGCCGTTTGTAGAGCTTTGAAGTTGGATACGATTCAGAGTGATTTGGATTTGAATTTTGGGGAATTGGATTCAATGATTTCTACGGTGATGAAACACATTGAAGTGGATAAGGATTTGGATGACAGTCGGTTGGAGAGTATTTTAATGGCAAACAGCGGAAAAGTGGCCTATTTTGTTTTGGATTTCACTCAAATGTCCTATTCTTGGCAAGAGCTTCAAACTCACCCATATTTTTCGCCTGAGAAATTGAAGGATTGGTGTGAAAATTATCCGATTATCTTACATCTGCCTTTTACACCCGAAAATGTATTGGAAATTGTAGAACAGATTCAACCCTTTGCTTTGAATGTAGCAGGGGGAACGGAGGATAAAGTGGGGTTGCGAGCTTTTGACGATATAGACCCTATTATTGAGCAATTGGAAATAGAGGATTAAGTATTTAGTAACGGTAAAAAAATAACTCCCCGTTTTCTTTTGCTAACATACCCCACCCCCTTTCAAAAGGGGAATATCGGTCGGGAAGTTATTTTTTCTTTTTTACTTAATACACTGTTTCAAAAGTTTTTCTTTTTTTTAACCATACAACCATACAACCATACAACCATACAACCATACAACCATACAACCATACAACCATACAACCATACAACCATACAACAGTATCACAATATTCCCATCATACCATTTCTATAGATTATGAACCCCGACAAAACCCGATTAGAAAAAGATATTGCTTTCATTAGTGGGATACAACCTGCTCGGAACTACCGCAATGTTGCCTCTTTGAATACCATCGCAGCTTATATAAAGTCGGAATTTGAAGCAGTAGGAGGACGAGTAGAAGTGCAGGAATTTGAGGTAGATGGTGAAGTATACAAAAATGTGATTGCTTCTTATGGTCGGGTAGAAGGGGAGCGCATCATTGTAGGAGCGCATTATGATGTCTTTGAAGATACGGCGGGAGCAGATGGAAATGCGAGTGGTATAGCGGGCATTTTGGAGATGGCTCGATTGCTGAATGAACAGAAGGAAACATTGAAGTATAGAGTGGATTTTGTGGCCTACAGTTTGAAGGAAATCCCCTATTACGAAACCGAAAACATGGGCAGTGCGATTCATGCTAAACGTTTATTTGAAGAAAAAGTGGAGGTAAAAGCGATGATTTGCTGCGAAATGATTGGTTATTTCTCGGAAGCAGAGGACTCTCAATATTTTCCCGATACCGTTTTGGAGTCTATTTACCCGACCAAAGGCAATTTTGCGATTGTAGTAGGTTTAGAAGACCAATATGATTTTCTGCAAAGCGTTTATCATCAGGTAGATAAACACGCATCTAACTTAACGGTCGAGTTTATTTTTTTTCCCAGTGATGAAAGCTTTGGAGGGATGTCAGATCATCGAAACTATTGGAAATATGGTTATAATGCAGCGATGATTAGCGACACCGCATTTTTCCGAAATCCCCACTATCACAAGGTTACAGACACAATAGATACGCTTGATTTTAACAAAATGGCGGAAGTAGTAAAGGGCGTATTGGGGTATTTATTGAATATCACAAATTAGCTTTTTTTTCTTCACAGATGTCAACAATTTATGCTATCTTTCCATTTCAATTACCAATTAAATCACCAAAACCAGAATTATCATGGACGAAAAGCAGCAAAAGCTCATTTTTGTAGTAGATGACGACCCCATGTTTCAAAGCATGCTCAAAGACCACCTTGCAGAGAACAACACGCACTTCAATGTGATGGGTTTTTTGTCGGGAGAGGATTGTTTAGAGCAATTAAGCCAAAAGCCTGATGCCATTATTCTTGATTATTTTTTAGATAATGTAGAAGAAGATGCTGCAAATGGTTTGGAGATTCTCAAGAAAATAAAAGACGAGTATCCAGATATGCCCGTTATCATGCTTTCTGCTCAACACCGATATGGCGTAGCAGCACAAACCCTCATTGAAGGAGCGTATTACTACATTATCAAAGACGATGATGCCTTCGAAAAGGCAAATGAAATGGTAAACGAATTGCTCGAAGAAGCGGTTTAGAAATGGCTGCCATGAAGTACCTTGTATTCTCCTTTTTATTCCTTTCCTATTTTTTTTATCCTTCAGAAGCTCAGACTATTCAGGATAGAGAGTATGGTATGCCCTATATCACCTACTTTAGTCCCAAAACGTATGACGCTCATCCTCAAAATTGGGCAATTACACAAGGCAAGAGAGGGTTTATGTATTTTGGAAATACCAATGGTGTCTTGGAATACGATGGCACTTCCTGGCGACTCATCCCTACCCCCAAAAGTTCTATTGTCCAATCTTTGGATGTCAATGAAGCAGGTCAAATTTTTGTGGGCGCACAAGGCGAAGTAGGTTATCTAAGTCCCGATAGCACAGGACTGCTTCAATACGAATCGCTGAATGATTATATTGATGAGAAAGACAGCGAGTTTGGTAATGTCTGGAAAACCTACTGCACCACCAAAGGTACTTTTTTTCTAACCCGTGAGAAAGTCTTTCAATGGGATGGCCAAACCATGAAGGTCAAAACCTATGACTTCCCTTTGAATCCGCAATACGGATTTTATGTGAACGAGGAATTGTATTTGATTCAAGAAGACAAAGGTTTGGTTATTTTGGAAGATGACCAATTGAAGCCTGTACCCGGAGGGCGTGCATTTGCAGACGATCATTTGTATGCAATGGTAGCGACTCCCTACAATCAAATCTTGATGGGAACACGCAAAAAAGGCTTGTTTGTTTGTGAGAACGACCGATGTTTTCCGCTTTACACACAAGCAGATGATTTTTTACGAGAAAATCAATTGTTTCATGGGTGTGCATTAGAAAAAGGTCAATATGCTCTGGCAACTCTTCAAGCGGGTATTGTTATTATTGACCAAGAAGGCTATCTTCAACAGGTAATCAATCAGGAGGATGGACTTCCCAACGATCAGGCCTACTATGTGTTCAAAGACCACCAAAACGGTCTGTGGGTCGCACTCGACAACGGTTTGGCGAGAATAGAAACAGCTTCAACCTTATCTACCTACAAAGGAAGTGAATCCATCGGCAATATCAATGCGATTACCCGATATCAAGAACAGATTTACTTGGCAACTTCACAGGGAGTGTATTTTCTGCAACCCAGCGATACGGTCTATTCTTTTCTGTCTAACAAACCGAACCAACCCCAATTGAAGAACATTTCCGAATTTCGTACCGAATGTTGGGATTTGTACTCCAAAGAAAAAAAAATGTTGGTTGCTACAAGTGGAGGAATTTACAGTTTGAAAGATTGGCAACCTACTCCACTTATTGAAGGTTCGGCAGCCTATTGTTTTTATCCTTCTCCTTTAGATGAAAATACTGTGTATGTAGGGATGCAAAGCGGTTTGGGAATTTTGAAGTGGGAAGAAAACAACTGGCGTTTTTTGGGGCAAGTGGCCAGCATCAAAGAATCTATCCGTAGTATTGCCATCACTAAAAGCGGTGAAATGTGGTTGGGGACAGACTTTCGAGGCATATTGAAGAGTTCTCTGCCTGTTGACGAAAATCCAGTGAAGCGATTTGATGTGCGGGATGGATTGCCTTCAACCCGCAACAACAAAGTCTTCAATCTCAGCCGAGGAATCGTTTTTACGACTGAAAATGGCTTGATGTATTTTGATGAAAAAGAGCAAGAATTTAAATACGAACTGCAATATGGTGTTCAGTTTTCGGAAGGTAATTACCGAGTCAATTACCTCAATGAGGACTACAAAGGCAATATATGGATTCATGCCAAGCAGATCAACGGAGTTTTGACTCTACAAAAAGACAGTACCTATCTTTGGCAAGAAGCCCCTTTGAATCGCCTACCCAAATCAGATATTCACGCCATTTATTCAGAACCCAATGACATGATATGGTTTGGGGGCATTAATGGCTTGGTTAGACACGACAACCGTACCAAACAGATTTACAAAGCGAGCTTCAATACGGTGATTAGAAGTGTTTCGATAGCCGATTCTATCATCTTTAGAGGAGCCTTCGAAAATGTTCATGAAGGAGCATCCTTAGAACAATTGGATTTCCAAAAACCTCGATTGGCATACAACAACAATAGCCTTCGATTTACCTATACCTCCACCAGCTACGACAATCCTTCAGAAAATCAATACCAATATTTACTGGAAAATTTTGACGATAATTGGTCGGCTTGGAGCTACGAAAACCGAAAGGATTACACCAACTTATCTCCCGGGAATTACCAATTTAGAGTGCGCTCCAAAAATGTCTATGGAGCTGTCAGTCCAGAAGCAATCTATGAATTTCATATCCTAACTCCTTGGTACAAAACTTGGTGGGCGTTTTTGTTATATGCGGTTTGGTTCATTGGAGCAGTGTTTATCATCTTCAATTTGAGAGTGCGTCACCTTGTAGGGCAGCAACAACGCCTTCAAACGATGGTAGATGAACGTACCCAAAAGTTGAACAGTTCGCTTAGAGAATTGAAGGACACCCAAAATCAATTGGTCGTTCAAGAAAAGTTGGCTTCGTTGGGGCAACTGACGGCTGGAATTGCCCATGAAATTCAAAATCCGCTCAACTTCATTAATAATTTTGCTCAGCTTTCGGAGGAATTATTGGAAGATTTGAAAGAAGACATGGCGGAACAAAAAAACTGTATCGAAGAGGATAAGATGGAAAACATCACCGAACTGATAGGTGAATTGCAGGAGAATGTACTGACGATAGACAAGCATGGAAAGCGAATTGACAGCATCATCAAAAACATGTTGAGACATTCGAGAGCCGATAGTGGCGGCAAAAATTCGGTGGATATCAATGCACTCATCAAACAATACTTACAACTTTCTTACCACGGTTTCAGAGCCAAGCACAAGAATTTTACGGCGGATCTGAAACTGGACTTAGATGATAACATAAAGAGTATTCGCTTGATACAGCAGGACATTGGACGTGCACTGCTCAACATCATCAACAATGCGCTTTATGCTCTACAAAGAAAAGCCAAACACCTCAAAGAAGGAGAGAACGCAGTTGATTATTACCCAACTATTTGGATAAGCTCAAAAATGGCGGATTCAAAAGTAGTTATTACAATAAAAGACAATGGCTTGGGGATTCCTGCCGATATTCGAGAACAAATCTTCAATCCTTTTTTCACCACCAAACCTGCGGGAGTTGGCACAGGTTTGGGCCTGTCGCTTACCTACGATATTGTGGTACAAATTCATCAGGGCAAATTATCGGTGAACTCCAAAGAAGGTGAATTTACCGAATTTAAGATAGAATTACCGATAGGTCAGTAGTTATATTTTGTACCTCACGCCTCACTTCTTCTTTTTTTTCTTCTTCTTCTTTTTACCCGAATCCTTGCCCCCTTCATCATTGTCTCCACTTTCCTCTTTAGCCTTCTTGTCGTAATCCTTTGGAGCATTGCGGTCAAGAACATGAACAATGATTTTTCCCTCCACACAAGACTTATTGTAGTCACAAATCTCATACGTCATTTCATCCGTACCTATAAAACCACTTTTGGGAATGTAGGTCACTACTTTGGTAGTTCGTCTTACCTTTCCATTCTTTGCAGGAGTCATCGAAGCAATACGTCTATCCAAGGTGTTTTCGGGATCGTAGTCATTTTCCAGTACTTCAATGCGAACAATCCCACCATAAGTTTCTACTTCATCCGTTACTGCTACGGGAGGCTGATTTTTTTCATCAGAGGGCAAAATATACACCACATTGTTGACCCCTTCATAGTAGCGTATGCCACACAATCCTTGGTTTTCGTAGACCGTAAAGTTGAATTTTTCTTCTCCGTTGTAGCCGATTTTTGGATGGTAAATGGCGGTACTACTGTCGGCAGACATTTCGAGTCGTCCATGAATAGGAGCTTTAGAAATGCGAATTTTTTTGTCGGGATAAGCAAACGGCAACATATCACCTTCTTGGATAAACACTTTTTCCACTCTCGGAAAATCGTTTGCAGAAGGTTTGCACTTCACAATAAAAACCGTAGCACGGTCGCATTTTCCCGCTTCATCACATATTTCATAAGTGAACTGGTCAGGTTCGTCACCCAAATAATTGGCGTGATACAATACCAAATCTACGCCCTTGTGTCGCTCCACTCGAATGATGCCTTTGGGTTCTTCTACAATGGTCAACTTGTTGATTTTGTAATCATAAGATTCGTAATCGTTCACCAAAACATTGAACAATTCGGGGACGGTTCGCTGAATCACCAAAGTGTCGTTTACAGCATTGGGTTCAAAGATTTTTTCGTCTTTATTTTGGGCAAATGTGCTGATAGTTAGGCACATCAGGAAGACTGTTAATAGGAAATTAGGTAACTTCATAATGATTTATTGGTTTTTGGAAGTAGATTGGAAAATATATATCTATCATAAGACAGTCACAAGATACCAAAAGTTTAGTTTCCATCACCGCAATTCCAATGCCTCAATATGCCGCCCAAGCTTCAATGAACGCCTCCTAAACCACCACTTCAATAAACCCCAAACGGTCAATACCAAAAGAGCTAAAATAGAAACCGCCGTCAAAATAAACTTAGGATGATACCAGATAGGAGAGAGGACGATAAACGAAAATTGAAGTTCATGTTGATAAGACTTTTCTTCAAAGGTTTGATTTCTAACCCGAAAAGTGTAAGTGCCTGCAGGTAGTCGCTTGTAAGTCACCATTGCATCGCCATCGTCTGATTGCCATTCTTTCTCCAATCCTTCCAAAAAATATTCGTAGCGAATCGCTTGTGGGTTGGCGAAGTTGATGGCATTGAAGGAAAAGGTCAGTGTGTTTTCATTGTGCTTCAATTGAAGGTCTTGTGGCAAATGGGTTTTGGCATCAATTTTATCTGCATAAGCTATCCAATCCACGTTTTCGTAGTTGAGTTTGATTTCTTCCATTCGCACCAAAGGTTTACCGCTTCTATGGGGGTGCAAATCAGGAGAATATTTGGTCACGCCCTTTCGAGTCCCCAACCATATACCGTTTTCGGTGGAAGAATGACAGCGGAGTTTGGTACACTCCAAAGGCAAAAAGCCTTTCTCTTTGCCGATGTTTTCAAAGTGCATTTTTTTGGTGGCATTGAAGGCTGCAATGTCCAGTCGGTCAATACCATTGACGGTTCCCAACCAAGCGATGCCCTCTCGTATTTGGATCGAACTCACATTGTTGTTGACCAAGCCATCCATTTCGTCAAAATTAATCATGTATTTTCCATCAAATCGCAGCAAACCGCCATTCGCTTTCACCATCCAAATATTGCCCGCTTCGTCTTCGTCCATATCCACAATCAAATCAAAATACCGACTGCTGCCCACCAATTGAAATTTTCCCTGCAAACTGTCCAAACGATACACGCCATCGTCAATCGCCACCCATACCCGATTTTGATGATCGACCAAGAGTTCCTGCAAATTGAAGCGAGGATATCCTGTCAAAAAAGACAATTCATTGAAGGACATTTCATCTGCTTTAATAGAATAATGGTGAAATTTTTTGCCATCGTATTGGTGAATTACCCCATAACGAGAAGCCATCCACACATTACCGTTGGCATCTTCATCGAGGTAAAGAATCGGTTCATGACCCGTATTTTGGTGGATAATCACTTTTTCGAATTCCCCATTTTGGTATTGATAAACGCCCCTAATCGTAGCCACCCAAATTGTACCATCTTGCCCTTCCAAAAGGTCAAATACCATATCCGTTTTCAAACTGCTATCTTTGTCGAAATGTTCACATTCGCCATTCTCACAGATACTCAATCCTTTGTTTCGGTAGGCAAACCAAGTTCGCCCTGCTCGGTCTTCCAATACACTCATCACATAGCTGCTCTCCAATAGGTTTTCGACGTGGTAATGTTCAAAGGCAAAAGTTTGGAAACGAGAAATACCGTTCAACGAATTAAACCAAATATTTCCTTCGTGGTCTTCCAAAATTTCCCGATAACGCATCCGATAGCCATCTCGCCACAAATCCATTTCTTCTGCGTTTTCTTCAATCTTTTGGAAACAACTGCCATCAAAAACGCCCAATCCTTCTTTGATGCTCAACCACAATCGGTCTTGAGAATCCAAAAATGCCCAATCTATGCGATTACTCGGCAGACCATCCGATGTGTTGAAGTGCAGAAACGACTCCCCATCGTATTGATACAAACCTCGAATAGTGGCAAACCAAAGATTGCCGCTTTGGTCTTTTCGCATGGAGTGAGTGACGTTTTTTTGAAGCGTAGGAGGGATGTCCTTGTTGTCAAAATTTTTGCCATCGAAGTGCATAATGCCTTCATCCGTATGCAACCAATATTGTCCATTGAAGTCGTCTATCTGAAAAACTTGAGTTGTACGTTTGGCGGCTTTGGTGAGGTTGGTGTAAGTACTGTCTTTGTATTCGATTAAGCCTAAAAGAGTCGCCAGATAGTAATGATTGTCAGCGACTTTGTAGAGGTTGTAAATGTGGTTGTGCTTCAAAAACTCATACCCATTCGGCAACAACAAATCACCTGTGCTGTGCAACATCAAAAGGTCTTTTTCACCACTTTGCAGCCAAAGGGGTTCGGCCCCATCTTTGTAGAAAAAAATCCGCCCCTGCCCAAACACCTTCAAACTATCATCCACCAATGGCCGAAATTTATGCCCGTCAAAATACGCCAATTTACCCCGCTTGACATCGCCACTGGATCGAAACCACACATTCCCTTGTGCGTCTTCGTGAATACTTTGAACACTTTCGGTAATAAGCCCATCTCGACTGGTAAAATTCTTAAATTCCTTGCCGTCAAAACGACTTACTCCTGCCGAAGTGCTGACCCACAAATAGCCTTTGCTGTCTTGGAAAATCGCATAAACCGTAGAAGAACCCAGACCATCTTGAATGCCATATTGTTGGATGCTGTATTCTTGTGCATTTACTTCAATGAGAAATAAACAACTCATCATCAGTGCAAAAACTTTGTACTTTTGTCTGTCAATTGAAGTGAAAATCGCTAAAAAAAAGAGTGAAAGGGAACGCATAGGTTATTGGCTTTGATTATCTTGACGTATTTTTAGCTGCAATTGTTGTGAGCAGATGCGATATTAACATTTTTTGTAGAAAATTACAACTAATTTTTTAGTTAAGACTAAATTGTTAGTTGTGTGAAATACAGTTAATGAACCTTCTTGGGGTTTTTAAAAATTTAGGTGATCATAGGGAAAAGACTTGAAGGCTGTAAAGTAAATTTTTACCTTTCAAAACGAAAAACTTCAAAAGTATAACACCAACATAGGAGAGAAATTACCAGCGAAGGCAATTAATAATTATCAAAAGTCGTATTTTGCTGCAAAATATCTATCATGACCTTCAATCACCTTTTTCCGAATCCCAAGCCCATCATCGGAGTTATTCACCTGCAAGCTCTTCCTGGCGCTCCTCTCTTCAATGGTGACTTACAGGCTATTTACGACCAAGCGATTGCAGAAGCCGAAATTTTCAATCAATATTGTGACGGCATCATCATCGAAAACTTCAAAGATGCGCCATTCTTTCCTCACTCTGTTCCGCCCGAAACCATTGCCGCCATGTCTGCCATCAGTCGAGAAGTCGTCAATCGGGTGAAAGTACCTGTCGGAATCAACGTGCTTCGAAACGACGCAAGTGCTGCAATGGCAATCGCTACAGCCGTTGGAGCGCAGTTTATTAGGGTAAATGTGCACATCAACGCAGTTGTGGCTGACCAAGGCATCATTGAAGGAAAAGCCTATGAAACTTTGCGGCTTCGGGCTGCCCTTCAATCCAAGGTTTTGATTTTTGCAGATATTGGAGTCAAACACGCTAAACCGCTTGCAGGACGTGGACTGGACTTGGAAACCAAAGATTTGACCGAGCGTGGATTGGTGGATGCGGTCATTGTGTCGGGTACTCGAACAGGCGAAACAACGAGTGTAGAGGATTTAAAGGTGGTGAAGGAAAATTCTAAAGTACCCGTTTTAATTGGCAGTGGTACGACTCCCGATAGCTTACCAATTTTGCAGCCTTATGCAGATGGGTTTATTGTAGGCAGTTACTTTAAGAAAGATGGGAAGGCAGACAATGAAGTGGAAGTCGAACGGGTGCTACAACTGACTACAAACAACTGATAACCCTAAACCAAGTTAATCTTTTTAAAATGAACAACTTTCCTTCAAAAGAAACCATCATAGATGCTCCTCAACGCATCGCAGCCTTCATTCACCAAACCCCTGTTTTGACTTGCAGTAGTCTCAACCAAATCGTGGGCTGTGACCTTCACTTTAAATGTGAAAATTTTCAGAAGATGGGCGCATTCAAAATGCGGGGTGCTGCTTATGCCGTAGATTCATTGAACGAAGAAGCCAAACGAAAAGGCGTAGCGACTCATTCATCGGGCAATTTTGCACAAGCTTTGGCGCTATCTGCAAAAAATCACGGAATCAAAGCACACATCGTGATGCCCGAAAATTCGCCGAAAGTCAAAAAGGCGGCTGTCTTGGGATATGGTGCAGAGGTTACGGATTGTGCTTCTAATTTGGCGGCAAGGGAGAGCACCTTAAAGGAAGTAGTTGCTCAAACGGGAGCTACTTTTGTGCATCCCTTCAACGATTGGGATGTAATCATTGGCAATTCTACTTGTGCGAATGAACTGTTGCAGCAAGTGGCAGACTTGGATTACATCGTTTCGCCTGTTGGTGGTGGTGGATTGATTTCGGGAATAGCTTTGGCAGTTCATTACCTTTCTCCAAAAACGAAGGTAATTGGAGGTGAACCAATGAATGCAGACGATGCTTTTCGGTCTTTGAAGGCGGGAAATATTGTACCTGTTCAGAATCCTGATACGATTGCAGATGGTTTACGTACTTCTTTGGGAGACAAAACTTTTGCGGTGATTAGCGAGTTGGTGGAGGAAATTATTTGTGTGTCGGAAGAGGAAATCATTGCGGCAATGCGCATGGTCTGGGAACGTATGAAAATCATCATTGAGCCTTCAAGTGCGGTGTCTTTGGCAGCGGTTATCAAAGGTCAGCCAAAATTTGAAGGGAAGAAAGTTGGGGTGATTTTTTCGGGAGGAAATGTAGATGTGGAGAAGTTGCCTTTTTGAGTTGAATGTAAGACAACAAATATTGAGGTGGTTTTTATTTGGGAACAGTAAAGTAAAAAGTGCTTCCTTCTCCTACTTTAGATTCAAGAAATATTTCTCCTTCAATCAATTGAATCGCCTTTTTGCATATTGCCAATCCAATGCCTGTACTGGTAGGTCCTTTTTTTTCCAATCTTTGAAAAACCCTGAAAATCTGCTCTGTTTGCTCCTGTTTTATTCCAATTCCATTGTCTGAAACCGAAAACTGAAAATAATTTGCCAATTCAACGCAGTCAATGCTTATTTCACAAACCCTTTCTTTTGAGTGAAATTTCAAGGCATTGGATAGTAGGTGCTCAAATATCAATCGAATGGCATGTCTTGAAGTTTGTAAGACAGGCATGTTTTTATATTCTACAATGGCATTTATTGCAGCAATTTCGGCCTTTAGAGAGCGTTTCACCTGATTTATTAATAATAAGCAATCAACTTTCTCGTTCAAAGACTCGTCTATCTTTTGGTCTAGAGTAGTATATTGAAGTAAATCTTTTAACAACTGATTCATGGATTTGACACAGCCATTCATTTGGTTCAAAAGCCACTTCATCTCCTCCTCCATTTCTTTTTGGGAATCACCTACTAACAAGTCTATAATTCCATGAATATTGCAGAGGGGTTCTCTCAAATCATGGGAAACTATAAAGGCAAACTCTCTTAACTGTTGATTTTGTATGGTCAATTTTGCAGTGCGTTTGGCGACCTTCTCTTCAAGTTGTTGGTTGATTTCTTCAAGTACCTTCTTTTTTTCCAGTTCTATTTCATTCTTTTGCAGTTCTAACTGTTGAATTTTAATCTGTTGTTCTTTTTGTGCTACTTCATGTAGAATAGACATACGCTCAGTAGCCTGTATTTTTTCCTTTTCAAACTTCTTCTTATTGATTTCCATAAGTTTTCCTTGATAAAAAGCCATTTTTTTCCATTTCTTAATTTGTTCATAATAATTAACTAGGTGAATACACGCATTGGCTTTTATTCTTAAGCTCTCTGTATGATTGATAGAATTTTTTAGTTCTTTTATGATGTGTTTTATAGGTATTTCTGCTACTATTTTAGTTGTAAATCCATTTTGTTTTTGAAGTTTACATTTTATATAAATGCCTATCAGACATGAATGGTATTGATTGATGAAGTATGTATCCTTGAAACTATCCTTGTACTGATTTAATTCTTTAATCTTATTTAAAGCTTCTTCATAATTACCTAGTTCACCGAATACTGTCACTAAGTTGGACAAAATAAAAGCTCGATAAAACAACTTATCTGTTGGTTTATTCAAGTCGTAAGCTTTTAATAAATATTTCAGGGCTTTTTTATGTTCCCCCATCTTGATATAAGTGGAAGCCAAATTGGAAAGAGTAATGTCCTTATTATTTTGAGGTGCTGCCAATGCCTTTTCAAAACATTCAATTGTCTTCGCATTGTTTTCCATATTGAAATATATCATCCCCAAAGTAGAGTAAGTCCTACCTTCTAAAAAACTATATCCATTTCTTTTGGAAAGAGCGAGTGAATTCAAATGTATTTCTAAGGCTTTGTCCAACTCTCCCAAATCACGGTAATTGAGTCCTATCCAAATCTGTGATTCAGCAATACCGTAAGGATGGTTTTTTTGCTGAAAAATAGAAAGTGCATCGTTCAGATGCTGCAATGATTTGGAATAATTTTTTGAAACATAATAGCCAAAGCCCATCACATTCAATGCCTTGCCTTTTGAAATGTTTTCTTCATTTTCATTTGCTTTAATATATACATTTTTTGCAATTTTAATTCCTTCAATTGGATTTGAAGAACAAATCTCCATTGCCTGGCTTAATTCCTTTTTAAAAGTATCTTCAATAATAGGCTTAACAGAAACAAACGTTTTGCTTGATTTCATGGGAAGAGTAATTTTTAACTAACAATTAGGGTATTTATTCAGGTATTAGGTATTCATTGTTTTAACACAATAACAATACCATAGTTTGTTTATTTTTATAGGGCAAAGACCTCTAAAATTAACAGTTACTGCGTTTTTATTAAAATATATACGAAGTAAACGCTCCAATAGATTTATTTATTACTGCAATCAGATCAGAGAACTTTACTCAATTCCTCTTGTTTCCGCATTATAATTTATCTTTGTACTTTTACTTTTTCAAGCATTCGATTCGATATGATAGAATTACCAATTGTCTCCAAAAAACGAGAACGGACTCCAAAACCTTCTTGGCTGAAAGTAAAACTGCCTATTGGAAAGGCGTATAAAAATGTTCGGAAGATTGTGGATGAACACAAACTCCACACAATTTGCCAGAGTGGTAATTGTCCAAACATGGGAGAATGTTGGGGAGCAGGTACTGCTACTTTTATGATACTGGGGAATGTCTGTACACGTTCCTGTTCGTTTTGTGCGGTAGCTACGGGGCGTCCGCCCGAGTATGATGAGGATGAACCTCGCAGAGTTGCAGATGCAGTGCGTCTGATGGGAGTCAAACATTGTGTGATTACCTCAGTCAATCGAGATGAATTGAAAGACGGTGGGTCTACGATTTGGGCAGAAACCGTTCGAGAAATTCGCCGACAAAGCCCAACAACGACTTTGGAAACGTTGATTCCCGACTTCAAGGCCAAATGGGATAATCTTTATCGAGTATTAGAAACCCGACCTGAAGTCGTGTCACACAATATGGAAACGGTCAGTCGACTGTATCGTTTGGTGCGTCCGCAGGCAAAATACAAGCGAAGTCTGGAGCAAATACAACGAACCAAAGATTATGGTTTGCGAACTAAATCTGGTTTTATGTTGGGTTTAGGGGAAAAAGAAGAGGAAGTCTATCAATTATTGGAGGACTTGCGAGATCATGGCTGTGACGTGGTCACAATTGGTCAATACTTGCAACCTACCAAACATCACTTAGAGGTAGCAGAGTTTGTGCATCCCGATGTTTTTGCAAAATACAAAGAAGCAGGCTTGAAAATGGGGCTACGCTATGTAGAAAGTGGTCCTTTGGTTCGGTCTTCTTATCATGCCGAAAGACACTTACTGTAGTATATAAAACCTTTGCAGGTTATTATATTTTTCTTATCTATACATTCTGTCTAATTTATTGTACACTCAATTTATATCTATTGATACTTAAAATATTTTTTTAATCATTCAATATGAATGTATTTTGACTGTAAAATTTGATTTTTAATTTAGGAACGTATCTTTCCTACTTTCGATTTATACTATTGATTATTTGATGTTTGCTTTCTCTTTTGGATTGATAATGCAAAATTGATGTAGGCAAGCTTTAGGTCTGCGATATTAAAAGTGTCACACTATTGTCATAAAAGTTGTAATTTGTGCTTGAATAGAGGCTACGAGCATAAAGCAAATAAGTTTCAAAAAAAATGTAAAAAAAAAGTAAAAAAAACATTTTTGGAAAAGTTTTTGTAGTAAACAGACCGATTGTGTTAATAATCTATCCCACCCAACTATTCAATACAAGCACCCTTTCAAGTAGTCATTTATAATATTCTTGATTTTAAATACTACAAGTGATGAAATATAAAAAACAGGTACTCATTGTAGATGATGACCAAAGTACCCGTATGTTATTGGGGTGTCTGCTTAGTCGAATGTATAATATTGCTACCCAAAAAAATGGACTTGAAGCAATGGCTTGGCTTGGAAATGGCAACATTCCCGATGTGATTTTACTAGACGTAAATATGCCACAGCTAAGTGGTCCCGACTTTTTGCAAAATATACGCGCCAGTGGATTCTATAGAGATATACCTGTAATAGTCGTATCGGGAATCGAACGGGAAAAAACGATGAAAAGACTTTACGAACTCGGCACTAATGACTTTGTACGCAAACCATTCAAACCGAGTGAACTGTTTGAGAAAATCGAAAATGTTTTGACTCTTTAAACCCCTCACAACTATGAGTAATTTGAATATAATATACCGAAAAACTATAAAGAAAGATATACCGAAGCCAAAAGTATTGAGTGGTGTAGAGGACATCTTATTTGTAGGAATCCACAACCCCCAAATCCAACTAGAACTCGATCACTCTATTTCTAAGTCCAAATACCAAATCACCAACATTACCAACTCATTTAAAGCATATAGATGGTTAGAAATTTACATTCAGAACAATAAAACATTACCAAGTGCCATTATTTGTGATTTGAATTTTTTGGAAGAAGACGATTATTTGTTCCTGACGAATATCCAAGGTAACAAAACACTCAGTTTGATTCCTTTTATACTTGTATCTGACGAATCTGCTAAGATGGACTCCATAAGTGCCCTAAAAAGAGGTATTGATGATTTTTATGCAGCCCCTTTTAATTGGCAAGACATTGAAAGTCGAATTCGGTTTTTGAAGATGTTCAAAGCAGAACGCCTAAAACTCAATTTGACTGAAGAAAAAAACTATAAAGAACAAGGCCTTACGCCAAAACGCATTTTTGATTTAGCTTTTTCGATTTCTTTATTGTTACTAATCAGCCCCTTATTGTTGTTGATAGCTTTTTTGATAAAGTTGGAGTCAAAAGGCAAAGGCAAAGTGTTTTATTCCTCCCAGCGTATTGGAAGTGGATATAAAGTCTTTAACTTCTATAAGTTTCGCTCTATGCGAGAAGGTGCAGATAAAGAATTGAAAAAACTGACACATTTGAATCAATACAGTGATGAGGAGGAGAATGCTTTTGTCAAATTGAAGAACGATCCAAGGGTAACTTTTGTCGGACGATTGATTCGAAAAACAAGTTTGGATGAATTGCCTCAATTTTTCAATGTGTTGAAAGGTGATATGTCTATCGTTGGAAACCGTCCGCTTCCTCTCTATGAAGCCGAACAATTGACAAAAGACGAATGGGCGCAGCGATTTTTAGCACCTTCTGGTATCACAGGATTGTGGCAAGTCACGAAAAGAGGAAAAGACAACATGTCGGTAACAGAACGAATGGAATTGGACATTGAATATGCAAAGCGGTTTTCGCTGTGGTATGATTTGAAGATTATCTTCAAAACCATTCCTGCAATGCTTCAACATGAGTCGGTATAGGTTTAGCAATGAGGGCTACGGTTATTGGTTTGTTTGTTGTAATTCAAATAATACACTGTATGCTACCTAATTGAAACCCAAGCACTATAATTCACCTTAATTGTTTAACCTTATTTTAATATTGAATATATTCCCAATATCAAGGTCATGAAAAAAAACAGTACTCAGCCATTGGTATCCATCATAACCATTAACTACAACCAAACTCAGGCTACTTACGAACTACTTCAATCGATTAAGGAAATTAAATATTCCAATTTTGAAGTGATTGTGGTAGATAACAATTCAAAGGAAAATCCTAAGCCTTTGATAAATGCGCTTTTCCCAGAAGTTACGGTTATTCTAAGTGACAAAAACTTGGGATTTGCAGGCGGTAATAATTTGGGTGTAGCTGCTGCAAAAGGAGACTATCTCTTTTTCGTGAACAACGATACCGAATTGACCCAAACTGTTATTGAACAACTCTTAGCCCTTTTTGATGAAATCCCCAATCTCGGCATGGTCAGCCCCAAAATATGCTATTACGATGAACCTAATCGTATTCAGTATGTAGGTTTTACACGCCTCAATCCCTATACAGCTCGAAACACTACTATTGGTGAACATGAATTGGACGAAGGACAATATTCCAAACCTGTGCCTACTCCTTATGCTCATGGTGCTGCAATGATGGTAAAGCGAGAAGTGATAGATAAAGTAGGATTGATGGCAGAGACGTTCTTTTTGTACTACGAAGAGTTGGATTGGTGTGAACGTATTCGCAAGGGAGGTTATGAAATATATGTAGAACCCAATGCATTGATATACCACAAAGAATCATTATCGGTTGGCAAATTAAGTGCCTTGAAAACCTACTATATCACTCGAAACCGCATCTTGTTTATGCGACGTCATGCTTCTAACCTTCAATGGTTGGCATTTGTCCTCTTTTTAGCATTTGTCACTATTCCTAAAAACTTGGTTTCTTATGCTTTAAACCGAGATTACAAACACATAAAAGCTTTTGTAAAAGGAATCCTGTGGAATTTTTACCATCAATCAGGAGCAGATTTTGAAGCGAAATTGAGCTTACGCTGATTTTTGCCTTTAAATCTGGGGCCTGCTGCCTCTAAATTTATACTACTAATACCTTTAACCATATTAAATTATAATGAATAAATATTTTAATCATCATTAGTTGTCGGTCAGTGTCTTCTGAAGTTTGAGTTTACCACTTGAATCCCAAAGCTCACTTATCAAAAACTTATAAATTATGTTGGAGTACGTTTACATACTGTTGCACATCGTTTTGTTTGTTTTCTTGACATTGCCTTTTGTCAATGTTTTGGTAGCACAATTCCGAAAGAAGGAAATTATACCTGAAAAGACAAGTCAAAAAGATTTTGGGTGCATCATTACCGCCTATAAAAATGCGGATATTGCAGCACCTTTAGTGGAGTCTTTGTTGAAACAAAATTATGCACAAACAGAAGAAAACAAATTTTTTATCTATTTGGTAGCAGACGAATGTGATATTTCCAATTTGTTAGAGACGACTCAACATTGGGACGAGGAAAGAGTTGTGATATTGAAGCCCGAAACGCCGCTTAGATTAAAGGCAAAGTCCATTATTTATGCAATGGAGCACTTCAAAAGACCTCATGATGCAACGGTTATTTTTGATGCAGATAATTTGGCTCACCCCAATTTTTTGTCAGAATTAAATCGATATTTTCAAGCAGGTTTTGAAGCAGTGCAAGGTCAGCGAACAGCCAAAAATTTGGATACAGTCTATGCTTGTGCAGATTCAACAGGAGAGCTTTACAAGAACTATATTGAGCGGTATGTGCCTTATTTGTTGGGTTCGTCTGCGGTGATTTCAGGTTCGGGTATGGCAGTAGAAACGACTTTGTACTGGGATTATCTGAACAGTGAAGAAATTCAAGAAGGGCAAAAACAGTGGAAGAAGATGCTGCAAGAAGATAAAATTCTGCAAAACCACTTGTTGAAGAAGAATGTACGAATAGCATACTGCAAAGATGCGATAGTCTATGATGAAAAGGTGACAACGGCCGAACAGGTTGAAACTCAAAGAACTCGATGGTTGTATTCTTACTTTCAAAATGTACCCAATTCCTTCAATATTCTGTGGCGAGGCATCAAAAATTTTAGCTTCAATCAGTGGTTGTTTGGAATGATTACAATTACACCACCTCTGTTTATTTTGGTGTTCTTAGCTGGATTTATTGGAATGTTGGACTTACTCATTGAACCTTTTGGAACATTTGTATTGTTTACAGGATTGGGAATATTCGGTTTGAATGTGATGTGGGTGTTGCATTTGTCCAAAGCACCGAAAGCCGTTTGGAACAAACTGTGGGGGATTCCCTTCTTTGTCTTAAAACAAGTGACGGCTTTGTTCAAAATGGGCAACCCAAATAAGAATTTCAAACATACGGAACACAATCGGAAATACAACATCAAAGAAGTCATGAGTGATGTTGGAGAATAAGAATAAGCTTCAAAGCCAGTTTTTACAAGACAAGACTCGTAAACTCTTGGTGAAGCAAAGAAAATAAATTTTGAAAAATAATCTTTTCAAAAACTCTTGACTTTTAAATGCTTAAAGTCATGAGGCCATGAAAAAAAGCAACCCACCAATTACCATTTTGTTGGTATGCGGACAATCGGTTGGAGGGGTTTGGGCTTACCTTTTTCAATTGTTTTAAGCTGCCAATACTTGGTAGGTGGGTTGTGATTTTCATAAAAAAACAAGACAAGAAAAAACAAATCGTCAAGTTTGGTGCAGGCGGTTGTAGGTATGTAGTTGATTGGGCTTGGCTATATAACACAACCTGTCTGCACTTAACCTGACTAAATATTGAAAATTTTGGAGCTGTTATGTTTAGCGTAGGCGACTAAGTTCTGTATAGGATTGGGCTTGACTGTACAAAACGAACCGTCTGCGCTCAACATGACAGCATTTCAAAAATCTTTGAATAACCTGAGTGAAACTTTCAAAACAAATTAGACCAAACTCAATAATAACCAGCTCTTTACCAAGAGATTTTGGGTTTGAATTTGTACTTTGAAACTTAGTTTTACTTTAGGCCTATTCATTTTCTCAACCGCTTTTAAAACCACGATTTTTTACCACTGGTTTACTTAACCGTCAGACATTAGGTGTGGGTTCGCTCACATCTTTTGTCTGTTTTTTATTTTAGGACAAATGATAATCAGTGATGAACAAACTTTTTCTATTTTCTATTTTCTTCAATCTGTTGTTTGTATTATTTTTCGCATTGTTGATCAATCGCTTAGGCGGATTTTCCTATATGCTTTTTAGAATACGAGGAGGCGCAAACATTACTGGAATGTACGAACACCGCAAAAATTTGTTTGAAATCATGCCTACATCATCAGGGAAAACCATTTTTTTGGGAGACAGCATCACCGCAGAATGTGAATGGTCAGAATTATTTGAAAATGAGAATATTTTGAATAGAGGTATCAGTGGAGATACTGCATCAGGCATTTTAAAACGCCTTCATCCTATTTTTGAAGCCCAACCAGATAATTTGTTTTTAATGGTGGGAGTCAATGATTTGATTTATGGCAATGAAAGTGAATTGCTGCAAAACTATGAAAAACTATTGCAGCAACTCACCAGTAAATTGCCTGATACCCAAATCATTGTTCAAAGCATTTTACCCGTCAATAGTGAGGTTCGGAAAATGCCCATTTCCAACGAAACAATTAGGCATATAAATCAAAAAATAAAAATCTTGTCGGACAAGTTTGGCTTGGTTTATGCAGATTTGTACTCATTGATGGCAGATGATCAACAGCGCTTGAAAACCGAATATACCCAAGATGGTATTCACATCAATGGGAAGGCTTATTTGGCTTGGAAAGAGGCTGTTGAAGGGTGGGTCACTGATGATTAAAGGCATTGTAGATATTGCTATACTGCTGATTTCACCAAGCGCCCAGAGTTATTAGAATCCAAAACATCAATCGTATCCACGAAGCATCACATCCACCAAGTACCCCGTAGAATCCAAAGCATCCCCATCCCTTCAAAGAAATGAAAACTAAAGTAAAGCCATGTTATTCAATAGTTTACCTTTTTTAGTATTTATTGCTGTCTTTCTACCTGTCTATTTTTTACTCAAGGGGCGGGCACGACTTGTATTTTGTTTGGCAGCAAGTTATTTTTTTTACGGATGGTGGGACGCACGATTTTTGAGTTTGATAATGCTTTCAACAGTCATTGACTATGTGTTGGGCTTGAAAATAAGTCAAACGGAAGAACAGCCCGAAAGAAAAAAAATGCTCTTGATAAGCGTATTCATGAATTTGGGCGTTTTGGCCTTCTTCAAGTACTTCAATTTCTTTACCGATTCCTTTATGAGTTTAATGAATACAGTAGGAATTGAAGCCTCCTGGAATACACTCAACATTATTTTACCCGTAGGTATTTCGTTTTATACCTTTCAGTCCATGAGTTATACGATTGACTTGTATCGGCGAAAAATTGAAGTAGAATCCGATTTTATACGCTTTGCGACTTACATATCCTTCTTTCCGCAGTTGGTAGCAGGACCGATTGTAAGAGCAAGTGATTTGCTGCCACAATTCCGCAAAGATCATCAATTTGATTGGAACGAGTTTAAAATGGGCTTGGGACAAGTATTGGTAGGTTTCTTCAAAAAAGTAGCCGTAGCTGATTCTTTAGCTTTGGTCGTAGATCAAATATTTACTTCTCCTGCGGGTTTCTCGTCTTTAAACTTGGTCGTAGGGGTCATATTTTATTCCTTTCAGATATATTGTGATTTTTCGGGCTATTCCGACATAGCGATTGGATTGGCGAGGATGATGGGTTTTCATTTTCCGATGAATTTTCGGACACCTTACTTCTCCAAAAACTTTAGTGAATTTTGGACACGTTGGCACATTTCGTTGTCGAGTTGGTTGAGAGACTACCTCTACATTTCTCTTGGCGGAAACAGAGGCGGTACTTTGTTCACTTATCGAAACTTGATGATTACGATGTTATTAGGAGGGCTTTGGCATGGAGCAAGCTGGGCATTTGTGTTTTGGGGTTTTCTGCATGGTTCCTATCTAATTGTACAGCGATTGTCAAGTCCTTATGTCACCAAAGTAGAAACCGCTCTGCAAGTACCAAAATGGTTGAGCAATGCCTTATCAATAGCCTTGGTGTATTTCCTCACCTGTTTTGCATGGATATATTTCCGAAGCCCTGACTTTGCAACTGCCAATACAATCATCTCAGGTATTGCAGCTCTGGAAGGAACCTCATTGGTCAATATGTTTTGGATAGCTCAAGGATTTCTCCTGATTGGAATGTTATTGATTGTAGAAGTGGTGGATACCAAAGTCGACTTACCCGAAATTGCAGAACGCAGCCCAGTTTTTCAAATCGCCTCTTATGCCTTGATTTTGTGGAGTATCGCACTTTTGGGAACTTTTGGACAGTCGCAATTTATTTATTTTCAGTTTTAGGTGAGAGGTGAGAGGTGAGAGGTGAGAGGTGAGATATAGCCCCTGTTGCAATTCAGCAATTCAACAATATAGCCATACAGCAATAAAACAATACAGCCATAAGACAATAATAACAAAATGAAAAAAATACTTTGGGTCATTGGTTTAATCACCCTCGTTTTTGTAGGTGATAGAGTAGGAGGGAAGATACTGCAATTTATTACCGACAACAGTGAGTTTCGCTATTCTCGCTTGTATCAAAGCAAAGCCGAAAGCGATATCTTATTGGTCGGAAATTCGAGAGGATTGGTGTTCTACCAACCTTATATTGAAGAAGTGACCCACTCCAAAACCTTCAATATTAGCTACAATGGTATGCACATCAGCTTGGCAAGGGTCTTGATGGAGGATTACCTTCAGCGACACAAAGCTCCAAAACTTGTATTGTTTGAAGTGAGTATGGCAGATTACAGTAATGAAAAGTTGATACCCAGTTTTGCGCTACATGCCGAAGAATCAAAAGGGATTGACTCTCTGATTTTTCACTACGACCCAACGGTTGGGTGGGCAAGCAAAGTCAGTCATTTGTATCGCTACAATAGCGAAGTTTTCCAAAGAAGCCTATACTACCTCAATAAAAGTGATAAGTTTTGGCTATTGGACCGAAAAATCAACGAGAATGTGATTGGTGAATTGGCGGACATGGAGAAGGTGACGTTTTCATTGAAGGAAGAAAGACAACGGGAATTAAAGAAAATTGTGGCTTTGGCAAAGCAGTATGGAACAGATATTCGATTGGTTCTCAATCCTTATTTTCCACCTTATGCAGACAAAATCACCAACCTTGAAGAATGGAAAACCCAAGTGGAAGAATTGACGGGACAAAAAGTCTATGACTATACAAGGGCGATTGCCGATTTTACAAGTTTTGCGGATTATACGCATTTGAACAAATATGGCAGCAAGGTATATATTGAGCAGCTAAATAAAGACCATGTTTTTGAAGTAGAGAAAGAGGTGGTGGTGTCGGAATTGCAGCCATAAATTTCAAATGTAATACATCAAAACGACCCTAAGTAGAGGACAGAAGAATTATTTTAATAAAGATGCTTGAAGAACTTTATCCATGCCTGTCTTTTTATTTCTAACACTTTGCAGTAGGCAAATTGTTTTACCAACTAGGAATCAGATGATTTTTGAATTTGTGTTTGAATTTTGTATTTGATTTTTTTCACCTTGACCAACTCCTGAATTTTGC
>JAUHXA010000125.1 GCA_030427245.1 Bacteroidia bacterium | reverse complement strand
ATATATGACATAGCTGTGGACAAATTCTTCCGATTGTCAAGGGCTAACTGAATGGATTCTTTGATTTTTACACTTGTCACATCAGGATTGTTAAGCGCATTAGAATCAGAATTTTGCAGAGGGTTGTATTTATTTTGTGCGGACATAAAGAAATTGGGCTAATGGGGTTGTGTCATTGTATTGTCAATTCAAAAATTAAGCCAATCCCTTTGTATTAGACTTTAGTATATTGTTTCAGAAATAAGTTAAGGTTTTGAGGTGACATCTTGTAGTGAAATGGAGATAACACCTCACTATCTAAAGAAACAAGTATTTTTTCATTTTAATTCTTGTTTTAATTTTCATTCATTGCTTAGTTGATTACTTTTGTTCACACGCCTACTTCCTTTCTCTAAAAACAAATCAGCATGACATCAACAGCGACCAAATACCGAACCTGTCCATTGTGTGAAGCCATGTGTGGCCTAGAAATAACCCTTGAAGGAACAACCATACAATCCATAAAAGGAGATAAAAAAGATCCTTTCAGTCGAGGACACATCTGCCCCAAAGCGGTAGCATTGAAGGACATACACGAAGATCCTGACCGATTGAAGTTCCCCATCAAAAAAACAGAGGATGGCTGGCAACAGATTTCTTGGGAAGAAGCTTTTGATGAAGTGGTGAATAAATTCAAAGAAATTCAAGCGAAATACGGCGAAAATGCCATAGCAACCTACAATGGCAATCCAACAGTACACAACTACGGAAGTATCTTGTTTTCACCCAATTTTATTCGGGCTTTAAAAACAAAAAACCGTTTTTCAGCAACTTCGGTGGATCAATTGCCGCATCATTTGGCAGGTATGACCATGTTTGGCCATCCTCTCTTAATGCCTGTTCCCGACATCGATCGCACCGACTTTTGGCTAATCATGGGTGCAAACCCCATCGCTTCTAATGGTAGTATCATGACCGCACCTGATGTAGCCAATCGCCTTAAAGCCATTCAACAAAGAGGCGGAAAAGTTGTAGTCATTGACCCTCGATTCACCGAAACTTCTGCCAAAGCCGACCAGCATATTTTTATCCGACCAGCCACGGATGTTTGGCTACTCTTGGGCATGATTCGAGCCGTATTAGTCCGAGATTGGGTGAGACTGGGACATTTGGAGGACTGTATAAATCCAGCCGAAATAGAAAAATTGAAGTTGTTGGTAGCTCCTTTTCATATTGGAAAAGTTGTCCAAAAAACGGGCATTGAAGAAGCTATTATTCGCCAATTGATGAAGGAATTTTCAGAAGCACCTTCAGCAGTGTGTTATGGAAGAATGGGGCTTTCTACGGTCAAATTTGGAGGCCTGAGTCAGTGGCTTATCAATGTATTGAACATTCTGACAGGCAACTTCGACAAAGCAGGTGGAGCCATGTTTGCTTCTCCTGCCTTTGATATGATTCGTCCAACTCAAAAAAGTCAATTGAAGTTTGGCAGGTGGAAAAGTCGGGTGAGAGGTTTACCCGAACATTTGGGCGAAATGCCTTCTGCAACTTTGGCGGAAGAAATATTGACTGAAGGAGAAGGACAAATCAAAGCGATGTTTACCTGCTGTGGCAATCCCGTATTGTCCACACCCAATGGCACACAACTGGAAAAAGCTTTTCAGCAATTGGAGTACATGGTCTCTATGGACATTTATCTCAACGAAACTACCTGTCATGCAGATATTATTTTGCCGCCTGCAACGGGCTTGGAAGTAGGACATTACGATGTAACGTTTCACTATTTGGCGGTGCGAAATTCAGCCAAGTTTTCGCAGCCTGTCTTAGAAAAAGAGGAAGGGACAAAATACGATTGGGAGATTTTTACAGAGTTGATTACTCGATTACAAGGTTTACATACGCCCGCTTCAAGTTCTCCAACTTCTGCAAAAAAACTTCGCTTAACCCCCGAAATGATTGTGGAAGCGGGCTTGAAAAATGGTGCTTACAATTTGACATTGCAGGATCTGAAAGACAACCCACATGGAGTGGATTTGGGACCACTTCAAAGCAGATTGCCTGATAGGTTGTTGATGGAGGACAAAAAAATCAAATTAGTTCCCGACATTTTTGCAAAAGATTTGCAAAGACTTCTTCAACAAGGTTCTAAACAAGAGGAAAGCGACAAGCGAAAACTGCTCTTGATTGGGCGGCGACATTTACGAAGCAACAATTCGTGGATGCACAACAGCGAAAGGCTCGTCAAAGGCAAAAATCGCTGTACCTTGATGATTCACCCAAAAGATGCTCGAAAACGGGGTTTGCTGCATGGAGAAAATGCCATTGTAATGTCAAGGGCGGGTTCAATAAAGATTCCCGTCGAAATTACCGAAAAAATCATGCGAGGTGTGGTCAGTATTCCTCATGGTTGGGGACACAACCGCAAAGGCACAAAACAGCGTGTGGCGGAGGCTCATGCAGGCGTGAGTATGAACGATGTAACGGATGAATTGTTGGTAGATGAATTGACAGGTAATGCGGCGGTTAATGGCGTACCTGTGGTGGTAATTGCAGGATAAAAAACTCAAATTCATGTACAAAATCGTTCTTTTGAATTTGGACTTTGTATTTAAAGTTGAATTATTCTTTTCCTAACTCTAAAGGCACATTCCGTACAAAATTTGTCTCAAAGCAAATCGTAGAATTGGTGCCTTCTACTCCTTCAATGGTCAAAATGCGCTCGTAAATGACGTCTCGCAAATGCCGATTATTGCGGGCGTATATCTTCACCAAAAGGGCATATCTGCCCGAAATATTGACACATTCTACAATCTCTGGAATCTTTTGAAGTTCAGCTTCTACTTCTCTGTGCAATTTGGAGTTGGTCAGCATGATGTGAGTATAAGCCGATGTTTGGTAGCCCAATATTGCAGGTTCTAATCTGTAAATGGCCTTGGTAATGATTCCCGCCTCTTTCATTTTTTTGACTCTTTGATGAATCAATGTATTGGATACCTTCAATTTTTTGGAAAGTTGAGAGAAGGCAATTCGAGCGTCCGATGTCAATTCCTTCAAAATTAGAAGGTCAATTGGGTCAAATTGGTTTTCTTTCATTTTGTTTGATTTTTACAAAAGTTATTTTAACCCAAAAATAAACAATATTACTTAGTATTGACGCTGTATGATAGCTATTGATGTTAATTATATTTTATTGAAGTATTTTTGCAGCGAAATTTAAACCGATTAATGAACAAGGAAAAAACAACTTTACAAGCTTAGTTCCCTTTTGAAAAACCCTGTTTGGATTAGACAGGAATATAAAAGGGAAGAAAATAAGAAAAACGTAAAGTTGCACTTCCATTAAATACTAAACAATATGAATGTAACAGCAGTTATTTCCGTCAGCCTTATTCTATTCTCGGTCATTGACATCATTGGTTCATTGCCCGTCATTATCAACATGAAAAAAGAAGGAATCAAAATCAGTCCTACCTTGGCAACAAGTGCCGCAGCCATCATTATGATGAGTTTTTTGTTTTTCGGAACAACTATTTTGAATTTGTTCGGAATCGAAATTGCTTCCTTTGCCCTTGCAGGCTCCTTGATTATTTTCTTTATTGGCTTAGAGATGATTTTGGGTATTCGCATCTTTAGAGATCATCACGAAGACGGCGGTTCAGGTAGTATCGTACCGATTGCTTTTCCGATATTGGCGGGTGCAGGAACACTGACTACGATTGTCTCTTTGAAAGTAGAATACACCACATCTACGATTATTGCAGGGATTATCATCAATTTGGTCATCATGTTTATCATTCTCAAATCCACCGATTGGTTGTCTCGAAAAATGTCTCCACAAGTATCTTCAACTTTGCGAAAAGTGTTTGGCATTTTAATTATTGCGATTGCCATCCAAATGTTTAAGCAGTATATTTAGTATATTGGGCAGGTTATGATATTTTATGACAACGATAACCTATTGAAGTGAAAAATCTATTCCTATCCACAGCCCTGCAACTTTATTTGTGCTTATTTCTTGTATCTGGGCTTTTGAATACCGTTTTGCTGCAAGCCCAAAATGAGATAGATAGTCTCAAAAATCAAATAGGTGAAGTACACGGTAAGAAAAAATTGTTGGTACTGAATGAATTGACTGCTCAGTACTTGGCTCAACAAAAAACAAGGCAAGCTCTCAACTATGCCAAACGAGCGGAAATGCTTGCTGAAAACATCATTGTAAGTACCAACAATTTTATCACAGAAGCCGATTATTACCTAAAGCCACTTGCCTATTTGCAGTTGGGACAAGCCTATCAACAACGAGGCCGTTATTTGGAAAGCAAAGTTGCTTTTGAAAATACACTTAGAGAAGCAGAGTCCATCAATCACGCTGATTTAGTGTCAAAAGCAAAGCAGCACATTGAAGAAATTGACCGATTGATTGATACGGCTCCGCCCCCCAAAAAGCGCTTTTTGGAGGGTGTGTTAGAAGACATTTCTACAACAACCAATAGAGCAACCTCCAATTTGAGTGTAGGAGCTATCCTAAAGTTGGCAGAACTTCGGGAGAAAAATGGCAACTATGAAAAGGCTATCAAACACTACCGAGAGGCGATAGACCTGTTGAAAGACCAAGGACAATCTCAAAAAATCGAAGCCCTGCAAAAGCACATTGCCGATTTGTCGGAAAAAGAGAGAATTCAAACAGAAGCGATGGAAGGTTTGCAGGAAGAGCAACAACAAAAAGAGCGCTTAAACGATAAAAATGAAGCCGTCCGTATTCAGCGAAGAATGGATGAAATGAAAGGTCGTAAGCCGCAAGTAACAAACACCAAAAAGGATTTGCCTGAGCAAATTCCCGAAATGTTGGACAGGATGGACAAGGAAATCTCCAAGGCAGTAGCGAAGGCCTCAGACATGAAACGGATTGCAGAGCGAGCAGAAAGCAGCCAAGATTATGAAAAATCACTGATTTACTTCAAGAAGTATGCAGAGATGGAGAAAAAACTCCTTGAAGAAACACGACAACAGGAATTAGCCCTGTTGGACAAAGCTTTTGAAATCGAAAATCAAGAGAGAGAAATCACCCTTTTGAAGCAAAAAGAGGCGATCAATAAAGCAGAGCTGAAAAGACAGGCAATTTTTCAACAAAGTATGGGAGGAGGATTGCTTTTATTGGCAGGACTGTTGTTCAGCCTTTACCTTCTGTACCACAACAAAAAACGGGATCATACCAAACTAAATACGGCGTATCAAAAACTCGAAGTGGCTCAGAATCACCTAAAAGTAGCCGAACAGCGCATCAAAGGACTCTTGCATCAACACGTCTCAAAAGCAGTTGCCAACGAACTTTTGGCTTCTAACGATGATCAAAAAGTGGAAAGACGATTTGTGTGTGTCTTGTTTTTGGATATCCGAAACTTCACCCCTTTTGTGGAAAAGCTAACTCCCGAAGAAATCATTGATTACCAAAACAGTGTCTTTGGATTTATGATGGAAACCATTACCCGACGCAAGGGCATTGTAAACCAGATCATGGGCGATGGTTTTATGGCTACTTTTGGTGCGCCTGTTTCTGCAGGTAATGATTGTTTGGAGGCTTACTTTGCAGCGAGGGAAATTATGGATAGCGTCAACGAAAAAAGTAAAAGTGGTGAAATTCCACCTACTAAAGTTGGGATCGGCTTACATGCGGGTTCTGTCGTAACAGGAAATGTGGGGACGAAAACCCGAAAACAATTTTCGGTGACGGGAACTCCTGTTATCATTGCAGCTCGATTGGAACAACTCAACAAGGAGTATGGCAGTACTATGGTGATTTCTAAGGAGGTTTACGAACAACTCCCCAATGAGGTCAAACCCACTGTCGAATTCAAAGAAGCAGACGTGAAGGGCGTGAGTAAACCGATTGAAGTGGCGACATTTTATTAATAAACTGCACGATTTTCTACCTTCAATAGAAAACTTTTGGAGAACTTTCACTCTTCTAAGTAAAGACTTTGGAAACTTGAAATATCTTTCTTCAATTTCCAAAATCACCTACAATTTTACTTTTATTATCCATAAACATTTCAGTAATATGAACAAACAAGAATTGACTATACAAATTGAAGGTATGTCCTGCGGACACTGCATGAATACCGTTCATCAAAAAATCAGCAGCATTGAAGGAGTAACTCATACAGATGTGAGTCTTTCTGACAAAAATGCAAAGGTCGAATACGATGCAGATACGACTTCAAGAGAAGAAATTGTGGAAGCAGTAACCGAAACCCCTTTTCAGGTGGTAGGCATTGCTTAGTGTCAGGTAACAGAAATTCATTGATGCTCTTTAAAACTTTAGGCAGTAACGGCATCTATTCCTATTATTTACAGGGGCATAGCCTCGACACTCTATAAAGCATAGCTTAGAAAAGAATGCCGAGGCTATGCCCTTCCTGTTTTATTCTCAATTCCATTTTTCTAGCCAAAGCATAGTTTTCTGTTATACCATACTAAGTTTTTAAATTTTGCGTTTTCTACGAAGCAGCTAATAATCGAATGGATGAATCTCTCTCATCCAAATTCTAAAAGGAATAAAAAATCATTTTTATGAAGCCACTTTCTATCTTGTATTGCCTATTTGCCATCTTTCTTTTCACCAACTGCGATACTGCAAAACAAGTTGGCGCCCCCTATACAAATACTTACCGCTTACACCAATCTGATAAACCTACGCTTACCGAATCCCTCTTCAAAACCAAAGACAGCACACTTTCAGAAGCAGACATTCAAAAACTGCTAAATGGTAAAATTGAATTTCCCGAAGGTATCCGTATTGCCGTATTCAACTATGAACCAACGGCTAATAATTACTCCAATCGCTACTATGGCACGTATTGGGACAACGAAGAGTACCTACATTTGCAGCAAGACTATATGGAGACTGTTGTCAATGGATTGAAGGCTTCAAAACGGGTCGAAAAGGTAATTTTGATGCCTTCCATTTTGGCAAACGAAAAATCCTCAATTACCCAACTGCGAGAAGCGGCGGTGAGATTGCAGGCAGATGCACTCCTCATTTTTCACCTTCAAAGCGACCTCTACTACAAGTACAAGCTCTTCAAAAAAGACCAGGCCAAAGCCTTTGCCAATTGTGAAGCACTCTTGATGGACATCCGTACAGGCATGATTCCTCATGCAGATGTATTGACGAATGAAGAGTTGGTCGAAAAAAATGAGCAAGATTTTGATGTGGAAACCATGCAAAAAAGAGCCATCAAATTAGCGGTTTTGGGTGTATTGGAGGAAATCACACAGGGGGTTGCGGGGTTTATTGAAGAAAAATGAGAAAAGAACTTAAAATAATTGCTATTTTTCAGTAGTTTGTAAACTCAATTCACCAGATTACCCGCCCCATTAAAACTATCTATAAAACAAACCACTGTGACAAAGCATATTTTTCGGTATGGGATAATTCTACTAATGACCATTTCTTGTATAAGTTGCGACAACCCAAAGCGAGTTTCGGAAGGAAAAAACACTCATTCCAATTCATCCACAACTAACTCCTCCGACGAACCCCCCTCTATAAAAGAAAGTCTCTCTCCTACCATTGCTTATTGGCAATACAGCCCTTTGCATCCCGACAATCAAATGCCCGTTACTTACAGTGTGAAAGCATTTGACGACAAGGGTATTGAAAAGGTGACACTGGGCGTATATGAGTACGAGTTGTACAAAAACGAGGCGAATTTGCCGAGTAAAAGACGACGAGAAGGCGGTGAATGGGGCATTGTCAAAACTTGGCTGTTTTCCCCCGAAAAAGATACCGTTGAACTGGGATTCACAGGAGACGGTTTTTTACCAAACACGAATGTCTTTTACCAGTTTAAAGTCACTAATACACAAGGTCACACGACCGAAAGGCAAGCCTTGTTTGATGCAGGAGATTCACCGTGGGAGGACGACAAAATTTTGCTGTATTCGACAACAGACACCATTGAAGTCCGAAACCGAATCAACATCTGTTTTTTGATTGATACGGATTATCACCACGATTGGCGAAAATATTTGCAGGATGTAGAGCAGTTGATTTTCAGAGGATATCACGCCAACAACATGATTGAAACGCACAAAGAAAAATGGATTTTTTACTACACACACTACGAAGCGAGTGCCGATTTGATTATCAATACCGACATGCCGATGCCTTCTATCGTGACCACAAATCCATTGCAGGGAATTGATGCCTATGCACTTTTACATCAAGAAGACATCACGGATGGCGCATTCATTGCAGAACGCACCAATATTGTTACCCACAGTTTTTTCACCGCCGAACCCTACAATCTCGGAACGGTCGTACACGAAACAGCTCATGCTATTTTTAATCTGAACGATGAATACAGCGGCGCACCTTATGAACAACTGGAGGTTCACTCCAATGCCTTTGAGTCGAAGCTCTTGTGTGAACAATACAAACGAAACAACAACTTCAAAACAGAGTTTTGTCGCCCGATTATAGATAGCAAGGGCAAAACGTGGTTCACTCCCGAAGACGAAATTTTGTTTACTTCTCGTGCGGCTTGTGAGGACTACAATCGCGCGAACCAACTGAAGGTAAAAGATTGTTTAGCTCTCTTGATTCAAGATACGATTTGGTACCGCCCGAATGCTTCGGCTTGTATTATGTTGGATGACAGAGACAAAGAAGTGCCTGATTTTCAGGAAGTATGTAAAAAACGAATTGAGTGGTATTATGAGCAGTTGGGGAGGTGAGGGGGTTTAATGGTTTTATGGCTAAATTGTTGTATTTTTCATTTTTTTAATTTTGTTTGATTTCCATGTCTCAAATGAAAAACAACCTGACTCCAATTCCCTACAAATGGCTCGCTTTTTTAGCCACTGCAAAATTGTTGATTCACTTCTTCACCAATGGAGAATACGGTTTTCATCGAGACGAATTTCTATATATTGCACTGGGTGAACACTTGGCATGGGGCTATGTCGAAATTCCACCTTCTATCGCCATTTTTGCCAACATCAGCCGCAACCTACTGGGAGACAGTATTTTTGCCATTCGATTTTTCCCTGCAATGGTAGGCGCAGCAGGTTTGGTATTTACCGCCTTAATAGCGAGAGAACTGGGTGGAGGGAAATTTGCACAAGTGCTAGCGGGTTTGGTGTTTTTGATGTCGCCTGCTTATTTGGGTTCAAATACGCTGTTTCAGCCCGTTTCCTTCAATCAGTTTTACTGGATTTTGAGCGCCTACATTTTGCTGAGGTGGATCAATCACCAAAATCCGCATACTTGGATTCATTTGGGTGTCGTGATGGGTTTGGCGATGCTCAACAAGTATTCGGTGCTGTTATTTGCTTTTGGAATTTTTGTGGGTTTGTTGCTGCATCCTACATACCGCAAAGCCTTTCAATCCAAGTGGTTGTATTTGGGGGCATTGACCGCTTTGGTGATTTGGTTGCCGAATTTGGTTTGGCAAATGGTGAATGATTTTCCCGAACTGACACACCTTCAAGAGTTGAGCGAAAGCCAATTGGTGAATGTCAGCGTATTCGATTTTTTGTTGAGTCAATTGCTGATGCAAGGTTTAAATTGTTGGATAGTGTTGCTGGGTTTGGGTTATTTGTTGTTTTCTCCTAAAATGAAATCCTATCGAATTTTGGCATGGATTTACCTGACCATTATGCTGATATTGTTGCTATTAAGCGGCAAAGATTACTATTCTTTGGGGGCTTATCCGATGCTCATTGCAGCAGGGGCTTTGGCGATTGAGGTGTTTACTCATTCTAAAAAGACTTTTGAAGTTTTCACCAACAATAAGCATACTTCAAAGCGAAATCTCAAAAACAATACTTCAAATAATGCGACAAACTTCAAAAGTCTAAGTAGTAACAATTGGAAAACATACCTACTTCGCCCAATCATCGTTTTATGGGTTTTGACCTGCAATCTCTTTGCGATTCCCTACGCATTGCCGATTCTGCCGATTTCACAAGCTCAATCTTATATGGCTTACATGGCACAAAATTATGGTTTGGACGGTCCGATTCGTTGGGAGAATGGAGAACTTCACGACTTGACACAGGACTATGCAGATATGCACGGTTGGGAGGAATTGACCGAATTGGTCGCCTTTATTTACCACCAAATTCCCGAATCGGAACGAGCTGAAACGGCGATTTATGCGGGTAATTATGGTCAGGCTGGGGCTATCAATTGGTATGGAAAACAATACGATTTGCCGACTGCCCACAGCCGAAACAGCAGCTACCGACTTTGGTGGGACGATTCTTTGAAGCCCAAAAACTTGATTGTGGTGGATGATAGAGATTCACGAGAGGATTTTGTAGGAGCTTGTGAGGCGATTGAATTGGCTACGCAGTTGAGTCACCCGATTGCGAGGGAGAATGGAACGCATGTGTTTTTGTGTCGAGGGATGAGGTTTGGGTTTGGGGATTGGTGAGAGGTTTAATGCTCAATATTTTGTTTAAAAGTACTTTTTCTTTCCATTGTTTTTATGTTGATATTTAAAAATGTTTACTTAGAATCAATCGAACAAAAATTTTAGAGGATTGCACATCAATATGATAAATGGGATGATGCTTTAAGGAGTTTTTAATCCGCTTTAAGTTTTTTTTACTCAATGTACCATAATACAGTTCCGCTACGTTTACAGTTGTTAAACCAACGTTTTCTTCACCAATTTTTTGCACTTGACGAATAACCTTTTCGTTGTTTCTAAATATTCCGATAATGATGTTGGTATCACAAATCTTTGTACAAGACAAAACGTTTTATTGAGCATGAATCTCAAACCTTATAGGTTTTTGTTTATGTAATTTAAGCAGATTATCAAATCTGTACATACTTTTAGAGGTTAAACCTATAAGGTCTTTGGCTTCAAATATAGTTTTGTCCTGTACTGAGATCACAAATAACTATCCTATTCTTCCCCATGCGTCTTTGCGTAAAGTTTGTGCGTTAATATCTCTTTTTTCCCAAATACCAATAAGACTCAAAAGACCTCCATTTTTTGAAGTATTTGTAGATTCTT
>JAUHXA010000035.1 GCA_030427245.1 Bacteroidia bacterium | reverse complement strand
GCCAAAGCAGGAATGTCAATCAACATGCCTACAATGAGGCTATAAGCTACCAACAAAATGCCTACATATTTCCACCAACTTTTATTCAAGAAGGTGTTTACAAAAAAACTGTTCATATTGTTGAATTATTGAATTGTTGAATTATTGAATTGTTGAATTGTTGAATTGTTGAATTGTTGAATACTAAAACAACAATAGGTCAATATACATACTACTGTACAAAATGATTTTTGAACCACAAAAGTATCAAAAGAGCACAAAAGAGATGGTTGAATTTCAGTTCTTTACTTTTGTTTTCTTTGTGCCTTTTGTCGTTGAATTAAAAATGTACAGTAGTATGGTCAATATAGTTATACAATCATATTAGTTATAAAAAAAAAGAAAAAATAACTTCCCTGCCTTCATTCCCACTTTGAAGAAGCAAGGAGAATGTACCAAAAAACAAGGAGTTATTTTTTACTAATGTTATCTAAAAAAAGAAAACTCTGTGTAAGGAATTTTGGGTTTTGCAGTCTCTTGACTTTCCTTCAAGAAACCACTTTTTGTCATCATCCCGGTCAATCGGTGAATCTCCTTTCCTTTATGATTCAAAAAAATATACGTTGGGTATTGTGAAACTTTGAATTTTTTGGCAATATCTGGGCGTTCCTCAGCATTGAGGCTATAGACCATGTAATTGTCAGGAAAATAGCTTATTGCTTCTTGACTTGCAAAAACATCTTGTTTCATGATTTTGCAGACCTTACACCAGTCTGTATAAAAATCCACCAAGACAAATTGTTTCTTTTTAGCAGCCTTTTTTTGCAGTTTTTCCCAGCTACCTTCATAGAAATAATTCAATTTTTTAGACAAGACTTCCTTGGTCATAACCCCGTCCGTATTTTGAGCATATATGCTTGTGCTGATTAATAAGGTCATTAGAAAACCCAAACTCAACTTTTTTGCCATAATATTGGTTTATTTTATAGTCAAAAAATGTAACTTGCTAAAATTTTTGTAAAGTTAAGAAACTCTTGGCATACTATATGTCCAATGATAACTGTTACTTTATATAGATTTACGAGTCTGTATTGTAAGAAATTATTTGATCCATTATGTCTACGATTATGGAAACTTCAAATCCCCTAAAAAAAGCTAGCAAAGAATGTTTGAGTACCAAATACTTGCAAAAAGTAGCTCGCTTTGCCTCTAAAATGCTTAAAACTGCTTTACCTGAGTATCTTGTATTTCACAATCACCAACATACTTGGGAAGTGGTTCATGCTGCATACGAGATAGGTAAAAACAGTGGTTTGGAGGAGGAACAGTTGGAAATATTGATGATTGCAGCATGGTTTCACGATATTGGACACACCGTTCAGTACAAAGGTCATGAGGATGCGAGCAAAGAAATCGCTGAAAATTATCTACAAAAAATCAACTATCCGACTGACAAGATAAATCAAGTTTTGGAGTGTATTGAAGCGACTAGAATGCCTCAAAATCCTACGAATTTGATGCAAAAAATCATGTGTGATGCGGATTTATATCATTTCACATTGCCCACTTATCCTGCCAAAAAAGAATTGCTTAGGAAGGAATGGGAATTGGTTTTCCATAAAATCTATTCCGACAAAGCCTGGAATGAAATGAATCTTGATTTTTTGAGAATGCACCATTATTGTTCTCAGTACGGAGAAACCGTCTTGACTAAACGCAAGGACAGAAACATAGACCGTTGCGAAGGTTTTTTACCTTGAAAATCTTAGTTGTTATCCGTTTATGGCTTTGGACGAGACTCGTCCAAAGTTCAAATCAGTTATTTTCAACTTCTTCAATAAGAAGTCCTTCAATATCTTTCTCAATACCATTTTGACTTGGGCGTTTTGCCATACTATCTGCAATTTTCCCCTCTTTGTCCACCAAAATGTATTTGGGAACGCCTGAAACTCGATAAGCCTGACTAATTTTACTTTTTTCCTTTCCTGCTATCAATTGAACACCTTCTAGTTGTTTGCTTTCCACAAAATCTCTCCATTTTTTTTCATCCTTGTCAATAGATAGGTAAAGAAAAACTACATCTTTGTCGTGAAACTTTTCCTTCAATTTTTTGGCATGAGGAATTTGCTGCTTACAAGGTCCACACCAACTCGCCCAAAAATCCATATAGACCACTTTGCCTACAAAATCACTTAACGCAACCTCTTCCCCATCAATATTCAAAACTTTGAAGTCGGGTGCTTCTGCTCCTGCCTCCAAATGTTTCACTTGATCATATACATATTTTGAAGCAATCTTGTATTTCTCTATTTTGCAGTTAGCCATTAGGTAATCATAATGTTCCTTCAAGTCCTCCACTCTACTCCTTTGTAGGCCTTCGACTAAGTGTTGAGAAAGCATCATCGAAAGTAAAAAATCATCCTTGATGTTTGCCTTGTCAATCGCACACAAATCTGGATAATATTGAGTATGGTCGTATCGAGGCGTTTTCTTCATTTTTTGAAGCAATTGATAGGTCATATAATTGTGTAGAAACTTGAAGTAAGTAGTTGAATTTGCCAAAGCAGGATTTTCAATTACCAAATTGTCTAAAAAAGAATAGTAGCTTTTTTCAATCGTCGGTTTCTTTCCCCTTCTCCGATTTAGATTGAAGACATAGCTCAACAATTCATTTGCATGTTGATAATCAATTTGCAGTTTGGCAAAATTCATTGCTCCTTTCGAAACTGTATGTGTTTTGGCATAATCCTTCAAAAGCTGGTGTTGAAGAGATTGCACACTATCCATAAAGTGTCGAAATTCTGCTGGAGTTCCTTTTTTCTCCACTTCCATCTTTTCTTTTTTTGAATAACTATTGGGGATAGTAGAAAAGAAAAAATTGTTGATGTCTCCGCCCGAAAAAGTGGTTTTTTTAGAAAACTTATTGTAGTCTGTATCCCAAAAAACACTGTCACCTGGTTCGATATAGACTTCGATTTGACGTTTTCCATGTAGTAAGCTTACCACCCTTGGGACATCCATCGGATTGAGGTGAATGTTAAATTCTCCATTCCCACTCATTTCAACTACATAATCAGGCTGTTGACCTTTCAGAAAAATGGGCGTGAGATTCATACCAATGGCATTGTTTTCAGCATTTTGAATTTTGCCGCTTAGAATAGCACTGTTTTGAGTATGAATGAGTTGAAAAGGGATAAGGTACAAAAATAGATAGAAGCAAAGTGTTTTTTTCATGTTGTTAAATTCAGCAAAGATTAGATGTGTTTAAATATTAGTAAGTGGTTTTCTTGTTGTTTAGGCGGTATAAAAAAAATGCAATACAAAAGTTTAAATGCCGATTTATCCGTTTTAGTGATAGCTTTGTTTTTGTGGGAAAGTGGTTGGTAAGAAGGGCAACTGCAAAGATAAAACCATTTTGATACATTTACAACTCACATTTTCTTTAGTTGAGTATATGTCCATGTAAAAAAACATCAACTACAAAATAAATTTGTTTTGTAAGAATTCCAAATAGAGTTATAAAATTAACACTCTTTTAACCTAGCTTTTAATACTTTTATGCTTATATTATCACACCCTTTCAGAATCTTTGTTTCTATTTTACGAACCTCTTAAATTTTCGTTATGCACTTCAAAAAATTACTTTTTACACTCCTTATTTTTTTACTTACTTCCAGCGAATACTCCTCGCTCTTTGCACAGGTCACAACAGCAACTATCAATGGAACTGTCCTAAGCAAAAGTGGTGATGAAGATTTGGTAGCAGCAGCAGTTGTAGCAACACATGAACCTACTGGCACACGCTATGGCACTACGACTCGTGACAATGGCAGTTTTACGCTGCCCAACCTTCGGGTAGGTGGTCCCTACACAATTCAGGCAACCTACTTGGGCTACAAAACCTACACTTACAGTGATGTCTACTTGACTCTTGGGCAAAAACTGAACGTTGACTTCAAGCTCGAAAGCGAAGAAGTACAGTTGGACGACATCGTGATTACTGCAAGCCCTAATGCGGTCATCAGCAACGAAAGAACAGGCGCAGAAACGAACATCGGCAAAGACCAATTGCAGAAATTGCCAACTATTTCACGTTCGGCTTCTGATTTTACCCGCCTCACTCCGTCTGCAAGCGGTAATTCTTTTGGCGGACGCAACGACCAATTCAACAACTTCTCTTTGGATGGTTCTATCTTCAACAATCCATTCGGTTTGGATGCCGCAACACCTGGTGGTCAAACAGATGCACAGCCAGTGTCTCTGGATGCAATCGAACAAATTAGTGTTTCTATCGCTCCTTATGATGTCACACAGGCAGGCTTTACAGGAGCTGCTGTAAATGCTGTTACCAAAAGCGGTACGAATGAATTGAAGGGAACGGTTTTTGGTTTTTACCGAAACCAAGATATGACGGGCTCTAAGGTAAGAGGCAATGATATTTTTGTTCCAGATTTGACACAGTTGCAGGCTGGATTCAGTTTAGGCGGTGCTTTGGTCAAGGACAAATTGTTTTTCTTCGCCAATTTTGAAATCGAAAGACGAGAAGATTTGGGTTCTAACTTTGTGGCTGCTCGCCCAGGATTAGGTGGAGAGAATGTATCAAGAGTGGAAGCGGCAGATTTGGAGGCAGTTTCCAATGCACTGAACACTCGTTTTGGTTATGATACAGGCCCTTACGAAGGTTTTTTGTTTGACAGAGACAATGAAAAAGGCATTGTCAAATTGGATTGGAACGTAAGTGACAAACACACTTTGACGGCTACTTACAACTTCTTGAATGCCCTAAAACAACAACCTGCTCACCCTTCTGCAATCGGTCGTCGTGGCCCTGATGCGACCACATTGCAGTTCAGAAATTCGGGCTACCAAATCAACAACAAGATTCAATCAGGTATTTTGGAACTCCGTTCTTTGTTCAGTAATTCTGTATCTAACAAATTGCAGATAGGACTGACTTCTTTTCGAGACTCTCGAGATGCCTTCTCTGATCCTTTTCCTGTTATCAACATCAATCGAGACGGTATCCGCTACATCGTAGCAGGACATGAACCCTTCTCTATCAACAATGTACTCGACCAAGACGTTTTTCAAATTAGCAATAATGTGAACATTTATTCGGGCGACCATACCATTACCGTTGGAGGTTCATTAGAGAAATTTTCCTTCAATAACTCCTTCAATCTTGGAGTTTACGATGCAGGTACTAATATTGGTGGTACTTTTGGGCCAGGTTTTGCAAGCGTTGAAGCTTTCGTGGACAGCGTCAATACAGGAGCCTTTGACGATGAGGTGGCTTTTGCAGAAGCAACTTTTGCAGCGAATCAAGATAGTGACCCTACAAATGGACAATGGGCTTTGGCGGAAACCAATGTGGGGCAGTTGGCTTTTTACGCTCAAGATGAGTGGCAGATGAATAGTTTTTTTACGCTGACCTATGGTGTGAGAGTAGATGCGCCACTGTATTTCGATACTCCCGAAAAAATCCAAGAGGTGATTGACCGCAATTGTTGTTTTATTCCAGACCTTGCGTATGCGGATGAAAACGGCAATCCCATTACCTTTGACCATACGAAGCTACCCGAAAATGCTACATTGTTTTCGCCAAGAGTAGGCTTCAATTGGGACGTAAAAGGCAACAGAACCTTGCAGGTAAGAGGTGGAACAGGTTTGTTCTCAGGTCGCTTGCCTTTTGTTTGGATTGGCAATCAAGTGGCAAACCCTAACTTCTTCTTCTACAATGTGACACATCCCGACTTCAAATTTCCTCAGGTTCACCGCACCAATTTGGGCATTGACAAAAAGTGGGAAAATGGTTGGATTTTGTCGACTGACTTCATTTATACCAAAGACGTGAACGGCATGATGGTGCGCAATTATGGCATCAAACCGCCAACGAGTACTTTGCAGGGAGTGGATAATCGGGCGATTTATACAGCCGAAGACCGTACCAACGATTTTGCCAATAATGCTTATGTATTTACCAATACGGACTTGGGCTATTCCTTCAATGCAAGTGTGGAATTGAAGCGCAATTGGGACAATGGACTTTACACAAGTCTTGCCTACAACTATTTGGATGCCAAAGATGCAAGTTCGATTGAAGCAGAGATTTCGAGTGATGCCTATGACCGAAATCCTGCGCTTGGCAATGTGAATCAAGCGGTTTTGTCGCCTTCTTTGTATGGCAACCGTCACCGCATTATTGGTTCAGCTTACAAGCAGTTCACTTATGGTTCAAATAATAAATGGGCTACCAGTATTGCTTTGTTTTTTGAGTATGCAGAAGGTGGGCGATTCAGCTATACCTATTCGGGCGACATCAATGGAGATGGTTCGGGCTTAAACGACTTACTCTATATTCCTACAAGCAGCGAAATCAATGAAATGAGCTTTGCAGGAACGGATGCGGAACAAACGGCACAAAGAAATGCCTTCAATGCCTACATAGAACAAGACGATTATTTGAGCGAAAACCGTGGTAGTTATATGGAGAAATACGGCATTTTGAGTCCATGGTTTTCGACTTGGGATTTCCGAATTCTTCAAGACTTGAATTTTGGTGAGGATGGCGACAAGAATACGGTTCAATTGAGTTTGGACATTTTGAATATTGGTAATTTAATTAGCTCCGATTGGGGGGTACGTCAATTACCTGTCAATACGCAGCCTGTTGGCGTAAGTGTGGTGGACGGTGTTCCGACTTATGGTTTTGACACGACTTTGACCAATACCTTTACGGATGATTTCAGTTTGTTGTCTCGTTGGCAGGCACAGATTGGATTGCGGTATATTTTTTAATGGACGATTGACGGTAGATATTGAAAATGAGACAGCCCAAAGCAAAAAACTTTGGGCTGTCTTTTTTTAATTAGTGCCTGAACGGAAAGAGATAATTGTCTGTCTATCAAAACATAACTAATGGTTAAAACAAACGAACTTTTTCCTTCAATTTTTATATTCTTATAGCAACTTGATGTTAATTTATTAGGAATTTATTGAAGGTATTGATATATGGGGAAACTTTAAAAAGTTCGTCTGTTTAAGTGTTTAGTTATGTTTTAACACTCAATTAGTTAAGAGTTTCCGTTCAAGCACTAATTAGATGGATTTATGATGTAAGATTACACGATATATGAATTTTGATTGAGAGAAAGTATAAAAACAATCTGACATTTATCCCCCCATTAATGTCCCGCACTTTCGTCCTTCAACAGCTCTGGAAATTTCTGTTTGAAGCGATTCAATCGAGGAATGGATACTTTTTGGATATAAGGATGGTTTGGGTGCCGCCTTTCGTAATTTTGATGGTAGTCTTCCCCTACCCAAAACTTTTCAAACTTCATCACTTCGGCTGCAATCTCGGCGTTTAGTTGTTTGGCCAATGCAGCTTTCTTTTCCTCGATGATTTTCTTTTCTTCCTCGTTTTGGTAAAAAATGATGGAACGATATTGCGAACCATGATCGGGGCCTTGACCATTCACTTGCGTTGGGTCTTGTGAACCAAAATAAACATCTACCAAACTACTAAAACTCACCACTTCGGGGTCGTAAATAATTTCTACGGCTTCGGCATGACCTGTTTTTCCAGTATTGCTGGCTTCGTAGGTAGGGTTTTGGGTATGTCCGCCCGAATAACCCGAAATGGATTCCTGCACACCTTTGACCGATTCATACACCGCTTCAACACACCAAAAACAACCGCTTGCAAAGTAGGCTTTTGCCATTCCGTCTTGCATGGGTATTGCCTTTTCTTTAGTTGTTTTTTCCTTTGGCAATTTCATTTCCCCTTCCGAAAGTGAAGCTGCCTTTTGAGAAGAATTGCAACTAAAGGACAAAAGAGTCATCAATACACTCAAAATCAATATTTTTACCAAAATGTTATTCTGCATAGTCGTTAAAATTAAAATGTAAAAATCAAAGAATACTGCATTTGTCACAGCATCTTATTGAGCATAAAACAATGGTATTCTATTCCTGTTCATCAGACAAACTGCTTTTCTGCCTTCTGTTGTAATTATGACAGTTTTGAACATTTACAATTCACTGTGTTATCCTCAATCGCTCCAAATAAACATCTACAAAGTCCTCCTCTTCAATTTTTGCCTTTATCCAGGTCAAATAATCAAAATGCTCCAACTCTTTCTGAAAACGAGGATTTTCAAGTAATTTTTCCATTTCTTCCCCTAAGTCCAAAAAAGCTGCTTTCTCATCCGCATACGGTGTTTTTTTGAGAAAATTAAGCAGTATTTTTTCAGATGTGTAGGGCTGTTGAAATTGGGAAAGATAACGTTGAGTCGAACGAATGATGGAAGGCAGCAATTCCCAATTATCCAATTCGTAGTGTGTTAGTAGATATAGAATCCGACCAAATCGGAACAGTTCTCGGTTGAAGGTCAAGTCATTGTTATGAATAAAATGCTCCAAATACACCAGACATTCCTGGTAATTTCCCAAGGCAAAATGGGTATAACCAAAGAAATAGTAAAACGGATAGCGAAATGCTTCATTTAGTTTGTTGCCGAATTTTTCAAATCCCGCTTCAATCTCTTCAATCATCCCTGACGCTTCTTCAAATCGTCCATTTTTGACCAAAGCATTGAAAACCATTGCAGCAGTCGAACGAAAGACCAACAATTCCTCTACCTGACTCATCTCTCGTTTGGTATTTTTCGCCACCTTTCTGATTTTTTCTAAGACCTCAAAAAAATGGTCGTAGTCTCGAAGTTCGTTGTAGTTGTGTAGTAAATTGTTGAGTGACACCAAGTAATTTACAAAACTTCGCTCCTGCAATTCTTCGTTGGATTCAAAAAGCTGCACCATATATTCTCGGCTTTCGCAGCTTGACTTCAAATCCCCTATCGTTTCGTGACACAAAGCTTTGATGTTGAAGAAGTGCATTTTGGCCAAACTTGAAGTTGCATCTTCGCTGTTTTGCAGCAAAGGGTCGGCTAGCAACAATCGGTAGGCTTCTTCATCATTTAGATTCCTGGCAACGTGTGTGCGGTGATACAATTGGAATGCTTTGTTAGACAGCCATTCATAGTACATCAGGTTGTTTAATTGTCGCAAGGCCCATTGTTCTTTTTGAATGTATTCGTTGAGACGTTTTTCAAAATTATCGACATCTATCTTGCGAATATAAAGAAGTTTCAAGCGTTTGTAAACCAATAGACAATGCTCAAACGTCTCTTTCTTTTCGGCGTATTTTGCGGCCTTTTGCAGTAGCTTGAGAGATTGGTGAAACAAGCCTTTTTCGGTCAGCACCTCACTTTTGTCTATCAGCTCGCTGATTTGTTGATTGGTATTTTTACCCGAATGAAACGTCCACAAACTATCCAGAATCAGGTTGTACAAGTAGTTTTTTATGACATGAAACTGCTTAACAAACTTCTCCTTTTTGAACTTCTTCTTCAAGGCTTCTTCATCGTAATCCTCTTGACTATCAATCGCATCAAATACTTTTTGGTATTGATTATCATCACCTTTGTACTTAGAAGAGTGTAACTTGAAATAACGCTTTTCAGATTTATCCAGTGATTTGATGAGGTCAAAAAGTTGAGTTGAAACAGCCATTCTATTCTATCTATTGTGTTTTGTTGTTTAAGGATTTCTGAGTTTGGATAAATTCATTTAAAAAAATGTAAGGTTGTTATTTACTTGTGTTTGAAGTTTTCAAAATGTGTATTGATGAATCAGGCAATCGTAAATGCCTCTAATTTCTGTCCATCCCCTATTGTCCACCGTAAACTTTCCGCACGACTGATTCCCTTCCATTGCTTACCTGTAACAAATAAATCCCTATCGGCAAATCTATCAAAGACCACTCCAAAACAGTATAACTCTGTTGTAATGAGAATGTTCGTTGGATTATATTTTGTCCAGTCAAATCGTACAAGGCTATTTTTACTTCCTGCTGTTGCTGACTCCAAAACTGCAATTGCAGTATGTGATTTGGCAAATGCCTCACTTCCATTTTCTCCAAAAAAGAAACCTCCTCTACTCCTACCGCAATATTTTCCACACTTCCCACACAACCGCCAAAATCTGTCACCAAAATATCCAACATTTCTGTCAGCTCCAAATCCTGCAAAACGACCGTCTGAAACTCTCCATTTACCACCGTTTCTGTGCCATTCGACAACACGATTTGATAGTTGCTCGCATTGAAGGCTGGCAAACCTCCACTGACTGTCAGGCTTAGATCAAACGTTTGAGTCGTTTCGTTGGTTGTGATGTCGAAGTCAATTTGTATTTCCTCCAAAAACACCACAGGCATCGGATTTGACACCTTCAAACACTGATTATTTTCCAATTCGGGAATCCCATTTCCATCCACATCAAATCCTCCAATGACCGACACATAGTAGGGAATATTCGCCATCACTTCGGGCATCTGCACCCAATCAAACATTCCTTCAGTGCTAAAATACAAAGGATTCGTCAGTGCATTATTCGGTACAGTATGCAAAACATAAACCAACGCAGTACCGTCGGGAAGCACTGTCCCAGAATGAGTTATCTGCAAAACATCTCCAAAACAAACAAATTGATTATCACTCGGCAATTCTCCCACTTCCAACTGTTCACACAAATCAACTTCACACGACACAGGCGCATCAAAGGCATTCAAAAGTGTATCTACACAAATGTTGCTAATCACCAAACCAGCTACCACATCCACACCCATTTCGCCATTTGCAGGCAGATTCTCCACTACAAAAGTCTGTTCGCCACTCCCATCAATCATTCCTCCACCATTCCCGACTTCGCCTACAATGATTTCAATTGGCGCATTTGGCACGATTCCATAAGTCACCACGACCTCCAAACTATATGTATTGGTCATAGAATCGCACAAAGAGGGAATGGCAGATACAATCTCCAAATTACAAAACGGCTCTGGACAGGCTTCAAAAGCTACTTCAAAGGATTCCGTTTCGCATATATTTCCATTGATTCCCGATGTCACTTCAATGTTTCTCGTTGCGGCTTCGGTATCGGGTGACAAACTGAACTCAGTTTCGGAAAGTATATCATTGAGACAAAACGGTATGACCTGATAATTGCAGCCATCATCCAAACGCTGAACTGTTGGAGCTTGTGGTGAAGGGTACAACTGAACGACCAAAGTTCCTGCCGCAATCGTTGAAGCGTCTTCACTGCAAGTCGCACGAGCATACAAAATCACCGTTTCAAGCCCACAAACATCTTCCATCGAATGATTCAACATTTGCCCATCAAAAGGAGTATTGAAGCTTTCGTCTGAAAACCATTCTATCGTAAAAACGCTCCCATCTCCACTAAATACCAATTCCGATTCTGCTGCCTCTAAATCCGCCATTCCGCTTTCGCAAAAACTTTGAACGGCTGCAATCTCTTGCTCAATCGTTTGAGAACAAACCAACTCTGGACAGGCTTCAAAAGCTACTTCAAAGGATTCCGTTTCGCATATATTTCCATTGATTCCCGATGTCACTTCAATGTTTCTCGTTGCGGCTTCGGTATCGGGTGATAGGCTAAACTCGGTTTCGGAAAGTATATCATTGAGGCAAAACGGTATGACTTGATAATTGCAGTCATCATCCAAACGCTGAATTGTTGGAGCTTGTGGCGAAGGATACAACTGAACGACCAAAGTTCCTGCCGCAATCGTTGAAGCGTCTTCGCTGCAAGTCGCAAGAGCATACAAAATCACCGTTTCAATTCCACAAACATCTTCCATCGAGTGATTCAACATTTGCCCATCAAAAGGAGTATTGAAGCTTTCGTCTGAAAACCATTCTATCATAAAAACACTGCCATCACCACTGAATACCAATTCCGATTCTGCCACCTCCAAATCCGCCATTCCGCTTTCACAAAAACTTTGAACGGCTGCAATCTCTTGCTCAATCGTTTGAGAACAAACCAACTCTGGACAGCCTTCAAAAGCTACTTCAAAGGATTCCGTTTCGCATAAGTTTCCATTGATTCCCGACATCACTTCAATGTTTCTCGTTGCGGCTTCGGTATCGGGTGACAAACTGAACTCTGTTTCGGAAAGTATATCATTGAGGCAAAAGGGTATGACTTGATAATTGCAGTCATCATCCAAACGCTGAATTGTTGGAGCTTGTGGTGAAGGGTACAACTGAACGACCAAAGTTCCTGCCGCAATCGTTGAAGCGTCTTCACTGCAAGTAGCACGAGCATACAAAATCACCGTTTCAATTCCACAAACATCTTCCATCGAATGATTCAACATTTGCCCATCAAAAGGAGTATTGAAGCTTTCGTCTGAAAACCATTCTATTGTAAAAACGCTCCCATCACCACTAAATACCAATTCCGATTCTGCCGCCTCTAAATCCGCCATTCCGCTTTCGCAATAATGCTGAACGGCTGCAATCTCTTGCTCAATTGTTTGAGAACAAAGCAATTCTGGACAAGCTTCAAATGCTACTTCAAAAGATTCAGTTTCACAAAAACTTTCATTGATTCCCGATGTCACTTCAATGTTTCTCGTTGCGGCTTCGGTATCGGGTGATAGGCTAAATTCGGTTTCGGAAAGTAGGTCATTGACGCAAAATGGTATGACTTGATAATTGCAGCCATCATCCAAACGCTGAATTGTTGGGGCTTTTGGCGAAGGATATAATTCCACTACCAATGTTCCTGCTGCCAAAACGGTGTTGTCAATCGTACAAGTGCCTCTTGCAAACAGCGTGTGGCTTTCGACAACGCACAAATCTGACTGAGAGTGATTGAAGTTTTGCTCTAAATAAGGAACGTTAAACATCTCATCTTCAAACCACTCTATCACAAACACATTACCATCGCCACTGTATTCTATTTCTGCTTCTGCAAACGACAGGTTTGGTATTCCTGTTTCACAAAAACTTTGAATGTTGGCAGCTATTGCAGTAATCGTCTGGTCACAAACAGGGTCATGGCATTTTTCGTAAGGAACTTCAAAAGTAGCCTCACAGTCTTCATTAAAGGAAGAAATAATCGTAATACTTCGAGTTGCAGCTTCTGCACTCGGCATCAAATTGAAGCTTGTCTCAGATAGCAAATCATTTGGGCAAATAGGTAACACTAAATAGGCACATTCATCGTCCAAACGCATGATTTCAGGCATTTGAGGTGTAGGATATATTTTCACCTCCAAAGTACCTGCATCGTATTCGGTTGCATCAATTGAACAAGTCGCTTTAGCATAAAGCAGAAATGATTCTGAAGCACAATTGTCTATTCCTGAATGTTCTATGGTTTCGGGAATATAAGGCACAGTATAATCTACATCCACAAACCACTCAACCGAAAACACGCTGCCATCTCCACTATACACAATTTCGCTTTCGGCTGCTACCAAATCTGGTGTACCACTTTCACAAAATTCCTGCACCACTTCTGCTTCTTGTTCAATGTTTTGATTACAGGGACAAATTGATAGGGTGTTCAATCCAATCAATGTTCCTTTGGTGTGTTCAGCTTTGTCTTGCGGATCCCCGATGTTATTGCTTGCTGTTGGATCAATGTAATTGACGGTCGTGAAATTGGCATTGAATTGAAGGTTTGTGATTTGGCTATCATCAACGACTTCAAAACAAACCTTTCCCATTTCTATCCATTCATCTGTCACTAGAGGACATAGCTGTTCTGTGAAACCTTGCTGAGCAATTGTAGTAAAATTGGCTTCTGAAGTATTTGCGTCAAAATTGAACACAGGTGTTTGATAGGCAGCAAGCTGATTCGATATACAGGCATTTTCATTGTCAAAATTTGAGGAAGTATAAGTAGGAGATTGAATGGCAAGATTGCTGTAATGGAAGAAAACAGTATGTGAACCAATTCTAAAACTTTCGCCTTCCTCGGCTGATTTGATTTGTATGCTTGTACAGAATGTAGGCGTTGCTGCCTCACAATTCACCGTTTGCTCTGCAAATCGCAAATCAAAAGTAGATTGATTGACAGTGGGTTGGGCATACACGTATGAGTTAGTCCACAACAATAGACACAAAGACAGTAGGTATTTGTTCATATTGGCTTTTGTAATTTTTGTATCCTCAAAGATGCCACCTCAAAACCCAAAAATCACTACCAGTATGTCTCCAATTCCGTCATCCAGGCTTCCATTTCGAGCATTTTTGTGTCTTGACCTGCTCTCTCATAATTTTGTATCAAATGCTCAATAACCAATTTGATGATATGAAGATTGCAGGTAGGCTTATTGAAGGAAGGTTGAAAAGGAACCTTCCATTTGCGGAGGTAGTCTTTGAGAGTATTATTTGTAAAAATAGCCCCTTTGTCGGTTGGATTGATGTAAAAATGCAGTTTAGGAACAGGCTTTTTCCACCCTCCATGCCTTTTGAAATAGCCCAATATGAGATTGTTTTCGACCACTATCCCCGAAATCGGTATATCCAATTTGGAAGCGATGATCAAATAAATAATCGCAATACTGGTAGGCACGCCCTTTTTTGCACTCAGTACATGATTGATGGCAAAATGTTTGTCAGCGTTTTCTCGGTTGGCAACAGGCGAAAACTCATAGGTATCATACAAGAATTTGTTGATAATACTCACCGATTGAAGAGGGGGATTGTAGCGATTGATTTCAAAATCAATGCTACTCACCATTTCTTCAATATTTTCCTGTACCCAACGCTCATTCAAATCCCGATATTGGTATTGGGCAATGAGAATCATGAATTGTAGCAAGTCTCGTTTTTCACTTTTTAGCCAATCCCTAAAGCCATCTGTTACCGAATGATAATTAATCTTGTTTAGGACTCTAAGCAGTCTTTCCTCAAGTAGTTCATTGTCGGTACGAATGCTTTCTTCATAGGCCTGTTCCAACGGTGGAACAACCTCTGTGCCATAAGAGGTCAGTTTGGTATGGATATTTTGATATACTTCTTTGTCTTCGTCTTCCAACAAATACAGTAAATACCCCAATTCGTTTTTCATGGCAGTTGCAGTTCTGTTCAGTGTCAGCATAAAATATTTCTTTAAAATGTCATAAACCCTATATCTATGAAGATACACATTCTATTTGAAACATGAAAGGCTTAGTGAAGATTCCATTTTAAATTGTAAATTCAAATTTTATTCTACACTGATTTATAACGAACTAAGATAATGTTTTACTTTTTAGTTTTTGGACTCGTTTTAGTACTTGTTTTTGATTTTGCGGTTGCTTTCGGCTTAGCTGCTGTTTTTTTCTTGGCAGTTGTTGTGGTTTTCGCAGAAGTTTTGGCTGTAGACTTTGCAGTCGTAGCTGCTTTGGCCTTGCTACCACGCCCTCTGGCTTTTTTTGGTGGGGCATTTTTAATCAGCTCCAAGACTTCTTCAATTGTCAACTTTTCGGGTTCTTCCTTTTTTTCCTTCGGAATCTTCACATTGTCCTTGCCCGACTTGATGTAAGGTCCCCAACGACCATGTAGAATTCGGATATCGGGATAGTCTTCAAACTCTTTGATGAGTTTTTTGGCATCTTCAATCCTTTTGTTTTTGATTACCTCAATCGCTTCCTCCAAAGTGATTTCCAAAGGAGTCAAACCACTGTCTTTCTTCAACGAACAAAACACTTTGTTGTGAAGAATGTACGGACCAAATCGTCCAGCTGCAGCTTTAACCACATGTCCCTCAAACTCACCCAAAGTACGAGGCAGTTTGAAGAGTTCTAAGGCATCTTCCAAAGTCACCGTTTCCAAATTCAGAGGATGACGAATGGCAGCATATTGTTTTTCTTCATCGTCAGGGCCACCAATCTGCACCATCGGACCAAATCGTCCCAAACGTGCGATAATCGGTTTGCCAGACTTGGGATGAACACCCAACTCCCGCTCACCTGCCGCTCGCTCTGCTGTTTCCATCGTCACTTCAACAGTCTTATGAAAAGGCTTGTAAAAGGTGTCAATCATTTTGGTCCATTCCATCTTTCCTTCTGCAATCTCATCAAATTCTTCTTCAATCTTTGCAGTAAAATCGTAATCGAATACTTCTGGAAAATGCTGCAACAAAAAATCGTTGACCACAATTCCTGTATCTGTTGGAAACAATTTTTTGCGCTCCACACCTGTATTTTCCGAGTCGGTTTTCTTTTCTATTTTTTGAGTTTTACCATCAAGGGTAAACAAGGTGTATTCTCGCTTTACGCCATCTCGATCTTCTTTGACGACATAACCTCTGTTTTGAATCGTGCTGATTGTTGGCGCATAAGTAGACGGTCGCCCGATGCCCAATTCCTCCAATTTCTTCACCAAGGTCGCCTCATTGTATCGAGGTGCAGCTCGGTTGAAGCGTTCACGAGCTTCCATTTCCTTCAACTCCAATTTCTGTCCCACAGCCAAAGGTGGCAACATTCCGCTTTCTTCCTGTACATCGTCTTCGTCGACTGCTTCTCGGTACAACTTCAAAAAACCGTCAAACTTTAATACTTCCCCTTTGCCGCTCAATTCTTCAGAACGAGTCGAAATGGCTACTTTTGCAGTCGTACGCTCCAATTGAGCATCCGCCATTTGAGAAGCGACTGCACGTTTCCAAATCAATGAATACAAACGTTCTTCATCGTAATCGTTTCCTGCGGTTTGTTTATCAAAATAAGTAGGTCGAATCGCTTCGTGTGCCTCCTGTGCCGATTGTGATTTGGTTTTGAATACTCTCGGCTGAACGTAATTTCCACCAAATTCGCTGCCAATCATGCTGTGTGCTGCCGTCCGAGCTGTATCCGACAAGTTGACCGAATCGGTACGCATATAAGTAATGTGCCCCGCTTCGTACAATTTTTGCGCCACTCGCATGGTACGCAAAACGGAGAAGCCCAAACTTCGACTTGCATCTTGTTGTAAGGTAGAAGTGGTGAAAGGAGGGGGCGGAGATTTTTTACCAGGTCTGACTTTGATATCGTTAATGGTATAATTCGCTCCCACACAGTCCTTCAAAAACTCCTCTACTTCTTTTTCTTCTTTTATCTTCTTCGGCAATTCCGCTTTGAAAATCGCTTTTTTACCGTCTTCATCTTCTACTTCAAAGAATGCAGCAACCTTAAAATGCGGAGTCACTTCAAAATTGCGAATTTCTCGCTCCCTTTCTACCACGATTCGCACCGCTACAGACTGCACACGACCTGCGGATAGAGAACCCGATCGAGCGATTTTTCGCCACAAAATCGGAGAAATACCAAAACCCACTAAGCGATCTAATACCCGACGAGCTTGTTGGGCATTGACCAAATCTTTGTTGAGTTTTCGAGGGTTTTGAACAGCATTGAGAATTGCAGGTTGGGTAATCTCATGAAAAACAATGCGTTTTGTCTCTTCTTCCTTCAATCCCAACACCTCACACAAATGCCAAGAAATAGCCTCTCCTTCACGGTCCTCATCCGTTGCGAGCCACACTTCTGCATCTTTCGCTGCTTTCTTCAACTCTTTGACGACTTCTTTCTTTTCTTTCGAGACCTCGTAAATTGGATTGTAATCGTTTTCAATTTCAATGGCTTTGTCTCCTTTCGCCAAATCTCGAATATGTCCATAGCAAGATTTCACCACGAAACCTTCACCTAAATATTTTTCAATGGTTTTCGCCTTTGCAGGCGACTCTACTATCATTAAGTTTTTGCTCATGTTCTCTTTTTTATCAATAAAGGGTGCAAAGTTGAGGGATTTCAACCGAAAAAACAAAAGAATGGTATTTTTGCAGAAAAATTCAACGATACATCATGGAATTAAGTTCACTTACTGCAATTGCTCCTATTGACGGACGCTACCGTTCTAAGGTCTCAAATCTTGCGCCTTATTTTTCGGAATTTGGTTTGATTCACTACCGAGTATATGTCGAAATCGAGTACTTTATTGCCCTCTGTCAGCTTCCTCTTCCCCAACTGAAGGCAGTCAATCCCGAAATATTTCCACAGCTACGATCTGTTTACGAAAACTTTCAACTGAAAGATGCTCAACGCATTAAAGAAATCGAAAGCACGACCAATCACGACGTAAAAGCAGTCGAATATTTTTTGAAAGAAATTTTTGAAAATTTGGGTTTATCGGCTCACAAAGAGTTTATTCATTTTGGTCTGACCTCTCAGGACATCAACAATACTGCCACACCTCTTTCGCTCAAAAAAGCCTTTGAAGGGGAATATTTACCCATGCTTCAAAGCCTACAAAATAAATTAAAAGATTTGTCAGTCGAGTGGCAAGACATTCCTTTGCTCGCTCGAACGCATGGTCAACCTGCTTCGCCTACTCTTTTAGGTAAAGAAATACAAGTTTTTATAGAGAGAATTTCTATTCAACTATCCTTAGTCGAAGAAGTGCCTTTTGCTGCAAAATTTGGTGGTGCAACGGGCAACTTCAATGCACACGCAGTCGCTTATCCAGATATTGACTGGATAGCTTTCTCCAATAATTTTGTCGAAAAGGTACTCGGATTGAAGCGTTCGCAATACACAACCCAAATCGAACACTACGACAATATGGCGGCTTTTTTCGATGGATTGAAGCGCATCAACACCATTTTGATAGACCTTTGCAGAGATGTTTGGACCTACATTTCGATGGAGTATTTCAAGCAAAAAATCAAAAAAGGCGAGGTCGGTTCTTCTACCATGCCACACAAGGTAAATCCGATTGACTTTGAAAACGCCGAAGGGAATTTCGGTATCGCCAATGCCATTTTGGAGCATCTAAGTGCCAAACTCCCCATTTCTCGCCTTCAAAGAGACTTGACCGATTCGACCGTCCTCCGCAATATTGGCGTTCCGATGTCTCACACCTTGATTGGTTTTCAAAGCACCTTGAAGGGTTTGAACAAATTATTGCTCAACGAATCAGCTCTTAAAGCAGATTTGGACAACAATTGGGCAGTCGTTACCGAGGCGATTCAGACGATTTTGAGGCGAGAGGCTTACCCAAATCCGTATGAAGCGTTGAAGGCCTTGAGTCGCACGAATGAACGGATTACGGAGCAGAGTATCAAGGATTTTATTGAAGGATTGGAGGTTTCGGAGGAAGTGAAACAGGAATTGAGGGGGATTACTCCTTTTAATTATGTTGGGGTGTTTGGGGGAAAATAAATCAAAATACCATGAATCAAAAAAATTATCTATCTATCCTTCAAAGTTTGAAAACACATATTCAGAAAGCTCGCTTAAAAGCAGCTATATCTGTCAATTCTCGAATGATTCAACTCTATTGGGAAATCGGAAAGCTTATTCTCGCCCAACAAGAAAAAGAAGGTTGGGGAACGAAAGTAATTGATAGATTGTCAAAAGACCTTCGCAATGAGTTTACCGACATGAAAGGGTTATCGGCTCGTAATCTAAAGAAAATGAGGAGGTTTGCAGCTTTATATCCAAAGATTGAATTTGTGCCGACAGTGTCGGCACAAATTAGTTGGTCACATCATGTGCTATTAATGGATAAGATAAAAGATGAAGATGTGCGTTTGTGGTATATCCAAAAATCTGCCGAAAGTGGTTGGTCTTATCGAGTATTAATGCACCAAATCGACCTAAAAGCTCATGAAAATCATGGGAAACTTCCCAACAATTTCGATGAACATTTACCTCCATTGCAGTCGGATTTGGTCAAGCAAATTTTGAAGGACAAATACATTTTTGATTTCTTGGGGCAAGGGGATGCCAAAAGCGAAAGAGATTTAGAAAATGCACTGACCAACTACATTACCGAATTTTTATTGGCATTGGGTAAAGGCTTTGCTTTTGTTGGGCGACAATATCATATTGAAGTAGGAGAGCAAGATTTTTATATGGATTTGCTTTTTTATCACATCAAGCTGCATTGCTATGTGGTGATAGAACTGAAAACGGATGTTTTTAAACCCGAATATGCGGGAAAACTGAATTTTTATCTTTCTGCAATGGATGATTTAGTACGGCAAAAGGAAGATAAACCTACCATTGGTTTGCTCCTCTGCAAATCCAAAAACGATGTGGTGGTGGAGTATGCTCTACGAGATGTAAACAAACCTATGGGTGTGGCTTCTTATCAATTGATGAAAAAAATTCCCAAAGATTTGGCTAAAGATTTGCCCAGCAAAAAAGAACTCAAACAGATTTTGAAGCAGATTGATATTGAGGTCAAAAAGCAAAATGAAACTCTATGATTGTTTCCTCAATGAAATACATCCTACTTTTCCCAATCCTCTTTGTCTTACTCCCTTTCTTCTTTGCCTGTAATTCTGATGAAAAGTCACTCAAAACTATGCCTTTGGGCGATTTACCCAATGAAATTCAATCAAAAATGATGCTTTCTCACGTGCATCTTTTGATTGAAAAACCCGAAGTGTTTGATTTTGTGAGTAAATACTCTAATGAGCTGCAACACTTTAATAGTTTAATGAAGGTTATTGAAGCAGAAGATTTTAACGATATTGAATTCATCAAACAAGAGATAAAGAGTAAGCGACAAGTTCAAAAAGACTATGTTGAAGCTTTGTCAAAAACACAACTTATTGATTCAGTAAAAATTGAAACTTACTACAATAATATAAACCAACTCTTTGTAGGAAACCTTACTGAATTTGTTCTTCGAGAACAAATGATGGATATTTTGTTCAACCAAAACATTGCTAATCAAATTCTAACAAGTAGAATGGTCATTACAAAATACGATGTTTTCATAGCTAAAACACCTATTTCAGAGGATTCAGTTCGAGTAGATATTAGATTGGAAGGCATCAGCGACAAAATGAAGCCCATGCTTAAAATTGAAGGGGAAGCACAAAGATTGGGTGAAAATTGGAGCTATGAGTTGCATTTTTCAAAAGAAGAATTGAAGGAAGGAATTGATGGAATGATAGTGTATTCTAAATTGGGAGCTTGGGAGGAAATTGACTTTGAATTGAATGATGACCTTGAAAAAATACAGATTTTATCGAGCGAAAAGGATAGTAAAAACAGGCGACCTTATCGTTGAAAAATAAATAGAAAGTAATAATGGAATCATAAAAAGACAACCATGAAACCGATATTAACAGTAAGCGAATTAAAAAGATGTGCAAAAGAGTTCTGTATAATTGAATCAAATCACAAAAATGAATATTTGTATGGAACGACAGATGGGAAAGCAATTGGAACATACATCGAACACAAGTTTCAAAACTATCTTGAAGCTCAATTCTCTTATCAGAAAGGCTCGTCTGCCAGAGGAATTGATTTGCCAGATAAACACATACAAACAGACATCAAAGTGACTTCTATTCGGCAGCCCCAATCTTCTTGTCCTTTTAGAGATGCCAAACAGAAAATTTTCGGGTTGGGTTACAATCTTTTAATTTTCGTGTATGACAAAATGGACGATTCAAATACCCAAACAGCCCAACTTAACTTTGTCAGTTGTTCATTTCTCGAAAAAGAGCGAACCGCAGATTACACTACAACGTTTAGACTGAGAGAAATGGTAAAAGACGGTGCAAATAAAGAAGACATTATTGGCTATCTCAATGATAAAAACATCCCCGCTGATGATTTTACGCTTGATTTGATTGCAGAGAAAATTCTAACCGAAACTCCCAAACAAGGCTATCTAACTGTTTCCAATGCACTTCAATGGAGGCTGCAATATGGCAGAGTAGTCAAATTATCGTCAGAAGTTGAAGGAATTTCCAAATTGATTTAAAATAACCTAAATGACCTGTTTTGAAGCACACATAGATAATTTTGCAGTTGATTTCCTACGAAGTAAACTCTTTCATATCACCTCTTTTGAAACTGCGAACACTTTATTAAACGATATTTGTGGCATCAATCAATTCTTCAATACCGATGAAGAACTGATTGATTTGAAGCAAAAGCTTCAAGAGACAGAATCGGAATCTGCAATCTTGGATAGACGGGCTTATGGAGATTTTCAAACAAATCAAGAATTGGCTAATCGAGTGGTGAAATATATTGCTGAAAAAGAAGCAAAACCCCAATTTGTATTAGAGCCAACTTGTGGAAAAGGGAGCTTTGTCATAGCAAGCCTTCAACAGTTCAAAAACCTCATAAAATTGGTGGGAATTGAAGTTTACCTTCCTTATGTATGGGAAACCAAATTCAAAATCTTGAGTTTTTACCTTCAAAATGAGGCTATTTCCAAACCCGCAATCGAAATCCTTCATGCCAATATTTTTTCCTTTTCATTTCAACAGTTGGCTACTCAAACCAAAGACTGGCAAACTTTGGTGATTGGCAATCCGCCGTGGGTAACAAATGCAGAATTGGGAGCTATGGATTCTAAAAACTTACCCAAAAAATCCAATTTCAAAAAACACAATGGTATAGATGCGATTACAGGAAAAGGGAATTTTGACATCGGAGAATACATTTCTCTATTATTACTCAATGCTTTTCACAAACACAATGGGCAGTTTGCGTTTTTAATTAAAAATACTGTGGTCAAAAACCTTCTCTACGAACAAAAAAGCAACAGTTTTCACATTGAAGGTATTGAAAAGTTAAATATAGACTCCAAAAAAGAATTTGAGGTTTCGGTGGATGCCTGTCTTTTTCTATGCCAACTCAATCAAAACCCTGCTTTCATTTGCCAAGAAATGGATTTATACAATCTTCAAAAACTAAATACTTTTGGTTGGTACAAAGACAAATTTGTTTATTCGATTGCAGATTATAAAGCAGCAAGTGAGATAGACGGAATATCACAATTTGTTTGGCGGCAAGGAATCAAACACGATTGTACCAAGATTATGGAAATGGAACGCTGCAATGGTCACTATATCAATAAATTGAAGCAAGAAGTAAAGCTTGAAAAGGATTTGATATATGGACTTTTGAAAAGTTCTGATTTGAAGAATAAGGAGCAAACCTCTTACCGAAAAATCACCATTGTTACCCAGAAAAAAATCGGTCAAGATACCCAGTATATCCAACGAAATTTTCCTCTAACCTATGCTTATTTGAAGGAAAACAAGGCGCATTTCGATAAGCGCAAATCCATTATTTACAAAGGAAAACCTCCTTTCTCTATTTTTGGAGTAGGCGATTATTCTTTTGCTCCCTACAAAGTTGCTATCTCGGGAATGTACAAAACAACGCATTTTACCTTAGTGCTTCCCGATGATGACAAGCCCATTATGTTGGACGATACCTGTTATTTTATTGGTTTTGAAGATTTGGTAAATGCTCGAATCGCTCATTTTTTGCTAAACTCTCCTTTTGTTCAACAGTTTTTGAAATCTATTATTTTTTCCGATTCTAAAAGGGCAATCACCAAACAAGTTTTGATGAGGATAGATTTTCAGAAACTATACAACTTGTTTTCTTTCAATGAAGTTCGATTTTCTTTGGAAAATATTGAAGAAGGAGAATGGAAGAAGTTTGAGAGATTAATGGGGACAGAATTGAGTAGTCAACAAATGACCCTGTTTTAAAATAAACAGATGAGCATTGAGTATTTTATCAAGTGAAAAAGAAAGTTCGCAAGAATTGTTGCGATTACGCCTTCTAATTATGTGGGAGTGTTTGGGAGTTGATTTTTGATAATCTGTTTATATTCGCTCAAACAATCTGTTATCAAATATGAAAATTGGCATCATTGGAGCAGGCATTGCGGGTTTGGCTACGGCTATTCGATTGGCTTGCAGAGGCATTGAAGTGACTGTTTTTGAAGCGAATGATTACGCTGGCGGCAAATTGTCGCAAATAGAACAAGATGGTTTTCGCTTTGATGCAGGCCCTTCTTTGTTTACCTTACCAACTTTGGTGGATGAATTGCTGGAATTGGCAGATAAAAATACGGTGGATTATTTTGCTTATACCCGCTTACCAACTGTCTGCAAATATTTTTATGAGGACGGAACGGTAATTGAAGGATTCTCGAAGGTAAAGGAGTTTTGCATTGAAGTCTATAAAAAAACGGGTGAACATCCTCAGAAAGTGTTTGAGCATTTAGAACGAAGCCGCCAAAAATACGATTTGACCAAGAAAATTTTTCTCGAAAATTCCCTACACAAGCTGCAAACTTACTTTCAAACTTCAACTTTAAAAGCCATTTCACGTTTGCCACAATTGGATTTAACCAAAACCATGAATGAGGCAAATCAACTTCAATTTGAAAGCCCAAAGGTCACCCAACTCTTCAACCGCTTCGCTACATACAATGGCTCAGACCCCTATCAAGCTCCTGCAACACTCAACATCATTCCGCACCTCGAACACAATTTGGGAGCGTATTTTCCGATAGGTGGCATGTATGCGATTACCCAAACGCTTTTGCGAGTAGCCAAAGAATTGGGCGTGATTTTTCGCTTCAATAGCCGAGTTGAAAGCATTGAAGTACAAGGCAAAAAAGTGGTGGGATTGAAAGTGGAAGGAAAGTTGTGGAGTTTTGATAGGGTGGTAAGCAACATGGATGTTTTTTATACTTACAAGCGATTATTGCCTAATGAGAAAGCTCCCGAAAAAACTTTGCAGCAACCGAAATCAAGTTCTGCCTTGATTTTTTATTGGGGCATCAAGCGGCAATTTCCCCAATTGGATTTGCACAATATTTTCTTCAGTGAAAACTACAAAGAGGAATTTGACCACATCTTCAAGCAAAAAACAGTCTATCATGACCCCACCATTTACTTGAATATCAGCTCTAAATACCAACCAAATGATGCGCCAAAAGGCTGTGAAAATTGGTTTGTGATGGTAAATGTTCCTTCAAATGAAGGACAGGATTGGGAAGCCCTCATTGAAGCAACTCGCCAAAATATCTTGCAAAAATTGACAAGAATGTTGAAGGTTGATGTTTCCAAACTCATAGTAACTGAAGCCATCTTAGATCCTCGAAGTATTGAAGCCAAAACGGCATCGCATCAAGGCGCATTGTACGGCAGCAACTCGAATAACAAGTTTGCGGCTTTCTTAAGGCATCCCAATTTTTCGAGCAACATCAAAGCCCTGTATTTTTGTGGAGGAAGTGTGCATCCTGGAGGCGGGATTCCGCTTTGTTTGTTGTCGGCTAAGATTGTGGACGGGTTGATAAAATGAGGAGTTAAAAAATGTTACCATTACACAAAACCTTGTCTAAACAAGACAATTTTGTGTTTTTCTGAAATATAGAACTATTTTTTCAATCTTGATTAAAAAATAGTATATCTTTAATTCTTATTAAAAAAATAGAATACCTGCTAAACTCTTTCAATGCAACAACTAAAAACTCAATTATCTTCTATTGATGCCCCTATTGAGCAAACGATAGAAAGAACTTGGTCGCATAGTGAATGGTCTAAATACTCTGAAGCTCTGGTCGAAGGCTCTGTCTTGTTGTCAAAAAAGATGATTGAGATAGGTGATTTCAGCTTAGAACAACTGAATACTGCGATTGAAAACAATATGGAAGATGCGGATTCCTCATTGCCTTTTTACGTGATACATTTTTTGTGGGCAGACCGAGCCAAGCAGTTTTTGGTTTTGTGGAGAGATATTTTTTTTGAACAACAAAAGGCGCAAATACTTTTTGCAGATGGAGTCGTGACAGAGTCCGATATGATGCGTTTGAAAATGCAATCTAAAGAGGCCGTTCTAAAGGCTTTTGAAGCATTAAAGGCATATTTTGATGAGCAAGTAAAAAGGATTCAGTTATCGAAGAGGGGCAGTCGTAAACAGATTGACCAATGGAAACTACAAGCCAATCCCTGGCAGGCGTATCGTGAACAGTTGGTGCAAATTCCTCAACAAACCAAACTTTTGTGGCTGAAAGGCGAAAAACTCGAAGAAACAGTAGAGCAGTTTGCAGAAATCAGGGATTTTGTACACCAAACAATAGCACTTTGCGAAAAAGAAATTGAAGAAATAAAATCAACTGCCAAAGAAACAATAGGATTTATTTCGGAACATATCTCTGATAAAGCAGGAAAGGTAGCGGTTCATTTGGAGGATATTGAGGGTGGAATCAGAACCTTGAATCATACCAAGGCTTTTACAACTGGACTGGAAGCTAAATTAGAAAGCTTGGTTGGAAAGACACAGGTGCACGTATATACAAATGAAGGATTACTTCAATATAAGGAAATCAATTTTCAAAAAAGCGTAAGACAGTGGCTGGATTCTGAGGTTTTGCCTCTATTGTATGAAGTGTGGGAATTGACGGAGAGTGTAACGAATGGCATAAAAATGTCGCTTTTGAACATCCGAAACAGAGCCATTTTGTTGGCAAATGAAAGTAAGGAAGGCAAAGTATCGGAGGTGAAAAAAGAGGAAATTAGTCAGCCTTTACATGCTTTTTTGAAAAAAACAACTACTTGGGAACAAGAGCTTTTTGAACTTGATGCATTGATAAAGGAACGCTTGAAACAAACCTTTAGGGTGTCGAATGTTTACAAGAATGATGACTTTTTGCCGATTGCCCTTCAATCTACTATCAACCAACTGAAAATCAATCAAAATGAGTGGCTCATAAAGGCACAACATTGGTGGAAACAACAATTGGGGACAGTTAGACAACTCAAGACTTCAATCGAAGGGGAAAAACGGCTGAGTACTTCCGAAAAAATAGTCCGATATGTGCAAAGCCGCACACCTGATAGTGCCAACAATCAATATTCGAGTATTTTTCTGACCAAAGGCTACATTGGAGAATCTTTTTGGGTAGGCCGAAAAACCGAACTTCAACACATTGAATCACTTATCGAACAGTGGAAATTGGGATTTAGGGGTGCAGTGATTTTGAGTGGTCAACGGTTTTCGGGCAAGTCGCTTTTTGGAGAATTGGTGGCGAATCAATACTTTCCCGAAAACAACATTCGCCTTTTGCCCAACTCGGTTATCAATATCAAGGGGCGTAAGCTTTCAGTTGGATACGATTTGGGTGAAGCTTTGGAGTTTATCAAAAACTATACCCTCAATGACTTTCCTTTGATTTGGTTGGACGACCTCGAATTGTGGGCAAGCCCTACGATTTCTCTCAGTCAAAATGTACGAGAACTCCAAAATTATATTGATAGTTATTCGGGACGGATTTTCTTTGTGGTGTCTATGAGCAATTGGCTCAAGGCACATCTCGACAAAATTTACAGCCTCAACAAAGTTTTTCAGGCATCCATCAATTTGGACAAAATGAGTCTCGAAGAAGTTCGCCAAGCCATTTTGATTCGACATGGAGCGACCCACAAAGTTCTGGTGGACAAAGAAGGAAAAGAAGTAACTCCCCAACAATTCAAAAAAATGACCAACAACATCTACAAGGATTCGGAGGGAAATGTGGGCGATGCGCTGAATCAATGGTCTTATTCTACTCGAAAGTTGGACGGTGAGCGTGTAAGACAAGAATACAGCACTTCTTATTCTTTGCCCAATTTTCTCAACCCTGATACAACTATCTTATTGGCTGCCATTATGATAGAAAAACGCACGAATGAATATCGCTTGCGAAAACTATTTGGAGCTCCTTTCAAAGAAAAATATGTCAGTATTCTCCAACGCCTCATCAGTATTGGTATTTTGATTCGTCATTTGGACGGATGGCTCGAAATCAATGAAGCGAGTGCCAACGATATTGGGCGGTTATTGGAGGAAAAGGGACACTTGAAGTTTTATGATTAACCTTCGCTCCAAAGTCTAAAAAGTATTAACTGGCAGTTTTAATTTTAAATTTTCATTTATTTCTTAAAAAATGGATACACAATTCAGTTGGGGAAATTTTTTGACCATTGCACTTGTCTTATTTGCATTGTATTTCTTCCTTCAATTTCTACATCAGATTTTGGAGCGATTTCAAATATTTGGCAATTGGCAAAAGCACTTCAAAAAGTGGATTTACCACTTATTGCTCATCTATGAGCCTTTGGTCGTCTTAATTTTGAGCAGTGTGTTTGTACTTATCAACCCCATTTTTCACGGTTTGCTAATGGGTTTGTTGCTTTTGGTGGGTTTTTCACATATTAAAAACTACATGAGTGGTCGAATAGTTCAGTTTGACAATGCCATTGGAATCGACAAACGATTGACGACCAACAACCTACATGGGGTCATATCGAGAATAGAACGTTTGGGCTTGAAACTAAGTACAAGCAAGGGTTTATTTTTTGTCAGCTATTCTCAATTACTGGCAGATGGATATTTATTGGAATCGGGAGAAGAGATTGGAGGACTCTATCAATTGAAAATAAGTCCTATTGACACCAAAGAAAAAACAGACCATATCCGTCAGCTAATGGATTTGTTGGCAACTGCTCCTTATCTCGACTGGAATCACAAGCCTACATTGATACGCTCTACCGAAATCCCAAATCAAATAGATGCACAAATGATCATCAAAGAAGAAAGTCATTTGCAGGATCTGATGCTTCTGATTGAAGAATGGGGCTACCATTGTAAAACATCTAAAAAATAAATCAATCTACAATATGGAAATTTTAACCTCTTACAATCTAATTATTGCCGCCTCGGTCATACTTATTTTGTCCTTCTTTTTTGGAGAACTCTCCCGCAAAACCAATATTCCTTCTGTGTTGATGCTCATCATATTGGGCATCGTACTAAAGTTTGGGTTGGATGCTGTTGGAGGCGCCGAAAGCATCAATTTTTTTCCAATTCTCGAACTGTTGGGAATAGTTGGCTTGATCATGATTGTGTTGGAAGCTGCGTTGGAATTGGAATTGAAGCGAGAAAAATCCATTCCCATTGCCAAAGCCTTTGGAATCGCATTCATTGGTTTGATGCTTTCTATATGGGTAGCGGCCTTGATTTTACATGAATTCATTCCAGATATGTCTATGGAAGCGGCATGGCTCTATGCAACGCCTCTATCTATTTTGTCAAGCGCTATCATCATTCCGAGTGTATCGGGGTTGAGCGACACCAAAAAAGAATTTCATATCTATGAAAGTACCTTTTCGGATATCCTCGGCATCATGGTATTTTACTTTCTAACTGGACAAATGGATGCAGCCGAACATTCGAGTGGTATTATTGGCTTTGGGGGAAATGTCATTTTGACCGTAATTTTGTCACTGATTGCGAGCTACTTAATTGTCTTGGTATTTCAAAAAATCAAGACACATACCAAACTGTTTTTGCTCATTGCCGTGTTGTTGTTGTTGTATGCAATTGGTAAAAAAATGCACTTATCCAGCTTAATCATCATTTTGGTGTTTGGATTGTTGATTGCCAACATGCCCCTGTTTTTTCAGGGCAGACTCAGAAAATGGCTCCATTTGGAGAAAGCCAAACACATTTATGAAGGCTTGCATGTCATTACGATGGAAACTGCTTTTGTGGTGCGAACTTTTTTCTTTGTCATTTTCGGAATTACGATTTCACTTGCCTCTCTAGCGAGCATGAACGTAGCCATGATAAGCGGTTTGATTATCCTTTCAATTTACATCATTCGTTTTGTTATATTGAGAATATTTGTAGGAAAAGACATTGTACCCCAATTGTTTATTGCTCCTCGTGGTTTGATTACCATTCTCTTGTTTTATGCCATTCCTCAAAATGCAAGAGTAGCGGGTTTTGAAGCGGGCATTTTGTTGTTCATCATCATTGTTACGAGTTTGATCATGACTGCTGCAATGATTTACGACAAACAACGCACCAGCCGAGCGGTTCGCAAAGCTTTGGATTCACCCGTAGGTTACGAAAGATGGAAAGCTCCTTCTATTGAAGTCTTAGCCGAAAAGGCAGAAAAGTAAGCATAAAAAAAGCCTTCGAAAGTTGTGAACTTCCGAAGGCTTTTTTTATGTTTTTACAATGTGCTTGTTTATACGTTGGCAGTTATTTTCTCAGCATAAGCAGCTTTTGAAGCAGCGCCTACGATTTTATCTACCAATTTTCCATCTTTGATGAATAATACTGTGGGAATGTTACGCACACGATATTTCATTGAAATAGTGGGATTTTCGTCCACATTTACCTTTCCAATGACTACATCCTCACCATGTTCGTTGTACAATTCTTCGATGATAGGACCGACCATGCGACAAGGACCGCACCAAGGAGCCCAAAAGTCTACCACTGCTAATTTGCCAGAGTCCAAAACTACTTCTTCAAAATTGCTATCCGTGAATTCTAAAGCCATGATTACTTTATTTTTTGTTGAAAAATATGTTAAATCGAAATTAAAGCATGAATATATGAAACTATGAACGAGTATTCATCCTTTTTGTTCTACATTCAAACATCTTTTGTTTCAAATTTGTTTAAAAAGCTTTAAAAAAAATTGAAGAGTAGACTATTTTTTGGATCTTAAATCCATTTCTGGTTTAGACTCAAAGTCACTAAACTTCTGATTCTTATGCCCTCCAACACTTTTAATGGCAACAATATCAAAGTGACAGTTCTTAAACTCCTCTTTTGAAGCTTCAATTCTTTCCATGTTGGCAGCCTTGAAAAGTAGGTATTTTAATCCAGCTAAAAAATTTAACAAAATCTTGGCAGAACTGCCTTGCGACCGTAAATGATTGTCATCTAACTCTATAAATAGTTTTGGGTTAAAATCGGATAAAACTTTTTGCGCTCCTTGTAATACCTTTAATTCAAAACCCTCTACGTCAATTTTTACCAAGTCCACTCGCTTCAATTCAAGTTCTGCTACTACGCTATCCAATGTATCTACTTCTATTTGATATTGTTCCAACACTTCAAACTCTCTCTCTTCGGTTTTGCCTTCAGACAATATCCGATTTCGTCCAGGATTGTGTTCATCAATTGTGCTAATCGTAAAATTCGCTTTGGCATCTCCTAAGCCTTTCTGCAATGGGATGAGCTGCGGAAAATCATTGAGCGACAAATTTTTCAGCAGTTTTTGATGAGTGACAGGATGAGGCTCAAAACTAATAACCTTCCCTTCAATGCCTACCGTCTGAGCAAAAGGCAAACTCACTGCCCCAATATTTGTTCCCACATCAATGACTGTATTTCCCTTTTCTGCCAAACCCAAAAGCCGTTCTCGTTGTTGTTCTTTTAGTCCAAAATACACCGACCAATCATTGAAGTGACTGATGTCCAACTCATAATTGATGCCATTCACACAAGCCAACCTAAGACTGTTGGTCGGATATTGATAGTGATTCGGTGGCAATTTCCCCCAAATTGAAGAGAGGGGTTTATTGACCGTATTTTTTTGCAGCCAAGATTCCAGTGGTTTCCACTTGAAGATGGTTCGGATACTATTTAGTATTTTTGTCTTTGCAGTAAGAGACATATTGTTTTATTGTTTTATAAATGAAGAACTCCCAAAACCAAACAGTTCAGCCATTTAGCAGTATTACCATTCAGCTATACAACCATTTAACAAATGAACCAAGATATAAAAAAAATTCTTCCCACCATTCCCCACAATCCTGGGATTTATAAATACTTCGACGAAAACGACAAAATCATTTATGTCGGCAAATCCAAAGACCTCCGCAAGCGGGTGTCCTCCTACTTCACCAAAAAACACGACAACCGCAAAACCGCCATTATGGTTTCCAAAATCAGGCGAATCGAGTTTGCCGTAGTCGAAACCGAACAGGATGCCCTCTTGTTGGAAAATGCGCTCATCAAAAAGTGGCAGCCAAGATACAACGTTCTGCTGCGAGACGACAAAAGTTATCCCTATATCTGTATCAAAAACGAGCGTTTTCCCCGCATTTTTATGACTCGAAATGTAATACAAGATGGTTCGGAATATTTAGGCCCTTATACTTCAACTTTTCGGGCAAAGCAAATCTTGGAGTTGATGCAAAACCTCTTTCACCTCCGCAACTGCAATTTTAACCTCAGCGAGAAAAACATTGAAGCCAACAAATTCAAAGTCTGCCTCGAATACCACATCGGCAACTGCAAAGGACCTTGTGAAGCACTTCAATCGGAGGAAGATTACTTATTGGCTATCAAGCAGATTCGAGAAATATTGAAAGGCAATATTCGTTCGGTGATTTGGTATTTGAAGGAAGCAATCAAGGAAGCTGCCGAAGCATATCGCTTTGAAGAAGCCCAATGCTTGAAGGAAAAACTTCAAGCATTGGAGGATTACCAGGGCAAATCTACAGTTGTGAATCCAAAAATCAACAATGTGGATGTCTTCAATATTTTGCGAAGCGAAGAAAGCGACAAAGCCTATGTGAGTTTTTTTAAGGTTGTGAACGGTTCGATTATCCAAACGAAGGTGATAGAGCTCATCAAAAAACTGGACGAAAGCGATAAGGAACTCCTAAAAATCGCCATTCACGAAATCCGTTCGCAAGTACAAAGCAATTCTACCGAATTGTATTTACCATTCAAAGTCGCTTTGCAAAACAAAGAACTCAAAATTGTAGTACCAAAAATTGGTGATAAGAAACGCCTGATGGATTTGGCACAAAAAAACGCTTTCTACTATCGAAAACAACAAGAACTCAAATCCGAAACCCGCTCGAATCCCAACGACAAACGTTTTGAAATCTTGACCCAATTGAAGAAAGACCTCCGAATGACCGAAGTACCCTTACATATTGAGTGCTTCGACAACTCCAATATTCAGGGGCATTTTCCTGTCGCTTCAATGGTCATTTTCCGCAATGGTAAACCGGCTAAAAAAGAATACCGACATTTTCACATCAAAACCGTAGTCGGTCCAGATGATTTTGCATCCATGGAAGAAGTTGTTTACCGTCGCTACAAACGCCTCTTGACCGAAAAGCGAGAATTGCCACAGTTGATTGTCATTGATGGAGGCAAAGGGCAGTTGAGTGCGGCAGTCAAAAGCCTCAAAAAACTGGATATCTACAATCAGTTGGCAATCGTAGGCATTGCCAAAAAACTGGAAGAAATCTATGTTCCCAATGATCCAATTCCCTTGCACATTGATAAACGCTCTCCTGCCCTCAAACTCCTACAACATCTCCGCAATGAAGCCCACCGCTTCGCGATTACTTTTCACCGACAAATTCGCTCCAAAGAAGCGATGACTTCTGGCTTGGAAGGAATTGTAGGAGTTGGGAAAAAGACATCTGACAAACTATTCAAGCACTTCAAATCTATCAAAAAAATCAAAGCCGCTACGGAGGAGGAATTGAAGGGAGTGGTGACAAAAAAACAGGCGGCTGCAATCTTGGAGTATTTTCAGAAAAAGGAATCTGAAAAATAAATTGCCCCTTTTTATCTAAACTACCCCTAAGAGCCTTTAGATTTTAGCTTATATAAAATTTAAAAATATGACTTTATTATGACAATAAATATTTTGTTATACTGACAGTATGGCTTAGATTTGATGCTCAATGTATTCATAGTCCACAAAATATATTGAATCCAAATACTCCGAATTTTTTATTATTTACTGCCAAAAAAAAAATGTTGCTTTACGATTGATAATCAATTGTTAATGGTCTGTGTGCCATTCGGTTGATTCGGCTTGTGAATATCTGTGATTTTCACTCCTTCAGAATTTGTGTATTTACCTTACACGATGTAATGGAAAGAAAAAGAGATAGAGCTTGCTTTCTGCTACAACACAAAAATACTTTGCCTCGTAGGTAGAAAGTCTTTGTACTTCACAGTAGCTAAATATTGAAAATCTCCTCAAAGGAGGATGGAAAAGCTATGTTTAATTTTATGAGGATTGTAACAAATAAAAACTAAATCATTAGCTTTCATACCTTTAGAATTTCAGGAGTATTTCTTTATTTCGTTCGGAACGGATTTTTTGAATACCCTCAATAGTCTTTATTTACACACTCAGTTTTTTTTTGAAACGTTCGCACTGAATTATTCCACCCCTTTCAAATACATTGGCATATTGCCACCTTTAAATTACTAAACACTTAAACGTATGCCTATATACGAAGACAAAAAAGTACAACAACATAGACAGCAGGAACAACAGGCTAACACATCTGTAAACCAACAAGATACTAAAGAACAGCAAGACACTGTACAATCTGCTCCTGTTAGACAGTTGTACGCAAGCAATCAACATGTCGACAAGGCTTTTGAAAGATTGGATGGTAGTGTGTCTATTAAATCAGAGAGCCCTCTTCAAGCCTATAAATTTGATTCTCAAAAATGGGGAGACAACAACAATACCTTCAACAAGCCTCCTATTCAACGCTACAAACATTCAGACACTAAATGGGGACAAACCGAAACGACTACTCCACAAACCCCTATTCAACACTATCAACATAATGTCGAACAATGGGAATCAACGCCAAATCCTCCTACTGTCCAGAAGCAAACACAAAGCCCGACTCCGCCACAGATGGAGACTACTCCTGTCGTTCAAAAACAGGAGAACAATACGGGAATGCCTGATAATCTAAAATCAGGAGTAGAAAATCTATCGGGCTTAGACATGAGCGATGTGAAAGTCCACTACAATTCCGACAAACCCGCCCAACTGCAAGCACACGCTTATGCTCAGGGAACAGATATTCATTTGGGACCTGGACAGGAGAAACATTTGCCGCACGAGGCATGGCATGTGGTACAGCAGAAACAGGGGAGGGTGAAGCCCACAATGCAAATGAAAGGAGTGAATGTGAATGATGATAGTGGATTGGAGAAAGAGGCGGATGAGATGGGAGGGAAAGCTCAATCCTCTAAAATAAATTCCAACAAAAGCACTTTATATAAAAATATAACTTTACAAAGAAAAAATATAGTTGTTCAAAGAATAGCTACTTATTATGGACAAATGATGTATGCAAAACAAGATTGTAAATTTTATCAAAGACCTGAGTCTGCCAACCCTGGCTGGGATGGTTTTTGGGGAGGAGATGAGATTGATAAAGATACTAAGCTAAGTATATCTGCCGATGAAAAAAAAGATGTTTACATATATATTACTGTTAGCTCAGGAAAATATACTGGGAAAAGAGGGTATATAAAAACGAAATTCTTGAGCACTGAAAGAGAAATAGAGAAAAGCAATCCATTAGTAGATAAAGCCAAAGAAGCTAAGAAAATAAAAGGTATGTTAGATGAAGGAATAAAGGATGCTAATTATGGAGCAAATGTTATTGATGGAAATTATGAAGAAGAAAATCATGAAGAAATTATTAGCTTAGATAAGTTAAAAGAAAGATTTAAAAGAGGAAACGAAAAATCAGCTAATATAGCACCTATAGCCACAGAAACTTCAACACAGGCCAAAAATGAATCTGGTTTTTTAGGTAAGACAGGAGGCGACATAAGTAATATGTCTAATTCGTTTAGTGATATTATGAAAAACTCTCCTTTTATACAAAAATTACTTTCACTTTTAGCTAAATTAATGCCAATAGTGTCTTTGGTTGCAAGTATTTTTCAATCAGTCAAAAACGCAATTATAAAAATAACTAACTATAGAAGAAACAAAGAACTTGTAATTCGAATGACTAAACAATTTACACGTTTCGATGAAACTATAGGAGAAGGAACTATAAAATTGTTAGAATATTTGGATAGAAAGAGTGGACAGTTTCTACGAGAAGCAATAGGGCATTTCATTGATTTAGCTTCGACCATTGGTGGTTTGTTCAGCCCTATGATACCCGCCTTTAAAAATTTAGCAGGTAGTATTTTAAAATATGTGGGAAAATTTATCAACTGGTTAAGTGAAATGTTTACAAAACGAGATAAGAATATAGATGATATGAATTTTTTAAGTAATAGCGAACATCAAAAATATTCATTTAATATATTAAGTTTATCTGAAAAATTCACTATAAATAATCAGAGTTATCTTCTGAAAATCAAATCTTCTTCTGAGATTCAAGCAGAAGTAAGAAAATATCTCAAAAAATATTTAAAAGATGGTGTTATTGATAACAATATAGCTGAATCAATCAATAATACTATAGCAAATTTTGCAGTACGCAATCGAGATAGAAGAGACCAAACAAAAAATCCTTTTGGTCAATATGATTTTGATATAAAGAAAGCGTCATATATTACTAAGGAAAACCAAGATAAAAAAGATATGAAAGATGACAATTTGGCTAATAGAGTACCAAAATTTGAACATCAAGAAGGCCAATCAAAGGGTATAAAAAAGACAACATTAGGTGATAAAATATTTCGCTCATTGGAAAAAAAAGGAGAACTTGATAAAAAAGCTTCAAGCAAATAACGATTCAGCCTTATGAATTCAAGGGTTTGTATAAATTTACGAATCAGCAAGTCATTGTCACTTTTTACAATCACCGCTACATCTTTGAGTTGAAGATTGGGCAAAGTGCGAAAAACTATGGAAAGGGTTTGGAGTAATTTGACAACCGTAAGAAACCGACTTAAAAGCCAAATAGGTTGACTATTGAAGAAAAGGGGATTTTTGCATTGTGGCTCTAAACTTTCATCCCCCCACATACTCCCCACCCAACAACAAATTTTCACAATAAGCCACATAATTCAACTTCCGAATCGTTTCAAAATCCGCCCGAACTTTTAGCAGCAAAGAGCGATTGAGACCTGTGGGTTCAAGAGCTTGGTATAGATGGGCAATCGCCAGCAGAAATCGCTCTGCATCGTTTTTCGGAACCTGCAAAATTTGCTCGATTTGGGAGAGGTAGGCGGCTTTCCCTTTTATGTCTTTGGGCTGGGTCATCATCAAAAAACGCATAGAAACCAACAGTACTTCCACATTTTGGGGTTCTAACTTTCTCGCTTCTTTGAGCATGAGGTTGGTTTGTCGGCGTTTGTAGAACATCAAGCCCGTATTACCGAGGTTTTCGATGCCTTTGGTGAGCGAAAAGAAAGAGCGATTTTGCAGTTCCCTGTATTTTTTCCAGCCTTTGACGTAGGCTTCGGTGAAATCGAGAACGGCTTTTTTGATCAGCAGTTCGGCTCGGGTAAATCGGATGCCCTCGACTTCGAGTACTTCCATTTTTTCGGTTGCCTCCAAGTATTCCGCCAACTTATCCTCCACTTTTTTCGATACTACGATGGGTGCAAACTGCCCTCGTTCGTTGGGTTCAGAGCGCACTTGCAGGTTTTTGATAATCCACGCCATTTTTCGCTTGGGAGAAATAGATTCGCTATTGACAGCTTGCCCCTCTCCTGTCGTTTCTTCTGCCAATATTAGCCGCTTGAGTTCTTCCACTATCGCATCAAAGGCATGGTCGCTGCTTTTCCAAAAATCATCATTGAGTGGGTATTTTTTATTGGGAAGTATTTTGAAAACCTTTAAAAAGGTCATGTCCCATTGACAATGTCGCAGCAATACGGGTAAAACCGACAATTCTTTTTTCTGTGCATGTTTGGCTGCAAGGGTTTCGGTCATTTTGGAGTATGTTTCCCCCGCCAAAAAATCTGCACTCAACAAGGGCATCACCAAATCTGCCGCCTTCAATTCTTGCAACAATACTTCTTCTGGTCTGCGTCCTGCCATAATTTTTTGAGAATGCCATATATCTATCAAGCCCTGTTGTTGAAGGGGATGCAGATGTTTGAGAAGTTGTTGGAGGTAATAGTCGTCTTGAAGGTGGTGGAGAATGCAGAGTTTCATGTTTTTTAATTTTTAGTAAATATACCGTTTTTTCCATTTGATAGTTAGGGGAAGAGTTGAAATGTTCGATGCCTGTATAGGTGAGGAAAAATAGGGCAAAGAGAAGGGTTGTAGTGAGAGCGATTCGTTTTGTCATCTTCATTTAAGGCTTTCGTCCTCCAACACTCACCAATATCGGCGCAAAAAACCTCGCATCGGGATTTTTTCGATGCATCCACCAATCTGCAATCATAGCATCACACTCCACTTGCGAAACAATCCCTCTATCCGCCATAATCTGCAAATGCGGAATCAAAAACGTTTCTGCCCAAAGTATCAAATCGCTGTTATTGTCGCCCGACCTTGCAGTAGGGGTGTAGTCTATTAGGTCAATGTCATGCTTACGAAACCAAGCGGGAATTTCACCTGTCACATAAGGATTTCCACCTACCGAGTAATAGTATTGCCGTACCGCATCCGCCACTCCTTCAAAAGCACCACCCCTTGGATAAAGCGACAAACCTTCGTAGTAATAATCTTGAATCGCAATGATGCCCTTTGGTTTCAAGGCTTTAAGTAATCGCTGCAAAAAGATTTCGGGTTCGTCAACAAAGGCAATGACCCAACGCACAAAGATAAAGTCATAGTGATTTTCGGGCAAATCTACTGTCTCGACTGTTCCATTGAGTAGGTGGTAATTGTTTGGAGTTCTATTGGAGTTTGCAGAAGCTTTTTCCTTCATTTGACCATCAAAATATTTCAGATACATTGCAGAAGGCTCCACCAAAGTCACTTCTCCTTCCTCTCCTACTCGTTCCAATAAATTCTTTGAAGCAAAACCTGGCCCTGCTCCTGCATCCAAACATTTCCATCCTTTTTGGATATTGATTCTATCCCAAAAATCATTGGTCACTTCTGCCCAAACTTTGTGCTGAAATTGCAGTCTTTCGAGTTCTTTTTGATTGATTCCGAGGAGGTATTCTGACATTGTTGTATTTGTATTGATGTATTGATCGATTTGCAAAATTAAACCAATACGAGAAAAATTCCTCCGAATCTCCAAATTCCCGTTACCATTAAACAAAAAAAGAGATGCAATTTCTAAAAATCACATCCCTTTCTGTTTTTTATTTTCTAAGTTATACTTTGGACAGGATAAAAGACCAAAAATCAAAAGGTTTGAAATTTGAGACTAAGCAATGACTGAATTTCATATTTGTCCTATGTATTGGCATTTGGTACTGTTTCATCAATAGCCTTTTTAAAAGCACTGAAATCATCATAAAATTTAGCGTATAGGGGTGGTGTTTCCTTCATTACAGGAACGAATATAGTCTGTGATAGTATCTCGATAAATGCTAACAATTAGAGCTATTTGTACATATAGTGAATTCGCACTATCCACCAAATGTAAAGTCAAGAATCTTTTTTGAGCAATTACACAGGAATAATGATACATTTCGTATCTTACACATTCAGCACCTTTTAAATGAAAATAAAGGCTGCAATCTGAATTGAAATTTCCGAAAACAAGAAGAAAATGACTCAAACTGAACTCCTCATTTTAAACTTTAAAGAGATACGCAGAAAAAGTATAAGACTTTGGAAAGGACTACCTGTAAGCCAATACAATTGGAGACCTGATGAAAACGCAATGACTGCGATACAAATGATTAGACACGTACTGGAAGCTGATTATGGATGGGATATAATTATCAATCAAGGAGATATGACAAATTACAAAACTCCTTGGGAAAACCGACCATTCACCAGCGTAAATGATGAACTTGAATTTGCAGAACCCTTTCGTAAAAAATTCTTGGAAAGTGTTCGACAATTTTCAGAAATGGAGTTAAACGAAACTAAAATCATTCACCCAGGAAATGGGAAAAAGAAACCTCTCGGAAAATATTTATTGCGGATTGGATATCACGAATCTGTACACGCAGGACAATTCTTATCATATTTAAGAGCAATGGAAATTCATCGACCCGAAATATGGGACTGAAATTAATAACACTACGGCCAATAACCAACAAACTTACATTCAATCCCTCCACAAATAAGGAAACAAAATAAACGACAAGACCAACATAATCCCATCAATCGCCAGCAAAACCAGTATGTCTTTCTCCGCATTTTCGTCCCCTTCAATACCCAAAACGGCAGATTTAGAAAGGGTTATCAACAAAGATAAAACAGGTATCACAACAGGAAAACTCAACACAGGCATCAAGGTCGCATTGTTGCTTGCCTTGGAAGAAATCGCTGAAATCAAGGTAAAACAAAGGGCAAAACCGACTGCCCCCAAAACTACAGTAGTCAGAAACAAAGGCGTATTTTCCACAGGATAACCCAATAATACCGAATAAACACCCAAAGCCAACGTTGCCAAAAACAGGAGTAACAACACATTGTAAACCATCTTGGATAAAATAATGGCTTCTGGTGAGGCAAGCGTATAGTAATACAATTGACGATTCGGGCTTTCCTGCAAAAAACTCTTAGCAACTGCATTGACCGAAGCAAACAACATAATGATCCAAAACAGCGTAATCCAAGCCACTCCTTCAATGTCCATAAATGCCAAATAGACAACGACTACCGTAGATATTACATACAGCAAAATCCCATTGAAGGCATACTTCTGTCGCCATTCAAGCAAGAGGTCTTTTTGGATAAGGTGAAAAACTTGATTTAACAGATTCATATTGTTTATTAAGACAACAAAGATAAGCCAAAAAGCCTACTTTCTTCTCTATCTTTATTCTTCCTAAATAGCTACAATAAGCGAACATTCTATCTCCATAGGCCTTATGTACTATGACAAAAGTTGATTAAAGCGCGGTATGATGAAAATGTCAGGTGATTCTTTATTTTCTAAAAAACATATATTGAGTGAAAAACGAAAGAAAGTTAGCAGTAATTGGAGTAGGTCCCAGAGGATTGTATGCTACGGAACAACTGATTTCTAGGTTGAGTAATAAAATTTCCGAGGCACGTCCCTATCTACTTTTATTTGAACAAACAGGGAACTTCGGCTGTGGTCATGTATATGATACCAATCAAGTAACAACTAATTGGATCAATATTTCAGAGCGTATTCTAAATTTAGACCCTCGTCCCACTATTCATTTGGAGGGCATCAAAATCCCTGCTTTTCCTTCCTATCATCAATGGATAGACAAAGACTACTCAATCATAGCTATCACTGAACCCGATATATATCCGCCTCGGGCAAAAATCGGTAACTATTTGCAACAAAGATTCGAAACATTTATTCGTCCTTTGGTAAATGCAAAGATGGCTACTTTACATACCGAGCGAGTTGAAAATGTAGTTGTATTGGAAAACGGGAAGATTGAAATCAAAACAAAATCAAATACTTATGATTCCATAGATGAAGTATTACTTACAATTGGACACCAACCAACAGAAAGGTCAGAACAAATATTGCAGTGGGAAAAATACTCCAATGACAATGAAAAAGTATTCTTTTTTAAAAACTCTTATCCTGTTGAGAGGTTATTGAACTGCAAAGGAATTCATGCCAAAAGCACTATCGGAATACGTGGCTTAGGATTAACCATGATTGATGTGGTTAGGGGTATAGCCACTCAATTTGGAGAATTTAAGATAGTAGATTCCACCACTCAGAAATGTGAATATAATTCTACTAAAGCCATTCATAATTTATTTGTGCCTTTTTCACTTGACGGTTTACCTCCATCACCCAAACCTTTGAATGAAAAATTAGATAGCCTGTATAAGCCAACTGCTGAACAAATATCCACTTTTGAAGATTTGATTGGCAACGCTAATGCACAGAGAAAAGCAGAAAGTTCTGATTTTTTAATAGATGCCATCACACCGATTATTGCCAAAGTTTTTACCCAATTGCCTCAAGCATTTGCCCCAAGTAAAATGACTATCCAAGACATTGAACAGGTGACAAAAGAATGGCTTAAAAATCAAGCATATCACCATCCACTCATTGTATCGCTCAAGCAAACTACTCAAAAAATGATGCAAAGTTTTGTTGGAATGGCTACTGGAAAACACAACGTGAGCCTCGACTTTTGCATTGGTCAAGTATGGAGACATTGCCAGCCTTCTATATACAAACAATTATCGTTTAATGAATGTAGCGCAAAAGTTTTTGGAGAAATCATCAAATTGGATGAAAGAATGAAAAGGTATTCCTATGGACCGCCCGTAGAAAGTATCCAACAAATGTTGGCTTTGGTATCGGCAGGTGTGATGACCTTAGATTTTGTAAACAATCCCGATATAAAATTATCTGCCGAAGGCTGGAAGTTAAAATGTGAGGAAGAATCCATTATAGTCACTGTAATGATTAATTCTGTATTAGATGCCCCAGAAATAAAGGCAGTCAAATCACCAATTATCAAAAATCTACTTTCAAATGATATATTACAAGTAGTACATGACGACTTTGGAGTTTCAACCAACGAAGATGGTTATTTAGATTCAGGTGACCATGTGGAGGAAAAAAAGATTGCTCTTCTTGGAAGATTGGCAAAAGGAACCATCATTGGAGTTGATGCAATACTGCAATGTTTTGGTAATCGTCCTGAAAGTTGGGCAGCAGCAGCTGCAAAAAACTGGGATTAGAAAACCATATAATTAGTGGATGCGAAAAAGATAGACCCATAAACTTAATTTGTTCCTTATATTTGCTCCTCCTAAATAGCTTCAACAATACAAAATATGCAAAAGATACTCGTAGCCAATCGTGGAGAAATAGCCCTACGCATCATGCGTTCCCTCAAAGAAATGGGCATACAAACCGTTGCCATTTTTTCGGAAGCCGACCGAAATGCACCACACGTTCGTTTTGCAGATGAAGCAGTATGTGTCGGTCCCCCTCCCTCCAATCAGTCCTATTTGAAGGTCGACAAAATCATTGAAGTCTGTCTTGAACTGGGCGTTGAAGGCATACATCCAGGATATGGCTTTTTGTCCGAAAATGCAGATTTTGCCCGAAAAGTCACCGCCGCAGGTATCACCTTTATAGGTCCTCCAACGGGTGCTATCGAAACGATGGGTAGCAAATTAGCAGCAAAAGAAGCCGTTTCTCACTACGATATTCCGATGGTGCCTGGTACAGAAGGAGCAATCGAAGACGAAAAAGAGGCGATGCAAGTCGCCCTTCAAATTGGTTTTCCGATTCTCATCAAGGCTTCTGCTGGTGGTGGTGGAAAAGGTATGAGAATCGTTGAAAATGAGGAAGAACTGGCAGAACAGATGCAACGAGCTATCAGTGAAGCCAAAGCTGCTTTTGGAGATGGTTCGGTGTTTATCGAGAAATATGTGGGTTCGCCTCGTCATATCGAAATTCAGGTTTTGGCAGATACACACGGCAATGTCTTGCACCTTTTTGAGCGAGATTGTTCTGTTCAGCGTCGCCACCAAAAAGTCGTCGAAGAAGCACCCTCTGCTGTGTTGTCTCCCGAATTGCGAGCCAAAATGGGCAAAAGTGCGGTGGATGTAGCACGTGCTTGTGCGTATGTAGGAGCAGGAACGGTGGAGTTTTTGATGGACGAAAATCTGAATTATTACTTCCTCGAAATGAATACCCGATTGCAGGTAGAACATCCTGTTACGGAAATGATTACAGGCATTGACTTGGTGAAGGAGCAGGTCAAAATAGCAAGAGGTGAGCGTTTGAGTTTTACACAAGACGACCTTCAAATCAAGGGTCACGCCATCGAACTTCGTGTCTATGCCGAAGACCCGACCAACAATTTTTTGCCCGATATTGGTACTTTGGAAAAATACCAAGTGCCTGTTGGAGAAGGGATTCGGGTAGATGATGGTTTTGAAGAAGGTATGACGATTCCTATTTACTACGACCCAATGATTGCTAAATTGGTGGTTTATGCACCGAATCGAAAAGCGGCTTTGAAGAAAATGATTGAAGCGATTGACAATTACCAAATTGAAGGAATCGCCAATACTTTGGATTTTGGCAAATTTGTGATGCAGCATCCAGCTTTCATCAGTGGTGATTTTGATACGCATTTTGTCAAAAACTATTTTACGCCCGATGTACTGCAAAATCACAGCGAAACAGAAGCGAAAATTGCCGCTTTCATTGCTACACAGGTCTTTGCGGAGTCCAAACGTCAGCATACGATTGACGACTTTTTGCACAACAGCAATGGGAATAGTAAGTGGAAAGTAAGGAGGAGGGTTTGATAATATGGACATTCAAGGTTCAAATAAAAATTCAACGACAACATGAATCCACCAGAATCTTTGACAAAGCCAGAACTCACCATTGCAGAAGCACAAAAATTGGTAGATGAATGGATTACTTCAATTGGTGTGCGCTACTTCAATGAATTGACCAATATGGCAATGCTGACCGAAGAAGTGGGGGAAGTCGCTCGAATCATTGCCCGAAAATATGGAGAACAGTCCTTCAAAAAGGATGCACCTGAACCTGATTTGGGTGATGAAATGGCGGATGTGTTGTTTGTGTTGATTTGTTTGGCGAATCAAACGGGTGTGGATTTGACCGCAGCATTGCAGAAAAACTTGGAGAAGAAAACGAAAAGGGATTTGAATCGACATCGGGAGAATGAGAAATTGAAGGATTAACCAATTTCGGCTGCAATTCGTTCTATATTGGTACTTGAATATCAAAGAAACTCAAAGCATGGAACATCCCAAAAATGACGATTACATCAAAGGTCGAGGCGCACAAATCAACCCAACGCATCGTTTTGCGGAACACGCTTACGACAGCGAAGAAAGTCAATTGGTCGAATCTGAGGACGAAAAAACGCCTACGAATTACATTGAAGTACATCCCAAAAGCATTTTGAACAAGGTCATTAGTCCAGACATTCCCGCCGAATATTCGATGAATCCCTATCAAGGTTGCGAGCATGGATGTGTGTATTGTTATGCTCGAAATACGCACCCTTATTGGGGCTATAGTGCAGGATTGGAGTTTGAGCAGAATATTTTGGTCAAGAAAAATGCGCCTCAATTACTGGAGGCAAAATTGAAGTCCAAAAACTGGGTAGCGAAGCCGATTATGTTTTCAGGAAATACAGACTGTTACCAACCCATTGAGAAAAAATTGCAGATTACCCGCCAAATGCTCGAAGTGCTTTGGAAATACCGCCATCCTGTGAGTATGATTACACGCAACAAACTCATTTTAAGAGATTTGGACATTCTCACCAAAATGGCAAAAAACAATCTTGTGCATGTAGCTGTCACGATTACGACTCTCAACGAAAAACTCCGCCAAAAACTCGAACCGAGAGCTTCCTCTATTGCGAATCGTTTGGAAACAGTGGAGGAATTGGCAAAAAATGGCATTCCTGTTTTTGTGATGATGGCCCCTATTATCCCTTCACTCAACGACCACGAAATATTGGGCTTGACCAAAAAAGTAGCGTCTTTGGGTGCAAATGGAATCGGTCATACAATTGTGCGATTGAACGATGATGTTGCCCTTATTTTTGAGGATTGGTTGCGTAAAAACATACCTGACCGTGCTGATAAAATTTTGAATCAAATCGCTGATTGTCATGGCGGTGAATTGGGTAGCACCAAAATTGGGGCAAGGATGAGTGGACAAGGCAACTATGCAGACATGATTCACCAACAATTCAGAGTCGCTCGGAATCAGTTTTTGAAAGATGTGGAAATGCCGCCTTACAACTTGGAATTATACGAGCAGATGAAGAATCCGCAGTTGAAGTTGTTTTGAAGAGTAAGAAGCAAGAGGTAAGACCGTCTGTGACTGTCAGATTAAACCATAATTTTTTGACTTCTCATCCTGCAAAGTGCATAATCAACAACTGCACACAACCAATCAAAAATCCCAATGCAGCACCTACCAATTCAATAAATTTGAATTCTTTAGATAGAATCGCAAAGACGATGGATTCCAATTTGTCGCTTGAAAACTTTACCACCTTTCCATAGACCAAAGCCTGAATGTCAATGCGTTCTCCTGCCTTATCAATATAATTTTCTATGGCATCGGGTAGAACATCTTCGACTTCTTCAATAATTTGGTTTTTGATTTTTTTCTTAATTTTATCGTTTAAGAACATTGCCAAAGCAGGATAAGTAGCAGGAAGTCGTCTTTGAATAAAATCATCTATCTTTGTTTCTAAAAGCGCTTTTACTTCATCTAAGTTTCTGTCGTCAGCTAATTTATGTTTGATGTCATCAATAGAAATCAGCTCTTTTGAAACAATCTCTCCCAATCTTTCGGCAATTTCGTGCTGCCTTTTGGGGAAAACGCCTTGAAATTCGATAAATAAAAACCGTTTTTTTTCGCGTGGATGAAATAGCATCTTCACTGCCAAAAAGTTTGTAAACCAACCAATAAGAGCAGCTATGAAGGGCAATGTATAAACCATATTTTTGAGTCAATGAAAAATTTAAATTGAAATGAAAATAACACTTAACACCTGTAAAGTGTTTTGTACCAACAGCCTAAAATACTATTCGTCATTTGACTGCAATATTAGTAAAAAATCAAACAACCAATGAGCAAAATTTACATCAATAACATTCCTGTTTTTCTAAGAGTTTCCGAAACCAATGATTTTTTGAATAATAATCGAGAAATCATGCAGGTGACCTATCGAGATAAGAAAGAATTACTGGATTTGATTCGCTATATTGAACACAGCGAAGACTTGAAGGAAGTGCATATTATCGGCAACAATCAAGAAAAAGTAGAGCATGATTTTTTTGGTTTCTACAAAAATATTGAAGCCGCTGGTGGATTGGTGTTTGACCCACAAGGCCGGGGTCTGCTTATTTTCAGATATGGCAAGTGGGATATTCCAAAAGGGAAAATCGAACGAAGAGAAGGCGTTGAAAGTGCAGCTTTGAGGGAAGTCGAGGAGGAAACAGGCATTGACGAATTGGTCATTCAGCAACCTTTGGTGATTCCTGTTAATCGAAAAAACGTAACCTATCACACTTATTTTCAGAAAAGTAGAAGGGTGTTAAAAATTACCTATTGGTTCAAAATGTACTGCAATACGCCCACAGAAGGCATACCGCAAGAATCAGAGGGTATCACCAAAGTCAAGTGGGTTGAACCAAGTGACTTTGATGTACATCTGCTCAATTCTTGGGGCTCGGTTGGGGATGTGTTGAAGGCCGTTGATTAGTTTTGTTATTTTACCGCTTTGCTTTCTGCCTGCAAATTCCTTGCTTTTCTTTCACCTCCAATATATACACCTCTTGCTCAGATGTTTGGGCAAACGGAAGATGTTCTTTCCATTCAACTGCCGTTTCCAAACCATTTCCCTCTGCAAATTTTTCTTGCTAAAACTTACAATGCAAACTTCAGTATTAATCCATTTCTGACGATAATTTTATCCCAAGCCACCTTTCCAGAACTTCAATAAGCCGCTTTTTTTCAGCAGGTGTCATGGATTCTATTCTCGCATTGTCATGATGCTTTCCAGGCAAAATAAACCATTCGGAATCAACATTATCATTGAGAGGAACTGCACTTGCAGTCCAAGTATCAATACCTCCATAGATATAAATGATTTTATCACCTTCTGTTTTCAACCAAAGGTTAACATCATTCAAAAGCTGACCGTCAAACTTTTCGGTCATCTCGAAAGGAAAGAATAATGATATCGGATTTGAATCTGTTGGCAATTCAGTTAAATAATCCTTGAACTCATTCGTTTCATAGCCATAATACCCCATCTCTGTAGCAGATTGATAATAATGTGGGCTCAATTGCTGAATGGATTCGTCACTAAATAATGTTAGGTCAGAAACTGATAGAAAATGTTCTGTAATTTCTTCTGAAGTGGCTGTTTTTGACGGTATCTTCTCACAATCATTTCCGTGTTGCCAGAAAGAAAACGGATACTCCATTACTGCATATTCAAATGCTTCACGCAAGGTCAAATAGGAATATTTAACCTTTGCTCCCATACTATAAAATTTCAATAATGGGATGAGTTTCTCTCTATTTTCTAAAATTAATATTTGAAAATCTTTTATTTTATTTCGACATTCTTTAGTTCCTATGGTATCAAGAAAATCATAGATTCTTTGTTCTTCGTATGATTGGTTAATGGGAGCGACATAAGGAACACTTACATCCATATCATTTGGATAGAAATAGCGATAAAATATGGTTGTTGCTCCTCCTTTACTAATACCTGTACTTATCCACTTATTTGAATACACATTAGTAAATAGTTGTCTAATTCGATGCAAATCTCCCGTGGCTTGTTTTAAATTCAAAAAGCGATAGTCTAAAGAATCAGGAATACTTTCTCCAAAATAGCGGTGTTCTACCTGAATTTGGTTCGCATCTAACAAGTTTGTCAATTCGTAAGTTTTATTTTCACTTGCGCTATATCCTTCGGTTATCATTACAGTTGGATTTTCTAAACTTTTGTGCGACAGGTAAGCTTTTTGATAGAAGAATCCTTTGCTGGTATCAGAATGGTCTATTGGTTGTTTTATTTGAACAACAAATGTGGTATATCCATTAGCCTCATTTAATTTTTCGTACGATACGTCCGACATTTTTGAAAGAATGGACTCAATATTGTTTTGTTGCGCTTGAATATAGAACGAAAGAAATAGGAGTAGAAGTAAAAGCTTGTTTTTTTTCATTTTTGTGGTTCATTACGTAGTATGGCGAAATAGTTGCAGTTAATCACTTTTGTACCAATTGCTTATAGCCATTGTTATGTACAGATTTTTTTGATTACAGAATTGATTGAAGTATATATTCCTCCAATATCTTTTCAGGTTGGCGTGTTTTTCCATTCCGGTAATTTCCAGATGTTATGACCGCAACCGAGTCTAACTCGGGGATAATGAAAATATACTGCCCACCAGCTCCTCTTGCCTCTATAGTTTTGATTTTTTTACCCATAACCTCGTAGGTATTATGCCACCATAAGTAACCATATCCATTTTTATCAGAAACATCTTCCAGTCGTGTGTGTATCTGGGTAGATTCATCAACCCATTCCTCAGAGATAACTCGTTTTCCATTCCAGATTCCTTTATTAAGGAACAATTGTCCAAATTTTAGCATATCTCTTGGTGTTAAATGCAAGCCACCTCCGAAATAAGGACGTTGCTCTGTCTCATCAGTATTCATCACATAATTATGTATTCCAAGAGGGGAAAATAGACCATTTTGAATGTAAATTTCTAAAGGTATTTCTAAATGCCCTGAGAGATAAATTCCAGTCAAATAAGGGTCTGCTGACTTATAATCCGTATAGCTTGTAGGTTTGTGATTTAAGGGAGGTTTCAATACTGTCTTTAGCCAATCATCGGATTGCTGATAAGTGTTTTCTGAAACACCTATTCCTGAACTCATCGTCAACAAGTCCCGTATCGTTATTTTAGACTTGGAAGAATCGATGGTTTGTTGATATTTTTCTGGAATGTACTCATATAGTCGATTATTTACATTATCAATTATTCCGTTATCGATAGCAATCCCGATTATAAGAGAGGAAATACTCTTGGATGCTGAGCGCATATCGTGGGGTGAATTTACATCGAAACCATTAAAGTAGTTTTCATAAATAATTTTCCCATTCTTTGCAATTACTACGCTTTCTGTTCCGATTAAAGTATCGTTGAGAATATCCGATTCCATTTTTGGCAACAGTCGTCTTTCATCTTTAGCTGCAATTTCCCATCCATCGTCAGTTTCGTGATATCGCTTGATCGGTCTTACTTCATCATCTTCATACCGCTTATATGTGATTTGGGTAAGCTTATTTTTGCCGAGATAGGCATCAAGAACTATCTCTGATGTTTTTAAAACACCTTTGAAATTAAGTTTTGTAAAATAATCAGTAAATGAAATAATGTTGTTTTCCTTTTTGAAATTATTGCACCATAGCGATCCCATAATTGGATATGCAGTGTATTCATCATCTGGGCTGTTTCCTTCTTTAATTGTCAAATAAAGGCTTTCTGGTCGTAAGTATTGAAATGCCGAAAGATTCCACTGACCTTTATAAGAGTCGCCACTCTTTTTAAGTTTTATCGGGTAAAAGTAGCCGTGAGATTGGATAAATCCAGTAATTTCTGATTCGGATGGGTTCAAAATTCCATTGAAATCGATATTGTTATCTAATGAAAGATTGATTTTATCCTCGAATTGAAATTTCTGTGAAATGATTGAACGTTCATTTGATATGTTGAACGTTGAATTTGTGTCTTTTTCATTGATAATAACGTCTAAAATAAACGGATTTCCTTGCGATAGTTCGCCTTTCCATTTCCCAATATATCCACTCATATTTTGCTGTGCACAGCCTGAAGAAGCAAATAGGTTTAATAAAAACAAGAAGCTCCAAAATCTCTTTAGTCTACTTTTCATACCTGTCTCAATTTGGATAAATGGTGTCTGTTTAGTTTACACATAACTCAAAGGAATCCCTGTGCCTCCCAACCCTTCGGACAATAGTCCAAACTTCACTATCGCAGACATTTCAGTTGAACAAAATTGGGTATAGGAGAAAGACTATGTTTTTTGTCTGACTTTCCTGCTTTGTAAAAATAACAAAATTGAAGGAAAAGCCCAATTTATACATCTATGGGTTGTTTCATTTTAGAAATTGGAGGGCGAGAAGTGGTTAAATCCTTTTTTAATGCGTGAATGGAGGAATTGTTTGAGGGCGCAGCCGTAGGATTTGTGGGTGGCAAGGCTGTAATTTTTGGCTTATTGTATCCACTTTTTACAGTGTTTTCAAGCGATTGAACACTGCGAAGATAGAATAAAAATTGATACAATTTAGCATTTATTTATATAGTAAAATTATGCTCAACAGTCTCAACTAAGCGTAGTATGGGTGCATAGCCCATATTGCCATTTTAGCCTTTGTTGTAGGCAGTTTTTATTTCTTTTTCCATACAATGAAAAGGATGATTTCTTTCAGGAAAATTAACATCCCCTCGAATGAAATATTCTCGCTTTTTATAAAATTTTAATACCCTTTCATTTTTACTATACGCATCTAATCTTATTGATGTATAGCTGTTTTCTTTTGCAAAATTTTCTGTAAAATTCATTAGTATTCTTGCGTAGCCTTTTCTTTGGTGTTTTGGTTCAACCACCAATCTGTGAATAACCAATACTTTAGAATTATCAAATTGCCAATTAATAGATTGATATTCATCTTCTTGTTCTTCACTTAAATTTATTGCACCTATTACTTCCCTATCGTTTTTTAGAACATACAGTACATCCTTTCTTAAATCATTTTGAATAATCGAACGTGTTGGATAATTATCTGTCCATTGATAAATTCCGTTTTTCTCTAATTCCGTCTTACTATTCTTATAAATTTGGAAAAGGTCGTCTAAATCGGACAAAAGCCCTTTTTCTATTCTCAGTTGGTTCACTTCTGCTATTTCAGTTTCTGTGTCGTAAGTCAGTAGACCTTGATTTACTTTATCAAGTTGCCCGATTAATTCTCCTTTTCTATTCCAAACAGAACTAAGCCCATTGCTTAGAAAATTATCGCAATATCCAATAGAGTTAGACATTAGTATTGGAGTTTCAAATTCCTTTGCTATTAAAGGAAAATATGAATATGCTTTATCCGTTCCTCTATCTGGTTTTGCAACACTTGCAATATAAACATCAGCACCATTTTGTTTTGCTTTTATAAAATACTCTCGTTGAAGTGTTTCATAGCATATTCCGAGAGCAATCTTCTTTCCTTTTATCTTTAAGAATGGCTGGATGTTACCACTTACGAAATATGGAATTTCATCAGAATGAAGTAGACACTTGGAATAAATCATTCTCTCTTTATTCGGTTGAAAAATCAACATACTAATATTTATCCCGTCAACTGCCTTGGTTGGCATCCCAACTCCAATAACTATTTCATTTTTATCTGACAATTTTTGAAATGAATTAAAAATAGTATCATCTATATCAATAGCAAATTCTTTGGCTATATCAGGTTCATAGTTAGTAATGGATAATTCTGGGAATACTATTAGGTTGGAATTCAAACCGATTGCACGATTGATTAGCTTCAAATGATTTTCTATATTCAACTGAATTTCTCCTTTTTCAGATTTCGTTTGTGCAATGCAGATTTTCATTTTTGTCTTTTAATTACAGCCAACTCAAAGGAATGTCTGCGCCTCCCAACCCTTCGGACAATACACCAAACTTCACTATCGCAGACATTTCAGTTGAACGAAATTGGGTATAAGGGAAAGGCTATGGTTTTTGTCTGACTTTCCTGCTTCGTAAAAATAACAAAATTGAAGGAAAAGTCCAATTTATACATCTATGGGTTGTTTCATTTTAGATGGATGTATTTGCGGGCTTGGATTTGGTTCCAAAAAAAAAATGTTAGCCCATTTTTACTAAAATTTTGTTGCCAGTTGCATCATTCAACCAATAGCCTGTCTCTTTTTCTTCATAATCAGGAATATTCTTTAATGCTTGTTGGAACTTACTTTTGTCTTTATAATTTATTTGAAAATGCCTCATCCCTGCGCTTCCCTTTGGCGCTAAAGGTCGGTTTTGACCATGCCATGAGTTCATAACAATTCGATGTTGATAATCGCCTCCTGCTCCCAAATCGGCGTACATAAATTGTGGAAGATAGTTGAATTGTATAAAGCCCATTTTTTTATAAAATTCATTAGATTCCTCCACATTGTTGGCATATAAATGCACATGACCAATATAAGAGTCGTCTGAAAGATTTTCACTGAAACTTTTATCTTTTACAGCATTCAAAACCTCATTTACATCCAAGCGTTCCGAGGCAGAGCGAACAATACCATCAGCACCTTCTATTTTAAGTCCGCCTGTTGTAACGACTCTTTTAAACCGCTCTGGAGTTTCCAATGTAAATTCAATATTGATTCCATCGGGTTCATCTAAATAAACGGACTTCGACATCGTATGGTCAATCGGAGAATAAGGGTATCGATTGACGTTTAGGCGATTTATCATACTGGCAAATTCAGCTTCATTAGGTGCATGAATAGCAAAATGATAAAGCCCACTGTATCCTTTTTGATAAGACTTTTTTGCGGTTTCATGAACGACGACTAATGTCTTAGTCTCCGTTCCAAATTCAGCTCTGTTTCCTGAGGTTTCTCGGAGTTTCATACCCACTATTTTTGTCCAGAAAACCGTCGCTTTTTTAATATTCGTAATGTTCAAGTGAATGGCACCATAGGTGGCAAAGTCATTTGAATTATTATTGTTTTTATTGTCATGCGACAAAGCATTGACAATCGTAGAAAATCCATCCATTGATATTAAAGTTGAGGCTGTGATTAAAGTTGTTCCGCCTAAAAGTTTTTTTAAAAATGTTTTACGCTCCATCTAATTTAGCTTTAAAGTATTCTTTTGTTGTTTCCAAATTCTATACACCTGCAAAAACATCACAGGTGCAAAATGAAATAATGCGCCCCCCATACTTGCGTGTTCTCCTTGCAAACCCAATAATGCCCAATGTGCAAAAGCCATTACAGCAGCTAAATAAACCCATCGCTGTAATTTTTTCCAAGCAGTTCCCATCCTTTTTACGGCTGCATCTGTACTCGTCATCGCCAACGGGATAAAAATAAAAAAGGCAACCCATCCAGTCAAAATAGCAACATCTGAAAATTCATTGACCAATTGACTAAACGGATATTCCAGTATATAAAAAATGGTATGCAATAAAGTGTAAGCAAAAGCCGCTACTCCGAAAAACCTCCGATTTCTGATGAGCCATTTCGATACTCGACCTTTCGGAAACATCAAAGCGATAGGGGTTGCGATTAAACTGATGACTAAAAATCGACCAGCAAATTCACCAGTGATATGCATCATCATATTATAGTCAAGTTGCTCCTTAATATAATTAATGGTAGCCATGACTCCCGGAATTGCCAAGATTAACCAAAGGATATATTTGCCTGTTAATAATGATTTTAAATGCTCCATTTTTGTAATTTATTTAAAATTAAGAGATGAGGACAAAATAAGAAACGATGAAAGAATACCAATTTATTTTGTCCTCATGCCCAAGGTTGTACTTTACGAAATCCTTATCCTTTAGGAAAAATAGGTGCTTTTTTGCTTCTTCCCCATGCCACAAATGCAGTTAGCGCAATGAATACAACATTCGCCCCGATAGCAGGAAACTCTCCTCTTGAAGCATGGAATAAAGCTGCCAAAACCATCACTATTGTCAAGCCTATGGCTGCCCAAACTGTTAAGTGTGGTTTGATTCGAAGAATAGAAGGAAGTAACAAACCTATGCCTCCTAATAATTCACTAATACCAATAAAACGGACTAATCCAGCGGGGACGGAAGTCACCCAAGGCAATGATTCTGCCATGACTTCTATTGACTGAAAAGATTTTGTTGCACCAGCCATTAAAAAGATAAGTCCTAATAGTACTTGCACCACCCAAAGGGCGATATTCATGGCTTTATTATTTTTTTGATTTGTCATTTTGTTATAATTTATTTTGTTTTAAAAAAGGATAAATGGTAAAAAACGCCAATGCAGGGAAGAAGTGCATCGGTACGACTAAACCTGGAAATAATTCTGGAAATTCAATATCAAGCGGCAAACTCATCCCGATAGGACCAATAATACTGGCAAATGAAAGCACCGCAATCAATATGTTTAACCAACCCTGCAAATTTTGTTTATCGAATTTAAACAAAGCTGCATATCCCAGCGTCATCAGCATACAAGCTATCAAACTAGAACCTAATATAGCTCCCGTGTTGATAATCTGACTGTAATCAACTCCGAAAGCTTCTATATAGATATTGAGGTAGATAATGCCTGCCATCCCAGCCAATAGACCAGCTACTACTCCGTGAATGAGTAATTTTATCATGATAAGAAATTTGAATGTGGAAAGAATTATTTTGTTACAGGGACAGAGATTTCCAACTTAATTTCATTGGATACTTTTTTCGACATGCCTTTCATGGTGCCTACTCCAAAGTCCATTCTGTTGACGCTAAATTCGCCGTTGAAGGTATTATCAGAAAATGTAAAAGGGATGCTTATTTCTTTTTGAGTACCGTGGATTTCAAGTGTTCCAGTCACTTCGTATCCAGTATCTGTTTTGCTAAATTTGCTCGAATTGAATGTTATAGCTGGATATGTTTCTGCATCAAACCATTTTTTACTTACGGCATGTTTGTTTTTCATCCCATTACCAGTATTAATGGATGCAACATCAATAGAGGTTGAAAACTTGGATGCATCCAAGTTGTTTTCATCAAATTGAATATCTCCGCTCATCGTTTTAAAAATGCCTTCCACATCTGTTCCTGCAAATTTTATGGAATATCCTTCCGCTATTTGCCAAGACATTGAATTGTTGATTGTAAATGCAGAGCATAAAACGATAGCTGCAATCATTCCTAGAAATTTAATTGGTGTCATTTTTTATTTTTTTGAATAAACTTTAAAGTAAAAGTCTATTGATTAATTGATGACACAAAGTTGCGGGAGAAACAGCAGATAAAAATTAAGATAGCTTAAGAAGTGTGCTTTTGGCTTATTTTTTTTGACTTTTTGAAATTTTTCGTCTCAGGTCACTCAAATATTCTGGCGTAATGCCAATGTAAGAAGCGATAAGTTTTAGCGGGAGTCGCTGTACTAAAGTAGGGTAAGTATTTGTGAATTCTATGTATCGTTCTTTGGCAGTAGCACTCAATAAACTGATAATCCTTTTGTTGGTTGCGATTAAATTGTTTCGGAGTTTAATACTCATTTCTGCAAGCAATTCTTTTTCTAAACTATGAAAATCACCAAAATCAGAAGTTGAAATAAATGAAACCTCACTGTCTTCGATGGCATCAATAAAAATAACGGAAGGTTTTTTATTGGTCGCACTGTCCATATCTCCAATTAGCCAATCTTCTGGAGCAAATTGCAAGATGTGTTCTTTGCCTGCATTATCAATAACATAACTTTTTAGACAACCGCTTTTTACTCTAAAACCATATTTAGCAATATCTCCATGACTTAAAAGAATATCACCTTTTAAGACTTTTTTTGTTTTACTAACTTTGATATTTTCCATTGTTAAGTAGTGTTTAAATTTTTGTCAAATTTTCGTTTAAATCCAAGAGTTTATTCTTTTGGCTTGCCACTAACACTAAGGAATCTCTGCGCCTCCCAACCCTTCGGACAATACACCAAACTTCACTATCGCAGACATTTCAGTTGAACGAAATTGGGTATAAGGGAAAGGCTATGGTTTTTGTCTGACTTTCCTGCTTCGTAAAAATAACAAAATTGAAGGAAAAGTCCAATTTATACATCTATGGGTTGTTTCATTTTAGAAAGATTTATTTGCGGGCTTGGGTCTGGTCTAATTCTTCAAAAAACCCCTATTTGATGCGCCAATGGAGGAATTGTTTGAGAGCGCAGCCGTAGGAATTGCGGGTGCTAAGGCTGTAGTTTTTGAGTTGTAGGTAGTTGTCTAAAACTTCTAATTCTTGGCTGATTGTATCCATTTTTGACAGTATTATCAAGTGATTGAATACTGCAAAAATAGAATGTAAAATTAGCGCAATTAAAACATTATCACATATTTATATAGTTAAATTTGTTCGACGTTAATTATAAACTGCGTTTTAATGCAGTTTACATATTGTTAGCGATTGTCGGCTTCTTTTCTAAAGTTACGCTAAACAGTTCTTCTTTCTTATTTCTTCCTTTCAGTTCTATCTCTCCTTTAGAGCTATATTGATAGTTAGAATGGGGTAATAATTCTTTAATTGCACCTGAGATCAGTAAGTCAGATTTTAATTCCTTACAAAGACTTTGGATTCGAGCGGTTGTATTTAAGACATCTCCCGTAAATACGATTTCCCTTTTTAAGGCTCCAATTTCTCCAATAGTGACTTCACCGAAATGAATCCCAGCTTTGAAACCAATTTCAAAGCCAAATTCATGAAATAAAACTTCTTTTTGTTCATTGAGATGATTGCATATGTCAAAGAAACATTTGATGCAGTTTGCCTGGTAAATCCCCTTATCAGGTTTCCATGAAATCACGATTTCATCTCCTATGTACTGGTAGACTTCACCGAATGAATTGATGATGGGGTCTGACATACTATTGTAATAGGTGTCCAGTAATTTGAAGTATTTTATGTGGCCTAGAGATTCGGCTATTGTAGTCGAAGAATTCATGTCTAGGAACATGAAAATCCGCTTTTCAATTTGGGGTTGATGGTATTTCCCGGAAAAAAAATTTAAAAACACATGGTGTCCTAAGTTTTCACTTATAGCTGAATATATCAAACAAACCATAAGCCTTACAGACAAATGAAATAGGGTGATAAAAAAAGAGATACTTACTAAGAATCTACCCAATTTTTGCCAAGCATCAACTTTTAGCAAACTTATGCCTGTTTCGAGCGTAAATGCCACAGGATAAAGGAGGACTATAATGATAATAAATAAGGCAAGGTAGATTAAGAATTTGTAAAAAATCTTAGCACTCAGTGTTCGGTTTGAGAATCTCTTTTCTAAATAAACCACTTCTAAAGCTCCTACAATAGCTCCAACCAGGATATTTGCGAGGCTAGCAAATATCAGCACTGGGGCGGTCAAGGCAATATCAGTATCTGAATTGAGGTTTTGATTACGTGTTACTCCGAGCTCCGTTACATCAACTATCCATCCACTCACTAGCCAGATAATGGCGAAGGGAATAATCCTTGAAATGTTTCTTTTCGCCTTTGGAGTTAATTTCATGTTAAGTTGAAAATGTTAGGTTCAATGATTTATTATCGCTAACGTCAGCTACACTTTATTGTGCGCCGCCGCCTTCTTTTTCTTTATATATCATATCTGCCAAGCGAAAAAACGGATTTCAATTTAGCCACCGGTTCCGCCCGAAATGGAGTATAGGGGAAAGGCTATGGTTTTTGTCTGACTTTCCTGTTTGGTAAAAATAACAAAAATGGGTGTAAGGTCAAATTTATACATCTACGGATTGTTTCATTTTAGAAATTAGGGGGTGAGAAGTGATTAATTCGTTGGATTTGAAGTGGAGATAGCTATTTTTTGACCTCTCGGAAATAACGCAGCATGGCGGAATAGTCACCGTTGATGGTTTGCCACTTCAAGCCTTGGTCGTAGCGATAGAGGATGTATCGGCGGGCTTGGGTCTGGTCTAATTCTGCAGAGAAGCCTTGTTTGATGCGCCAATGGAGGAATTGTTTGAGGGCGCAGCCGTAGGATTTGCGGGTGGCAAGGCTGTAGTTTTTGAGTTGTAGGTAGTTGTCTAAGGCTTCTAATTCTTGGCTGATTGTATCCATTTTTGACAGTATTTTTAAGTGATTGAATACTGCAAAAATATTGTTAAAATTGAACTAATTAAAACATTGTCAATAATTTATATGGTGAAATTTTGTTCAACGGAGCGAGTGTACACGCAGTCGCACCCACGACCACGTGTAGCGAAAGCTCGCTGCTAAGGTACGTACCTTTAAAAAAATGTAAGTAACTGTGAACCTGCAATAGTGGGTGCTATTGCGTGTACACAGTGTTGGCGGATAGTGCCTTCTGCCTTATGGAAGGCGAATTCTAAAATTCAACAGTCGTAGTCCGTGCCCAACGACTGAACCTTTCCCAAAGCGTAAAGAAGGCACGACCCAGCTTTAGGACATGCCTAAAACTTAACGGAACGAGAATATCGTAACAATATCGCTCGCTCCGTTGGGCAGAAATCGCTCGACGAAGGAGAGGGATTTCTGCCCAACGGTCTCGGCTAAACGCAGGTGGGGCGCATAGCCCCACTTGCCGTTTTGCACTTTGTTCTACGGCGTTTTTCTTCTTCTATTTTATGTTTGAGAATAGAGTATTTTCTTCTCCAGGTTGGCTTAGTTTAAATTTTAATGGACTTCCTTTTATTACCTCTACTCCTTCAAGTTTTTTAAGGAATGATGTCATTTTACTTGTCTTCCAACTAACTCTTGCCCTTTTAATCAAATCTTTTGAAGAAAATGCTTTCCCATATTTTAGAATTAACATCACTTTGTCAGCTATAAAATCTTCTTCGCTTTCTTCATTTTCTGTCTTTGCTTTAAATCCATTCTTTGGAGAATCAAAAAGCGGTTCATTAACAGATGAGCTTATATCTTTTTTAGTCGAATATGAGGCTTCATCAAATTCTTTCAACTTCTCTAAAGAAAAATAACTGCTTAACCCCCAACCTTTGATTAAGCTATTTACAAAATTCATTCGTTCATCAATTCTTTCTATTTCCTCTCCAAATAATTTAAAGTTCTTGATTTGCAAAGGTTCGACTACAAGCAAGTCATATCTGCTTTCAGACATGTATTTTTGTCTTAGTTCCATTAGTAATCTGCCAAGGGCATTTACGCCAGTTAGGATATTTTCATCGTTCTTTTCTCTTACAGCACCCCAAAATCTATCTTTTCGAGAGTCTTCTACAATTTGCTTTGGATAAGTTTCTTCTAACAACTTTCCGAATTTTATGAAATTTTGAGCAAGTTTAACCTGTAATGACCACCTCATTATCGCAACTCTTGCATTATCCCAGTCTTCTCGTGTATGTATTCTATGGGGTTTGCTTTTCATCTTTGCGGTCATTGGGCTTTTCTCATTGATGATTATTTGTTGCACATCAGGTAAATCAGGAAATCTACACGCCTGATACAATGCTTCTGATGTTAATATTCTATGTCCGTTGACCTCTAATTGATAGCCTGAACACATATTTGATAGCCCGCCAAATGCTTCTTTGGTTTTTCTAAACCAAACAACTTCGTTGGCTTTGTATTCTCTTAAACCGTATTTTTTTTCAACGCTTACCATAAATTATGCTTTGATACTGAAATTTAGCTTGTTCAAGTTACAAATTTATCGTTTATTGACAAATAACGGTGTAAAACCGCCACCTCTATACCAAAAAACTAATGGTGTATTGTTTGCTACATTCCTCCATGTAAAAATCAATGCGCCAAATCCAAAGTCTTTATAAGCTGGTAAAGAATAACCTAATGGACGAACATTCGTTTTTGAAACATTTGAGTTGTTTAGTATCTCAATGCCTTTCTTTAAGAAAATTAATTCTAACCGTTTTCTATTTTCAATTGAAGAGTAAAACTCTTCAGGATTAACTTCAGTTCTGAAAAAGTCTGGGCTATAACTTGTAAATCCTTTATTCTCAGCATGTGCATTAGCGTTGCTTTCTACTTTCTCTTTATATTCAGTTACTAAATCAGTAAGATTTTCTTCAAGCGGTTTTAGTACTTCTTCCTTAAACCAATATATTGACAAAACGGTGATTAAATCCCTAAAATCTTCGCTAACTCGATAATAGAACTGCCCCCTTTTCTTGTAATAATACTTTTCCGCAATGAACATATAAAATACAGTTAAGTCAATTTCTTTTGACCGTAACTTGGATAATCTGTCTTTTCCTTCTTCTGTTGCCCAATCTTTTAAATTATTGAAAAACGTATTGCCTGTACACAAAACATCGTCTATGTATATGTTGTGTTTTTGAGAGCTACTTCCAAGGTCATCTGGATTATAATTAAAGTCATCTCTCAAAACTTCAAAAAATAATTCGAGCAATTTTTTCTGACTTTTACCTTCTGCTTGCAAATCAAGAAAATTTGAATTATCAAGAAATTCTTTGTGAGTTGAATAACTAAATTTTTCTTTTAATTTATCGACAATTCCTTTTAAAAAACTTTTTGTTCTCTTTTTTGAGAAATACATCTTGTCGAATATGTGTTTCAATTCAGTCAATATGAAAACTCTATCATATTCTGGAAATTGATTTATCCATTTCGTTATTCTCTGCTCAGAAATTTCAATTCCGTCAGATTTCCTATAATTTTTTATGATTTCTTGTAATGCTTTTATTTCTTGTACCATTTTATTTTTTTTCATTATTGTGCCTAACGGAGCGAGTGTACACGCAGTCGCACCCACGACCACGTGTAGCGAAAGCTCGCTGCTAAGGTACGTACCTTTAAAAAAATGTAAGTAACTGTGAAACTGCAATAGTGGGTGCTATTGCGTGTACACAGTGTTGGCGGATAGTGCCTTCTGCCTTATGGAAGGCGAATTCTAAAATTCGACAGTCGTAGTCCGTGCCCAACGACTGAACCTTTCCCAAAGCGTAAAGAAGGCACGACCCAGCTTTAGGACATGCCTAAAGCTTAACGGAACGAGAATATCGTAACAATATCGCTCGCTCCGTTGGGCAGAAATCGCTCGACGAAGGAGAGGGATTTCTGCCCAACGGTCTCGTGCAAACGCAGGTGGGGCGCATAGGGGCTATTGACATTTTAGCCTTTGTTCGCTGCTGGCTTTCTTCTTTCAATTCATTCAGTCTCTAATTAATTGGCTTTGCTATAATCTTCTGTTTTTGATTAGAATTCTGAAGTATGGACACTTGCCATTTATTGCCAAATCCTTTTCATCATTTCCTTTTCTGAATTTTATGATTTCAAATTGATTGGGATTGAATTTGTGTAAAAATGTTATTGGAACTCCCATGAAACCTTTATAGTCTTTAGGTATATCTTTTGTTTTGTTTACATTAATTCCGTCATAATTGTCGTAATTAGGATATTCACTTTCGTTCCCGTAATATGTTTTTGATAGGGGTATATCTTCATTTCGTATAGGTGTATCTAAATTTGTTAGCCATAAACAATTATTCGGAGATACTATTCTATTTCCGTAATCATCAATTCTTGCTTCTGTACCATAAAGTTCATAATGTTCAGGGACAATAAAACCTGAAATACCTCTTCCTAAATTAATTCCTAACCACGCTTTGTTTTCTTTTATTAATTTGAATATCTCTTTATATGTAATTGCATTTATATTCCCAATTATTAGAAATTTTTTATCGTATTTTATTAGTTGAGCTACATATTCTCGAAATAGTGAAAAGGGTGGATTAGTAACAACAATATCAGACTGTTTTAAAAGTTCGATGCTCTCTTTGCTCCTAAAATCTCCATCGCCTTTAAAGTGAACCACATCAATTTTATCTTTATTGGTTGCATTTCTATCTATCTGTTCACCTTCATATTCAAAGTAAAATCCACTTTCAGTTTTTTCGCTATTGAATAAATCTACCTCTTGTTTTCTGTAACAAGCTGATATTAATTTCTTTAGTCCTAAATCTTCGAAATTAGAGGAAAAATATTTAAAAAAATTGCTAACTTTTGGGTCGTCACAATTGCAGTAAACTACTTTGTCTTTGAAGTGATTTTTATAATGTTTCAACTCACTTTCAATATCTGCAAGTTGTGTGTAAAATTCATCACTTTTTGATTTTTTAGCTTTTTGTAGTAATTTATTAGTTGCTCTTCTTGCCATAGTTTACTCATATTGTTTTTATAGATAACGGATATAATTATTTAGCTTCTGTTAACTGTTTGAAAATATCACTTCCTAATACTTTAAGAGAGGTTTTTGAAATATCAAGCATAATGTCAAACATTTCTTTCTTATCCCATTTTTCTCCATTTCCCTGAGTATAAATAGAAGTCGCTTGTAGCATAATCGTCTTATCTGTATGTTTGACAAATTTATTCTCACACAAATTAGTGTTTATTGGCATTCCATAATTTGCAGAAGTCAATCTATCTAATCGATTTAACATTCCTGAGTTGTATTCAAGCCTAACAACCCTACCATCTGGTCTTTCAATTGAAATAGTTTCTGTCAAAAAGTTTGAACCTTCAAGAAATAGAACATAAGGGAAGTGAGATTCAGAAAGCATAAAGTTGGCAATTTCTGAAATATTTTTATGCGACCTTTCTATTGCATTGCCAGCAGCCATCAAGTCTTGATTGTTATTTTTTCCTACTAAGTTACCCATTCTGATATTTCCAATATCTTTCCCTTGATGTTTTGCTTCGGAGACTAAAATAACCCTCCAATTTTTGTTATCGTCTTTTACCTCAATTATTCCACCATCAGGCTTGATACTTGAATTTGATACAAAAAGGGTCTGTCCTAATTCTGGGTCAATTTTCTTTAACGCCTCATTGATTTCTTCTTTCCTTATATTTTTCCTGTATCGAAAGTATAATTGTGGATACTCTTTTTCAAGTTGTTCGATAACCAGTTTTGATATTTCTCCAACAGTCAAATCATGCAATTTAGCTTTGTTACCAAATATACCTACTACTCCTTGCGACTTTTTATGTTGCTTTGTTAACCTTTTAGATTGATTCTTTTTTGCCATATTGATTGTTCTAATTATTTATCATGCAAATTTACCAAAATCGGACTTCTTTTTTCTTTTTTCTGCTTGCAGCGGAGCGAGTGTACACGCAGTCGCACCCACGACCACGTGTAGCGAAAGCTCGCTGCTAAGGTACGTACCTTTAAAAAATATAAGTAACTGTGAACCTGCAATAGTGGGTGCTATTGCGTGTACACAGTGTTGGCGGATAGTGCCTTCTGCCTTATGGAAGGCGAATTCTAAAATTCGACAGTCGTTGTCCGTGCCCAACGACTGAACCTTTCCCAAAGCGTAAAGAAGGCACGACCCAGCTTTAGGACATGCCTAAAGCTTAACGGAACGAGAATATCGTAACAATATCGCTCGCTCCGTTGGGCAGAAATCGCTCGACGAAGGAGAGGGATTTCTGCCCAACGGTCTGGCTAAATGGCGTAGTGGCGTTTAGCCACTATGAACATTTTACACATTGTTAGGCACAGTATTTTTTATTTAATTCATTTCCTAATTCCATAATGTCTTCCATCCTTGCTATTGAAACAATCCAATATTCAGGGATTCTCTTTAGTCCGTAGTAAATCCCCGCTAATCCTCCTGCTATTGCCGCTGATGTATCTGTGTCGTGACCAATATTTATTATTGACAAAATTGTTTCTTCATAAGTTTTACTATTCAGAAAAAACCAAATACTTGATTCGAGAACTTCAATTACATATCCGCCTGATTTCAAATCTTCAATTTTTGTTTCTCTAATATCATTTTGGATAACTTTTTTGAAATGTTCTCTTTCACTCTCTGAAAATTCCATTTCATCCCAAAATGATTTTATTTCTGTTCTCATTTCCGAATACGAATTTTCTTTATCTTTTCCTTCAAGTAACTTTTCAGCAACTTTTAAATATATTAAACAGCTCATTGCTGCTCTTATATGTCTATGAGTTAATGCTGAAATTTCCCAAATGATTTCAAACTGTTCTTTAATTGGCTTTTCTTTGATGTAAAACAATAATGGAATAATTCTCATTAAGGAACCATTCCCATTGTCGTATTCATCACCATAATACTTTTGTCTTCCCAACTCATCTAAATCATCATCTTCAATTATTTTTCTTAACCTTGAAATTGCTTTTGATGTAGTCATTCCAATATCAAATACTTTTCCTCTTGCTGACCAATATGCTTCATTCTTCCACTTAATAAAATTTTCCGATATATCTTTTAGGTCATATCCCTTTTTTAGAGACTCTGCTAAACAAAATGTTAATGAACTATCATCAGACCAAGTTCCTTTAGGTTGATTATAAGTTCCATAACCAATCATCCCTTTTGCAGGATTTGTTTTCATCTTTTCTCTTGAACTAAATTCAAACGGAACCCCAACTGCATCTCCAATTGCAACTCCAAATAATGCATCTACTACTTTGTTTGATTCCATTTTATTTTTTTTCATTATTGTGCCTAACGGAGCGAGTGTACACGCAGTCGCACCCACGACCACGTGTAGCGAAAGCTCGCTGCTAAGGTACGTACCTTTAAAAAATATAAGTAACTGTGAACCTGCAATAGTGGGTGCTATTGCGTGTACACAGTGTTGGCGGATAGTGCCTTCTGCCTTATGGAAGGCGAATTCTAAAATTCGACAGTCGTAGTCCGTGCCCAACGACTGAACCTTTCCCAAAGCGTAAAGAAGGCACGACCCAGCTTTAGGACATGCCTAAAGCTTAACGGAACGAGAATATCGTAACAATATCGCTCGCTCCGTTGGGCAGAAATCGCTCGACGAAGGAGAGGGATTTCTGCCCAACGTCCTGCAACAACGACGGACGTGGCTTTTGCCACGGCTGGACGATGTTGCTTTTGTTGGGTGCTGCCTTATTTTTATTCTATTTATTACAACAGTTTTTGAAGGTTTTTAAAGATATTTTTGAAAAAATTCAAGCTGTATCTAAAACATTTTATTCAAGCGTAAATTTTTTTATCATAAAAATACGATTATTGAATTACACTTTTCTATTTCATGTTCATTGAATTTATTTAGCTATTTTTTATTGTTTCAAGTAAATTTTTCACTGTTTTAAATTTGTACTTTTCATCTAACCGCTTTAAGTCTATTTTCTCTTCATGTAATCTATTTTTTTTTAATCTTGGGAATTGAGTAGCTTCTTCTTCTTTAAATGCAATAATTTCAATTAGTTTTTCATCACTTATCTCATATTTATAATTCAAAAATATTGTCCACCTTTCTTTCTCTATTTTTAACGGAATTAAGTTTCCTGGACTTTCATCTCCAAAGTCTATCTGATTTGTCCTGTAAATTATTCTTGCCACTTTTCCAAAACCTTTTACTTTATCTATAATCTTCTTTTTCACAAGATTAATTGCGTTTTTTTGCCCTCGATTTATTGACTTCTCTAACTTAATTGTTCGCTTAACTTTCCATTTTTCTATCCAACCTTGAATATCTTCATATAGGTATTCTTCAACAATATCTTTTAAAGAAAAGTAGAGTTTGTCGTTATACAAAATGACTAAAGCATATTCCACACCCTTTAATTTTCGACCATAATATTTAGGTGTTTTATAATAATTTTCATTCAACTTTCTTTGTGTCTTGACATCTACTTTAATTATTTCATTAATAACAAAATCTATTTGGTTTTTATGTCGTGATTTAATCGAAAATTCCTTACATTTCATTATTTGGCAAAAAAGGAATTCTCCTAAACTACCAAGCTGTGGTTTATTTAGCTTACTTAAAAAAGTATGGGTATTTTCTTTCATTATCTTAATTCTGTAGTTTTTCTTTTTTAACTGGTAGCACCCAACGGAGCGAGTGTACACGCAGTCGCACCCACGACCACGTGTAGCGAAAGCTCGCTGCTAAGGTACGTACCTTTAAAAAAATGTAAGTAACTGTGAACCTGCAATAGTGGGTGCTATTGCGTGTACACAGTGTTGGCGGATAGTGCCTTCTGCCTTATGGAAGGCGAATTCTAAAATTCAACAGTCGTAGTCCGTGCCCAACGACTGAACCTTTCCCAAAGCGTAAAGAAGGCACGACCCAGCTTTAGGACATGCCTAAAACTTAACGGAACGAGAATATCGTAACAATATCGCTCGCTCCGTTGGGCAGAAATCGCTCGACGAAGGAGAGGGATTTCTGCCCAACGTGAGTATACCTGATGTGCCGACCGGATGGGAGGCATAGGCAGGTATACATTGTGTGTGCCTTGAATGGTAAATATAGCGAAAACTTGGATTATTGCCCAAGTAACCGCTTCATTTTGTGAAGTGAAAGCAAAATGTCCAGAGAGTGAAAGTCTCCCCGAGGTTTCGGGGCAGGCTTTACAGGCGGGTGTGACGACTCGAACTGTTAGCAAGTCGCACAGTAGAATACTCCGATGAATAATCGGAGGTGGTTTCTCGTGAGAGATGCACTAAAGTAAGCAGGACTGCAAAGGTCGGTACTGACGA
>JAUHXA010000124.1 GCA_030427245.1 Bacteroidia bacterium | reverse complement strand
AAATTCAGTAATTCTTTTTGATTATCTTTGGTCACGGGATATTAATTTGAAGTTGTTTTATGAATTAGGAATCACAAAATACAACTTCTTTTTCTATCCCTTTTTTAGTTTTGTCCTGTACTGAGACTATTGGTATTTTGTTATCTCTCCATTTTTTAAGGTATTGTTCATCTATGCTAAAAATGAATTGGCTACGAATGGAGATTGGATTATGGATATGAAAAACCCAAATCCTAAACTTTTTCCCCCTCCAACAGTTCAACAAATAACACCTCTATCTCGTTTCAAAACAAACAATTCCTTCAATTATGAACCAACAGCCAATCCTTCCCCATCCATTCGTAGAATTACCAGCCCTGCTTCCATTCCTTCCGATGCTCTATGTAGCGTGGGCAGATGCCGTGTTGACCCCCTCCGAAATAGAGTTGATACGAACCAAAGTTGAAGCACAAGCATGGTTAGAAGCACCGAGCAAAGCCATTTTGAGGCAATGGTTAGACCCCGCCAATCCGCCTTCACCCAGAGAATTGAAGGAATGGCTCAACATCATCAAAGCCGCAGCACCGAATATCCGTCCACAATCCAAACAAACGCTCGCCAATTTTGGAATTGACATTGCCCGTTTGAATGGATTTGAAGACGAAGTACCAGTCTGCAAAGACTCCAAAGCCAATCTCGCCTTGTGTCAAATCGAAGAAGCATTGGGTGTGGTCAGTAAAGAAGCCTTTGACGAAATGATGGCAGTTCCCGCCCAAAGACCCGATACCGACAAACCTACAGAGTCGGCAAGTGCGTCTTTTAGCGTCCAATTGCTGCAACAACTGCTGGATGGCGACCACCACAAACTTCGGGCAAAAGCCAGAATAATATTAAATGACCCTGCCCTTCAATTGAGTTTGGAAACCAATAAAAACGTTTTCAGGCAGCAGGTTTTGCAGTGGACAAAACTGTTGGCAGAACAAGGGTGGGGTGCATTGGGCTATCCCGAAAAATACGGTGGAAAAGACGACATTGAAAAATACTTTGCAGTATTCGAGATGATTGGCTACCACGATTTGAGTCTCGCCATCAAATTTGGCGTACAGTTTGGGCTATGGGGTGGAAGTATTCATTGGTTGGGAACGAAATACCACCACAAATGGCTGTTGAAAAAAATTGGCACTATGGAAATCCCTGGTTGCTTTGCGATGACCGAAAACGGACATGGCTCCAATGTCAAAGACATCGAAACAACCGCTACTTATGATGCAGAAACACAAGAATTTGTCATTCACACCACCACACCCAATGCCTTCAAAACCTACATCGGCAATGCGGCTGTTGATGGAGAGATGGCAACCGTTTTTGCACAGCTCGAAACGAATGGCGAAAGATATGGCGTTCATGCACTGGTTGTACCCATCCGAGACAAAGAAGGCAATTTGGCGGAAGGTGTACGCATTGAAGACAATGGATTGAAGTTGGGCTTAAATGGCGTGGACAACGGCAAAATTTGGTTTGACCATGTAAGAGTGCCTCGATTAAATTTGTTGAACCGTTTTGCAGAAGTAGCAGAAGATGGCACTTACAGCAGCGAGATTGCGAGTGAGTCCAGACGTTTTTTCACCATGCTCGGCACACTCGTTGGCGGGCGCATTGGCGTACCAAAAGCAGGTTTGAGTGCTGCCAAAACTGCGTTGACCATTGCCATCCGATACGCTTTGAAAAGGCGGCAATTTGGCGCAGCAAATGAAAAAGAAACCTTGCTTTTGGATTATCGCACACACCAACGCCGATTGATGCCTTTGCTTGCCAATAGTTATGCCTACACTTTTGCACTGCAATATCTGACTCAACGCTTTGTGAATCGAACAGAGGAAGATGCAAGAGAGATTGAAGCATTGGCGGCTGGAATGAAATCTGTGGTGACTTGGAACACAACAGCCACAATTCAAGAGTGTCGAGAAGCTTGTGGAGGGCAGGGATATATGGCTGAAAATCGCTTTGCAGCATTGAAGGCAGATTCCGACATTTTCACTACTTTTGAAGGGGACAATACGGTATTGCTACAACTGGTGGCAAAGGGTCGTTTGTCGGAATTTAAGCAGCAATTTCACGACATGAATTGGTTTTCGTTGGTTAAATTTTTTGCCTCCAATGCGATTGCCGATTATTTGGGTTTCAATCCCATGATGACCCGCAAAACCGACTCCAAACATATCCGCAGTACTAAATTCCATATTGAAGCTTTTCGTTTTAGGGAAGAGGATTTGGTGCGTTCTGTGGCTCAAAGATTAAAGCACCGAATTGACAATGGAATGAATTCTTATCAAGCGTTTATCGAATGTCAAACGCATTTGATTGCGATGGCAAAGGCGTATATCGAGCGAGTGGTTTTGGAGCAATTTATCAAGAACGTCTATGCCTGCAATGATGAGCCGACTCGTGAGGTTTTGAAGAAGGTGTGTAAATTATTTGCGTTGCAAACGATTGAAAAACACAGTGCTTGGTATTTGGAACAGGGATATATCGAAAGCGGAAAATCTAAGGTGATTCGTCGAGAAGTCGATGCTTTGTGCTTGGAGGTTCGAGAAAATGCGCTGGATTTGGTGGAGGCTTTTGGAGTTCCTGAGCAGAGTTTGGGAGAGTTGGTTTAGCTTACTGGTATGGTAAATCACACCTCAAATATCGCCTATCGAACATCATATATCTACTCTATTCAGAGGACCGTTTTGCACGAATATCAGGTGAATTTATGTCGTAAGATTACATGATTTGTGAAGTTTGATTATGACTCTTAAACCTTATAGGTTTTTCATCATGTATTTTATCCAAATAATTAAATTTGTATCATTTTTAAAAAAATAAACCTATAAGGTTTTACTTTGTAGGACAAGGGTATTAAAAGCATAAAAATGAAAAAAATAATCGAACAATTCTATACTGCCTTTACCAACCTTGACGGTGACGGAATGGCGGCTTGTTACCACGATGATATCGTATTCGAAGACCCTGCTTTTGGGGTTTTGAAGGGCGAAAAGGCGAAAAATATGTGGCGGATGTTGTGCCAATCTCAAAAGGGTCAAAACTTTGTGGTAGAATATTCTAAGGTCGAGGCCTTCAAAGACAAAGGTTCGGCACACTGGGAGGCGCACTATACTTTCAGCAAAACCAATAGAAAAGTCCACAACATCATTGACGCAGAATTTGAGTTCAAAGACGGAAAAATCATTCGTCACACTGACCATTTTGATTTACACAATTGGTCGAAACAGGCTTTGGGTTTGCAGGGTTGGTTGATGGGTTGGTCTTCTTTTTTTAAGAAAAAGTTGAATGAACAGACGAATGGTATGTTGCGGAAGTTTGAAAGTAAACAGAGGTAAAATTTGTGAATCAATTCAACATACTTTTGAACTTGATTAATACTTTAGAAGTTGAAGCTTCCTTAACCTTCAATCAAGCCCATCACCGCTCCAGCAGGGTCTTGTATCACACAAAAATTATTCCCGCCCATCATTCGAGGACCATCTACAATTTTGCCGCCCAACTCCACACACTTTGCGGCAGAAGCATCTACGTTTTCAACGGTGACATAGACCATCCATTGAGGAGGAATATTGGCGTTGCTGCCTTTTGCATAACAAATCCCTGCTGTTACTTCTCCATCTGCTCTTTTAATGTTGAAGTCATCGCAGCCAGGATGTAATTCGGCTGTCCAACCCACGACATCACAATAAAAATTCTTGACTTCTTCGGCATTTGGAACGGTCAAATCTCTCCAAATGATTGAACCAACGGTTGATTTTGTTTTTTCTGCCATTTTATAGTGTGATTTTTTGTGAAAATGCTAAATTATTTGACGAATATACAAAATAAATGGAAGAAGTGCAAGTTTGGGTGAATGTGAAAATTTTGCCAACAATTTTCAATTAACGAGGGCTTGGGAGTTTCACTTCATTCTCAATCCACCAAAGGCACCTCCACCCGAAAAGTCGTCCCTTTCTCCAAAACCGACCGATCCACAAAAATTTTCCCTTTATGGTATAATTGCACAATGCGTTTAGAAAGCGAAAGTCCAAGCCCCCAACCTCGTTTTTTGGTGCTGTAGCCAGGCTTAAAAACCGTTTTGAATTTGGATTTGGGAATACCTTTGCCCGTGTCCGATACTTCAATGATGGCATTGCCCGCTTCTTCCCAGACGACCACATCCATTTTTCCCTCCGCACCCATCGCATCCAAACCATTGCGAATCAGGTTTTCAATCACCCAATCAAAGAGGACGCTGTTCACATTGCAGAGAATTTCGGGCTGTTTGGCTTCAAAATTCACTTTTACTTTTCCCGAAGCTCGGCGTTCCATATATTTAGTCGTTTCCGCCACCGATTCCACGATGTTGGTAGGAGTCAGTTTGGGCTGTGCGCCAATTTTGGAAAAGCGGTCGGCAATCAATTGCAGCCGTCCGACATCCTTTTCCAGTTCTTCGCCCACCATTTGCGCTTCACCACTTGGGTCTTCCGAAATTTTGAGCATTTCGACCCAACCGACCATCGAAAATAGAGGCGTACCCAGTTGATGGGCTGTTTCCTTTGCCATACCCAACCAAACCTTGTTTTGTTCGGCTCGTCTTGCAGCATCAAACGCTACATAAGCGACCAACAAGAAAATCGAAATAATAAACAATTGAAAAAGTGGATAGGTACGGAGTTGAGAGAGAATGCTTGATTCGTTGTAGTAGATGAAGCTTTTGCGTTCCAACATTCTACCCGTTTCGTTGCCCTCTTCGTCTCTTTCCTGAAAATTTGCGGTGATTTCAATGGGTTTGTAGCTTTCCTTCATTGCCTCCAATTTTTCTGTCACCGTTGCCGCATCTTCGAGATTTTTCATGTCAAAATTGCGTTCATTGTCATCAGGGTCAAGGTTTCGAGTACCTGTCACTTCCCCCTTGCCATTGGTTTGAATGACGGGAATTGTGGTGTTGGAGGTGGTGATTTCCTGCAAAAAGGTGAGAATCTTTGATTCATATTCCGACAAGATGGTTTGCGCCTCAGGACTCAGTTTTTCACGCTCATTCATAAACGCAAATATGTTCTTGATTTCATTGACCGCCTTTCCATAAAGCTCTATTTTTTTGCGTTCTTCATCTGCCAATTGATTGGCGAGCGACTGACTGTAAAACAAGCTGATAGCCACAATAATCAAAGCGGCTGCAATCAAGGCAATTTTCCATTGAAGGGTTCTATCGTAAATATTCATTGTTTGTTATTTTCTTCCAAAATCTGCTGGAATCTCTCCCCAAGCGGCGGTTTCCCACTTCAAAATTTTATTGGAGTACGTATTGTTTTTCAACCAATTCAAACCCCTTTCTACCAACGCAAATAATTGGCGATTCGTATTATTTCGCTTCAATGATGTGCGTACTTGTTTGTCTCGTACCCACGCCATAGCCGTCCTCGAATCAGAGTAAATGGGAATCGTGCTGCCTTTTTGTTTCAAATAGGCCAAACCATGTACCAAAGCCAAAAACTCCCCCAAATTGACCGTTCCTTGCGGAAAAGGACCTTGGTGAAAAAAACGGATACCCGATTTGGTGTCCACCCCTTGATACTCCAAAACGCCAGGATTCCCACTACAAGCTGCATCTACTGCAAGGCTTTCCCATATCGGTTGACCGATTTTCGCCAACTGTTCGGGAGTCAGAGAAGTGTCGTTTTTTACATTTTTGCCGATGTAGTCATTGCTGTTTCCATAATAGGCTTCCTCTGCTAATTCTTTGTTTTTGAAGGATTTGTATCTTGCGCCCACATACCCCTTTACCTGAGCTTGACAATCTGCCCAGTTATCGAATACCCCTGTTTCGTTGCCTTCCCAGACCACATAATATTTCTTTTTACTCTTTGCCATTTCTACCAGTCTGATTCAATTTTATTGAAAACCGAAAGATAAGAATTTTTATTGGAGCAGCATAGGTGAGGGGCAAGAGGCGGAAGAGAGAGTGGACAACCTTAAAAGCCTCGCTCAATATAGGAGTTTATGAATAAACAGAAATAAGTAAATAGGCTGACAGGAGGAAGTGCGGAGAAAGAGTAATTTTGCGTGTTAATGAAAAAAAACAAGTAAATTCTCCCTTTATGAAAAAACATACCTTCTCATATCTGCAATTGATTTGCATCTGCCTTCTCTTCAATGTTTTATCCTTGCCTCTTTTTGCTCAAATTCAAATGGATTCACTCTCCAATCTTTTCTATCCCGACGGCTTGAACGATGTATGGGGATATGTGGACGAATCGGGCAATGAATATGCTTTGGTAGGAGTCAAAACAGGTGTTTCGATTGTGGATGTGACCGATGCAACCCAACCTGTAGAATTGTTTTTTATTGAAGGGGCGCACAGTACATGGCGAGATTTAAAAACCTTTGAAAATTATGCTTATGTGGTCAATGAAACCAAAGGCGGCTTGCAAATCATTGACCTTCAAAATTTACCCACTTCTATTGACACTACTTCTTACATAGCAGACAGTACATTGAACAGCGCACACAACCTATACATTGATGAGCGGGGAATGGCTTACATATCGGGCTACAATAATTTCAAAAAAGATATTCCAACTGCAGAAAGAAGCATCAAAATCTTAGATTTGAGTTCCAACCCTTTTGAGCCTGTTTTTGTGCATGATTTTATCAGTAAGTATTCGCACGACGTGTATGTGAAGAACAATATTTTGTTGAGCTCGGAAGTGTATGAAGGGCGATTGATGATAGCAGATGTGAGCGATGTTCAAAATCCTGTGGTGTTGGCAACCCAAAAAACTCCGACGGATTTCACACACAACGCTTGGCTGTCAGACGATGGAAAGGTGGTTTTTACAACAGACGAAAAAAACGATGCCTTTGTCGCTTCCTACGATATTTCGGATTTGAGCGACATACGAGAATTGGACAGATATCAGTCTTCACCTGGCGAGAACACCATGCCACACAATGTACACGTATTCAATGATTTTCTAGTGATTTCTTACTACAATGACGGTGTCGTAATCGTTGATGCTCACGAACCCGATGCTCTGGTCGAAACCGAATATTTTGATACTTCTTTACATAGTGGTCCAGGCTCAAGGGGCTGTTGGGGGGCTTACCCCTTTTTGCCATCTGGTAACATATTGGCTACTGATAGGGAGCAGGGATTGTTTATAGTGCGTCCAACTTATCAAAGGGCAGCTTATATAGAAGGTACTGTAACAGATGAACTGGGAAATACGGTCGAAGATGTGGAGATTACCATTGAAGGAAAAGAAGGAAGCGAAATCAGTGATTTTGGAGGACATTACAAAACAGGTGTTGCAGAAGCAGGTTTGTATTCCATACATTTTTATAAGTATGGTTACGAGCCTTTGACAATGGAAAATGTGTCTTTGGAAACTGCGGAAATTACTTTGCTAAACGTACAACTATTAGCAAGACCAAGCTTTGATATGACTGTTGAAGTAGTAGACTTTACAACAGGCGAAGTCATTGAAGGGGCGCAAGTGGAAGTGATTCTTCCAGATGTTATCTACTACAATCAACTTAGTAATGAGCAGGGAAAAATTGGAATAAGTCCTTTTTATGCAGATACTTACATTGTGTTGGTGTACAAATGGGGATGGAAAACAAGTATTAGAAACATGGCGCTTGATGAAGGAAATAAAAATATACGTGTAGAACTTCAAAAGATGTATCACGATGATTTTTGGCTCAATTTCGGTTGGTCGGTGGATGTGATAGGAGACATGACAGGTGTTTGGAAACGAGGGGTGCCGGGAGGAACTTTTTTGGAGAGTGGGGAAGCCTGCAATCCTGATAAAGATGCAGATGGCGATTTTGGAGCCTATTGTTTTGTGACAGGCACGAGTGGAGGCGAATTGGAAGACAATGACTTGGAAGGTGGCACAACGATTTTATCCTCACCTATTTTTGACCTTACCGATTACACCTATCCTGTGCTTTCTTTTCAGCAGTGGTTTTGCAGCAGTATGCTCACGGATAATGCAGCAGATTTTGTGAAATTTGAATTGAAAAATGGAATAGATACTGTTGAACTGCAAACGATTCTTACCAACTATGCTACGCAACACGTTTGGCAGGAACAAACCTTCAATGTCTTGGATTATATCGAAAAAACGGAAAATATGCAGTTGGTCATAACTGCAAAAGCTTCTACATCTAATGTGGTGATTGAAGCGGCAATAGATGCTTTTAGGGTGATAGATACACAGCCAACAGACATTGAAGATCCTTCAATGGAGGAAAAATCAAGCTTTCAGGTATTTCCCAATCCTTTTGATGGTCAAACGACTATTCAATTGGATGTATTCAATGCTTCAACAAACCCTCAACAACTGCAAATTTTTGATAGTATGGGGCGAATCATTTTGAAGCGAGATTTTCTGCAAGGAGATTCGGTTCGATTGGATTGGGGACAAGAAATGGAAGCGGGTTTGTATATTGTGAAGTTCGGGGAAAGAACGAAAAAGGTGGTGAAGTTTTAGAGATTTTTTGTCTTATTCGTGAATCCAATAAAAATGGTTTCTGTTTTCGATAAGGGAAATTGTAGTCGTTTACCCCAAAAATAAGCACGTTTACCTCACAGCCATGGTTTCTTCCTAATTATGGGGTACTTTGTAAAAATCATTTTACAAATCAAAAACAAGGTATGTATCTCAATAGCATTTTAGAAACGATTGGCAACACTCCTCTTATCAAACTCAACCGAGTTCCGCAATTACACGGTATCAAAGCAACAGTATTGGCAAAGGTGGAATATTTCAATCCTGGAAATTCGGTGAAGGATCGAATAGCTTTGCGAATTGTCGAAAATGCAGAAGAAAAAGGTTGGTTGAAGCCCGGAGGTGTTATCATTGAAGGAACATCTGGTAACACAGGTACAGGTTTGGCATTGGTGGCAGCAGTAAAAGGTTATCGTTGTATTTTTACAACAAGTAAACCCGACACAAACATCAAAATCAGACTCCTAAAAGCTCTGGGGGCACAGGTAGTACATTGTCCTAAAGTGCCAGCTGAAGATCCTCGTTCCTACTATTCTATTGCAGCTGCCCTCCACAAAGCCATACCAAATTCTTACCATGTCAATCAGTACGAAAATCCAATGAATCCACAGGTTCATTACGAAACCACTGGACCCGAAATTTGGGAACAGTCTGGTGGAAAAGTAAGTCATGTTATTACAGGTACTGGGACTGGCGGCACTCTTTCTGGGACGGCGAGATTTTTGAAAGAAAAAAATCCAAATTTGAAAGTCGTAGGAGTAGATGCTTATGGTTCTACATTGAAGAAATTTCACGAGACAAAAATAGTACCGAGTAACGAAGAGTTATATGGTACCAAAATCGAGGGAGTCGGTAAAGACATGATTCCTAGTACAATTGCCTTTGACTTGATTGACAAATTCGTGTATGTAGATGAGCGAAATAGTGCCTTGAGAACGAGAGAGTTGGCAAGTTTAGAAGGAATGATTTTGGGTTATTCTTGTGGTGGCGCTTTTCAAGGGATTGTCGAGCTGAAAGACGAACTCACTGAAGACGATGTGGTGGTTGTTATTTTTCATGATCATGGTAGTCGTTATGTCAACAAAATGTATGATGACCAATGGATGGAAGATGAAGGATTTAGCGACAATCATGAAGATGAAGCTACTTTGGAAATCAAGGAATACATTGATGAAGTATGGACTGCAGCGGAAGAGAGTATTGTAGTAGGTGTAGAAGCTCCCAAGCACTATGCAACAGTAGGTAGTAGGTAAAAAATAATGAAATCTAAAAGGCTTTTAGGGTATAATGGTAAAATTGTGTTTTACCATTATACCCTTTTGCATTTTACCTCTATTTCATCTGTTTCTTTTTCTTTTTGAAGGTCAGATGGAACTTACCATGAATTTAAATAATCATTTCCCTTTGTGTTTAAGTAATTATTTATCATGGATATTTCATCTTAGCAGAAAAATAATTGAAATTTAGAAGCGGGTACAATTGCCAACCTTATTGCTTTTTGTAATTTTGCAAAATGTATTACAATAATATTTTAGAAACAATCGGCAATACGCCACTAGTTCGTTTGAACCAAGTTCCCCAAAAATATGGGGTGAAGGCGACTGTATTAGGAAAAGTGGAGTTCTTCAATCCTGGAAACTCGATTAAAGACCGCATGGCCCTCAAAATGGTAGAAGATGCTGAAGCTTCCGGTGCATTGAAGCCTGGCGGAACGATCATTGAAGGGACTTCGGGCAATACAGGGATGGGCTTGGCGATTGCAGCAGCAGTGAAAGGCTATAAGTGTATTTTCACAACTACTGACAAACAATCCAAAGAAAAGGCGGATATTTTGAAGGCAATGGGAGCGGAGGTAATCATCTGTCCCACCAATGTAGCTCCAGAGGATCCTCGTTCTTACTATTCTGTGGCAAGCCGCCTACACAAAGAAACACCCAATTCTTTTTATGCCAATCAATACGACAATCTTTCTAACCGTCAAGCACATTACGAAACAACGGGACCAGAGATTTGGAAACAAACCGAAGGCAAAATCACGCATTTAGTCGTAGGCGTAGGGACAGGAGGGACGATTTCGGGAACAGGCAAATACCTGAAAGAACAAAACCCCAATATTAAAGTCATTGGTGTGGATACTTATGGTTCTACCTTAAAAGAATACCATGAAACAGGAAAGATAGATGAAAGTGCTATTCATTCTTATATCACTGAAGGAATTGGGGAAGACATCATTCCCGAAAACATTGATTTTGGAGTCATTGACCAGTTTGTGAAAGTGACCGACAAAGACGGAGCTGTGTTGGCAAGAGAATTGGCTACAGGTGAAGGCTTATTTTTGGGCTATTCTTGTGGCTCTGCGGTGCAAGGAGTAATCGAAATCAAAGACCAATTGAAGGAAGACGATTTGGTGGTGGTTATTTTTCATGATCATGGCAGCCGCTATGTTGGCAAAGTCTATAACGATGATTGGATGAAAGCGCAGCAATTTATTGAATGAAGTTTTGGATGCAAGAAATAACAAAATTGTTTTTTAACGAAATAAACAGCAATTCTAAAAGTAGGCTATTATAGTGAAAATAAGATATTTTTGCAAGAAAAACCGATGCAAAAAAAACCATTAAGTTTCGACAAATTAGTAGGTGATTTGGGCAATCATATGAGCCAAAT
>JAUHXA010000123.1 GCA_030427245.1 Bacteroidia bacterium | reverse complement strand
ACTTAACCTATTGTGCCGATGATGGTAACACCATTTTGGATGCAGGCGATTATGATGAATATATCTGGTCGAATGATGCAACGACTCAGACAATTGCAGCGACTGAAGGGGATTATACAGTGACTGTCACGAATGGCGATGATTGTACAGGTACAGATATGGTTTCCGTCGCCGAAAATACAAGCCCAAGTCCTGCCATAACAGGAGAATTGGAATATTGTGAAGGTGAAGGTGCGGTTATTTTAGACGCAGGCGATTACGATGAATATGTATGGTCTAACGATGAGACAACTCGCACGATTGCAGCGGCTGAAGGTACTTATACGGTGACTGTTTCCAATGTGGATGACTGCACAGGAACAGACAGTGTTGAAGTGATGGAGAACCCGATACCCAATCCGAATATTGCTGGCAATTTGGAGCTTTGCCCCGATGAGAGTACCTTATTAGATGCAGGTACTTTTGGCTATGAGGTGAATTACTTATGGTCCAATAATGGTGAAACGACCCAGACCATTGAAGTTTCTGCAACAGGCGAATATTTTGTGACTGTAAGCAGTGCGGAGGATTGTGACGCAACAGCATCTGCTGAAGTGATTGAATCCAATGATTGCCCAGACTGTACGCCCTATTCTCCAGAATTTACCAATAATACACTCAACAACTATTTAGAAGTTTGTTCGGAAGAAATGGGAGCGATTTACCGCCTCAATGAAGCTTATGCTTCTTATCAGTGGAGTATTGTGAATGGAACACCAACCAACAATCCAACCAATGGAAATGGTGGTAATGGCAAACGCAGAGCATTGGTAGATTGGGCAGCAGGATCAAATACGGGTGAGGTTCATGTGACCGTAACAGATGCAGATGACTGTACGGGCGTATTGAGTATTGAAGTCAATATCAATGCACCTGTTGAACCACAATTCGTGAACAAAACAATCAATGAATTCTTGGATGTTTGTTCGGAGGAAATGGGAGCGATTTACCGCCTCAATGAAGCCTATGCTTCTTATCAGTGGAGTATTGTGAATGGAACACCAACCAACAATCCAACCAATGGAAATGGTGGTGATGGCAAACGCAGAGCATTGGTTGATTGGGCAGAAGGACCAGATACTGGCGAAGTTTACGTAACAGTGACAGACGACAATGGCTGTACAGGTACATTAAGCGTAGAAGTCGACATCAGTGCGCCTGTAGAACCTGTCATAACAGGAGACTTCGAAAGTTGTCCTGGTTATGATTCCATTTTGAATGCAGGTAGTTATGAGCCACTTCCAAATACCTATGTTTGGTCGAACAATGCAACTACACAAACGATTGCCGCCAACACATCGGGCATTTACACCGTAACTGTCACCAATAACAATGAATGTTCAGGAACAGCTACTGTTGAAGTGATTGATGTCTGTAATGCTTTTGTTTCAGGCTTGAATCACAATGGAGAAACCCTTTGTTCGGGACAGGAAGTAACGACAACAGTGGATAATGTCCAAACCTTGGATGGATACGACTTATTGTACCTCTTATTTGAAGTTGGTAATACAGGTGTAACTACCTTTGTAGAGAGCAACGATTCAGGCAATTTCACTCCAGGTTCAGGGGAATACCAAATTTGTGCATATATCGAACTGCGTGAATGTGCCCCAAGTCCGACTCCTTTTGTAGACACTGTCAACAGCATGGAGGAAGTGGGAACAATTCAAGATGGCTGCTACGATTATGTTTGCACCGACCTATCTGTTCCCGATGTATTGACTGCTGCGTCAGGTACAGGGCAAGCAAGTGAAGACATTGGATCAGGGGAGAGCGAATTCATTGCACAGGTTTGTGGAGGGGAATTGCCTTATGAAATAGAGTTTACTACCGAAACAGGAGCTGCCTTTGTTCAAGGACCTTTCTATGTGTCGGCTAATTGCAGAGAATATCGAGTCTATTATCCTGACTCAGAAGATTGGACACTCATCGTTACAGATGCCAATGGCTGTTCGGATTCTGATGTAACTTTTACGAGCGATGGAACTTCGGAGACTCCTATTCCACAAATTGACAATATTGGAATGACAAGAGAGACATGTTCGGGTGGAGAACTCCAAGGAGATGGTACTTTAACGACTACCGTATCGGGAGGAGACAATAGTTGTGACGATTATACCTATTCGGCAACTTCCACCAATGGATATTCACAAACAGGTACTTTCCCTTCTCCAACTGACGATGGTACAAGTACATTCGTGTTAGACAGTTTAGCACAAGGGTTCTACAACATTACAGTAACGGACTGTGCAGGAACAACAACAGTGGATGATATGCAAGTAAAAAAAGCAGGCTCCAGAAGGGGGTGTCGAGGTACGGCAAAAGGAGTTTTAGGCTTGGAATTGTTGGAAACCTTCAATGTCTATCCAAATCCATTCACCCAGCATACCACACTTGAATTTGTCGTGACCGAAGATAGTCACATAACCGCCCAGATATTTAGCGTAGAAGGACGTTTGGTAACAGAAGTATTCAATGGTACGGTTGTTTCCAATACCCTGCATCAAATATCTGTGGATGCAAGCGACTTGCCAATTGGAGTGTATATTCTTCAATTTGCGATGGAGAATGGCGATGTGCATTACGAAAAACTGTACATCAAGAAATAGATGAAAGGGAGTGAGAACAAAGAGGCGAGAAGTGAGATTTTAATTAATTAAACACAATTATATCTCAATTCTCGCCTCCCACATCCCGCTTAATTTGTCCAAAATAACAAAAACCCTAAGTGAGTGCTAAACTCATTTAGGGTTTTGTTTTTTGTAAAGGAAAAAAATGATTTAATATGCTATCCTCAACTCACAACAGTTTTGAGCTGGCCATTGTGTTTTGAAAGTTGAATCAAATTGCCTGAATGATTTTTGAAGGTAAAGGTGTAGTCATCTCCATTGTAGTGTTCTCGAACAACGGTTTTTACAGAAAGCCATTTATCCGCAATAGCATAGCGATTGGCAATATTCAATTCAGCCGTATTCTGCAATACTTGACTTTTTAAATCCTTGATATGCAAGGACACAAAGGAAGGAAGGGTAGGTTGAATGATTTGAGCAGTAGCTGAAAGCCCCGAACAAAAACTTGCGCCTAAAACAGAGGCGGCTTGAACAAATGTACGTCTTTTCATCATAAGATGGATTTTAGTAGTGAGGTAATGTTTTTGAGGATTGCCCTTCAAATATAGCTTAATTATTAGAGTAATCAAAAAAAGAAACCAATCACTAAAAAAAAATAGTAAGTAAAAAAGAAAAAATAACTCATCGACCAATATTCCCCTTTTGAAAAGCCTGCCCCGATTTCTCGGTGGGGGATGGGGTATGTTAGCAAAAGAAAACGAAGAGTTATTTTTTTACCCTTACTAAGTTTGAAGTGTCTTTAATGCTTTATTTTTTATAAATACTACTCTCAAAAAATCTAACCTGACTACAATCAATATACTCCCTTGTTTATCTCTGATGGATTTTTTCTTACCTTTTTGTTATTTTACATAACATTTCTTTTTACAAATTAATACACCCCTATACAATACCTTGTTCAAATTGCGGGTTGGTATCTCTTGATTCTGTGATGCTAACTGATGTTTAGAGCCATTAAAAATTATTTTAGCCCAATTCAAGGCATTTTTTAATCTTTTTTTAAAACTCAAAATACATCGTCAAAATCAGAAGTGGTCTTAAAATCAATTATTTACCTTTTTTGAGACTACATCATGTTTGAACAAGGTATTGCAAGCACTTTTCAGTATTTTAGGAACCACTTATGGTGATGATGGTCGTACTACTTTTGGACTACCTGATTTGCGAGGTAGAGCTCCTATTTTCGAAGGAAGTGGTCCAGGACTTCCCACTTATCGATTAGGACAAAAAGGAGGAGGTGTTAGTAGTGGAGGTAATGTCAATGCTGCAGAACAAGGCAGGGCTAATCCTGTAACTGCTGCTGCCCCTCTTGGGGGTGATAGAAGTCCTTATCTGACTATCAACTATATTATAGCCCTACAAGGTATATTTACTTCGAGGTCTTAATACAGTTAATCATCACTTTATTAGCTCCAAAGATTCATTTCTTTGGAGCTAATTATGTCTAAAAGCTATATAGGATCACAGGCATTTAATATGTATTATAAATTTATATAAAATACAGTATTTTGGCTATACAGAATTACTTTACTATGAGAAAAATACTTTTTACAATTGGCTTTTTCATTTTTGTTCAAATCAACATACTGGCTCAAACAACCTACACAACAAGAGCCAGTTTTGATGCTGCTGCTACAGGTACCGTTGAAGTACTAAATTTTGATAATCTAAGTGATGGAACAACTATTCCTTCTGGAAATTCTTTGAATGTGGGAACAAATATTGGCAATGCCACTTTCACTTATTCTATCCCAAGTGTAGTTTTAAGGGTTCGAGACCGATTTCCAACAACTTCAGGATCATTTTATCTAAGGAGTAAATGCTAATGGCAGTGAATCTAACTTTGTTGGAGGAGATTCGTTTACAATTACTTTTGGACAAGCAGTACAGGGCTTTGGGCTATATATTATTGTTAGTGCAGGTACTACCGTATTTGCAGGAGATTTCGATTTAATTGCCAATACTGGCGGTGCGGCAAGTTCAAGCGCATCTGTTGACCCAGGGTATCTGTTTCAGGTGCAGATGTGTATTTTGTTGGAATACGAAAGACAACAGGTTTTACTTCAGTGACCTTTGACAGTTTTAATGACAATAGCCTTCAATTCGATTTAGACGACTTTGCAGCAGAAACATTGCCTGTTTCGACCACCCCCGAAATCGCACTTTCAGTTAACGGCAACAACATCCCGTATGGCTCTACCTTAGCTGCCGCTTCTACCTCCAACGGCACCGACTTTGCCAATGTCTGCGTAGAGGGAGCAAGTGCCACGATTACCTATACCATCACAAACAGTGGTACGGCTGATTTGGACCTCACAGGTTCGCCTCTTGTAGATATCACGAGTGGTAATACAGGTGATTTTACTGTTACTACCCAACCCGCTACAGACCCCATACCTCATACCACGGGTAATACCACTACTTTTATCATTACCTTCAATCCAACTGCTTCAGGTTCACGTTCTGCTACGGTCAGTATAGCCAACAATGACAGCGATGAAAATCCATTTGATTTTGTTGTGAAAGGAGAGGGAATTCTGCCAGAAGTAACAGTTGCCTCCTTTGGAAGTGCATCTGTTGCCGAAAACAGCGGCAGTAATCTCGTTTATCGCTTCACCCGTGCCAATTGTACAAGCGGAACATTGGCGATTAATTTTAGCATCGCTGGTACAGCAGCGGATGCTGATTACACCGTTACAACAGGAGGAACAGGGCTTGTCACTTATTCGGCAGGCACCAATACAGGTACAATCACTTTTCCCAATGGAATATCTACGGTGGATTTGACCGTAACACCTACGGGGGATGTTGCTATTGAAGCAGATGAAACGGTGATTGTGACAGTTGGGACTCCTTAGATACACTTGACTGTTGGGGCTGGGTTTTTGGGTGAAAGAGGATGCTAAAATGAAGAAGAATGTGCTGGAGATTGAAGGGGAATTGAAGCGGCATGAGTAGAATCTAAGGTTTTGAGGTGACATCTTTGAGTAAGCGAAAAGGTGTAATCTCAAAACCGACCCCAAGCCCGATGTCAAGATGTCACCTTTTACGTTTCACTTCAAATATTACACCTTGATATCTAAGACCTTAGTTCATTTTTTACGTTTCTTTCGCATCATTTCACGAGCTTTCTCCACAGTATATACCTTCCCTTCTTCAATATCCTTTTCCGCTTGTAGAATAGACTCCCTTATTCTTTTCTGAACCTCGGCATGAGGAATCGTTTTTCCTTCCTCCACCTCCTTCATAGCCTTTTCAATATTCTGTTTTCTTTCCTCACTCAATTCATCCCAAAAATCTTTGTTGTTATCTTCCATTATTTGAACCCTCACAGAATCAAACTTCCCCAACAAAGCCATCAACAAATCCGCTTCCTTTTCATCCTCTATAGTCAATTGAATTTGACGTGTCTGTATCGGTATCTTCGAGGGAGGTATGAGATTCCTTTCAATAGTAGATTTCCCGAAGTCTCGGGACAGGCTATGTTCAAGGCTTCTCGCAAGCACTTCCTCCAACTCCCCCACAATAGCAGGATGCGGATTGTCCTCCAATGCCAAAGTAGCCAACTCGTTCGCTTCGGAGGGTTTTTGGCAGTCCAAAGCCAAAGTAGCAGCACTCCTCAAAAAAATGGAACGAGACAACTGATAGCTTTCTTCTTTCGGAATCGACAGGGCATAAGTGCGTTCCAAATTGTAGGCTTTTTGACAGAACAATTGTGCGGTCGCTTCATCCCCTCTTTTTTGGGCAAAAAGAGCTTCATCGACAAATTCCATGGCTATGTCGTGTAAGATGGCTAATTGATTTTGATTGCTCATTTTTTGATGATTTTTGCTTTTGTAAGGTTAAATTGTTTCTTAAAAAACGAAACTTCCTGCAACTTTTACCAATGTAAATAATTATTTTTACCAAATATTTAGCAATACCAATAATTATGAGCTCAGATTTAACAATTAACAATCTACTACCCGTTTTAACTTCTCATAAGTTATCAGAAATAAATAAAAATGTATTTAATACAACTTTTGTAGGTATCGATTTTGGAACATCCACTACTGTTGTAAGTATAGCTTCATTGGGAAGAGAGCAAGAATCTCTTAGAGTAAGTCCGATTGAACTGAATCAGAAACTATCTGATGGCGCAATTTTTTCTTCATATAAAATACCATCTATAATAGCTTGGTATAACAATCAATTAATTATTGGAGAAGGAGCCTCTCAGCTTAAGTTTAAACTTAGACAAGGAAAAAACCTTTGGCATTCGTTTAAAATGGAGTTAGGGGAAGATGTTGGATGTAAATACCCCAATAGTGAACTTGGTAAAAATCACAGGAAACTCACAATATTAAATCCGACTGATGCTACAAAAATATTCTTTAAATATTTGAAAGTTCAAATTAACCGCTATATTAAAAGTCATTCTCTACCTTCAAATATACAATTTGCAATTAGTATCCCTGCTTCTTTTGAAGCAAACCAACGTAGAGATTTAGTGGATAGTTTAGAAAGCAATGGTTTCATGGTTAATAAACAATCCCTTATAGATGAACCTAATGCAGCGTTTCTAAGCTACATATCAAATACTACAATAAATGGACAACACTTAACAATTCCTGAAGATTATTATCCCAATGTTCTTGTATTTGACTTTGGAGCTGGCACATGCGATATTTCAATACTCGAATTAGGTAAAGATAATAATGGAGTTTACTCAAAAAATATAGCGATTTCAAAGTTTGAGAAGCTTGGAGGAAATGATATTGATAGGTTAATAGCAGTTGATGTTTTATTACCCCAGCTTTTAGATGGTAGTGGCTTAAGTGCTACTGATTTCAGAACAAGAGAGTTAAAACATTTGATAATACCTAAGTTATTAGCAGCGGCAGAGCGTCTAAAAATAAAAATTAGTGAAGCTATTTCTTTACAATCTACAACCAAAATACTCCCAGAATTGGCATTGTCTAAAGATTATATTTCATTAGGTACAAGAATTGAAATCGAAACAAGAAAAGGTGTATTAACAATTGATGAACCACAATTAACTTTTCAACAATTTGCAGAAATAAATGCCATTTTTACAGAAGAAAATACTTGGTTGCCAATAAAAAGAATTGAAAATGAAGAAGAGTTTGTTAGTATTTTCACTCCTATTAAATCAGCTTTGAAAAAGGCAAATTTAGAAAAAGACGATATAGACTATATTCTATTTATAGGAGGAAGCTCAAAAAATCCTTTCATTCAGAAAGCTGTCAGCAATTATTTTCCTGAATCTGAAGTCTTGCTACCACAAGATTTACAGGCACACGTTTCTTTAGGAGCTGCAATACATTCTTTAATTTACAATGGTTTTGGAAAGAATATTATACAACCAATCACTAGTGAACCTATAATGTTAATCACTAAAAGTGGATTTAGAGATATAGTTGAACCAATAGTTGAAGCAGGAACTGTAATTCCTTCAGATATAACTATAATTGACAATTTGACTCCACAGAAAGAAGGTCAAGAAGCTATTGAATTACCTATCTGTGTAGGCAGTAAAAATAAATTACTTTACAACATAAAACTATTTAATCCCGAATTAAGTGGATTTTCAAAATCAACATTAGTAAAACTTGAAATAGAAATTAATGCAGATAAAATGCTTTTAATTAGGGCATCTGCTGGAGCTAGAAACGTTATAGTAGAGCCGCTAAGTCCTTTTGTAAATAAAGAAATGACTACTGAGGATAGAATAAAATATAAAGCGGAAAGAGATTTTAATCTTGAATGTGAACGAAATGGAGGAGAGCCAACATTAGATTCTTTGAGAAGATTGCATAGAGCATATGAAAAGATTAAACTAGAGTTTAAAGCAGCAGAGACATTAGAGCAAATTGAAGAAATGTTTCCAGGAAAGGCGAGTCTTAACAATATTGGGTTACACTATAGCAATGCAGGAAAAAAAGATAAAGCTATTGCTTTCTATGAACGTGCAATGAAAGAAGCTCCTTCCTCAACAACTGCATTTAATATTGCGATGCAATATAGATACACGAATAATAAGAAATATAAGGAGTATTTGGAAGTAGCACAAAAAATGAATCCATCTCATAATCCTTCTGCATACAGTCTAGGAGAGTTATACATAAAAGAGGGTAACTTAGAGGTAGGACAAAAGTTGTTACAAAATGCATTTGATAGATGGCAAAGGAAATTTGAATCTAATCAAATGGAAAAATGGGATTATAGCTGGTTTTCTTCCTGTGCTCGAGCTTTAGGAAAGGATGAATATGCTACACATATATTGGAAAGTGAACCTAAGAAAAATTTGGGAAGAATGTATAATTCAGATAATTTAACACAGATAAAGCAAGATAATCAATTACTAAAATTATAAAAGCAAGTATTATGGCTTGGATGATAAAATATGACAAACTTGATGATGACCAAAAAGATTTTGTTGATAAAGAAATTAACAATAGGGGTAATATTTGGATAAAAGGATTTGCTGGAAGTGGAAAATCTGTAATGCTTATACATGCGCTTAGAAAAAAATTAAATAGTAACCCAAGATTAAGAGTATGTATAATTGTCTATACACATTCCTTGATAGATATGTTTCGAACAGGAATGGCAGAATTAGGAATGCGCTCTGTTCCTGTAATGACATATCATCAGTTTAGAAAAGAACACAGGAGATATGATTATATATTTTGTGATGAAGTACAAGATTTACCAGAAGATGTATTGTTAGAGATGAAAGAAAGAAGTAATTATGTATATGTTGCAGGAGATTCAAATCAGTCAATTTATGACGATACAGTCACACCTGATGAAATTGGAGATATTTTAAGTGCACGACCTTTCGTTTTAACCCGTATATATCGCTTAACAAGGTCAATTATGAGTGCTGTTTCAAACTTACTTCCTAATTTAGATATCTTTGGTTCTCGAAGAGACATGACAAAAAAGGATGTAAGTGTGAGATTATGTAAGGCATATGATGAGGATGAAGAAGTAAAATACATTTGGGAACAAGCTTCAAGCGCAACATCTGAAGGATATTCTGCAGTTGTTTTACTTCCAAAACATGAATACATATTAGACTTTGCCAATCGTTTATTAAGTCTAAATGGTAAATCTGAATGGAACTATAAGGAAAATAATTGGGGAAAAACTGATTACTATTCTTTAAATAGACATTTTGAATCAAATGATATTAGAGTTGAATATATTGGGAATCGCTATGGCTCTTTTCAAAATGCAGAGAGGAATAGAAATTTAATAATGATGACGTATCATAGTGCAAAGGGCATGGATTTTGAAAATGTATTCTTGCCTTATCTTTCTGATGATACCGATATTCCTGGATATGACGAAGAAACTTTATTAATGGTAGCAATGACGAGAAGTAGAACGAATCTTTACCTAACTTATTCAGGTTATCTACATGATTTAGTAGATACTTTTGAATCAACTTGTCAAAAAATTGATTTAAGTGGGTTAAATGAAGAAGTAGGCGATGATTTAGATTTTGATTTTTAAAATAATAATATTCATGAATAGCTTATACATACTTTCTAAGCAAGAGTTCACTTCTCTTTATCGTTTTGGCAAAATTCCATTACAATATAATAGAATAATTAGTGCGAATAATCTTTCAGAAAGGGAAATTGAAAATAAAATTTTTGAGGGATTTAAAAGGTTACCTTATTTTGTTGGGGATGAAGAATATTTAATAATGTGCTTCGAGGAGAAGCCTCTTGCAAAAGAACCTTGGCTATTAATTGAAGATGTTTGTGAAATTATTCCTTTAACTAAAGCAGCTAAAAACTCACTTCAATTAAAGTTTAATTCTAATATAATTTTTGAAAATGCTCGTTTTGAAGAGGTAGTGCGGAAATTTGAAGAATATATAGATATTGAAGAAATGAAGAGAGGCGCAGAAGTTTTTTGGAAACTTTGTAAGGTTAAAGAAGATCTTAAAAAGTTTTTATCAGATAATGTAATTACAAATGCATACCAATATAGAATAAGAGGGAGGAAATCTATGGACATTCGTGGAGATTATTACACCCATCTTTTAGTTTATGAGCGCTACAATCCATTTCCGAAAAAGGATTTAGGTTTTTTTTATGATATTGGTGAAATTTTTGCACACTTTAAAGGTAAGCCCACTTTCAAAGGAAGTGCCTTGCATTCGTTATTACAGGAGAATAGAAGTGAACTTGAAAATAAATCATTCATCCAAAAAATAGATTTTATTAATAATAATAAAAAAGCTGAAGGGTTCACTAATCAATTAATTGACAATGGTTTTAAAAAATATATTGCAGCGGTAATTTTTTTAAAATTTAAGGCAGACTTATCTGAAAGAGATACTATTTCAGGTTCTCCTATCGCTAGTCTCATTGTGGAATTACAAAAAAATGAATATAAAAATGAATTAAATCATGCTATATACTTAACGGGAGCTTTCTTCGGGTATAAAAAATTCTATGATGATTGGTACAATCGATTAGATTTAAAAATCTTCAAATCAAAATCGAGCCAGTCGTATAAACCTCAACAAGAAGTGTCTCAACAAGAAGTATCTCAACAAGAAGTATCTCAACAAGAAGTATCTCAACAAGAAGTATCTCAACAAGAAGTATCTCAACAAGAAGTATCTCAACAAGAAGTATCTCA
>JAUHXA010000187.1 GCA_030427245.1 Bacteroidia bacterium | reverse complement strand
AGAATACCAAGTCAATTTCTTCTGTTTTCAAAAACTCTAAGGCTTGCAAGGCATCCGAAAAAGTAGCTTTGAGCTGCAATGTACCGATGTCTTCAATAAATTTTTTGAGAATACGCTGAGCAGGGGGCTGATCTTCAATAATGATACAGTTCATGTTTTTTGATAAAAATTTGTTGTCAAGCAAAAAATGAGTTTTTCTCTCTGTGTAAACTACTCTATTTAATTTTTTTTTTCAAAAAAAAATATTTCTTTCTTCAAAACGATGCAGCCAAAACGTCTATTAGAACAGCGAGTTGTTGAGGATTAACTGATTCATTCTCATAGGAGTTTTGGATTTTGGAATTGAACTTAAAAAATGAAAGCCCACCTAATTGATTGTTTTATAAAACCATAATTATTAATTTTTAAAATATATTGTCATGAAGAAAGGTCAAGTAAAATGGTATGATGAGTTTAAAGGTTATGGATTTATCATCGAAGATAGCAGCAACCAAGAATATTTTATGCACGTTTTAGATATAGCGGGCAAAATTAAAGGCGGTGATGAGGTTGAGTTTGAAATTGAACAGGATAAGGATGGTAGGGATAAGGCATGTAATGTAAGAATTATCTGATAATAGACTTGTGTTCATAAAGATATACCAACCATTTGTAGTAGTGCTGAAAACAATCTAAAAGACAAAGTAGATTTTCATTGCGGTGTGGTGGTTGATATGTCCAAAGTGGATTTTATGGAAACAAAACACAGGAGTTAGCTACTTAGAAAAAGCTTTTTCCAAGCCAACCTCTGTAGAAAGACTACTCTAATTTCCATTATTTAGGCAAACTAAAATATTAAATTAGGCATTTCTGCAATTTACTTTGCTCGCTTACAAAGTATTGTTTGAATTTGCATTTGAGTTTTTAATTTGAATTTGCCTTAATGTTTTTTTACCTCATTATAATGAAGCGATTGAAGTAGAAAAAAGAGGCTTGAAAGTAGATGTTGTTAGGGAATGGATTATATTTGGAGGCAAAAAAATAAATCAACATGAATCAAATTCAGAACAAGCAAAACGCCATTGCATTTTACAAAATGGCTTACGAAGGATATCCAAGAAAAGCTACCGACTTATATGTAGGGGATAAATATATTCAGCACAATCCATCTGTAGGAGATGGGATTGAAGCATTTATTAACTATTTTGAGCGCCTCGGAAAGGAATATCCAGATAAAACCATTGAATTTGTTCGTGCCATATCTGAAGGAGAATTGGTGGCTTTGCATACACATCAAACTTGGCCAAGCATCCAAAAAGAGTATGTAACAATGGATTTCTTTAGATTTGACGAAAATGGCAAAATTGTCGAACATTGGGATGCTATTCAGCAAATACCCGAAACATCGGCGAATGGAAATACAATGTATTAAAAACCTATGAATACAATCGAAATTCGAACAGTAGAGGTCGTTCAATATTTACAGCCTTTGAGAGAAGGAGGTTCTCTGCCTGCAATTGTTCAGGCGGACGATGATTTCTTGTATGTCTTGAAGTTCAGAGGAGCAGGTCAGGGAAAAAAGGCGTTGATTGCAGAACTGATTGGCGGCTTATTGGCAAAAACAATGGGTTTGAAAGTACCTGAATTGGTGTTTATGAATTTAGACGACTCCTTTAGCAAAATGGAACCCGATGAAGAAATTCAAGACTTACTAAAATTTAGTGTAGGGCTCAATTTGGGATTGCATTTTTTATCAGGAGCCATTACTTACGACCCTCTTGTTTCGATTGCAGATTCCCTATCCGCTTCAAAAGTTGTTCTTTTAGATAGCATGATTACCAACATTGACCGAACAGCAAAAAATACAAACCTGTTGAACTGGAACAGAGAGTTGTGGCTGATTGATCACGGTGCAAGTTTGTATTTTCACCACAATTGGCCAAATTGGAAGTCACACCTTTCTCGCACTTTTCCCAGCATCAAAGACCATGTTTTATTAGAAAGGGCGGCAAATTTAGCGGAGGCTTCAAAAGAGATTCAACTCTCGCTCAACAAAGACATTATTGAAGAGATAGTTTCACTGATACCAGAAGATTGGCTGATAGAAGAATCCAATCCTTTGACTCCTGATGAAATTAGAGCTGCGTACATTGAGTTTTTGAGTGTCAAACTAAGCCAAATTGATTTATTAGCTAAAGAAGCGTCAGATGCAAGATAGAGTAACCTACGAATATGCCGTTATTAGATTGGTTCCCAAAGTAGAACG
>JAUHXA010000122.1 GCA_030427245.1 Bacteroidia bacterium | reverse complement strand
GTCAAATATACTTGGATGCCATTTGATGCCTATGAGACATATAAAAAATTAGAACAATCAGTGCTTGATATTTTAAGAAAATTTGGTAAAGAAAAATATACCATTAAATTTGAGTAGGTACTTAATAGTCTTTTGCGCCATTAACAAATTTGGAAATAGGCATAAAAATAGAAAATATCTCATATTCTAATTGCTATGATTCTCTCATAAAAATTTCACCAAACCACCTATACCTGCTCCTCCAAAAACTTCCCCCGTATCACCTCCTCAACAGCCCTTCCTTCAATCTTGCTCTCCAACCACGAAATAATATCAAAATACAAAAAAGTACGCTTTTCGTAAGGGTCGGCAGACAAAGCGACTAAAGTTTGGTGCAAATTCACAAATTCATCCACCAATTGATTTGGTAACATTTTGGGTAATCGCCGAAGGAATTGAAGGATAGCTTCTTGCATTCCGTGAAAGTCGTTCATTTTTTTCAAAAAACGGTAAGTTGATTTCACCTGACTTTCTATCAATGTATGATGCTCCAATTCAAAGTGAGAAATGAGCAGCAATATCCGAGCAAAACAGTGTATGTCTTCCCGCAACTGCACATCCCGTTGGTCAATAATCTTATTCAAATAGTCAATTGCAGTAGAATAATCATCCGTAGCAAAATAAATACAAGCGATTTTATAGTAAAAAACCAAAATTCGATGTTTGTCCAACTTCTTGCCCAAGTCCTTGATATGGGCTTCAATTTCAGGCACCAATTCCCTTGCTTCGGTAAAAGTACCCTCCAAAAAATGCTTGTTGATGCGGTGAATGAAGGTAAACAAAAACACCTGAATCTGAATGTTTTCGTGAAGTTTCACCACCTTATATTTGCCAAAATCTTGCAACCACTGCAGCACCTCCACAAACTTACTATAATAACGAGTATTATACACCGCTGCCAACAAATTATTCAAGCCTTTGACATAGTGAAACGGCTCTCTTTCAATCATTAATGGATTTTTGACAAACAAATTCACCCACTTATCTGCATAACGATAGCAATACGGAAAATTCTGCAAAATGTAGTAATACCACACATACGCCCGATACAAATGCAATTGCTCATAAAAACTCAAATCAGCGTGCTGAATTCCTTCAATCTTTGCCAATTCCCCTTCAAAAAAATCTTCAACGGCTTTTTTATCCACTTCATTCCGAATGTGTCCCATTTTGATATACAGCCCATAGAGCTGCAAAGCAAGGTCAGAAAGGCGATTGGCTCTGTAAACCATATTGTCTATTTCCTGCGATTCTTTGGTCAGTTGTTCAGCTCGTCCTTCAATGCTTCGGGTGATGTATTGCGACTCAATCAACTTTTCAAATTCAATGATTTCGACACACAACATATTTTGTTGGGCCTCCTTTGCAGTGAATTTGGTTTTCTCCAAAAGCTTCAAACTTTGCATATACAAACCTTTGTTGTATAGCAGCTTGGCATAATCCAATTGTTGCCGAATCTCCATATCAATATTGTGATTGAAGTGTTGAAGCCGCAGACTTAGGAGTAATTGTTTGTAAAGGTGTGCTTTGAGATTGGAAATCTGAGAAGGATTGAAGTTCTTGGATTTCTTCAAAATTTTCGCTTCATCATAGCTTTTCATTTTGTCTAAAATATCAAACAGTTGCACAAATTTGGGCTTCTCACCATTTTGCATCGGACTTATATTCACCTTAAAATAGCGTTTTTCAGCCCTTGAAAGGGATTTGATGAGTTGATATAGGGCATCTATTTGTTGGTTAGGCATTGTAGGCGTTTTGCAGTTATCTTTTTGTTTTTCAATAAATTAAAATAGCTAAAAAAGATTTGGACACCGTAGAGATGGGTGAATTTAGGTTTGAAATGTGACCATTTTTAGCATAGATTTGTACTTCAATGCTAATATATTATAGACGCAAAGCTATAAAATATTGGCAACTTTTGGAAGGAATCGAATACCTCCAAAAATATCCGATTCCTTTTGTCGAACAAAAACAAATCAATATGTCAGAACAAATTTATATCTTCGATACCACCCTAAGAGATGGTGAACAAACGCCTGGTAGCAAACTAAATATGGAAGAAAAAATCGAAATTGCTCGACATCTGGAGCAATTGGGCGTAGACATTATTGAAGCAGGCTTTCCTGTGTCAAGTCCGGGCGATTTTGAAGCCGTAATGGAAATTTCCAAAGCCGTCAAAACATCTACAATTTGCGGGCTTTCGAGAGCCGTCAAAAACGACATTGAAGTAGCTGCTCAGGCATTGAAGTATGCCAAACGCCCTCGCATTCACACAGGTATCGGTACTTCTGACATTCACATTCAGTACAAACTCCGAAGCACAAGAGAAGAGATTTTAGAACGTGCAGTGGGTTGCGTCAAATACGCCAAAAAATTTGTGGAAGATGTAGAGTTTTATGCCGAAGACGCAGGACGTACTGACAATGAATACCTTGCTAGAGTGATTGAAGCAGTGATTAAAGCAGGGGCAACAGTGGTCAATATTCCTGACACAACAGGTTATTGTCTACCCGATATGTACGGTGCCAAAATCAAGTATTTGATGGAAAATGTACCAAACATCCACAAAGCAATCATTTCTGCTCACTGCCACAACGATTTAGGTTTGGCAACTGCCAACTCGATTTCGGCTATCCAAAATGGTGCTCGTCAAATCGAATGTACCATCAATGGCATCGGCGAACGAGCAGGGAATACTTCATTGGAGGAAGTAGTAATGGTGATGCGACAACACCCAAATTTGAAGTTAGATACTCATATCAATACACGTTTGTTGTGTCCTATCAGCAAAATGGTTTCGGACTTGATGCACATGCCTGTCCAACCCAACAAAGCGGTCGTGGGGGCAAATGCTTTTGCACATTCGTCTGGTATTCACCAAGATGGAGTTATCAAGTGTCGTGAAAGCTACGAAATAATTGACCCTGCCGAAGTGGGCGCAGATGGGACGATGATTGTCTTGACTGCCCGAAGCGGTCGAGCTGCTTTGCTTCACCGTATGCAGCGATTGGGTTACGATTACTGCAAAGACGATTTGAAGGTGATTTACGAGCAGTTTTTGAAGGTAGCGGATAGCAAAAAAGAAGTAGAAGATAACGACTTGCACGAATTGGCGAAGTTTTTTGAAGGACAAGTAAGGGTTGCCGCATAAATTTCTAATTTGCGATTTTTTTCTTATTACGAAAACCAACCGTTCTACAATATTCTTAAAATCAACATAAAAACTCCATGTCGCAAAAAACACTGTTCGATAAAATTTGGGATGCACACGTAGTCAAATCCATTGAAGGCGGCCCCGATGTATTGTATATTGACTGTCATTTCATTCACGAAGTCACGAGCCCACAAGCCTTTGCAGGATTGGACAGACGAGGCATCACCGTAGCCCGACCCAAACAGACCGTCGCAACGGCAGACCATAACGTGCCGACCCTCAATCAACACCTTCCCATCAAGGATATGCTCTCCCGATTTCAAGTCGATACACTCACTGAAAACTGCCAAAAACATGGCGTTGAACTCTACGGTTTAGACCATCCCTATCAAGGAATCGTGCATGTAATCGGACCAGAATTGGGCGTTACTCAGCCAGGAATGACCATTGTTTGTGGTGACAGCCATACTTCGACACATGGCGCATTTGGCAACATTGCTTTTGGCATCGGAACGAGTGAAGTAGAAATGGTTTTGGCCACTCAGTGCATCATGCAGGGGAAGCCCAAGCGCATGAGAATCAATATTGAAGGAGAGTTGGAAAAAGGCGTAGTATCCAAAGACATTGTCTTGTATGTACTTTCCAAAATCACCACAAGTGGCGCAACTGGACATTTCATAGAATTTGCAGGCTCGGCCATTCGCTCCCTTTCGATGGAAGCCCGAATGACCATCTGCAATATGAGCATAGAAATGGGCGCAAGAGGAGGCTTGATTGCTCCCGACCAAACGACTTTTGACTATATACAAGGGCGTGAATTTGCGCCACAAGGAGCTGAATTTGATACGGCTGTTGAGCGTTGGAAAAAATTGTATTCGGATGAAGATGCGGTTTTTGACAAAGAATATATTTTTGATGCGGCTGATATTGAACCCATGGTGACGTATGGAACAAATCCTGGAATGGGCATCAAAATCACCGAAAATGTTCCTTCCCTTCAAAGTGTAGAACCAGAGAGTCATGTTTCCTTCAAAAAATCTTTGGCGTATATGGATTTGCAGCCCGAAGAATCACTTTTGGACAAAGAGGTGAATTATGTTTTCATCGGTAGCTGTACCAATTCTCGCATTGAAGATTTGAGAATGGTGGCGGACATTGTGAGAGGTCAAAAAAAGGCGGACAATGTTCACGCTTTTATCGTGCCTGGCTCTAAACAGGTTGAAAAACAGGCGAAAGAGGAAGGTTTGGATGTCATTTTTGAAGCTGCGGGTTTTGAATTACGGCAAGCGGGTTGTTCGGCTTGTTTGGGGATGAATGATGACAAAATTCCGAAAGGTGAATACTGTGTTTCGACTTCTAATCGCAATTTTGAAGGGCGACAAGGGCCTGGTGCGAGAACGATTTTGGCGAGTCCTTTGACGGCTGCAGCTACTGCAATTCGTGGAAAGATTACGGATGTGCGGGAGCTGTTAGGAGTCGTGAGGGGTTGATTGATGACTTGTAATTAGATTTAATGCTAAACAAAAAACAAACATGCAAAAATTCAATACCATCGTTTCTTCCTTCGTGCCGATAGCGATTGAAGACATTGATACCGACCAAATTATCCCTGCAAGATTTTTGAAGGCTACGACTCGTGAGGGTTTCGGCAACAACCTATTTCGGGACTGGCGGTACGACAATCAAAACAATCCGAAACCTGATTTTCCATTGAATCAAGAGCGATACAGTGGTGAAATTTTGGTGGGCGGCAAAAACTTTGGTTGTGGTTCGAGTCGAGAACATGCGGCGTGGGCGATTGCAGATTATGGCTTCAAAGTCGTGGTTTCCAGCTTTTTTGCCGACATCTTCAAAAACAATGCCCTAAACAATGGCTTGCTTCCCGTTCAGGTTTCGGATGCTTTCCTTCAAAAATTGTTTGCTGCCTCCAATAAAGATACTACTGCAAAAGTGCGTGTGGATTTGATCCAACAAGAAATAGAATTGGTCGAAACGGGTGAAACGGAAACGTTTGACATCAGTGCTTATAAAAAAGAATGTCTGGTGAACGGTTTTGACGATATTGACTATTTGTTGAATAGTCGGGCGGAAATTGAGGCGTTTGAGGCAATGCGTATTTGAAGCGTTACCTTGTATTTCAACCTTCCAAGCCCTTCAATACCTTCTCCAATCGCTTGTCAAAATTCAAGCTGTATTTACCCAGTTGCTCCTCCAAAGACAACTTCAACTCCTGCTTCAATTCGGGATATTTTTGAATCAAACGAAGTAGGGCGAAGATAGCATTGGATTTGAGTGTCACCTTCGTCTCAGAAGACAGCAGCCATCCAAACAACAAATCCATTGCTTCCCCTTCATTTTCTGGAGGAACACCCGCCAAAAGCCAATATTTAGCAAAAGCAGGTCGAATATTGAGGTGCTGAATCGTGCTGCTCAACTCAAATAAGAAAGGCAATTCCTTCAATAAATACGCCGAATCCACATCTCCCACATCACTCAACAGCCACAAAAATCGAGTCGCGACTTCCCTTTTACATTGCAGTAAATCAGACAATTCCCTCAAAGATATTTCTTCCTCAACGATTTGGGAAGCCCAAGTCGTTCTATCAGCAGCCGTACTTTTAGGGAGGCGTTTTTGGAGGTGATGGTAAAATTCGCTCTTCATTTTTTATCACAAAAACCAATGGTGAATTAATATTTTGATTTTTATTCTCATTTTGATTTTCATTCTTTAGAGCTTCCGATAGAAAATATGTGCATCCACATAACCCTCTTCAAAATGGTAAAACCCTTCTGGAATAGTCCCGATTATTTCAAAACCATTGTCCAACCAAGCCTTGATAGCCCCTTTGTTGGTACTCACCACCAAATTGAACTGCATCCCTCTAAAACCCGCCTCTTTCGCCATTTCGATAGAATGAGCGCACAGTTGATGCCCAATGCGCTGTCCTCTTTTCTCCGTTTTCACCATATACGACGCATTCGCAATATGCGACCCATAACCTGGCTGATTCGCTCTAAAAATATACGCTCCAACAATTTCTGTTCCCTGCACTGCAACATACACATGGTTTTTAGGGCTGAGGTGAATCCAACTTTTTTCGATGTCCGCTCTCGTATAAGTATCATCGTAGGGATAATACACCTTTTGTTCCATGATGGCCTTCCACATCTGCCAAACAGCTTCTAAATCTTCAAATTGAGCGGGACGTATGGTTGTAAGCATGATTTATTGGAGAGTTGAAAATTGTTGTTGTTCTTGTTATTAACAGAAAGTAAAATTACGAAATATTGATCATTTTATCATTCGAAAAACCACCTGCTAATCTTAAAAAGTAACCAAACTCACCCAAAAATTCCCTATTTTCACCCATTCAAAATTAATCATTCAAAATTCAGTATTCGCCGTGAAAATCCTAAGCGTACACTTCCAAAACATCAATTCCCTCAAAGGCAAACACACCATCAACTTCAATGAAAGCCCCTTTGCCGAAGCAGGATTATTTGCCATTACGGGCCCAACAGGCGCAGGAAAAACCTCCATTTTGGATGCCATAACCGTGGCACTCTACGGTCGGGCAGCCCGATACAGCAGCGATACGCCCTATGAATTGATGACCCGTCACACCGCAGAAAGCACCTCCGAAGTCGAATTTGAAATCAAAGGCAAACGGTATCGAGCGAAGTGGCAATTGCGGCGAGCGAGGGGCAAAATAGATGGCGCATTACAGAGTGTCTATCATGGATTGGTGGACATGGACACCGACAAAAATGTACATGGAACAAGCACAGCAACCAAAGCCCGAAAGAAAATCCAAAAGCTCATTGGGCTGACCTACGAAAGTTTCCGCAAGTCGGTCTTATTGGCGCAGGGCGATTTTGCGGCATTTTTGCAGGCGAAAGAGAACGAAAGGGGTGAATTGTTGGAGCGCATCACGGGCACAAATGTCTATTCCAAAATTTCGGAGGCGGCTTTTTTGAAGGCAAAAGAGGAGAAAATCAAAACAGAAAACCTTCAAATGCAATTGGGGCAAGTAGAGCTACTGACCGCCGAAGCCAAAGATGCAATGCAATTGGAAGTAAGCGAAAAACAAGATGCTATTTTGTTCATTCGCAAAGAATTAGAAGGCTTCAACATACAACTGCAATGGCTCAAAAGATTGAAGGAGTTGGAGGAAAAAGCGCAAGTTTTGCAGCAGCAACAAAGCCTCCTTGAAGCCAAAAGAGAAGCCTTGAAACACGATTTTTCCAAACTAAACCTCCACAAAAAAGCAGTTCCTTTTCAGGCGGATTTGAAGGAATGGAGAAACCGACACCAAAAAATCCAGGAACTCCACGAAAACATTCACCACATTAGAGAGACCGTTCTGCCCGATTTGGCGAAAGCAAAAGACCGAGCATTTCACGAGCAGAAGGCCGCAAAAAAAGGATTGGAGACAGCACGACAAACCCAGCAACAAACAGAACCCCTCATTGAAGAGGTTTTGAAGCTCGAAAATGAAATGGGCATGAAGCAGCTTTCTCTTCAAAAGGAACAGGCAAAACTGGTGGATTTGGAGAAGGCTTTGCAGCAAAATCAGCTGGAACAGCAAAAATGGAAAGCACAAAAAGAACGCACTGAAACAGCTTTGAAGAACACCCAAGCGTGGCTCGAAAAAAACCAAGTCGACAGCGATTTGAGTGTAGACATTCCTTTGATTCAGCAGCAGCTCAACTACTGGGAAGAAATCGAAAAAGAGGCTTTGGCACAAAAGAGAGTGGTCAATAAAAAACGCTCGGAGAGGGAAAAGGAACAACACAATATTGATAAATCAGCCAAAAATGTCCGTTACTATCAAGGTGATTTGGACAAAAAAACGGTGGCTCTCGCAAAGCTTGAAAACGAACAAGCACAAGCTTCAAAACGGGAAACACTGGAGGAAACACTCCTGCAATTGCAGCCCATCATCACCAAACTCGAACAGCAAATTGACCTCGCCAACAACTACCTCAATCGACAACAACAAGTGGAAGGCTTGCGGACAAAGTACATGGGAAATCGAGACTATTTGACCAGATTGCAAAAAGAACACCAACAATTGGAAGTTGATTTGGAGAGCGAACAAAAATCATTGGAAAAGTCCGAAAAACTCTACGAAGCCGAGCGTGCCATCGAAAGCATGACCGACAAACGCAATCTCTTAGAGCCTAGTAAGCCCTGCCCTTTGTGTGGCTCAAAACATCACCCCTACGCCGAAGGGCATTACCAAACCGATGTGTCGAAACGCAGAAAGGAGTTCAACGAGCAGAAGAAAAAGGTGGACACACTCAAAAAAAACATCTCTAATAAGGAACGGGACATTGCCACTGTCGAAACGGAGCAGAAAAACATTGAAGCACAAGGGAAAAACCTAAGAACTGAAAATGCACAGGTGGCAGAAAAATTTGAGGCTTTCAACAAGCAACTGCAAAGCGAATACCAAATCAAAAGTGTCGTCCCAATCGAAACCGCTAAGAAGCATCAGCAACAATTGATGGACAATACCAAGAAGGAATTAGCCTCCGTAAAAGAGCGTGAAAATCAAATCAATGAGCTTCAAAAATCGGTTCAAAACTACACCGATGCACTCAAAGATGCCCGTAACGAATGGGAAAAAGCGAAGGAAAACTGGGAGCGACTGGGCAAGGAATCAGAAGAAGCAACTGCAAAACTGAAAGAAATCGAACAACAAAGTCAAGAACGTCAACAGATTGTAGAACGGACCTTGCAGAAATACCAAACAAGCCTTCAAACCGAATCCAATCACAAGCGAATCATTGGAGGACTTGAAAAACGCTTGGAGGAATACCAATCGAAAATGACGAATCGAGATGGATTGAAGGAAAATTTAGAATCTTACAAGTCAAAATTAAACACGGCAAGGGAAGTATTTTTGGAGAAAAATCGCCAGCGAGTAGCCGTTGAGGTCGAGCGAACTGGACTGCAAAATGAGGTAACTGCCTTAGAAAACTCAAAGGCTCGATTGACCGCAACTTTTATGCTAAAAGATGCCAAAAAAGAACGCACCCGATTGCGACAAATCATTGAACAACAGCAACTCATTCTCGAAACTCAGCAACAGATTTACAACGACAAACACACCGAATTGCAGAGTAAAAAAGACCTTTTGGAAGTACTTCGCTTCAACCAACAAAGGGACAGCGAACACTTAGAAACCTTTGAGACGAACTTCAAAGAAGAACTTCAAACGACTGGTTTCGCAACGATTTTGGCTTTGGAAGAAGGCATTTTGAATCCGTCAGAAGTAGGTCGCATTGAAGCCCAACAAAAACAAGTCGAAAAGGAAGAAACAGAATGGAACAAGTCTTTGGTAGACAATCAACAGGCGCTACAAACGGAACAAGCCAAAGCTCTGACCGATTTAGATAAGCTGCAAATCGAGGAATTGAAGCTTAGCAAAAAACAAGAAGAAGAATCGCTCAACCAAGAGATTGGACGCATCAAATCCCAGTTGGAGGAAGACGAAAAATTGCAGATTAAGTTTTTTGCCTTGAACCAAAGGATTGAAGAACAGACCAAAGAATGGAAACGTTGGGAAACCTTGAATGAGTTAATTGGTTCTGCCAAAGGCGACAAATTCCGCAAATTTGCGCAAGGTTTGACTCTCGCCAAACTCGTACAACTGGCCAATGTTCACCTCCAAAAATTGAACCCTCGCTACCTCATTCAGAAAAACAAAGAAGACGACAAGTCGGAATTGGAGTTGGAAATCATGGATGTTTATCAAGCAGACACGCTTCGTTCGATGCGTACTTTGTCGGGTGGTGAAAGCTTTTTGGTGAGTTTGTCGCTGGCATTGGGTTTATCGGATTTGGCAGGACGAAAGGCGCAAATCGAGTCGCTGTTTATTGATGAAGGTTTTGGTACACTCGACAGCAATACACTCGACATCGCTATGACGACCCTCGAGAATCTACAGTCTTCGGGCAAAACAATTGGAATCATTTCACACGTTGAAGCACTGAAGGAACGGATTGCTACACAGGTGCAAGTGAGGCGTTTGAGTGGAGGATACAGTACGATTGATGTTGTCCCTGAAGTAGAAACTTCTAAAGCCTAAGTTTGCAAAAAACATTTATCTTCACTTCTTCATTCATATAGTAGAGTTTGAACCCAATTGAAGTTTATGAAAAAATTACCTTTATCTAAATCAAGTTTTCAGCGAATAATTGAAGAAGGCTATATCTATGTGGATAGAACCAAAGAAATGTACGATTTAATCAATTATAGCTCATATGTATTTTTATCTCGTCCACGCAGATTCGGTAAATCATTATTGATTAGCACTTTAGAGGCATTTTTTCAAGGCAAAAAAAAACTCTTCAAAGGTTTGTGGATTGAAGATAAAGTGGAATGGAAAGAATATCCTGTGATTCGCATTGATTTTGGAGATATACTGTATAAAAATTTAGATGTTTTTGAGGAGCAGATGTCCATAGTTGTTGAAAAGTATGAAAAATTATATGAAATCTCGACCCTTTCGAGTCACTATGCGGGAAAAATACGGGAATTGATTCTTGGTATTTACGAAAAAACGGGCAAAGAGGTAGTGATTTTGATTGATGAATACGATGCCCCGATTGCTCGACACATTACAGATTTGGCATTAGCGACTGAGTATCAAAACTCTTTACGAGATTTTTACAGCATCTTGAAAGCTCGAAACAATGAAATTAAATTTGTGTTTTTGACGGGCATTTCCAAGTTTGCCAAAATGTCTATCTTCTCAGTAATCAACCTCATGAAAGATGTGAGTTTATTGAAGCAATTCAACAGCATTGTTGGCTTTACGTCAGAAGATTTGCGAACATATTTCAAGCCTTATATACACCAATTTGCTCAACAAGAAGGAATTACTGAAAATGAATTATTAGGAAACATGGCGCATTGGTACAATGGATATTCATGGGATGGAAAAAACAAGGTATTCAATCCTTTTTCTATTGTAAATGTTTTCAAGGACTTAAAATTTAAAAATTATTGGTTTGAAACAGGAACTCCTACTATTCTGATGAAGCTGATTAAAGCTTATGTTTCGGTAACTTGATTCTGAGAAAAAAACATTTGGATATGATGTGCTAAATTCAGGTAAACCTTCGGCTCAATATCCAAAAGTTTCAATATTTTAATGTGAATCGGTTGAAGTTCAGTCAT
>JAUHXA010000121.1 GCA_030427245.1 Bacteroidia bacterium | reverse complement strand
TGTCTTTTTATTTCTAACACTTTGCAGTAGGCAAATTGTTTTACCAACTAGGAATCAGATGATTTTTGAATTTGTGTTTGAATTTTGTATTTGATTTTTTTCACCTTGACCAACTCCTGAATTTTGCTTACTTTTGTAAGCTAACAGGTAACTCCACATTTATCCACTAATCCTAAAATAAACGTATGAGTTGGTTCAAACGCGTTAAAGAAGGTATCACAACAAAAACAGCCGAAAAAAAAGAAGCACCCGATGGTGTTTGGTACAAGTGTACGGACTGTAAAAAAACGATGGCAATGCGACAACATCGTGAAAATCTGTATGTTTGCGAACACTGTGATTATCATGCTCGAATAGGCTCAAAAGAATATTTCAGTATCATTTTCGACCACGAACAATATGAGACCTTGTTTTCTGAAATTCAACCCTATGACGTATTGGGTTTTTCGGATAAAAAAAGTTACAAGGTGAGATTGAAACAAACCAAACGCAAGTCAGGTTTGGACGATGCGATTCAAGTAGCTGTCGGAAAATTGGAAGGATATTCATTGGTCATTGCAGCCATGGATTTCACATTCATTGGTGGTTCAATGGGTTCGGTAGTAGGAGAACGTATTGCCAAAGCAATAGATTACAGCATCGAAAACAATATGCCCTTTTTGATTATCTCCAAGTCAGGCGGCGCAAGGATGATGGAATCTGCGCTTTCACTCATGCAAATGGCGAAAACTTCTGCCAGACTCACCTTATTAGCCGAGGCCAAATTACCCTATTTCTCCTTAATGACCGATCCGACAACGGGGGGCGTTTCAGCTTCCTTTGCGATGTTAGGAGATTTGAACTTGGCAGAACCCAAAGCATTGATTGGCTTTGCAGGGCCGAGGGTTATCAAAGAAACAATCAAGAGAGACTTACCAGAAGGCTTTCAGACTTCCGAATTTTTGTTGGAACACGGTTTTCTCGACCTAATCATTCACCGCAAAGACTTGAAATCCAAGTTGGCGGAACTTTATGCTTATTTTAGGAATTGATACTTAGGAGGAGAGGTTTTTTTATTCCCACTATTATTTTCATTATATATGGAACAACTACTGTATTTTATTGTATTCATCATCTATATCGTTTACAGCATTTATCAAAGTGTGCAGAAAGAAAGCGAAGACAAAAAGGTAGTAGAGGACTGGGAGGGACAACCGGAGGTAGGCGAGAAGAGCATTGAAGAAATGTTGGAAGAATATTTGAATCCCAACAAAAAAGCTGAGCAAGTAGTAGCAGCAGAAGAAGAAGCTGAACCCATTGCTGCACCTGTTGATGCGAAGAGAGCGGATGATAAGTCACTGAAAGATAGTCGAAAACCGTTTTCACAGGAGCTTAGAGAAATTCCACAAGCGAGTAGCTATCGAGAAAAAGAACGCAGAAAAATCAACATTGATGGGGATGATACACAGAAAGGAAGAGAAAAGGAATTGTCGCCTACCGAAGAATTCAATCAACGTCTCGAAAAAGAACGAAAGGAGGAAGCTGCCAAAGGAAAGCAGCTATCAGCAGTAGAGGAATACGAACTCTTGAAAAAAGAACGTGCAAGTGAGCGAGATAGCTTCTTATCCTCAGTGAATTTACAACGAGAGAAGGTAATCATCAAAGACCAAAAACAATTGGATGATGTTAACAAAATTTATGGGGAAAAGCAGTCGGCAAAAAGAAAAGATTTTAAATTCAATGGCAGGGATGCAATTATTTATCAGGTTATTATGAATAGGAAATATTGAATTGTTATCTCACCACCAATTTCTCACTCACCCGAACATTGTTAGACTTCAATTGAAGAATATACATTCCTTTCGCAAAAGCACTTACATCCAAAGTTTGTGTATGTATGCCCTGTGTATTTTCAAAAACGTTTTCGTAAACAATCCTTCCTGCATAATCCAATAATTGAAGTACATACAACTCTTGTTTTTCTGCTTCAAATTCAATAAAAAGCTGATGTTCCGTTGGATTCGGGTGTATTTTTAGAAAATGTTGCTTAACAATAGCTTGCTTATCAATGTCTGTAAAATTACCTTTGATTTTGGCAACAAACAGATCACTATTTCCATTGGATTGAAGACTGTTTCCACCAATGTTTAGATTCCTCGAAAAACTGCCTGTTAAATAGCAATTGCTTTCCTCATCTATCGCAATAGCCGTTCCTTCATCGTAACTTTCACCTGTCGAATGAGTTTTTTGTTGAAGAGCTCCTTCCGTATTGTATTGCAGCAAAAAAATCGCTGCGGTATTGGTTGAATCTACTGAGGTTGTATCTTCTCCAATAACAAACATTTGACTGAATGAACCTGTCACATGACTGTTCCCATTTGCGTCAGTTGCTACCCCCAAGCCGATATCCGCACCATCTCCGCCTCCATGACGAACCCATTGAATCTCCCCACTTGCATCCCATTTGGTGAGGAAAAAATCAGTGCTCCCAATAGCCATGATGGATTCTGTTCCAAAAAAAGCAGTGTCTTCATAAGAGCCTGTCAGGTAAGTATTTCCATTTGCGTCTAAGTCAATAGAAGTCCCCAAGTCGCTGTAAGCTCCTCCTGCCTGATTTGCCCACTGCAATGTGCCACTTTCGTCAAATTTTGCAGCAAAAACATCGAAGTCTCCATTCGACATTAAGGAGTTGCCTTCTAATTCTAAAACACCGTTGAAGAAACCTGTCAAATAATAATTGTTATTCTCATCTATTGCAATCGCTTGTGCGCTGTCGTAGTTTTCTCCACCATATTGACGAATCCACATTCGCTGCCCGTCTGTATTGTATTTGGCTACAAAAATGTCGAAAATCCCCTTCGACACAAAGGTAAAGGGAGCACCATTGTCATTTGCAGGGGCAGTAAAACGCTCGGCAAAACGACCTGTGATATAAGCATTTCCATCCGTATCTACTGCAATGTCGTAAGCAATGTCACTGCCTGCACCTCCCAACTGTCTGACCCATTCCAAACTACCATCTGCTAAGTATTTGGCAATGAAAACATCATCATCAAATAAACCTGCTGCTTGCAACATATTGCCTGAAAAATCAATGGTATCTCTAAACGAACCCGTAACATACACACTGCCAACTGCATCCGTTGCTACTCCAAAAGCTTCATCATTGGCTGGACTTCCAGCTTGATTTGCCCACTGCAATGTACCAACTGCATCATATTTGGCGATAAACAAATCTGTTCCGCCGAGGGCTGCCAATTCTTTGTCTGCTAATTGAAGGGTGTCAGAAAAAACACCCACTACAAGGCTGTTGTGATCACTATCCAAACTTATATCCATTCCTGAGTCGTACTTCAGTCCACCTGCTTGTGTCAGCCATTCCACCTCTTGTGCTTGTATCATTGTTGTCCAAGTAGCGAAAAGGATTAAACACATCCAAAATCTATTCATATTGTATTCACTGTTTTTGAAAAAGAGGCTGCAAGATAAGGAAAAGCCCTGTATTAAGCTGTAATAGTTTGCAACCATTGATGGAATCGGTAATATTCACATCACCTACTCAAACGATTTTGGAGAAGGAAACGTTGTGTAAGGAAGGAATGAAAAATGAAAGGATGGAAAATGAGAAATCGATTAGAAGTATTTTTACTTTTATCGAACGACAATTCTACCCGAAGAAACTCGTTTGTTGTTGTGAAGAATGAAATAAAGGTAAAAGCCTGAATCCAGATTGGAAACATCAACTAAGGCTTCATTTTTATAGACTTTAGGAAGAAATTGTACCTTGTTGCCAATCAAATCAAACACTTCAATTTGGTGTTCTTTTTGTTGGGGATTGTGAAATTTGATGGTCGCAAAATCATGTGCAGGACTAGGGGAAACAGAGGAGGAATAGGTGACATCAGAAACATTCTCTACATTCGCAGCAGGGAAAAAATATGAGGGGGAATGATTACCCAACAAATCATTTACAAAAAGCAAAGTAATAAAAAGAAAGAATGTAAAAATTGGTTTCATGATGGTGTGTTAAAAGATTAAAAATCAGATTACATAGAAATATTTTGATGAAAAACTAAAATAAAAATTATATTAGAAAGTGGGATAATAATTAGACCCAACCAATAAATAAAAGTTTATATAAACACAACTTTCTATAAACAATTTTCTTACCACTTTTAGAGTATATACCCATTAAGATGCACTTTGGATGTTATACCCCCATAAAAAATGTGTTTTATGACGAAAGTATTACAAAAAAAGAAGGTTTAACCTTTCTTTTCTGTAGGTATCTAAAATAGATAATTATAAAAAGCACAAAAATAACGAAAACAAATGATTTTTTTCCGATTACTGCTGTTCTCTGTTTGTTTCGCGCAAATTACTTCAACCTTTGCACAAAACCTCGCCTTCTATCACGACAAAAGAAACCAATTTTGGGTGTTTGACGATGGCGAATTTCACAAAATAGACCACATTCCTGCGAGAGATGTGCGATTGGGAGGTGATTATTTGGTATATGTGAATGGTCGAAACGAAATGATTTTCTATAAGAATGGGGAAACCGAGCTGCTTGAATACACAGTGAACAATTCCTATATGCCCACTAACTATTTCCTATTCAACCAACAATCAGGCGGTGGACTACAAATCATTCACGATGAACAAAGGCACAAAGTAGCTTTGGGCTTTGACATCGAATATGCCTTGGGAGACAGCGTGTTTGCCTTCAAAGATTTTGATAGATACCTCAAAGTCTATTATGATGGAAAAACAGAGGAAGTCAGCAACGAACCCTTAATCAACTTCAAAGTGGGCGACAACAGCGTAGGTTATACAACCGAAAGCGAAATGTTTTACCTTTTTCACAAAGGAGAAATCGAAGTGTTGGCAGATAGAACCCCAAATGACTATGTGGTCGGCAATAATTTTGCGGTCTACCTCACGCCCTTCAATGACTTTATGGTCTATGATGCGGGAGAAACCCACGAATTGAGCAGTTTTTATGTCCCTCAAAGCTATCGAGTAGGAAACAACATAACTGCTTTTGTGACAGATGAGGGTTACTTTAAAGTTTATTGGGATGGAGAAACCCGTGAGTTGCTGCCTTTTCCACCCAAACAATACCGAATTGTTGACAACACACTAATGTATGTGGACGACCGAGGTTTTCTCCACGTTTTCTACAAGGGGAAAGATACTACACTAGAAGCCTATACTCCCAAGCGCATTCAAATGTTTGAAGGAATTGTGGTTTATACGGATTTGGATGGTCGTTTGAAAGGTTTTTATGAGGGTAAAAAGACAGAGATTTCGGATAGAATCATTGAGAATTTTCAGGTAATGGGTCGTGTGGTGCTGTATCAGGTTTTGAATGGGGAAACGATGGTATTTTTTGATGGGAAGAATTATTGATTCAACCCAATAGCTGTAAATACCTTGTTAATAATTTTACATCCGTTTTCTCTTTTGAAATGTAGTATTCGATTTCATTTGGAATATTTTGCTCATTCGCTTCAATATCCTTCAATTTTTTCTGCAATTGCTTAACAGTGCCTTTGTTACCATCAAAAATGGTGATGTCTTTTGGAATGACTTTCAAAAAATGGGGATAGAAGTAAATAAAGTGGGTACAACCCAAAACAATGCTGCTGTATTCGCTCCAATCAATATCCTTCAATTTTTGGTGGAGATAGGGCAAAATTATGGATTCCTTAAAATCCAGTTTTTCGGCACACATTACCAATTCCTGCAAAGGCAAATAATCTACCCGATGTTTGGCTTCTAAGCGATTGACCAACGAATGAAATTTGTCTTCCAAAAGGGTACGTTCCGTCGCAAAAACCAAAACCTTTTTGTTGAGGTTATTTAACAAGGCAGGTTTAATGGCAGGTTCCATACCAATAATTGGGAAATCGTATTTTTTACGTAAGTCTTTGATAGCCACACTTGTTCCTGTATTGCAGGCAACAACAAGGGCTTTGATGTTTTGTTGTACCAAAAAATCGACAGCATCCAATATCAAGGCACGAATATGTTCACTGCTTTTGACTCCATAAGGGGCATTTTTGGAGTCAGCAAAATAGAGGTAATTTTCATTGGGTAAAAGTGTGAGTGCTTCCTTCAAAACACTAATGCCTCCCACGCCTGAATCAAAGAATGCAATGTTCATTTTTTAGTGATTGGTTTGAATCGCTAAAGCTAAGCAGAATGTGATAAATCCACAAATAACTGTTTTTACTTTTTCAAGTAGTTCATAGTTTCACTATATTGCAAAAAAATAGTGTATAAAATATGGCCATCAGAGTTTTTGTAACAGGCGGTACTTTTGACAAAGAGTACAACATGATAACAGGAAAATTGTATTTCAAAGATACACACCTACTCGAAATGTTTGAGCGGGGAAGATGTAATTTAGATATTGATATTCGTACATTGATGATGATTGACAGTCTGGATATGGTGGAATCTGACAGGGAAATGATTGCCTATAATTGCAAAAAGGCAGAAGAAACTCAAATCGTTATCACCCATGGAACGGATACCATGCACTTGACCGCAGCCACAATTGCAGCCGAAAAAATTCCCAAAACCATTGTCTTGACAGGAGCAATGATTCCCTACCAATTTGGAATGTCTTCAGATGGATTTTTCAACTTGGGAAGTGCATTAGCCTTTGCTCAAAGTTTGCCGCATGGCGTGTATGTGGTGATGAATGGACGTTATTTTAGTTGGAACAATGTGCGGAAAAATCTGAGTACAGGATTTTTTGAAGAGAAAAAGTAAAAACAAAAAGCCAAGTGATAACTCACTTGGCTTTGTTCTTTTTGCTGGGCTTGGGCTTGTTTTCAATAATTGAATTGTTTTAAATGGATTGGGTGAACTTAGTCACTTCAAGGGATACTTGAATTAACCTCGTTTTAAAATGAAAAGAATGGATTAACTCAGCGTTTTTCTCAATAAAAAGTTTTGTTTGGGTGGATTACCTCTATAAAAGCAACTTGTATGCCATTGTAATTTAAAAAGTTAGAAATGATTTATTTATGACGATATTATGACAAAAAGAAACAATTATGACAAAAAAATGAAACATAGAACCTATCCTAATTATCATTTTTGGAATTTAAAGTCCAATTCTAATCCTTACCTTTGCAGACTGTGTATTTAAAAGAACTCCATATTGCCAACTTCAAAAACTATGTCCAAAGCAAAATCACATTTGGTGAAAAGCTGAACCTAACTGTTGGACACAATGGGGCAGGAAAAACCAATCTGCTCGATGCGATTTATTATCTCTGTTTCTGCAAAAGTTATTTCAGTAGCAATGAACTTCAAAACATTCGTCACGAACAAAATTACTTTCGATTAGATGGCATCTTTGAGATGCTGCAAACCAAGCAAACCGAAAACATTGTAGCCAAAATAGCTACACACCGCAAAAAAAGCATCATCCGCAACGATATTCCCTACAAAAGACTATCCGAACACATTGGCTTATTGCCCTTAGTATTTGTTGCTCCCGACGATATGCAACTCATCAAAGGCAGCAGTGAGGGGCGGCGAAAGTTGATAGATGGTACTTTGTCACAGTTAGACCAAAGTTACTTAGATGCCCTCATTAGCTACAATAAAGTCATTCAGCAGCGAAACAGCCTATTGAAGCAATTTCATGAAAGACGAACATTTAATGCAACGCTTCTCGAAACCTACAATCAACAATTAGTGCCACTCGGAACACAGATTCACGAAAATCGAATTGCCCAAACCGCCCTATTATTGCCGCTTTTGCAGGAATATTACGAACGCATCAGCTCAGGCAAAGAACGGGTCAATTGCAGGTATAAGTCGGTATTGAAGCAGCAGTCTTTTGCAGATTTACTTCAAAGTAACCTCTATCAAGATCGTTCGGCACAACGAACAACTGAAGGGATTCACCGAGATGATTGGGTATTTGAAATCAATGGCTATCCTTTGAAAAAATATGGCTCTCAGGGGCAACAAAAATCTTTCTTAATTGCCCTCAAACTGGCGATTTACCAACTCATTCGACAACACAAAAACATACTCCCCATTCTACTTCTCGACGATATTTTTGATAAGCTCGATGAACTGCGTACTACACAACTAATCGAAACCGTTATGGGTGAACATTTTGGACAAATTTTTATTTCTGACACACAATTGGAGAGAATGAGGCAAATTTTTGATAATTTTGAAGTAAATCCAAAGATTTTCAAAATTGAAGATGGGGTGGTGGAATGGCTGAATGGCTGAATGGCTGAATTTCCTCATAAAGGAAACATTTTCAAGAATAAATAATTTCGTACAACAATACAACAATACAACAATACAACAATACAACAATATGCGAAGAAAAGACAACCAACAAAGTCTCAAAGAGGTACTCAACCAGATGCTTGACACCTATCAAATAAGGACGAAGGTAAACGAAGCAAAGGTAGTGGCTGCTTGGCCTCGCATTATGGGTGGAGCGATTGCCAACCGAACCGACTTTGTAGGAGTCCGCAGAAATATTTTGTACCTCAAAATCAATTCTGCTCCTTTGGCACAAGAACTTTTTTATGCAAAGGAAAAAATTGTACAATTGATGAATGAGGAAGTCGGAGAGGAATTTATCAAGGAAGTGATATTTAGATGATTAAGTAAAAAAGAAAAAATAACTCCTCGACCAATATTTCTCTTTTGAAAAGCCTGCCCCGATTTCTCGGTGGGAGGTAGGGTATGTTAGCAAAAGAAAACGGGGAGTTATTTTTTACCGTTACTAAACGCACAAACTCAAAGTATAAATTAAAAAACTTGTCCCGAAACCTCGGGATTCAAAAAATAACGCCATGACAAGTGTAAATAAAATAGTACAGTTGAATATGCATACTTTATTTTTTCGGAAATACTGGATACTCGCCTCTTGTTTTCTACTCTTTTTTACTTCAATAAATCTATCCGCACAAAACGACAAGAAGAACAAAAAGAGTACTTTGAATAAAAGCACCTTTGAAGTATATGGCAGCGAAACAATGTCCTCTCCTGTTGGTGAAGAAGAAGATTCGTTTGAAGAAAATCAAAGGAAGATGCTAAAAGAAAAACAGAAAGCCAATAAAAAGAAAAGGAAAGAGGCATTGAAAAACGATGGGAAAAAGGTTTCCGAAACAACTCCTACTTCCAACAATCCAGATGTGATTTCGGTTGATATGGACGTATTGTATGATGTCACGATTTCACCTCCTGTGGAAGTTGTGGATACTCGCAAAAACTTGGATTTTAAATCACAAGAAGATGTGAAGTATTACTACAATCAGGCAATGCTGAAGCTTAGAGGTAAAGATTATGAATCGGCGGTGAAATTGCTGAGTAAAAGTATCAAAAAAGATCCCTACAACAAAGAACTACTTCAAATGCGGGGCAATGCCTATGTCGAATTGGACAACTTCAAAAAAGGATTAAAGGACTTGAAAAAAGCCCTTTCAGTGCAGAATGATGATGTCACCCTTCAATACAACATTGGCGCAACATTGATGAAATTGGGGAAATTCAAGCAGTCTTTAGAGTATTTGAATCAAGCGATTGCCCAAAAACCTGACTATCTCTTGGCATTGCAGGCAAGAGGTTCCGCTCATACACTCACCAAAGATTATTCGGCAGCCGTTGTAGATTTCAATCGAGTTTTGGACTTGAACGACTATTTTGTGGCAGCCATTAAAGGGAGAGGCATTGCTAAAAGTTTGCAACAACGATATGATGAAGCGATTAGCGATTTTACAATGGTCATTGAATTGAAGCCTACCGATGGCATGGCGTATTACTATCGAGGCTTGGCATTTATTGGTAACAATGAAACCTATAGAGGTTGTGCAGATTTTGACATTGCTTATCAACTGAAGATTCCACAGGCTTATTATGAAAGCAAGGCGAGTTGCAGGTAATCTATTATTTTAATATAATAATGACCGTGATGATGATATTACGGAAGATTGGAGGGAGTGGTAAAACAATAAAAAAACTCCACAACCCAAACTTAGGTAATGTGGAGTTTATGTTCCTCGCTATGCTATAAAATATTAATGTTAATTATCTTGTTACGAAGCACAGCGCTTAACCGCCATGACCTTCTCTTTCAGCTACAAAATTTCCCTCTGCATCAAAAATTACCACAATCCCACTGTCCAATTTGACACCATAACCTTTGTCGCTTTGTCTTGCTCTTTCAATAGTGGCATCAGGATAATTGGCTGTAATATAGTCGGTTACAGTAGAAGGTAGCTCGCTTATGTCAATTTCTGTCCCATGACCACCGTCATGTGGCTTACCTGTTCTCTCAATTACGAAGTTTCCTTCCGCATCAAAAATTACTGTCACTCCACTATCCAATTTGACACCATAACCTTTGTCGCTTTGTCTTGCCCCCTCAATAGTGGCATCAGGATAATTGGCTGTAATATAGTCGGTTACAGTAGAAGGTAGCTCGCTTATGTCAATTTCTGTCCCATGACCACCGTCATGTGGCTTACCTGTTCTCTCAATTACGAAGTTTCCTTCCGCATCAAAAATTACTGTCACTCCACTATCCAATTTGACACCATAACCTTTGTCGCTTTGTCTTGCCCCCTCAATAGTGGCATCAGGATAGTTGGCTGCAATATAGTCGGTTACAGTAGAAGGTAGCTCGCTTATGTCAATTTCTGTTCCATGTCCACCTCCATCGGGTTTACCATGCCCGCCAGGTTTGCCATGTCCACCATGACCATTCCCTGTGTGTTCACCAACAAAAGTACCTGCTAAGTCGAATACCAAAAATTCACCTGTGTCCAATTTAACCCCATAACCTTTGTCGGTCGCTTTGGCCCGTTCGATGGTGGATTCAGGGTAATTATCTGCAATGTAGGTGGTCACTGCTTCTGGAAGATCCGTTGCTTCTACATCATCGCCCGTTTTAGAGGCTTCATAGACTTCCGCAGTCAGCGTCGCTTCTTCGGTGAGGATTTCGTCTTGTTGACAGGCAGTGAAAAATCCTAAGGTCAGAATACTGATAAAAATTAAAATAGATTGTTTCATTTTGATGAATTGTTTAAGAATTGAAAAATGATTTGTTTCATTCTAAACGATGTTGCAACTCGATTAAATTTTGAGTGTATTTTTTTAGTTATAGACGTATTTTTAGTGAGTTCAAAAATTTGATAATGATTGAATTAACTTGGTTTCGTGTTGAAAATTTACTGGCTGTGTTCCTGTTGATTTGCACTGATAGTGGTGCACTTTTGTAGTGAAAGGTTGCTTGGTATTTTATTTTTTCTTCAAAAAACTGCTCGCTCCCTTTTTGTTTGCTTCACTGATAGTGGTGCGCCTTTGCAGTAAAAGGTTGCTTAGCTGTTTATTTTTTCTTCAATCTGCAAAAGGCATAAAGACTCTCCAATGGATGCCGTATTCATTACAATATGCAGAAACATACTACT
>JAUHXA010000120.1 GCA_030427245.1 Bacteroidia bacterium | reverse complement strand
ATTTCTTGTGTTCGCAAATCTGGATTGTTTGCCGTATAAACAATTTTTAATTCTCCAAACTGACTTGCAGTGCTGTCTATTCGATAGCTATCTTTCCAAGCAGGTTTGTTGATGTCAGAATTGATAAATGGGGTAAATTCGGTTTTCCAGTCTATTTCAGACAATGCCTTTTTTTCGGTTTCACCATTCAGAGTTGCAAATTTGTGTAGAACGATTTGTTGGGATTGCAGGCTCTGTATTTCAGTGTCAAAAAACTGCTTTAGACTGAAATATTTGTTGATGGCTGGATTTGAAGGGGTTGGTGGTGCTATTTCACTGCAAGCCACCAAAACAATCATTATCCATACTAAAGCACTCCCAATTAATAGTTTATTCATGTAGTTATTTATATCCGTTCTATTCAAAGGTGAATCTTGAGTTTGATTATTGAAGTTGTTTTTTAACATTCTATCAGTCTTCTTGCCGCTTCCAAATCGCTCCATATTCCTCCACTAAAATATCATCATAATGATCCGCCTTTTCAAATAGGTTGCCAAATACTTTTTTAGCTGTTTCTCTCGAAAAATAGCGCTCTGAAATGATAAATGATAAGATAATATCTTGTTGATGTACACTGAAAACCAAATCTTCAAGCGTATAGTTTTCCTTCAATAAGAATTTGTACAGGTTACCGATGTTTTTTCGAGGTAAGCGACAAAGATGCGCATCCCCAATAATAAATCCCGTATTTTCGGAGTAAGAAAGGCGTACAATGGCACTGCCTTCTTCGATTTCCCATTGATTGGGACCTCTCCTCGACAAGTCCACATCTTTGCCTAATTCGTTGATGATGTTTTCTATTTTTTTGGCGGTTCCAGAAGGAGTATAAGCAGCTTCCTCAAAGCCAATCCGATTGCCACAGTGTGGGCAATAATTGTCTTCTATTTCGGCACGTTCTGAAAGATTGAAGCAAGAACTACATCTCACAGCTCGGCTCCCATGATACTGTTGGTAGTCCTTAATGGATTCCATAAGATAGTTAGTCGGCAGGGCAAAACCCAAATTGTTTCCTCCTTGTATGATAAAGGTGTTCACCCCGACTATCATGCCTTTCTCGTTTACCAGTGGGCCTCCACTATTACCAGGATTGATTGCCGCATCTATCTGGACGTAATTTACATTGTTGTACAGCCTTGCAGCTTTAGAGACTATCCCTTGTGTAGCCGTATATTTTAATCCATAGGGATGTCCTATGGCAATAATAGCATTGCCTTCTTTAAGTTCATTTTCCGTTGCTATCTCTACGCTCGGCATATCGATATCCGACTGGGGTACTTGTATGAATGCCAAATCGTAAGCAGGGTCTTTGAACAAGACTGGCTGAATGGTTTTGGGTAGCAATTTACCTGCAATGACCACATCAGGACTTTCTTTTACGACATGGTGATTGGTGACAATCAGATTGTGTGTTTTTAAGTAAAACCCTGTTCCGTTTCCATAGGGTGTGGAAATTTGGATGATTACATCCCGAAACTGTTCGATTACATCTTTCATAAAGGCTGTCTATCGTATTTAAGTTGTTGTATTTGACGCAGTAGCGAAACTAAGAAATCTACAAGTGAAGTATATTTCAATTGGTTGGTATAGACTTTGAAGTGTGGAAACCTTTTGCGTGCATCTTGGTTGATGGCGTTTATTTTTTTGCGAATTGCTTTTACATCAAATTCTTTGGTAGCCGCATTGTAATAGTTTTTGGAAAAACCCAATTCTGAAAAGTAATCCGAATGAATCGTGCGTATCAATAAGTGCAACAAGGCTCTTGTCGGGCGAGGTACGCCATAGTAAAAGAGGCAATATTGAGCGATGTATTCCAAAATATTGACAGCGATATCGTCTTGTTTGCTTTCCAAATACAAATTGATGCTTGGTATTTCGCTGTTGATGAGATTGGCAATTTGCATAGGAGCAGTTGGGGCTGTAATGCCAAAGGTAGATTTGATACGGTACAAATCTTTCTCAATTGATTCTTCTTCAATTTTTAATATGTCCTCAAAAATCTTGTTTATCTTTTCGTTTTTGCGATTTGCAGAGTCGTCTGCATTGGCAAAATACTCTTTGTGAATCTTTTCGAGCTTGTCCATTAACCGACCTTCAGGTGCCAACAGATAATCTATTCGATAGGTAAGACACAATAAGGTATAGGCTGCGCCTGTCGAATACTTATTGGAATCTAAAGTTTTCAAACGACTTAAGACATCCTTTATCCATTTTTGAAGGAATTTGTATTTGGTCTTTTTCTCTGTTGTAGGTAAAGAAGAAACGTGTTCGTCTCCCATCAAGTGAAGGCTTTTAAATTCTCCTACCAACAAATCATCTTGCTTATCTGCTTGTGTAGCAACCTCTTTCAAGGCAAAATACAATTTCTCGGGAGAGCCATCCAATACACTTGTATCAAATTTCAGACAGATTTTGTTGTCGTTGATGGCGAAACGACTGTAATGTAGGCCATAGTTCATTTCTACCAATTTACGCATCACAGCTACTATCAATTTGCTGTATTTCGCAATGTTTGTTTCACATACAACTCGTTCATTGCTTGCAGTTCCATTGATTTTCTTAGAACCTTGAATCACCGAAAAATGAATGACTCCATCCTTCAACTCATAAGTCACATTGTCTTCTCCTTCATCTCTTAGATAATCGAAAAAAGCCTGATATGATTCCAAGTATCGTTGTTCATCAAAAGCTGCAACCGACTTATCCCATGAAACATATTGCTCATCCGATTTGTAGGCATCACTGTATCGTCCAAAACGAATATCAGGTTCTACCTCTTTGTCTCCCCAGCCAAATAGTTTGTCCCAAATCATATTAATAATACAAATTCAAGGTTTGATTTCACCATCTATAAAATTGATTTCGGGTGAATTAAAAACAAACCCTAAAGCTACCAACAAATGCCGAATAATTTAAAACTTTGAACACAATGTTGAAAATTTAGGCGTTTTTGCATCCAATCTTATTTATCTTTGAATCATGAAATACTATATCATTGCAGGAGAAGCTTCGGGTGATTTGCATGGTTCTAACCTGATAAAAGCCTTAAAAAAGCAAGACGCAAGTGCAGATTTTAGATGTTGGGGAGGTGATTTGATGGAGGCAGCAGGTGGTGAATTGGTAAAGCATTACCGAGACTTGGCGTTTATGGGTTTCGTAACGGTATTGTTCAATCTTCGAACCATTTTGGGCAATATTCGCTTTTGCAAACAAGATATTTTGGACTATCACCCTGATGTTTTGATTTTGATAGATTATCCTGGCTTCAATTTGCGAATTGCAGACTTTGCACACAAAGCAAACATTCCAATCGTTTATTATATTTCACCACAGGTATGGGCATGGCACAGTTCGAGAGTTCCCAAAATGATGGAACTCATCGATCGAATGATGGTCATTTTGCCGTTTGAAAAAAATTATTTTGCAGAAAAATGGGATTGGGAAGTGGATTTTGTTGGGCATCCTTTATTGGATGTGGTTGCTCAAAAACAAGTTGCCTTCGATGACTTGCGTCCCACAGATTTGGGCTTAACCAGTAATAAACCCATAATTGCCCTTTTACCAGGCAGTCGGCAACAAGAAATCAGCACCATATTGCCCGAAATGTTGTCAGCAATAGATCATTTTCCCGATTATCAATTTGTCATTGCAGGTGCGCCTTCGCTCAACCAAAGTTTTTACGAGACTTTTACATGGGGAAAAGAAGTGCAAGTGATCAATAACCAAACGTATTTACTTTTACATTTGGCAGAGGCGGCTTTGGTGACTTCGGGAACGGCTACACTCGAAACAGCGTTGTTTGGGGTTCCTCAGGTGGTTTGTTACAAAGGTAATTGGATATCGTATTGGATTGCAAGGCGTTTGGTAGATGTTCCGTTTATATCACTGGTCAATTTGGTGAGCGAAAAAGAGGTGGTGAAAGAGTTGATTCAAGGGGATTTGACCACTAAAAATTTACGGTTAGAATTGCAAAAAATATTACCCGATGGCAGTCGCTATTTGACTATAAAAAAAGACTACGAACAATTGTACGAAAAATTGGGAGGTGAAGGAGCTTCAAAAGAAGCTGCAAGGTTGATTTTGGATTTGGTTGGTGAGTAAGAATGATTTGGGAGAATTAGGCAAATTCAAAATCAAAACTTGTCCCGTATTTTAATCGGGGTTCAAGCAATGCTTTATAAGCGAGCGGATTATGTTTCACCAATGATTTTAGTTTATCCTATCTTTATTCGTGTTATTGTACTAAAAACAAAGTTCTATCTATGAAACAAAAAATCGGATAACTGAATGAACAGTTATCCGATTTTTTGTTTTTTTGGACAGAATAAATTGTGTCTTAATTTTGATTTGCCACCAATTTGATGTTCAAATCAAACTCGTCGTAAATAGTTTTGTCGCCCAATCCATCGAAAAAGCTTCCAGAACCATATTTGACATTGTATTCTGATCGGTCAACTGTAGCATCGGTAGTCACAGTTATTTCACCATCTTCGCCTTCTACAACCATTGCTTGAAGCTTCAAAGAATTGGTTGATTCTTTGATGGTCAAATCACCAACGACTTTGTAATCTCCTTCTTGTCCTCTTGATACAACATTGGTAATCACAAAGGTAGCAGTAGGAAAGTTTTTCACCCCAAAAAAATCATCAGACGATAAGTGCCCTACCAATTTGTCTGCCCACTCACCTTCCAAATCCGTACAAGTAATGCTTGTCATGTCCATTTCAAAGCTACCACCTGTCAATTGTCCTTCTGTAAATTCAAGGTTACCGCTTTTTACTGCAATAGTCCCTTCGTGAGAACCCGTAACTTTGTAGCCTTTCCATATTACTTCACTCGCTTCTGTATCTACCTCGTAAGTAGTAGTATCCGTAGGAGTGGTAAAAGACAAAGTAAAAAAGGCAAAAACTGTCACTAATGTGTTGAAAACAAATGTGTTTTTCATCTTGAAAATTATTTTGTTTATTTGAAAAAAATATTTTTTTATGTTGATTTATGTTCCTCTCATCTTATCCAATAACTCATTGATAATTTGAGCCTCTTCAATGGAAATGCTTTCCATATACTGCTTCAACTGCTCATTAACCGCATCAGTAGCCGAATTCACAAGGCTCATCCCTTTATCTGTCAATACAATATCCACTCTCCTCCTATCTTTTGGACATTCGGTTCTTTCCACCAATTCTTTTTGTCGCAGTTTTTCGACCAGCCTCGAAGCATTCGACATTTTGTCAATCATTCTCTTTCGCAGCAGTTTGACCGTCACTGCATTGGGATATTGCCCTTTGAGTATCCTCAAAATATTGAACTGCTGTGTAGAAATTCCATATTCCTTCAAGGCTTGTGTCACTTGCTGGGTGAGCCATGCAGCAGTAAAAAGGATATTGATATGAGCCTTATGATGTTCACTTTTGAAGTGAGGTTGTTGTATTTCTTGTTCGATTTTCATGTCGACTGCAAATTTAACGTATCTACAATCAATGTTACAACATTGTTTAGTTTTTTTTAAAAAAAATTTAATAGCAGTCCTTCTTTTTACTTTTTGATGTGAGAGTAAAGGAGATTTAACCGTATGATTATTATTTTTTTCCCTATATTGGACGGTCGTTGGCATTGCAACACATACACTAAACTTTGGCAGCTCAATTGTAGTCCAAAATGGCATGGAAACCAGCATCAAACATTACAATTCAGCTACTAAGGTCTTTTTGGAACCAAGACCACAAGCATCTATCATGATAACGGTTAGTAAAAACTACGAATTTGACCCCGAAAAAGACCTAATAGGACAAGGCGGTTTTGGGAAAGTCTATCGAGCAAGAGACGCAAACTTAGACATGGAAGTAGCGATCAAAAAATACGCTGGCAACCTTCCTGCAAAATACAGTCTGTTTGGAGAAATCAAACGGGTGATACACCTCAATCATCCCAATTTGGTGCGCTATTACGATGCCTTCGAATTGGAGGATAGTTCAGCCTTTGGAGACAAAATTCAAATTGGCGTATTGGAGTTTATCAATGGAGGTGATTTTACGGATCTACTCCGAAAAAAGCCCAGTTTTGAAGTCCTCCGAAAAATTTTCATCGGCATCATGGAAGGGCTTCGATATTTACATTCCAATGGCATCATTCACCGAGATTTGAAACCCGAAAACATACTTATCCAAAAAGAAGGTGGAGAAATTATCCCTAAAATTGCAGATTTTGGTATTAGTAAAGTCCTTCAAGATGGCGGTTCGGGAGCTTCTTCTATGATTATTGGATCTATCGAATACATGGCACCCGAGCAGTTCAATGTGGTTCGATATGGCAAAAACGACCAATTGAATACCAATTTGGATTTGTGGTCATTGGGAACAATCCTTTACGAGGCATTTACTGGCTCTGCACCTTTTGGCAAAACCAAACAGGGAGTATCTCGGGATGAAATTATGCGAAACATTTTGGAGAAAAACCTAACCGAAATCCAGAAAGTCCCTGAGCCTTTTCGTCAAGTAGTACGTGCATGTTTGATTCGAGATGCAAGCAAACGTGCTCAAACTGTGGATCAGCTTTTTGATTTGATGTACAGTTATGAACATGGCTCTACTCGTCGCCTTGAAAATTCTAACATGACCTACAATTCTATGGTAGAAAAAAGTGGTACAGGAACGAGTGTATTGCAGGGAAAAAATGAGGTAAAACCTAAAAACACAGCCCAAAATTCGACTCCAAACAACGAAATTATTCAAAACAACAAGTCTTCATCACCTTCTTCTGTTTCCGAAAAAGAGCGCTTCAACATAGCGATGATTCTCCCTTTTATTACCGCCTTTATTGCGTATGCTTTTTTTGAGAGCAAAAAAACTATTTTTGGTTGGGAAACACCTGTGAGTAATTACATCATCTATCCCGCCCTTCTTTGTGCGGCTATGGGTTTGGTCAATATTTTCACGATTTTCTTTAGAGATATTCAGCGTTCAGAAATTCCTGCCTATCTGTTTTCATTCTTGGTGCTGATTTATTTTTTGGTAAAAAGTCTACTCATACACCATTACACAAATTCAGGCATTGAAGGAATACACTTCAATTTTGCAGCACATCCTTTCGCCAGTTTCTATCCATATGCTGGATTGGGCGTTGTACTCATCAGCCTATTGGCATCTATTACTCGTATAAGATGGTTTGAAATCATTGCTCATTATTTCAGCATTGCTTTTCTATTGTATGCCTTAATTGATGTAAGTATTGCAGCCGATGCCGCATGGAACATTATACGCATTTTAGGAGTTCTTGCTATTATAATAGGTATTTTCCTTTGGAATAAACAGAAACATGACCTTAAAGGAGTTTAGACAGCGATACAAATATGATCCCGAAACGGATACTTTGGGAGAAGGTGGCTTTGCGAAAGTGTATAAGGCCTACGATGTCTTGATGAAACGCACCGTAGCCCTCAAATTTTATCGAGGCGATTTTGGTCACAAATACAGTGTATTGGCTGAAATAAAACGAGCAATGGCTCTTAATCACCCCAACCTGATTCGCTACTATGATGCCGTTCAAATCCAAGTTCCTACTGGCTATGATGCAAGCAATGTACTACAAGTAGGCATTATGGAATATGCCAATGCAGGAGATCTCAACGACTTCATGAAAACTTTTCCTTCAATGTCGGACATCAAAAAAACCATTGGAGGCATTTTGAAGGGCTTGGCCTATTTGCACGAACACGGAATGGTCCATAGAGACATCAAACCACAAAACTTACTGATCAACAAAGAAGAAGATGGAACTTGGGTCAGTAAGATTGCAGACTTTGGACTGGCCAAACAACTCTCCGAACAAAAAGAACTTTCTTCACAACTTTTGGGAACAATGGAATACATGGCTCCTGAACAATTCAATCCCGAAAAATACGGTATTAAAGGCACTTTGGGAACGAATATTGATTTGTGGGCTTTGGGCGTAATTTTATTTGAAACTTTTACAGGCGATTTGCCTTTTGGTAGTCGAACCGACGGCGAAAGTCACGAACAGGTGATGTACAACATCATGCGAAAAGATTTGGGTGAAGAACTCAATGAGGTCATCCAGCCCTATCGGTCTATCATTCAATGGTGTTTGGTCAAAAATGCAAATCAAAGAGCGCAAAATGCGGATGAATTATTGGCACTCTTGGACGGAAAAGAAGAGGTCTTGCAGCAAGTGAAGGAACATACAAATGCGATAGCAAATAGCCAAATTAGCTTAGATGAAGACCAAAAACGCTTGTTATTTGTTGGCAATATTGTACTTTCGCCTTTACTTGGTGTTTGTTTGTTTTTTATGTGGAAAGGAAAATACCCCATAAAGGCACGACAAACACTGAATCTTGCTTGGTGGTCGCTTGCAGCTTGGTTGGGATTGTTGTTGGTGATTGTTGTTGGAATGATTTTTATGGAAACCAACTTATCACAACAGTTATTGCAGGCAAAATAAGTAGTGAATGAAAATAATTTAAAATGAAATTCAGAGAACGATATACATTTGATTCCAAAAAAGACTTTATCGGAAAAGGAGGGTTTTCGAGAGTTTATAAGGCTTATGACAATGTTCGCAAGCGCTATGTTGCATTGAAGTTTTATAAGGGAAATGTGTCGGATAAATACGACATTATCAGTGAAATCAATCGAATGGACGACATGATTCACCCCAACTTAATTCGATACTATGATGCCAACATCATTGAGTCTGTCAATGCGATTGGAGAAACGGAACAAATTCAGGTGGGAATTATGGAATATGCCAATGCGGGAGACATCAGCACCTACTTTAAGGTTCAAAGAAGTCCCGAAATGGTAAGTTCTATCATCAAGGACATTCTCGAAGGGTTGGCTTACCTGCATGAAAATGGCATTGCACACAGGGATTTGAAGCCTAAGAATATTCTGCTGAGTAAAAACAAAAGAGGAAAACTGACGGCTAAAATTGCGGATTTCGGAATCAGTAAACGCATTGATATTGAGGATGCTACTATGTCTTCCCAGCTCATGGGAAGTGTTGAATATATGGCCCCCGAACAGTTTGCTCCAGCCATGTTTGGTTTGAACCAAAAACTGGCAACCAATGTCGACCTATGGTCTATGGGTATTATTATATATGAATTGTACTCTCAAAGTTTGCCTTTTGGAAGTCGAACCGCAGGCATCAACTACGAGCAAATTCTCAACAACATCCTCTTCAACGACCTCAATATTGACTACGACAGGGTAGCAGAACCCCATCGAACCATCATCAGAAGATGTTTGGTCAAAAAGGCAGCTGACCGAGCAAAGGATGCCACTGAGCTTTTGGAAATATTGGAGGGCAAAACTAAAAAACCGAAGGTAGAAAAAAAGCCCAAAGAAGATGAAGGAACTAAAACCAGAATCTTAGACAATTTAAAAATCCCAAAAAATATTGAAGACAATAATGCCACTACAAAAATTGAGAAGACAAATAATAATAAAATAAAAACAACAACTCCTATCACCCCTCCTCCCAAAGACTTGGAAAAGGAAAAAGAACCTCCTGTAAAGGAAGTCAAAAGAGCTGTTAGACCTCTCAGCAACAAATCAGTCTCTAATGAAATAAATGTTGGCAAAAATTTGTTTAAGTTGGGAAATTACGAAGAAAGCTTCAAAATATTAGACCAGTATCAAGAATATCCTTCCTTTGATACAGAAGCCAAGTTTTATTTAGGCTATATGTACTACAATGGAAATTGTGGCGGAGCATATGATGAAGTATTGGGTCGCAAACTACTCAATGAAGCAAAAATGCAAGATCGAAGTTTGGTAATTGAGTTGATGTTGAAGTATGTGTTGAATAAGTGAGCATTTATTTGAAGATTTATAGATTTTAAATGATATTTGTCCAAAATTAGTTTTCATGGCAAAAGTTCAATGTTACAATTGTAAAAAGACTACGCCCGTAGTGGCTCCTCGATATAGATGTAAATTCTGCAACTATCCCCTCAATAAATATGTGGAACAGGAGGAAGAACCTGAGGAAGAAATCATTATCGAAAAATTGAAGCAGGAAGTTCCTGACTCTGTGACGATTCACGATTTGTATCGTGACCATGTTCCCGAAGAACAAAAGGATATTGAAGAAGTTCTGGAGAAATTGAAGCCCGACGAAACGGTTCAAAAAACGGTTACGGGACCTGTAATTCTCAAAAAGAACCTCAATCCCGAAAAAGACGGAAAAATCATCGCAGGTTGGTTGGTCGTTCACACAGAAGGCAGATTACCTGTCACTTACGAACTTTTTGAAGGAGCAAATGTGATTGGTCGCCCTGACGGCCCTCATCATGTTGACATCAGAGTCGAAGACGATGAATATGTTAGTCGGATTCACAGCATCATTACCATCAAGAAAGACTACCTACACAGATTTCACTATGAACTAACCGATAACGGCAAGCTTAGACGTGGGCATCCGAGTACCAACGGAACTTACATCAATGGTCGTCCCGAAAGATTGCCCAAAAACTATGTCGTTCATCTTAGAGACAACGATACGATTCAGGTAGGTACGACTAAGTTGGTCTTTAAGAATATTGACAATTCCGACAACCTCGAATCCGCAGCACACAGCGTTATCGAAACGGATTTTACAAGTACTGTCGCAATTCGATGATATCATAATTAGTGACTTGTGATTACATTTTAATAAAACAAACCAACCATATTATATGACTACCCGAGCCAAAAATTTATTGTTAGCATTGGTTTTCTCCTTTATTTTAATGGTCGTTGTGGTAGCAGGCTTCAATATTGTGCCTGCAGGATCTACCATACAGCGCATCTTTCAAATGCTGGGAGGCAGTTTACCAGGTGGACTCATACAATTCTTCACCTTTATCTCCTTCTTTTGGGGCGTTTTTGAAATTCGCTCACGTATGCACCGACTTCAATTTGAAGAAGCGGGACTCAAAATGGGTTTGCTTCCCGAAAAGGAACAATGGGTACTTTCACCCAATGATGTGAACGACCTCAAACTCAAAATGATTGAAAAAGAGCAAGAAAGAAAATTACTAATTACGGATGTAATCAAAAAGGCAAGTACAAAGTTTCGTGCCAATCGCAATATCTCAGATGTTATGGGAATCGTTTCAGCTCAAATCAAAATCAATATGTCGAAAGCCGAAAGCGCACAGTCCATTATTCGATACCTCGCTTGGGCAATGCCTTCTATTGGTTTCATCGGTACGATTATGGGGATTGCACAGGCTTTGGGTGTGGCTGATAAAGTAGCGGGAGATTCCGAAGCATTGGGGCAAGTGACTGCTTATATGTATGTCGCATTTGACACCACTTTGATTGCCTTGTTTCTCAGTATCATTATGATGTGGTATTTCCACAACTTGCAGGAAAGAGAAGAAGACCTTCATGCAGATATGGAAGAATATGTGATGGAGAACCTGGTTAATAGAATACACTTAGAGTAATAAAATGTCATTTTTTGAACCACAAAGTATCAAAAGGGCACAAAAGACGTTGTTGAATTTCAGTTCTTTACTTTTGTTTTCTTTCTGCCTTTTGTGGTTGAATTAAACATGTACA
>JAUHXA010000119.1 GCA_030427245.1 Bacteroidia bacterium | reverse complement strand
CGTAATTAGCGTTATACAAATATTTCAATTGCTAAGATAATATTTTCTACTGTATAATTCAAATCGAAAAAGCACTTTATTTCACTCAATATCAAATATTAGTGCCTTCCCGTTCAGGCACTATTTAGAATTAGAAGAAAAATCGGAAGTTAAACATGAATACCACGATGGTTTTGATAGTGAATCCTTCATTGATTATTGAAGTCTTATCATCTAGTACTGCTGCTTTCGATAGAGGAGACAAATTTCGATTTTACAAATTCCTTCCTTCATTCAAAGAGTATATCTTGATTACCCAAGACCAACCTTTGGTTGAAGGCTTTTACAGGGAAGAAAAAAAACTTTCATACTACTGTACAAAATGATTTTTGAACCACAAAAGTATCAAAAGGGCACAAAAGAGATAGATGAATTTCAGTTCTTTACTTTTGTTTTCTTTGTGCCTTTTGTGGTTGGATTAAAAATGTACAGTAGTATGAAAACCTTTGGCGTATTTCTTACGCAACGGGAATAGAAGAGAGTATTCCCATTTATTCAATTGACGCAGAAATCTCTTTGAAGGACATCTATGCGTTTATTGATTTTTCTGAAGGAATATAGACAAGAATGGATTTGTAGTAGAAACTCTTGAAGGCAAGCATGAAAAAACGGTGGCTTTTCCGTAGAAAAACCACCGCCAATGTTATTTTAAAATACCGAATATCTAAATATCAAGTATTCAATATCTCATCTGCTATTGCAAAGTAAACAAGATTCTTCCAAAAATATGTCGTCCGCTTGTGCTGAACTGTGGAGAACGACGAGTATAAAGAAAACGACCATCTGATTGGAAAGCAGGGTCAGATATATCTGGATATACATCCAAAAGATTGTTCGCACCAATCGTAAGCGATAAATCATCAGAAAAACTATACCCAATACTCAAGTCTGTTACCACTTTACCACCATAATAAGGATTGATGGATTCGTCAATTTGATTCAAATCTGCATCAAAAATATCTGCAGTAGTAGCTTCTGTAGTTTCACCAAAATAAGTGTTACGCAAGTAAAAAGTCCACTGATCCATGTTCAAGGTATTACTCAAAGTCAATTTGGTTCTTGGTACAGCTTGCTCCAAATAGATTCTACCTTCTTGATTGAAGTAAGTGTTTACTAAACCTTTTTCTATCAATAAGTCAGAAGCATTTATCCCTGCATCTTGATCCCATTCTGTTTTGGAAAACGTACCTGCCAAGTCGTTGGTCAAAGAACCATTACCCAAAACAGTTCGGTGTGAAATCACAACATCCAAACCTTGTGATTTGGTATCAATCGCATTGGCGAAGAAATTAGCACCTGTTGCACCTGCTTGTTCAAAAATTGACTGCAATTCTTCATCCTCGCCTGCGCTGAAAGTACCCGTCAAAACCACACGGTCTTCAATGTTTACTTGATAAGCATCTACTGTCACACGCAAGTTGGCATCGGGAACTTTAAGGGTGAAACCCAAACTGAAATTTTGAGAGGTTTCTTCCTTCAATTCGGGAATACCCAACAATTTTGCAGCCCTTGAAGTGTTTGCAAAAGTTCCTTCTTCTTGTGCTACTGATACGCCATCTACCAATCTAAAGATGGTGGAAGTACGGCTGAAGTGAATTTGATGCAAAGACGGTGCACGGAAGCCTGTGCTGTGCGCTCCTCTGATTGCCAGATTGTCGCCTACTTTGTAGCGTGCTGCTAACTTGTAATTGAAGGTAGAACCAAAGTCAGAATAGTCCTCAAATCTAACCGCAGCATTCAATAAGAAAGCGTCCGAAAATTCAAATTCTGTATCTACATAACCTGCTATACTCGAACGGTTGGCATCTACTTCGTTGGTCGGCAAGAAACCCGCAAAACACTGTGAGCCAGAAGGACGACTTCTACCCAAAAGGTCAGTCGTGAACAAAGAACTTGGAGTCGTAGGAGTGACTAAGTTGCCATTGATGTCGTAGTTTCCAAAAGAAGACTCGGTGCCAGGAATGACTTTGTAGTTTTCAAATCGGAATTCTGTACCAAAAGCTACGTTGATTCCCTTCATCCCTTCCATTCCGTCAAAGTATTGGGCGATATCAAAGTTTGCCGTATTTTGAGTGAACGTATGTCCTCCTGCGTTGAATTCGGTAGGCGATGAAGCTCCCATTGTTGCATTGTGAGTATCGGTCATATAATATAAGAAGCTGTTTTGACCATAGGTATTGCTAAAGTCAATGTTCCAATCACCAATTGCGCCTTTGATACCTGCTGCAACAGATTTGTCGTTGATATTGGAGTTGATTTTAGGCACGGTACCATTTGGATAAATGGCGGTCGTAGTACGGTTTTGATTCGGCAAACGGTAGAAACACCCTGAAGTACCTTGTCGGTAGCCAATTCCTCCAAAGCTGTAAAACTTCAAGTTCTCGCCCAAAGGAACAGCCATATTTGCGAAGAACTTACCACCTCTCAATTCAGATTGTCCCACACGCATATTGTAGTCGCTTCTCACTTGACCCCTTGCAGCCAATTCCTCGGCAGTAAAGTCAGCACCCAACAAACCTTGAACAGTTGCTAAATCAGGCGCATTGGCAATTTGGCTTTTCAAATCAGTAGAAAAATACGCTACGTTTTGGGAATAATCCTGCAATTGCTGCATAGACAATTGACTCACATCTTGCCCTGCTGCTCTTGCGATTCTTTCTACACCATTTAAGCCATTGAAGATACCTCCCGAAAATTCTTTCATTCGATTGGTCGCACCCCTGTACTCAAATTCACCTGTGAAATTGATGAATCCACCTTCTTCGCCAATCGGCAAACCGTAGTTCAAGCCCAAATTCACGACTTCACCATCTTGGTCTCTTAACTCTCCTTCAAAAGCACCGATTTCGCTGGTGAAGTTAGCACCCGTTGTAAGGTTAAGGCTCAACTTGTTCACATCTTCTTTCATGCGGATATTGATAACCCCTGCAATGGCATCAGAGCCATACTGAGCTGCTGCACCATCTCTCAATACTTCAATGGTCTTAACCGCAGAAGCAGGAATGGCGTTCAAGTCTGTACCAACATTACCTCTACCGAATGTTCCATTTACATTCACCAAGGAAGAAGTGTGTCGTCTTTTGCCATTCACCAATACCAACACTTGATCTGGTCCTAAGCCACGCAAAGCCGCAGGGTCAATGTGGTCCGTACCATCCGAAATTGTTTGGGTATTGGAGGAAAAAGAAGGGGCTGAGGTGTGCAGCAACTGATTCAAAGTGGTTTGAGGGGCTGCTACACTCAGTTTACCAACATTGATAACATCCACAGGAACAGGCGCATCTGTATTGGTTCGATTGGCTGTCCTAGTACCAGTCACAATCAATTCGTCCATTTGGATACCTACCGAAAGGGTAAAATTAATAGTTTCTTTTCGGTCAGCCTGTATCGTTACACTGCTCTCAGATGTGCTGAAACCAACATAACTTGCTACCAAAACATAGGTGCCAGGATCCAAACGCAAGGAGTAGTTACCATCTAAGTCGGTGGTTGTACCGATTGTTGTGCCTTTTACTACAACTGTTGCAGAGGGTAGCCCACCTGTATCATCAGAAACCTTTCCTGAGACATTCCCCTGTTGGGCAAAAAGTAAAAATGGGCATAGCAGCAATATTGCTACTAATAAAGTTTGTAAATTTTTGTAAAAAAGCTGTTGCATAAGAATGAATTTTGGTTTAAAATAATTGGATTGATTTAGAAAAACGTGAGGTTGAAGTTACGTAAAATTTTCCTAAATCATTAAAGCTTTCTATAATAAAGCATATTTTTTAGATGTGTTCATAGAGGATTTAGTTGCAAGCTGAGTGACATTTAGGAATTTTTTAAACAAAACGAAAATTGAGACAAATAAGATAGTATCTATTGAAAAATAATTTGTACTCAATTATATAAATAAGTATGTTTTGTCATTTTAAAGTCAAATCATCAAATACAGTGAAATAACAAAACTATCTTTTAGGTGATTATTATATATATATTCAACTAAATAAAAAAATGATTTAATTTTTTTCGTAAATGTATGTATCTTGTTCATCCAAGATGTCATGAAATTCATGTAGTAAAAAATATCCTATAATTTCGAGCCTTAAAATTATAATTAACTAATCTATTCATTATTATGAAGTACAATCCAACCATTCTTCCAAAGGTTTTTATCATTCTTTGGATAATGTCCATATATCCTTATACAAAAGCTCAACAGCCTGTGGACAAAGAACCTCTTTTGATTTATTCGATTGAAAAATTTTTATCTAAATTTGAAGATGAGATTCCTACTACCTATGAAGCAAAACTTGATGATTGCCATACAATGGAAGTGAATAGACCTTATGTAGAAAGAGCATATATACGTCACCTTCCAAATGCCAAGCCCAATCAAAAAAATTCTATAATGACTTGGTCTTATACTGAAGGTTATTGTGGAAGTTCTGCTTCTTGTGGACCTTGTGCTCACAATTGTGATGTTGCTCCTTATACAAATGCACCTCAAAGTGGAGCTTGTAACAGTGGAAATTATCTTGTTCCTGTTGTCTTTACTATTTTTACGGATGATGATGGCAGTGATTTAGCCATCACAGATGCTGTTGCAGACAATGGCATTACAGTACTAAATGATTTTTATGATTGCCTTGGAATCCCTATACAGTTTTATGAAGCACAAGTACCTAGAATCATTGCAGACTCCGATTTGAATGATTTTCAACGTTCTTCGGAACCTTCAACTGCTCCGAATGACGGCATTAATGATGATACAGAGGCTGCTGACCTTGACATCGAAAATGTCATCAACATTTATGTGCCACACAACTACAATGGAACTGCAGATGCAGGAGGAGGTTATGCTTATTTGCCAACAGGACCAGGAGCAGCTGATCGAATGGTAATGGGAAATGGTGTATTCAACAATGTAGATAATGCTCCATCAGGGAATCCCTGCAATCCAGGATGGGCTTCTACCTTTCCTCATGAAATGGGACACTATCTAGGTTTACTTCATACACATGGAGATTATGTTTCTGGACCGAATAGTAGTTTTTCTTGTGGGAGTGGTAATAATTATTATGGGACCTTCTCAGAAGAATTGGTAGATGGTTCCAATGGTTGCTCGACAGGCGACTTTATCGAAGATACGCCAGCAGATTTGAACATTAGTGATGCACAAGGTTTACCAGGAACTGGTCCTATAGGTTGCCCTACAGATGTTCCTAATCCCGCAGGAGGATGTGCTACAAAAAGTGGTTGTACCATTACTTGGACTTGTACAGATGCCAATGGAGCTATCTATAATGCAGAAGAAGAAAACACGATGTCTTATAATAATTCCCTTTATTCAAGTGGAGAAAATGTGCTGAATTGTAGAGATAACTTTTCCGACTGTCAGAAAGCAAAGATGGTTGATGCCTTGATAAATGGACGAAGTAATCTGTGTGATACCAATGTCGAAAGACACTTTAACAGCATAATCGTAAACAATACAGAATCGCCCTATAAAGAAATATGTGTGGGAGAAACTGCTCCTACTTTTCAAGCAAAAGCATCTTGCTTCAATTGGTATGCAGATGAAACAGGAGGAACGGCTTTGGCAACGAGCACAAATACTTTTACGCCAACCGCTGGAACAGGGGCAGGTGAATTAGACACGAATACTCCAGGTACCTATACCTACTATGTAGAAGAAGTCAATCACTTCAATCCAGAATGTCGTCAAGCTTTGACCATTATTATTTATTCAGATGCTGGTGATGGTGAACAACAAACAACTGCTGCAACAATAGTAGATGCTTGCGGAATACCTACCACTTCCTTGACTACTTCAGGCACAGCTTTAGCTGACGATGAAGTCATTGGTTGGTGGATAACAGAAGACCAAGCCATTACTACAACAGTAACCGATCAAACTTCCCTTGATGCAGCCTTGGCAGTAGCTTCAACCTCTACGACACTAGCCAATGCAGTCAATAACGTTCTGAAATCTACCTCTGGAACACCTACAAATGAACTTGACTTAGCCTTTGACTGCGATAATTTGGATAAAACTAAAACCTACTACGCTACTCCTTTTGTATCGAGAGATTATGCAGGTGTTGCAGATGCAACTTGTGTGACCGACCTCACAGTGTCGGGTGTAACTGTGAATGGCACGGATGATGGGCAATGGGCAAATCTTGTAGGAGGCGTAAGCTGCTCTCCTGTTTCTCCTCTTAATGACCCAACCTTTACTATTACCCTCACTATCTCAGGTTTTGTGGGAACAAACTTGTTTGCTGTACTTAGAACAGGTGGATGTTCGACAACTCATGCTTTTGATATAATTACAAACGGAACTCATACCTATACTGAAGCAAATTTTTTAGCTGGTTATGACCCAAATATAGATGGCTTGTGTATATTGGTCTACGAGTCAGGAACGGATAATGGAGGAACTATGACAATGACAAGTTCTCTAGATATTATCTATCCTGGAGAAGAGGCTGCTCCATTTCCAAGTTCTACTTATTCTGATTGTGCATTTGGAACTCCTGTAGAATTGGCATGTACCAGTTGTGTAAGTGCAGGTTGTGATGAATTATTTTTCTCGGAATATATTGAAGGAAGTAGTAATAACAAATGTTTAGAGATTTACAATCCAACAGATAATGATATAGATTTGGCGGCTGGTGATTATGAGATAAAAGTTTACTCTAATGGCAGTACGAGTGGAACGGTGACAGATTTAACAGGATCTATAATAAGTGGAGGAACATATGTAGTTTGTGATAATAATGCTGACCCCGAATTTCTCGCCGAAGAAAATCAAACCCCTGGCTCGCCTTCTTACAATGGTGATGATGCTATAAGTTTGTCTAAAAATGATGTAAATATAGACGTAATAGGTCAAATTGGATTTGACCCTGGCACTCAATGGTCAAACAATGGAGTATCGACTCTTAACCGAACTCTTCGCCGCAAATCAGGCATTCTAACAGGAGATTCTAATGGTGATGATGCCTTTGACCCATCAGATGAATGGGATGGTTTACTACAAGATGATGTATCTGGTTTAGGCAGTCACACCAGTAATTGCATCAGTTGTGAAGATTACACGATTACCATATCTGGCACATTGGACTACTGTTCTGATGCAGGAAGTACGGTATTAGATGCAGGTGATTACGATGCATATGTATGGTCAAACGATGCAACGACCCAAACCATAGCTGCAACCGCAGGCGATTATTTTGTAACCGTTACCGATGTCAGCAACTGTACAGGCACAGGCAGTGCGGCAGTGACCGAAAATGCAAGTCCGACCCCGACTATTTCAGGCACATTGGCCTATTGTGCCAACGAAGGCAGTACAGAGTTGGACGCAGGCGATTACGATGAATACATCTGGTCGAATGATGCCACGACCCAAACGATTGCAGCAACGGAAGGCGATTACACCGTCACTGTTACCAACAGCGAAGATTGTACAGGTACAGACATGGTATCAGTGAGCGAAAATGCGAATCCCACACCTGCCATATCGGGAAGTTTGGTGTATTGTGCGGGCAATCCAACGACCTTGGATGCAGGTGATTACGATGAATACATCTGGTCGAATGATGAAACGACTCAAACGATTTCGGCAACGGAAGGCGATTATACTGTCACCGTCACCAATGAAAACGACTGTACAGGTACACACAGTGTAGGAGTGAGCGAAAATGCCAATCTAACGCCAACGATTACCGGCAATCTAAGCTACTGTGCCGATGCTGGAAGTACGGTATTAGATGCGGGTGATTACGATGGGTATGTATGGTCCAACGATGCAACGACCCAAACAATTGCGGCGACTGCGGGCGACTATTTTGTGACCGTTACCAACAATGGCTGCACAGGCACAACAAGTGTATCAGTGAGCGAAAATGCGAATCCAACTCCTGCAATAACAGGAGATTTGGCATATTGCAGCAGTGAAAGCAGCACGACTTTAGACGCAGGAGGCGATTACGATGAATACCTCTGGTCAAATGATGCGACAACTCGCACCATTGCAGCGACCGAAGGCGATTATTTTGTCACTGTTACCGACAATGGCTGCACAGGAACACACAGCGTAGCCGTTACCGAAAACCCAACCCCAGACCCATCCATCGCAGGTGATACGGATATTTGTCCAGATGAAAGCACCGTTTTGGATGCAGGCACTTTTGGGTATGCAGTGGAGTATTTGTGGTCAAACAACGATGAAATGACTCAAACCATCAGTGTTTCTACCACAGGCAATTATTTTGTGACGGTTACGAGCACGGAGGATTGTGAGGGAATCGCTTCCGTTGAAGTAATTGATGGAACAGGATGCCCTGCTGCAGATTGTAGTGAATTGTTTCTTTCAGAGTATATCGAAGGAAGTAGTAATAACAAATGTATAGAGATTTATAATCCCACAGAAAACAGTGTTGATTTAGGAGCAGGTGATTATGAATTGAATATTGATTTTGGAGGATCTGCTTCGATTGGTAATATTGATTTAACGGGCACAATAGTAAGTGGTGATGTATATGTTATTTGTCATTCGAGTGCAGAAAACCCTACCTTTACATCAAAAGCAGATTTACTTACAGGTTCACTTTCCTTCAATGGAGATGATAATATATACCTAACGAAAGCAGGAACAAATATTGATGTATTTGGTCAATTAGGAAGTAGTGGTAATTTTGCTCAAAATGTAACTTATGTACGACAAGAAACCGTTCTAACAGGTGACCCAGATGGAACTGATGCCTTTGTTGCTAGTGAAGAATGGAATTCTTTTCCAAGTAATACTTCTCAATATTTAGGCAGTCACACCAGTAATTGCATCAGTTGTGAAGATTACACGATTACCATATCTGGCACATTGGACTACTGTTCTGATGCAGGAAGTACGGTATTAGATGCAGGTGATTACGATGCATATGTATGGTCAAACGATGCAACGACCCAAACCATAGCTGCAACCGCAGGCGATTATTTTGTAACCGTTACCGATGTCAGCAACTGTACAGGCACAGGCAGTGCGGCAGTGACCGAAAATGCAAGTCCGACCCCGACTATTTCAGGCACATTGGCCTATTGTGCCAACGAAGGCAGTACAGAGTTGGACGCAGGCGATTACGATGAATACATCTGGTCGAATGATGCCACGACCCAAACGATTGCAGCAACGGAAGGCGATTACACCGTCACTGTTACCAACAGCGAAGATTGTACAGGTACAGACATGGTATCAGTGAGCGAAAATGCGAATCCCACACCTGCCATATCGGGAAGTTTGGTGTATTGTGCGGGCAATCCAACGACCTTGGATGCAGGTGATTACGATGAATACATCTGGTCGAATGATGAAACGACTCAAACGATTTCGGCAACGGAAGGCGATTATACTGTCACCGTCACCAATGAAAACGACTGTACAGGTACACACAGTGTAGGAGTGAGCGAAAATGCCAATCTAACGCCAACGATTACCGGCAATCTAAGCTACTGTGCCGATGCTGGAAGTACGGTATTAGATGCGGGTGATTACGATGGGTATGTATGGTCCAACGATGCAACGACCCAAACAATTGCGGCGACTGCGGGCGACTATTTTGTGACCGTTACCAACAATGGCTGCACAGGCACAACAAGTGTATCAGTGAGCGAAAATGCGAATCCAACTCCTGCAATAACAGGAGATTTGGCATATTGCAGCAGTGAAAGCAGCACGACTTTAGACGCAGGAGGCGATTACGATGAATACCTCTGGTCAAATGATGCGACAACTCGCACCATTGCAGCGACCGAAGGCGATTATTTTGTCACTGTTACCGACAATGGCTGCACAGGAACACACAGCGTAGCCGTTACCGAAAACCCAACCCCAGACCCATCCATCGCAGGTGATACGGATATTTGTCCAGATGAAAGCACCGTTTTGGATGCAGGCACTTTTGGGTATGCAGTGGAGTATCTGTGGTCGAACAACGATGAAACGACTCAAACCATCAGTGTTTCTACCACAGACAATTATTTTGTGACGGTTACCAGTACGGAGGATTGTGAGGGAACCGCTTCGATTGAAGTAATTGATGGAACAGGATGTCCTGCTGCGGATTGTAGTGAATTGTTTTTCTCGGAATATATTGAAGGAACATCAAATAATAGGTGTTTAGAAATATACAATCCTACTGCAAATTCAGTCAACTTGAGTGCAGAGAACTACCAAATTAGGATTTATGCCAATAACAACAGTAGCTTCAATAATCCTCCAATTAGTTTAACAGGAACTGTAGCGAGTGGAGATGTATATGTGGTTTGTCATACCTCTGCTGCGTTTAGCTCAGACCAAACGAATGGAGGAATGACCTTTACAGGAAACGATGCTGTGGAGTTGGCAAAAGATGGAACAGCCATTGATGTCTTTGGTCAAATAGCGAATGGAAACATTTTTGCAGAAGATGTGACCTACCGAAGAAAATCAGAGATTCTAAAAGGTGACCCTAATGGCAGTGATGCCTTTAATCCAACTACAGAATGGGATGTTTATGCACAAGACAATGCAGTCAATTTAGGCAGCCATAGCACTGAATGTGTGATGTGTGAAGATTACACCATTACCATTTCTGGCACGTTGGAATACTGTTCCGATGCAGGAAGTACGGTATTAGATGCAGGTGATTATGATGAATATGTATGGTCAAACGATGCAACGACTCGTACAATCGCAGCAACGGATGGTGATTACACCGTAACCGTCACCAATAGCGATGATTGTACAAGTACAGACATGGTATCTGTGACTGAAAATGCGAATCCCGCACCTGCTATATCGGGAAGTTTGACTTATTGTGCGGGTAGTTCCGCTACTTTAGACGCAGGCGATTACGATGAATATATCTGGTCCAATGATGCGACTACTCAAACGATTTCGGCCACCGAAGGCGACTATACAGTAACGGTCACAAACGGCAGTGACTGTACTGGTACACACAGTGTCAGCGTTAGTGAAAGCAGTAACTTGATTTTTACGATTGGAGGAGATTTAGACTACTGCGCCAATGAAGGCAGTACGGTTTTGGATGCGGGTGATTACAATGCATATGTTTGGTCCAACGATGCGACTACTCGTACAATTGCTGCCACAACAGGAGATTATTCTGTTACTGTAACAGGTAATGGAGGTTGTACAGGTGCTGCAAATGCTTCTGTCACCGAAAATGCAAATCCGACTCCTGCTATTTTGGGCGACTTAACCTATTGTGCCGATGATGGTAACACCATTTTGGATGCGGGTGATTACAATGCATATGTTTGGTCCAACGATGCGACTACTCGTACAATTGCTGCCACAACAGGAGACTATTCCGTTACTGTAACAGGTAATGGAGGCTGTACAGGTGCTGCAAATGCTTCTGTCACCGAAAATGCAAATCCGACTCCTGCTATTTTGGGCAACTTAACCTATTGTGCCGATGATGGTAACACCATTTTGGATGCAGGCGATTATGATGAATATATCTGGTCGAATGATGCAACGACTCAGACAATTGCAGCGACTGAAGGGGATTATACAGTGACTGT
>JAUHXA010000034.1 GCA_030427245.1 Bacteroidia bacterium | reverse complement strand
GTCGTCTGCACGTATGGTCAATAACTCTTTTGAGGTGATTTCTTGATTCATCCAGCAAATCAAACACTTTTTTTTCCTTTTTCCTATTTTTAGTTTACCTTTCAAAAGTCACCGAAACATAAGATATCAAATCTACCTTGAACTATTTAGACAAGTTTTATGAAATAATTGATAACCCGAAGAAAATAGAAAGGCATTTTATAAAAAGATGTAGAACAAATAAGTGAAAAAATTAATTTTAGCTGTTATGAGCAGCCAATTCGTTCAACAATTTTTTAGCCTCCTTCAAATCCTCAAATTCAAATCCTTCTGTAAACCAACTATATATCCCATCTAATAAATCATAAGCCTCTTTAGTTCTCCCGTTATTATGCCACAATTCTGCCAAATTTCTTGCAGCACGGAGTTCATAGGTTTTAGCAGATTGTTTACGAGATAATTGAAGGGCTTCGTTCAATTCTTGTTCGACTTTCTCTTCTGTTTCTACCAAAGCTTGTAAACACAAGCCATTGATTCTGTAAAATTCGGCAGTGTGGTAATGTAGCCCATGTTCATTGGCTATTTCCAAACCTTCTTTGATAATAGCTTGAGCTAAATCAAACTCTTTAAATTGAAAGTGAATTTCTGCAAAGTAAGAAGCAACCGTAGTTATCATTATTACGCTTTCTAAATTCCTAAATATTTCAAGTATTTCTCTAGCTCTATCAAATGCGATATGATTTCCAGTAAATCCACGCGCAGTATTATAGTAAAGTTCTGCATACATGATAAAAAATGGATCACCAATTTTTTTTGCAATGGGCAGGTATGTATTTCCAACATCTTCTGCTACATTCCAAGAACGAGATTCAATTGCACGATGAATACTCCATGAATAGATATGAACTAGGGTACGAGGATCTGTATGCTGAGAAGCTATACTGATATGGTAATTGGATATTCGCTCTGCTTGTTCCATATAACCTGAGGATTGTAAGCTTAAAGAAAGCCAAGCATTTGCATTTATCTTTACATCGCCTCCAGGGGTTAATTCTGAAAAAATATGAATGGAAGGATTGAATAAATCAATCGTATACTTGAGAGCTGTATTAGCTTTATTATATTCTCCTTTTTCCACAGCCAAAACACCTTTCAAATGATACCCAAATAGAAGGAACAAATAATTTTCTTTTCTGTCTTCAATTTGCTCGCCTAAATCAATCGCTCTATCTATCAACTCATCTAAAGTATATATATGTTTTGTATTTAAATAATATACTTGCAATCCATATAGAATATATGCTAATTTTTGAGTTACCTCTATTTTTTGGGCGAGTTCTCTTGCTCGACTAAAAGTCTGTCCTACATTATCATGATTATATCCATTTTTAACCATATATGCCCCTCCTAAACTCAGCAAGAAATCTAACTCCATTTCGTTTCTTTCATCTTCCTTGTCAATATGCTCTATCAAAGAAACTCCTTTTTCAAGGTGGACAATTGCTTCTTGATTAGAGTGCCTTTCACTTGTTAGTTGTCCCGCTTTCAACCATAGAGGAATCGCTTTTGAAAACAATTTGGCTTCAGTAAAGTGATACGCCAATAGTTCAGGCTGCGACTGTACTTGTTCCACAAATTGCTCTTCTAATACATTTGCCAGTTGAAAATGCAGCTCTTGACGGCGGCTTTTTAGCATTGAGTCATAAGTCACATCTTGAATCAATGCGTGTTTGAACTGATAAACCGCTCCTTCCCCCAAGCCTTTTTGGTAAATAAACTCAGACGTAATGAGTTTTTGTAAATCACTTTCAAGCATCGATGCTTTTCTATTTAATACTGCCGAGAGCAATTCAAACGAAAACTCTCTACCAATCACACAACCTACCTGCAATATCTCTTTGACAGAAGACAACCTATCCAATCTTGCTAACAAAGAGTCCTCAAGAGTTGAAGGAATGACCAATGAAGGAATAGGGGTTGTCAATTCGTAGGTTTCCTCTTTTTCTTCCATCCATGCCGACTCCAAAACCGCTTTGGTGAGTTCTTCTACAAACAAAGGAATGCCTTCCGTCTTCTCGTAGATTTGCTGCAAAATTTCTTTCGGCAGTTGCTTTCCTTTGCTTTGATGCTCGCATATTGCGATTATCTTTTCATAAGATAAACGGTTCAATGTGAGCAAGGTAAAATGGGAACGCATGGCCCATTTCGCTTGAAATCCAGGTCGTGTCGTGCAAAGGGTAAAAATAGAATACGAAGGAATTTGTTCTACAAATAAATTCAACCATTCTAATGTAGAAGCATCTATCCAGTGTAAATCTTCAATAATTAAAGAAGCTCGTTGTCTTTCAGATTTATTTAGCAATATAGACGTAAACACCTCCATAACCCCTTGTTTTTTAACTATTGGACTGAGGTTCAGAGGAGGAAACTTTTCTGATGCAATGAATAAAAACTCTGCAAGCAATGAGATATTGGATTGACTATAAAGATTACATTCTCGCAAAAAATCATCCAATAACTCTATTTTTGTAGCAATATCTTGGTTAGGTTCAAAAACCAATAGATTTTCTAAGAGTTCAATAATGGGATGGAAAGCACTATTTTGGTGATAAGGAGAACATCGTAGTTCTGCTTGCCATGAATTTGATTCTCCTTCCAATATTTGTTGAAAAGTATCAACCAATCGAGATTTCCCAATCCCCGCTTCACCATTTAATAAAACTAAATTGCCATTCCCTTTTTTACTTACCTCCCATTTTTGTTGCATCAATTGAAGCTCATATTCCCTACCCATCAAAGGAGAGAATCCTCTGCTTTTAGCTACCTCTAATCGAGTTTTGACCCCCGTTTGGCTGAGAACTTGAAAGACTTCCATTGGATTGGTAATTCCTTTGAGAATGTGCTCACCCATACTTTTTACCTCAAACCATCCTTCGGTAAGTTTGAAAGTATTGCTACTGATAACCATTCCATTGTGAGGTGCAATCCCCTCCAATCTTGCTGCCAAGTTGACTGCTTTTCCCAATGCCAAATGATCATCCACTACCACCTTACCTGTGTGAATACCAATTCGAATTTTAATGGGTGTTTTTCCAACAGCTTCCCATAGTGGATTGGCTTGGTTTACTGCATCAATCACACCCAAACCAGCTTCAATAGCAGCTTTTGGGGCATCTTCCAATCCTTTGGGATAACCAAAATAGACCAACAATCCATCCCCCAAATATTGAGCAATGTGCCCTCCCTGTTGATGAATCTCTTTTTGAGCTACTTGTTGGTAATCCAAAATAACTTGGCGATAATCTTCTGGATCAAGCTGTTCAGAAAGAGGAGTCGAGCCTACCAAATCACAAAAGAGAATAGTTAATTGTCGACGTTCTGCGGCTCGTTTATGTTTTTCATTTGTCTGTGGAGATGTCTTTTTTCGTTTGGGCTTCGTAAGTGTATCTTTTAGTTTCGTACCACACTCGATACAAAATTTAGCCTTTGTGGAATTCTTTTTTCCACAATTGGAGCAAATGCCTTGTAGATTGTTGCCACAATTGATACAAAATTTGGCATTAATGGGATTGTTTTCTTGGCAGGTCGAACAAGTTTTCATGTGTAGTGATTTTATTTTTCAATAGATGCTATTTAGTCCAAAAAAGCATAATAGGAAAGATAGCATTTTTTTTATTAATCGAATAATGATTTGCATTTTTTTTGTATAATTAAACACCTATAAGTTTGATACTTCGCTTTATCAATAATCTATTTGAAAAGTTCAAATCACCTTACACTACCATTTATAAAAACACAATGCCATAACTAATGAAACAAAAGAAAGAAATATGTAAAACTTGAAACTAATATAGTGTTCATAATCTCTATTACAACCAAAGTAATTCCACTATTGTTAGAGATAATAATAAACAATTCTAAATCAACAATGCAGCTTTGAACAAGAAAAAAATTATCAACGACCCCGTTTATGGCTTCCTCAATATTCCACACAAAATGGTGTTCAATCTTATCGAACACCGTTATTTCCAACGACTTCGACACATTCAACAATTGGGTTTGACCTCTTTAGTCTATCCTGGAGCATTACATACCCGCTTTCATCATGCGCTAGGAGCTACGCACTTGATGAAACAAGCCATTGAAGGATTGAGAGCTAAGAAAGTGAAAATCAATCAAGAAGAAGGAAAAGCTGCTATTACTGCCATTTTGATGCACGACATTGGGCATGGCCCTTTTTCACATGCCTTAGAACACAGCATTGTGACCAATGTGTCCCATGAAATGATATCGCTTTTGTTTATGGAGCGATTGAACAAGGAATTTGGAGGTCGTTTGGATTTGGCCATACAAATCTTCAAGGGAGAATACCACAAAGCCTTCTTGCATGAATTGGTATCAAGTCAATTGGACATGGACAGGCTGGACTATTTGAGTCGTGACAGTTTTTTTACAGGTGTCCAAGAAGGCATTGTTGGCTCGGATAGAATTATCAAGATGTTGGCAGTCAGGGACAATCACTTAGTTGTGGAAGAAAAAGGAATATACTCCATTGAGAAATTTTTGATTGCTCGACGATTGATGTATTGGCAAGTCTACCTACACAAAACGGTTATTGCAGCAGAGTTGATGTTGATGAAAATCCTGCAAAGAGCCAAGAAACTCATTCAAGAAGGTCATTCATTGTTTGCCACTCCTTCCCTCCTTTTTTTCCTTCAAAATGATTTTGTCCTACAAGACTTCATAGAAAACCCTGAGATATTAGACCAGTTTGCTTTATTGGACGATACCGATATTTTGGCAGGCATCAAAGTATGGCAATCCTATGAAGATGATGTGGTATTGAGTGAATTGTGTAAAGGGGTTTTGCAGCGAAAATTGTTGAAAATTGAATTGGGAAAAGAAACGATTGATTCACAGAAGGTAGAAGAATACACCCAAATTGTAGCAAAGAAATACAAAATCAGCTTAGAAGACGCATCTTATTTGGTGTTTGTTGGCGAAACAAGTAACAGTGCTTACACACACAAAGGCTCTCAAATCAATATTTTATACAAAGACGGAAGCACGAAAAACATCACAGCAGCATCCGATTACTTCAATTTGGAAATGTTGGCAAATCCAGTGGTGAAACATTATATTTGTTATCCAGAGGTCGTGAGGAAAGCATTGAAGTAAAGAAATCAAATAGGTGATAAGTGTTTAATTATCATCATGCAAATTTTACCGCACCCGTTTCCTACGATTCCGTTCATAATCTTCAAAAATAAACTCTCCCAATTTGTCCAAACCAGAATAATAGGCTTTGCCATTGTTCACCTTTGTAAATTCTCGTACAAACTTTTGGAGGTAAGGGTCGGTAGCAATCATAAAAGTGGTAATCGGAATCTTCAGCTTTCGGCAACGAGCCGCCAGATTGAGGGTTTTGTTGAGGATTTTGGGGTCTAAGCCCCAACTTCTTTTGATGTACTGTCCTCCCTCCTTGATACAAGTAGGTTTTCCGTCCGTAATCATAAAGATTTGTTTGTTGGGCGTTTTTCTGCGTCTCAATAAATCCATTGCCAATTCCAATCCTGCAACCGTATTCGTGTGATAAGGGCCAACTTGCAGATAAGGTAAATCCTTGATTTGGATTTGCCAAGCATCGTTTCCAAATACCAAAATATCTAAAGTATCCTTTGGATATTTGGTTGTTATCAATTCAGAGAGTGCCATTGCCACTTTTTTGGCGGGGGTAATTCGATCTTCGCCATACAAAATCATGGAGTGCGAAATGTCAATCATCAAGACCGTTGAGTTTTGAGTTTTGTACTCATTCTCTTGTACTTCAAGGTCGTCTTCGGTGAGCATAAAATTGTTGATGCCGTGTTGAATCTGAGCATTTCGGAGGGAATCGGTCATAGCGATTTTGTCCAAAGAATCTCCAAACTCAAATTTTCGACGGTCAGAAGTAGTTTCCTCTCCGCTTCCACTAAAGGGTGTGCGGTGATTTCCTTGTCCTCCTTTTTTCAACTTCCCAAAAATCTGCTCCAATGAACGCTTGCGAATCAACTGCTCCGACTTTGCAGTCATTTTAAAGCCTCCACGTAAATTGCCGTCTTCGTCAATGTATCCCTGTTTCTTCAAGTCCTCAATGAAATCATCCATTGTATAATCCTCAGTAGTCAGATTGTATTGTTCATCCAATTGTTGAAGCCAATCCAAAGCCTCTTTTACATCACCAGAAGTGTAGGTAAGCAATTCCATAAACGCTTCCAACAGCCGTTCAAAGGGGGAACGGTTGTCTTCTTCGGGAACATATTGCGTAAAACGATAGCCTATCATAGAGTTGATTAGTTAATTTGTAAATCTAGCTCATCAGTTAATTTGGGTGATTGGTAAACCTCCAAAACAAATCACCATTCACGAATCACTATTACGGGGAACTAAATTAAACAAAATCTTGTAGAATATCACTAAAACACCTAAAGTCATGGGAAGTTCAAATATTCACATAGAATTGGAGGGTATCAAACCTTCTTTATACAAACGTCAAAAACGGCGTAATAAAAAACTAAACAAAGAATTAACGGAGTGTTACCGAGAAAATAGAGCTTGGGTCAAAACACCCCGAGCTACTCGTAATCGCCTCAAAAACTATGAATTGAAGTTGGGCTACGAATACGCACCCAAAAAAGTAAGCATCAAATTTGTCCATACAAAGTTATCAGGTAATACCAAATATTTTGGTGATAATGTAAAACCGTTGAAGCGATTTTTAAACTCCAAAGTCGGCCAAAATTGGGACAAGGTGTATTCAGAATTGAGCAGCAAAATGGACAAACGCACCGTAACTGGACAACACGTATTTGAGCATCTTTTTCAGTATGTGGAAACAGACACCACTTGGATAAACGGTAAAGTATATCGCTCGAATGGTGAAAAAATGTTTAGAGGTTGGTGGCATGGTGGTAGGCTTCAATTGTATGTGCATCCAGTTTCGAGAACACTTCACCGATTTAGGAGGAAATATTACTCAAAAAGTTCGTCCAAATAATAGTCTCTAGTGCTGTTTTGGTAAGCGTCCCTGCAAGTTCCTGTGCCGCTTCGCATAATGCTCACACATACACCATTATCAAAACTATCTCCCCGATGTCCTCTTCCCAAAACACAGTGTCCCAATTCGTGAAAAACGACCATTTCACGCCATCGGCTTGATGCACTGTTCCAAAAACTTTCGTCAATGCCAATGTGGTTTGGGTTTCTTGAATTGTAATTGCAAACACCCGCTACATCATCGGGATGGAGTTCTTCAATTGCAGCAGTGAGACTCAAACTGTTCAGGTCAATGTCCTCTCCTCTTTCTGCGGCTTCCACTTCAAAACGAGTAAAATATATCCACAATTCTTCTTGAACATTCGGATAAGTGCCTTCCGAAATGGGATTGTCTTCAATAGGAGAAAAAGTATCATTATCTTTTGTACAAGCCGAAATCAAACAATAGATAAGGAGGACCAAACTCAACAGGTTTCGCATAGTAAAATTTATTTTAGGATGAACAGAAGAAAAATATGCTACAATAACTGCAAATCGTTGGGTATATATTTTGAGGTTCATCCACTTTTTCCTTCAATAATGCAACACGTATGCTACTTTTGCAGAATTCATCACTGTAATTAAAATTTCTGCCATGCAACTGACTTTTGAAACGGTTACATCTTTCGCAGCGCTTGCACTGCAAGGGATTCAGCGAGAATATCCCAACAAATTGGGACAGGTATTGGGAAGCGATCATGATTTAAAAACGCCTCGACAACTTCATCCTGCTTTCTACGGCTGCTTCGATTGGCATTCAGCAGTGCACAGTCATTGGATGTTGGTGACGCTTCTCCAACGTTTTCCCAAACTCCCACAAGCCAATACTATTCGCCAAGTTATTCACCAACATCTTACTACGGAAAACATTGCCCAAGAAATCGCTTTTTTCCATACCCCTCACAACCAATCCTTTGAACGCACTTATGGTTGGGCATGGCTATTGAAGTTGTCCGAAGTTCTATTGAAGTGGGAGGATGAAGATGCCCAAATTTGGAAAAAGAATTTGCAGCCTTTGACCAATTTTATGGTACAAAAGTACTTTGATTTTCTACCCAAACTGCAATATCCAATTCGTACAGGTCAACATCCCAATACGGCTTTTGGGTTGAGTTTTGCGTGGGACTATGCGACAGTTATTGAAAATGCTCAGTTGAAGGAACTGATTGAAGAAAAAGCGAGAATATTCTTTTTGAAGGATAAAAATGCGCCTGCCAATTGGGAACCCAATGGTTTTGACTTTTTTTCACCCAGCTTACAAGAAGCAGCATTGATGAGTCGCATTTTGCAGCCCAAAGACTTTGCAACTTGGCTACAAGGTTTTTTGCCCAATCTGACCGAAGGACAGCCCAAAAACCTGTTTATACCCGTTTCGGTGACGGATAGAAGCGATGGAAAGTTGGTGCATTTAGATGGGCTGAATTTGTCGAGAGCGTGGTGTTTCCGAGAAATTGCAAAAGCTTTCACAGTTTCTACACAAGATTACTTACTGAAAGCTGCAAACCAACATTTTGAGGCTGCCATTCCAAATGTAACAAGTGGCGATTATGCGGGCGAACATTGGTTGGCTAGTTTTGCGACTTATGCTCTTTTCTCAACAAATCATTCACCGTTTTAACTGGATTAAAAGTCACAATGGGCACTTCTACAAAAACGGTATTCCAATCCGACATGGCACCATTCCAAAGTCCGGGCAATTCTTGCGCTTTTAGTTCTCGACCATCTTTGGATTTGTAGGTGATAAAGCCCGTTTGAGGATCTCGAAACTCTAGTAAATTGAAGGGTTCACCTTTGAAGTTCTTGATGGCACAGACCAAATCAACAGGATTGAAGTGAGAAGCATCACGGAGAATAGCCTGTTTTTTAGGGTTGGTTGAATCAATTTGTGAGCTTTCTACGATTTGCAGCGAGATGCTATCATCCGAATTGGTTGCCCAAAAAGGCCCTCCACCAGGTTCCCCTACATTTTTGACCATTCCACAAACTTTGGTAGGACGATTCAATTTATTGAAGATAAATTCTGTTTTGTCAGAGGCATTGAGTTGAGAAAAATGATGGGGTAAGACTGTGCAAAGTTCATTTTGCAGAAACTGAGTAGCTTCTTCCAAAAGCGATTCGTTGGTTTTGTCGGTTTCCAACTGCTTCAAGAAATCAAATATTTTCTCTTGGTACGCCATCAACACTCCTCCGATGGCTTTCTTGTATGTAAAAGTGGCTTCCTTTAAATTATCGGGTACGACATTATCTATATTTTTGATGAATACAATGTCAATTGCAGCATCTAATTCATTCAAGTTTTCTATCAAAGCGCCATGCCCTCCTGGACGAAACAAAATCTGACCATTTTTTTCTCGAAAAGGAGCATTGTCCATATCCACTGCAATGGTATCGGTATGAGGATGTTGTTCTGAAAACTCCACTTTAAAATGAACTCCAAAATGTTCCTCATATTTTGCACGAACTTTTTGTAGTAAAGCTTCAAATCGAGAACGATGCTCGGGCGAAACCGTGAAATGTAAGTAAACCGTCCCATCTGTATTGCAACTGTAAGCTGCTCCCTCTACCAAATGTTCTTCAAAAGGTGTGCGAATATTCTCGGGTGAATAAAGGTGAAATTCAAGCAGTCCTTTGGGTAGATTGCCATAATCTAAGCCTTTTTCGGTTAGCAAATATTCAAAAATCGGTTTGTAGTTTTTTGTTTTCTTCAAATCTTGTACATCGTACCCATCTTTTTCCAATTCTTTATTGAGGGCTTCGTAAAAAGCGAAATCTTCAATATGGTTTAGGAAATGTACTGCTGCTGGATGATTCTGAATATTTGAATTGTCATCTTCATAAGCTGCAAACAAATCCTTGAACATTCGACTTGCTGCACCCGATGCAGGTACAAACTTACATATTTGGTGATGATTACTTTTTTCTTCAAAACTGGCAATAAACCTACTTATTTGCTGGTCATTGAGACGTAAAACTCCATCGTTGATGGTAGCGGGTTTCACAATATCCATAAAGGGAAAGCCTTCTCGGAAATTTTGGATTTGTGTATTGAGAGTATCTAAAGAAATGCCTTTTTGCGAGATATAATGGAGGTCTTGCTGAGAAAACATATAGTATGTATTGCTATTAAAGAATAAAAAGTAATTTTCAAAGCAAAATTACAGTTTTCTTCTCAATAAATGGAGTGTATCAAGCTTTTTCATAATACTACATACTTATTGAAAAACAAGCGGTTGATTCTTTCGTTAATTCATTTTTTTTTTGGAATTTCGTAGGCTATTTCGCTAATTGATATCCCATTTAATTCCAACTACACAACTTTGCTTCAAATTTTCTCTATTTGTGAAGGGTCAATTGTAGATAGAAATTTGATGCGAAAACATAAAATAATATTTATAAACTCCTTGAGCCAAGCCAACTATGATGAAAACGCTTGAAACTGTATGGTCTAATTGTTTGGAAACAATACGAAGTCATGTGAGTGAACAGAGCTTCCGTACGTGGTTTGAGCCTATTCGACCCATAAAATTGGAGAGTCATGTATTGACCATACAAGTGCCAAGTCAATTTTTTTATGAATGGCTTGAAGAACATTATGTGGCACTGCTACGGAAGACCATCCGACAGGAGATAGGTGAAGACGCTCGGCTGGAATACAGAATCGTGGTGGATCGAAACTATGACAATGCCAATCCTCTCACCATCAATATGCCAACTAGTGGTACGGATAACTCCTCTTCTAGAAACGACTACAGAAGTAAACCTCCTCCTGCCATCAAAAATCCTTTTGTGATTCCAGGGATTCGAGACATGAAAAACATCGAGTCGCAGCTCAATCCCAACTATACCTTCGAACATTACATCGAGGGAGAATGTAATCAATTGGCCCGCTCGGCAGGCATTGCAGTAGCCAACAACCCAGGCGGTACTTCCTTCAATCCCTTGGTGCTGTATGGCGGTGTGGGATTGGGAAAAACTCACTTGGCGCAGGCTATCGGCAATTATGTAAAGGCAACTTTTAAGGACAAAACGGTTCTTTACGTTTCTTCCGAAAAATTCACCAACCAATTTATTGATGCAGTAAAAAACGGGTCTATCAATGACTTCATGAATTTTTACCAAATTATTGATGTCTTGATTGTGGATGATATCCAGTTTTTCGCCAACAAAGATCGTACACAGGATATTTTCTTTCACACCTTCAATCACTTGCATCAATCGGGCAAACAAATCATTCTGACTTCTGACCGTCCGCCAAAAGATTTGGAAGGCATGGAAGAACGCTTGATTTCTCGCTTCAAATGGGGGCTGACGGCAGATTTGCAAGTGCCTGACTTGGAAACTCGTATTGCTATTTTGGAGAAAAAACTCTATATGGATGGCATTGAAGTGCCTCGTTCGGTGACGGAATACATGGCCTATCACATCAACACAAATGTAAGAGAATTGGAAGGCGCTTTGATTTCGCTTTTAGCTCAATCTTCTTTGAGCCGAAAGGAAATAGACATCAACTTGGCAAAGTCTATTGTGCGTAGTTTTGTGAACAACCTATCCAAAGAGATTTCAGTCGAGTACATCCAAAAAATCGTGAGTGACTACTTCAAGGTACCAATCGACCAACTTACTGGTAAGACCCGTAAACGTCAGGTCGTTCAAGCTCGCCAAATCTCCATGTACCTCGCCAAAAGTTTTACGGATAATTCACTGAAAGCCATCGGAAAATATTTTGGAGGTAGAGATCACAGTACCGTCATTCACGCCTGTCGTGCCGTCCTCAACTTGATGGAAACGGACAAGATGTTTCAGGAGGATGTGACGGAATTGCAGAAGCAGATTAATATGAGTCGGTAATAGTCATTGAGAACGAAATTTAGAGGTATTGAAGTAAAAAAAGGAGCTTAAGAACCATTGCTTTCTACTCCGTTTCTTCGTTCTTATCTTTTTTCTTAGAAACCCGATCATTCTGATTGTTCTTCAACGAATTTCTAAAAGAAATCCCTCCCCCATTTTCATTCACATTGCTATTACTAAATACATCAAAGTCGTTCTTACTGAATACTCGAATCAAATAACGTCCATCCTTGGTAAGCTTATACGTTATCACGAAATCACCCGCCACAGGAAAACCGCCACTTGCTGCTGCACTGTTTTGTTCGCCTGATAAATCTACATTACTACCCACTTCTATTGTCAATCGGTCGTTAAACAAACGTTGGCGTAGTTCCAACTCCAATTCTGTTGTTTTTCCTACATCACTGTAACCAGAATCATAACTGTCCACACTCACTCCAATTTCAAAACCCTTGAGGTACTTGCCTGCAAGATTATTCAGCTGATTGGTAATCAAATTACTCACACTTCGTAGTGCAATATTTTCGCCAGTATTTTCGAGCGTTGTATTGGTCTGTGAAGAAATGAAATTTTGGAACAATAGCAAACCAAAAACCTGTTTGTTGAGTTCAGCTTCTTCCTCCCTGATATCCTGCAATTTTCGCAAGACGGCACTGTTCACCACAGAACCTTGAATATTAGGCAGTTCAATATCAAAAGTCAATTCAGGACTGAGCAAATCTCCATTCAGATTCATGAGCACCTCTACTTCTGTCGGTCTTCGAGCGGCACTTGCATCTGACGAATTAGCATCGTTTATCTCGTTGGCGATCAAATCATAAGTACCCGTTTTGAGGCTGTAAACTGCACTCAGATTCATTCGAGCATCAAATATATCCCCCACAAAATCTATATATCCACCACGCCGCACTGAAAAGTTGCGCTGAAAAATACCTTCATACGTAAAGGTATAACTCCCTTCGTCAATGATGTATCTACCTGTCAAGTAAAAATCCCCTAAAGGAGTCATTTGTACAGTTAGATTTCCTTCGCCACGACAAATAATTCTATCATCTGAAAGCGGGTCAATAATCAACTGCATTTCAGCATTGGTTCGGGCATCCAAATTTACCAATATATCAAAACCCGAAACATTTGTATTGATTTCAGGACGAACAACCTCTGCCACATTTACGGTATCAGGCAAGCTGTCCAGTGCCGAAAAATCCACAAATACCACAAAATCTTCTTCTCCTCCTCCAATACTTTCACTTGCAGAGTTAACATAGAGCGTAGAACCCGTTTTAGTGACAGCATTGCCACGAATTTTTATCAATTCCACGGGTCCTGTTACCTTTATATTTGCCCCCATGAAGATAGTACCAAAGTAGAAATCATTGTCTTCAAAAGTAGTATTGAGAAGATGCAAGTTGTCCGTCTGCAATTGAAGATCTAAGCGCAAATCGTCCAAATTTTTGTGCCAAATACGTCCTGTGACGGTCGCCGTCTGATTTAATTGGTCTTTGACAATCAAATTATCGAGTTGTATGGCACTGTTCGTAAAAGTCAACTCTTGATTTTCAAGCGAATAACGTGTTTTGGAGAAAACAACCACGGTACTTGCATCATTAAATTTGAGTCGCCCCGTCAAATTTGGGGCATCCAAATTCCCTGTCAATGCCAATTTACCCGAAAAAGTACCTGTGCTATTTTCTATCAAGGTAGTTGCAAAAGGATCTAAAAGCTTCAACTCCCATTCTCGCATATTGACATCTAAATTGATATTTTTGCTCGAAATTCGGTAGTCTCCCAAAATACTTCCATTCATGCCTCCTCCTACAATATTGATATTCACCGAAACCTTATCAGCATTTTCCTGATTGACCAACATTAAAGCATTTCCTAACCGCAAATCATTCAATTTCAAAGAATCAATCCGTAAGTCTGAAGTGAATTGAAGATTTTGAAGAGGATCTGAAAGAGTAATATGTCCATTCATAGCACCTCCAAATTGCGCTTGTTTGATATTGAGCAAGTTGGAAATTTCACCCAATTGGAATTTGTTAAAATCTATTCGGATGGGAGAAGTAGCATCTTGATAATCCTTGCTGTTGATGCTCAATTTTTCATTGCCCGACTGTAAAATCAATTCACGAATTACCAAAAAATCGGGGCCAAAAACAATCCCATTTTGTGGCTTCACTTCCCATGTTTTATCGTTTAGTACAATGTCATTGATCAAAGAAAACTGGTAACGATTCGGCATGAGCTTTAATACTTCTCCCTCCAATTGCAGTTTAGAAAGTTCTGTATCTCCTTCAATATCTGCACCTACCAGCAATCTATCGTCAAATAAGGCTGCCGTAAAAATGCTTTGCGGAAGCGAAACACTATTGCCATAATTAATTTCATCTATCCGAAAAGTCAAATTGATTTCATCAATATCCCCTGAAGTATTCAACTCTATATTCTTCAACTCTACATTTCCATAGACCAACTTGGGAACATAACTATCAAAATGCAAAAACTCGTCTTTTTTATCAAAAGTTCCCTCCAAATACAATGTATCCAATTGTTTCAACTCTGGCACAAACAATCGAGCAAGCGGTACAATATCCCCCAATTCAATGGTGAAATCGTAATTTGGCTGAATGGGATCTACCGCAGGTATGCCCGATAAAGTAAAAGGGCGTTCGAGAGGAGTCACTGGCTGAGTATTGTCCAAAAATTCCTTGATGTCAAAATGGTCATTTATGTAGCGAAGCATCATTGCAGGTATTTCTGTAGGATTGAAGTTTCCGTCAATACTTGCAACTGCAAGGTCGGATGTCAGAGTCAATCTCTTTTTATCGTTTTCATACTGACGCAACCGAAATAAAAGACTGTCCATTTCAAAAAACAAGGTATCCGACTGTAAATGGATGTTTTGTGCCATCAATATTCCCTCCAAGTGATCCAAATCTGAACCTTTCAAGTCGGATTGAATTTGAAGGTTGTGGATCCGCAAATCTTGTTCGAGCAATCCCAAAGTTTGTAAATTCAAGGTATCTACCGTTGCTTCAAACTGATACACCAAATTGGGACGATTGAAATTGAGTACACCATCGAAAGTCAATCGAGCATTGGGATCCGCACTTTGCAAATTACCTATAAACTGCAACTCTTGAAATTTACCATCAATATTCACATTCTGATAAGCATAGCCTTGAAAAGTAGCCTTCTCTACCTGAGCTTCAATATCTGCAACCAAACTTTCAATTGTCAATCCACTGCCTTCTATATACCCGTCTAAAGATACTTCACCAATCTGTTCATTTCCAATCAGTTTGCCGATATCAAACTGTTCCAAACCTGATTGACTTCGATAGTTGGCAAAGCTATAGTCTTGGTTAAATTTAACATAAGAATCGGTTTGCAGGTTGCCAATACTGGTCAGCAGTCGCCCTTTGATGTAAAATTCATAAATGCTTCCTTCAAAACTCCCATTATAAGATAGATTTCCTAAATTGCTCATTTCTGGTGGCAATGCTCCATTTGCCAATCCATTTACATCCGCATAAGACAATTGAAGTTTGTCAGCTTTGATGTCAAAATAGGCATTGTCAATGTCCATAATGTTTTGAATCCCAATCTTTCCTTCAAAAGTTGGGCTGTTTGATTCGGTATAGAATCGCACTTCTGTCCCTTCAAAATCATCCATATTTCCTGCAAAATGCCCCGACAAATCCAACACACCCCATTCTCCAATCACGCTTGGAATCAACTCCGTATCCTCCAATAAAGCCAAGATATCGTTGTAATCAGTGGTCAGTTTATCTGCTTGAATGTCAAAGACCATGTTTTCATAATCTGGCAAGCCTTCAAATGTCATACTACCCTCAAAAGAGGTAGCACTGCTTGTCCGAAATGTCACATTTTTCGCTGTAAAATTGGAGGTTTTCCCATTAACCTTTCCACTAATTGACATTTGTCCCAACTTTTGCAATCCTTTGGGAAGTGGAATTCCCTTCAAAAACTTTTGGACATCCGCATAACTACTCGACAACTGATTCACATTCAAGTCAAAACCTGCATCGTAAATGTTGGGAAGGCCTGTAATTCTGCCATCCCCTTTCAGAGTCGTATTGTTTCCCGTTGTGATGCTTACATTGCTGGCTTGGAGATTATCGACTGTCCCTTCAAAATTTCCCTCAAAAGTAATCGTTTCATTTACTTGGCTGTTGAAGCCTTCTACCTCGGTTAGTAACGGAAGCAGTTGAACCACCTCTTGCAGATCCAAAGTAGAGGCAGAGAAGTCTGCCGAAATTTCGACGTTTTCATTGAAGTTTAGCAATTCATCAAAGCTGCCATATTTCAATTCAACATCAGTTTGAATAAAAGATTTTGGAGTCTTGAATTCAAAATTGTTCAAAGCCACTTGTGTTGAATCGAAGGCAATGTCTCCTGCCAAATTTTCCAATAAGAAACCACTGTTTTGCTCTTTTGCAGCCAAATTGTTTAATTCTACCGCAATGACTTCTTCTGTCCATACCAAATGTTCTAAATTGGCTGCAATGTTTTGCAAATCCAGATTGGTGTATTCTAAATAATTGTTGTTACTGCTGTCGATTGGTGTGTTTCTATCTCTATAAATAAATCTATCGTTTTGGAGGGACAGTTCTCCCACTTCAATATCCCAACCCGTATAAGGCATCCTGAAAGAAAGTTCGGTAGGAATATTTGTAGTCGGGTTTTGAGAAAGACTGTCTTGAGGGGTCTGCAGTAGAGAGTAGGCAATTTGGGTATCACTCAAATTCAACCAACTAAGCTCGGCCTGTTGATTGTTGATATCAATATGATTGATATTCAGGTTTAAGCTTCCTGCATCTGTTTGAAGTTCAAAACCACCTATTTCATCCAATACTTTCACTTTTGCATTTGCCAAACCAATATTGGACAAATGCAAACTCCAAGGGATACTGCTCGTATCTGTGGGCGTAGTTGGAGTAAAAGCATCTATCAAAAATTGAAAATTGAAGATGCTATCCGAAGAAGTGCGTTTGATATTGACTTTGCTGTTCTGTAGGTCTATGCCTGTAATATCTATTTCTCGCCCAGTAAAACTAAACAGTCCGATATCTGCTTTCAATTTTTGAGCATATAATAAGGTATCCTTTTGTAAATCTTCGATATAAATATCTTCCAACACGATTTTTTTGAAAAAATCAATGTCCACACGTCCTATTTCAACTCTGGTATTTAATTTTTCAGAAAGATAGTTGGTCACTTTTTTTGTAGTCCATGTCTGAAAACTGGGCTGTTGAAGTAATACCACCAATATTCCAAAAATCACCAAAAAGGCAAGAATTAGGTAAAGAATATAACGTAATGTCTTTTTTAAAATGGGTTTTATCTTCAAGGTTTAGGAGTTTTTCGCTTGTATGTATGTTTTTTCGCTTCAAAAAACTTTTCTATTTCAATGCGACTTGGAATGTTTTGTTCAATTAGTTCTTTGAATCATCAAAAAATAAAATTGCTTTTCCCAAGATATTGATTTAAGCTGCTAACTTTGCAGTTTTTTGAGAAAACTATCATTAATTTCTGAAATATAAACGCTTTATGTGTGCAATTGTTGGTTTTTTTGGCAAAGATGATGTGGTTTACGATTTATTGAGTGGCTTACTGGCTTTGCAGCATCGAGGACAGGATGCTGCGGGTATTGTTACTTTCAAAAAAACCTTCCGAATGAAAAAGGGGTTGGGTTTGGTCAATAATGTTTTTGAAAAAAAACACTTCAAAAGATTGAAGGGAAAGATTGGCATTGGACATACTCGATATACAACACAAGGAACGAATGACTTGTCTAATGCACAACCTTTTACCATCAACTACCCCTTTGGCTTGTCTATGGTTCACAACGGCAATGTGGTCAATTTTCAAGAATTGAGAGACGAACTATACGAAGAAAGGCAGATCCTATTGGAAACCTCCAATGACCTTGAATTGATTCTTTACACATTTGCAACCGAATTGGCAAAGAACGACTTAAAACATCTAAGTGTTGAAGATATTTTCGATGCCGTCGAGCGTCTACAAATCAAGGTAAAAGGGGCTTATTCTACCATCACCATCATCGCAAATCGAGGTTTGTTGGTCTTCACAGATGCTTTTGGAATTCGACCTGTGGTAATGGGCAAAAAAGAAACAGAGAAAGGCACGACTTATGCTTTTGCTTCTGAATCTGCTTGTTTTGATTATTTGGGGTATGATATGATTGAAGATTTGGGAGCAGGTGAAGCCGTTTTCATTGACATGGAAGGAAATGTTCACCACCGAAATGGTCACAAAAGAGGCGAAAAGTTTTGCATTTTTGAGTACATCTATTTTGCAGACGAATCTTCGGTGATTCTGAACCGATTGGTGGCTTCTGAAAGAGTTAGAATGGGGCGACTTCTGGGCAAGAAAGTAAAGGAAGCAGGGTTGAATCCCGATATTGTGATTGATGTGCCTTCATCAGGTTATTTTGCAGCATCGGGCTTGGCAGAAGCCTTAGAAGTTCCTTATCGTAGAGGTTTTTCTAAAAACAGCCACATCGGACGCAGCTTTATTTCGCCTTCGCAAAAAGAACGAGAAAAAATGGTGAAGCGAAAGTTGAATCCCATCAAAGAAGTTGTTGAAGGTAAAAAGGTGGCAGTTGTTGATGATTCGATTGTACGTGGAACTACTTCAAAACGTATTGTTCAAATATTGCGTGAAGCAGGTGCTAAGGAAGTCTATTTTATTTCTGCTGCTCCTCCTATCAAACATCCTTGCATTTATGGGATTGACATGGCGGTGAGTACAGATTTGATTGCAAGTACCAAAACATTAGAGGAAATCACCGAAGCTATTGAAGCAGATGCTGTTATTTATCAATCTTTAGACGACCTCAAAGATATGTACAAAGATTTGAATTTCTGCAATGCTTGTTTTTCTGGCAAATACCCTGTGGGCGGTTCTAAGAAATATTTGAAGCAAATCGCCCTTGAAAGAAATGAGTCGAGATAAGGCTAATTAAAAACTCAAATACATAAAGTAAATACTCATGCAAAATATAACCATTCCTATACGCTCCAAACTCCCACGAACAGGCTCTTCTATTTTTAGTGTGATGTCGGCATTGGCTAACAAGCACAACGCCATCAACCTGTCACAAGGGTTTCCCAATTTTGATATGCCTCCTGAATTGATAGAACTGACCTATAAGGCCATGAAAAAGGGATTGAATCAATATGCTCCAATGGAAGGAGTCTATGATTTGCGAGAAGCGATTGCGAAAAAAGCCAAATCACTTTACAATGCTGATATTTCGCCTGACAACAATATCACCATTACGACAGGCGCAACCCAAGCCATCTATACTGCAATTACTACTTTCATTCAAGAGAATGAGGAAGTTATCATTTTTGAACCTGCTTACGATTCCTACACACCCGCCATACAAGTCGCAGGAGGCAAACCAATTTATATTCCTCTCAATGCGCCAGATTATCGAATACCATGGGACATGGTGAAGAAGGTCATCACAACTCGTACTCGTATGATCATCCTCAATTCGCCACACAACCCAACAGGGACTATGCTGCAAGAAGAGGATATTCAGGAATTGAAGAAATTCATTGGCGGTTCGGATATTCTTATTTTGAGTGATGAAGTGTACGAACACATTACGTTTGATGGAGAAAAGCACCAAAGTTTGCTCAATTATCCCGAACTCATGACCCGAACATTGGTTTGCGGCTCATTTGGAAAAACATTTCACAACACAGGTTGGAAAATGGGTTTTTGTATTGCCCCTTCTTATTTGATGAAAGAATTTCAGAAAGTCCATCAATTTATGGTCTTTTCGGTCAATACTCCTGCCCAATATGCAGTGGCGGAATACCTTCAAAATCCAGAAAATTATTTGAGTTTATCCAATTTCTACCAACAAAAGAGAGATTATTTTTTGGAATTGATGCAAAATAGTCGTTTCAAATTGAAGCCTGCAAAAGGTTCTTATTTCCAATTGGCAGATTTTTCGGAAATTTCCGATGAAAAAGATGTGGATTTTGTACAGCGATTGACCACAGAAATTGGAGTAGCCGCTATTCCCGTTTCTGTTTTTTACAACACTAATTTGGATGAAAAAATCATTAGATTCTGTTTTGCAAAAACCAATGAAACGCTAGAACAGGCTGCAAAACTACTCTGCAAAGTGTGACGTGATAAAAAAACATTGAAAAAACCTAAAAAAATCACCTAAAAACACACTCCTGACAATCAGCAACTAAGGAACACTTTCAGCAAAATCGTGCTAAAAATGCGGGTGTTTGTTAAAAAAAATTAACAATTCTTACAACATTATTTCAACTAGTGGCGTTTCTAATCTTGTAATTTCGAAACAAACATCCAATATATGATTGTTCAAAAAATTAAGGCAATATTAGACTCACACAACCTCAATTTTTGTATTCATTTTTGTCCTTTTATTAACATCTAAAAAACTTTTTTTTTCAGGACAAATATTCTTCTTTCTGAAATAAACTCACACCCCCTTTCATTTTCTGAACTGAACTTTGCTAGACTTCTTATATCATTGAAGCAATGATATGATTCATGTTAATGGCATAAATGTTAACTTTTTTATCTCACAACATTTAATCAACATGTAATTTGATTGTATTTTCATGCAAATACAAGTTTTATTCTATATAAATACATAACATATTATTTCAATCATTCTAAAATACCTTCATTTGGCATCAAACTAATACACTCTTTATTTTTTAATTCCTTATTTTTTTTAACCAAATATTTATTAGTATGACTGACACAACATCAGCCAACCGTAATTTTGATTCAAGCAAAATTTTATTAGCAGCCCTATTAGTAGGTTCATTGATTGTGAATGGTATTCTTTTCTTTTCCAACCAAAACAAAAGTGCTGAAATCGAGAGTTACAGCGAGTTTATGGAAGTCGAACATCAAGATTTACAAGACAGTTATCAAGCAACACTTGAAGATTTGGAAGATTACAAGATTGAAAACAGTGAAAAAACTGAGAGTTTATTGGCTTTAGAAGGCCAAATTGAAGAACAAAAGGCCGAGATTGAAAAACTACTTGGAAACAATCAGTACAACCGCAAGAAATTATCTGAAGCCAAGTTGTTGATTGAATCACTTAGAGTCATAGCGCACGACTACAAAGGCAAAGTAGAAGGTTTGATGGCTACCAACGCAGTTCTCAATCAAGAAAATGGTGAATTAAAAACTGATATCACCGAAAAAACAGTAGCGATTGATGAATTGACCATAGCCAACGAAGAATTGAACCAAACTGCTACAATGCTTGCCGATGAAAAAGCCAATTTGTCCGAAGAGCGGGACGTGCTTCAAAGTAAGGTAACGAGAGCTTCTGTCATTGAAGTAGATGAAATTGATGCTGTTGGCGTTCGCTTCAAAAACAATGGTAAAGAATTGACTACCAAAAACGAAAAGAAAGCTGAAAAAATCAAAATTTGTTTTGATGTACAACCCAATCCGATTGCAGATTTGGGCGAGAAAGAAATCTACGTACAAGTAATGTCCCCTGAAGGTACAGTATTGGCAGTAGATGATATGGGTTCTGGCGTGTTCACTCATGCAGAAACCAATGAGCAGATGAAATATACAGCTAAGTCGGTTATTGATTTCCAAAACCAAGAAGAAACTTACTGTATGTATTGGGATCAAAATTCGGCTTTTTCACCTGGCACTTACACCACTGCTGTTTATCATCAAGGATATCATGTAGGTAGCACCAATTTTGAACTCAAATAATAAACATTGTATAAACTATGGATAAAGTAAAGCAACCCCTACTTTACTTTATCCGCTTTATTTACGAAAACTATACAGGTCATAGTAATATTTTTAGGGTGAATATAGAGTAGGATGGGTTGTTTCAAAACACCATCCTACTCTTTTTTATTTAGGGGCTTTTCTAAAAACTTTAATTGTAAGTTTGCTGTTTTGTATCAAATATTCTTTTTTATTTATGCAGCGACTAATTAATTTTCTAAGAGTACAACTTCAAAAAGAGCTTCCACACAGCGATATTCGCAATGAAAACTTACCTCAATCGCTCGAAAAATTTATTCTGAAAGCTGAGCAAGCTACCAAAGTTCAATTTGCTAAAAAACCGCCTCGTATGTGTGCTGTCATGATGGCTTTTTATGAACATGAGGGCGACACCTACCTACCTATGATGCTTAGACCTGCTTACAGCCGAGCACACCCAAACCAAATCGCATTTCCTGGTGGAAAAAAAGAGGAACAAGACGTGGATCTAATAGAAACAGCTATTCGAGAGATGGAAGAAGAAATTGGGGTACGAGTATCTAGACAAAATGTGATAGGCCAACTTTCGCCCGTTTACATTCCTCCAAGTAATGCCCTCGTTACGCCAATTGTGGGATTTTTAGATTCAAAACCACAGTATATTCCAGACGAATCAGAAGTAGCAGAAGTTTTAGATGTCCGCTTTGAAGACCTCATGAACCCAAACAATATTAGCTTCAAAAAAGTGACTCTAACCAATGGTGAATCCATAGAGATGCCTGCCTATAAGGCCAATAATACTGTTATTTGGGGAGGAACAGCCAGAATGATTTCGGAGATGGTGAAATTGGCTGCGCTGAAAGTGTAACACAGATTTCGCAGATATTTCAGATAAACAATCATTTAATTACTTTCGCCCGTCCTGTAGTTCTATCAACTCACTCACCTCACCAGAAATGATATGTCCCTGTCGTTTGAAGACTTCTGAGCGAACTTGAATCGGACGCATCCCTTCTATGTCTTCAATAACCGTTGTCAAGACCATGAAATTGGGAAGTTCATCAGAAGTGTTTACCTCCAATTCCGTATCTATTTCGAGCGTTCGATTGGTCGAAAAAGTGGTAAATTCTGTCCCTATCAGTCCTTCGTAGATAGGTTCAAGTACTTTTTGGGTACCCAGACTACAGCCATCTTTCTCGTCCTGACAATTGACCCATACCCTAATTTCGCTGTCAAAAATGTTGAGTCGAAGAGTCGCAGCATTTGGATCTATGTTTTCCCAACCTCCTTCAAGCGTTGCAATTAACTTTTCGGCCAAAGCTTTGATTTCTGCATCTGGGTCTTTCACAAAAAACTGGCGGTAAATCCTTTTGGGTGTACCATCTTCATACACCTCTTCTACAATCATGTCTACCCCTACCACTTGCCATTCTTCCATAATAGGGCGAAGCCTCATTTGAGTTTCCAGTCCATTTTCTACCCATTTCACCATCTGCGTACCATCATCCAATTTTAGGTTTTCCATTTTGTACTCTCCCAATGCCTTTACTTTATTGTTTTTTTGAAACAATTTATAAGGCTGACAATACAGTTCGCCTTCCTTGGTATAAATATTGAAACGAGGAATCTTCATATCTTCTTCCCACTCATTCATCCATGAACCTTCCAATGTCCAAGGATCAAAACTCGGACCAATAAGAAGGTTATCCTCTTCCGCAATTGCCTTGCTTTTCTTACTTTTATGAAGTACATCTACTGCCACCCCTGTCCAAGATCCATTGGGATCAATGATAATAGAATACACCCTAAGCTGTTCTCCAGCAGGCGTTTTCATTGGCATAATCATACACTGGGCTTGCATTAGCTTAGTTTCATAACACATTAACTCTTCCGAAATCGTTAATTTTACTTCATTTGAAGGAAATTCGCTTCCATTCAAATCAAAATAAGGCAACATTCGGTAGGAATTGACGATGGTTTTGCTGATTTCCATTCTCGCAATACGCTTTTCTGTCGTATCGTTGTTTACCCACTCCCCCACAATATCAAAGAATTGGGAACTCCCCACATAATCATTTTGGGCATTTGTGGGCTGTTGCATAAAGGTTGTAATACATAGTATGCCAAATAAATAAATAATTTTATTCATGTTTTCGCAGCTTTTAGAAGATAGCTTAGTCAAAAAAATTGTAAAAAACCAATGCAAGATACAATCTTTGCATTAAATAAAGGACACAGCTTTAGGCAAGGTTGGGAAATTTTACTTTTCTATGTAGTGAAGCGATTGTAACACTAAAATAACAATTTTCTGTGTAATTCTGTTTTATTAACAATCATTTAAGTCATAGAACTTTAAAAAACCTTACATCTTATACCTTTTATTTTACTGAAAATAGCCTATTTATGGACTGAAAGTATTTTTTGACAAAAAAAGATAAATCTTTTGGGTGAACAAATAGGTTGTTTTATGTGAGTAAGAAGCTACAACATTGGAAGATTCCAAACCATTGAGTCAGGAAGTTTTACAGCGATTGGTATGGAAAAGAAAGAGTAGTAATTTTTCATGATAGCTTATAACAAGCATTATGCCTAAGTCAATACTAAAGAACAGTAAATTTTATGAATAAAGTATATATTTTTTTTGCCACAGGTTTCTATTCGGGTTTTGCGCCCAAAGCGCCTGGCACTGTGGGTAGCCTTTTGGCAGCCTTATTACTGATGGGAGTTGCTTATTTCACTCCCGATTGGGTCAATACTTACACTTTACTTTCGGTCATTTTTGTCTTTTTTGGGATAGGCATTTTTGTCACGCACCAACTTGAAGCCGAACTGGGCAAAGACCCTGCTTGCATTGTCATTGATGAGTTTGTAGGCATGTGGATAAGCGTCTTATTTCTTCCGCTTCATTGGTGGGTAGTCGTTTTGGGCTTTGCCCTATTTCGTTTTTTCGACATTCTAAAACCACTTTTCATCAGCACTATTGACCAAAAAGTAAAGGGAAGCTTAGGTGTCATGTTGGATGATGTATTGGCAGGTATTTATACCAATATCTGTCTGCAGTTGATTATTTGGGCTTTTAGTTTAACTTAAAACTTAGAATAGTTTCCTTAATTTTCACTTTTTTTGAATTTGAATACATCAAAAAGCTATACGTTTTACCAAACTATATTATACCATGACTAAAAAGAGTAAACTAAATATTACATTGATCCAAAGTTCGCTTCAATGGGAAGAGGTAGATGCCAACCTTCAAAATTTTGACTTGCTCTTAGGTCAACTCCGAGTAGCTACCGATTTAATTGTACTCCCCGAAATGTTCAATACAGGATTCACCATGAACGCTGAAAAGGTAGCGGAAAAAATGGGTGGAAAAACGCATCAATGGCTGCAAAAAAAAGCACAAAGACTTCAATCTTCAATAATGGGCAGCTTGGTTATTGAAGAAAACGGCCACTACTTCAATCGTTTGCTGTGGGTATTTCCCGATGGTACTTATCACACCTACGATAAGCGCCATCTTTTCAGAATGGGCAAAGAACACGAAACCTATACAGCAGGTCAAAAACGCTTGATAGTTACCTACAAGGGCTGGAAAATATGTCCGATGGTTTGCTATGACTTGCGGTTTCCTGTATGGAGTCGAAATGTGGAAAACGAATACGATCTGTTGATTTATGTAGCCAATTGGCCTCGTATTAGAGGCTATGTTTGGTGGGGTTTATTGCACTCAAGAGCGATGGAAAACTTGGCTTACGTAGCAGGGGTCAATCGAATTGGTGCTGACAAAAACAACATCCCACATTCAGGCAACAGCAGCTTAATAGACTTCACGGGTAAAACTATATGGACTTCTTCAAACGAGCAAGCCGTTTACTCTCACTCCCTTTCAAAAGAGGCTTTACAAAATTACCGCACAAATTTTCCTGCATGGATGGATGCAGATAAATTTGAAGTACATATTTAAATTTGCATATTTCGATTTTTTCCATTATTTTACCAGATAATTTCTATCCACCTGTCACTTTTTGAATAACCCACCGTCTAAACATTGACCCAACAAACCACCTATACCTTACAGCATCCTTTAGGGTGTTGAATCGCTATTACCAAACCACGAAAAAACCATCATGCCATGAACAGGGAAATCAATCTGTTCGTTTTATTCATGTCTTGTGTGATTTTAGGAGTTTCCGTCTTGATTGGCTTCAAAGCTTACCACGATCTGGAAACTATCCAAACACCTACCAACACAGATATTATAGAAAAAACGACCCCCACAATCATAGTTGCTACCCCTAAAACAGCTCCAACCCCAATCACTGTTTCCAACCAAGAAACAACTGTCATCACAAAGCCAGCTATCAATACCCAAGCCAGAATTGACCAACAAAAGCTGTATTTGGTCATTGCAGGCGGTTTTCAAGATGTAGCCAATGCTCAAAATCACCAAATGCAATTGAAGCGACTCGGCTACGATGCCGAAATCGTTCGCTTCAAAAACTCTCGCCTCCACGTCGTTTGTGCAGGAAAATTTAACAAATCCAGTCAAGCCAACAACCTTGTACATACTTTGCTCCAAAGCCATCACATTGAAGCCTATGTACAGGTCCCGATATAGGATGAGGTGTTACTTGATAGTTTTTTAGTTTTTATTCTGTCCGAATTCTCAAAAAATGCTATTTTGATGTTAATTCTGCGGTTTTTCGATTTACCTTTTTTTGTCCTTCCGTTTATATTAATAGGCATGGGCTAAAAGCCTGTTGATAAGTTTTATACAAAAACCAGTAGTTCTATTTAAGCTATGAATTGACCAATTCATATGTGTTCTTTTTGCTTGCGGTTCATGCCTTTTTAAAAAAAACAGCAAAAACACCGCACTATGCAAACTTTCACCAAGTTTTTCTTTACTGCAATTGGATTCATCGCCTTCCATATTTTCACATTTGCCAGTACTTCCATACCAAACTCACAGTCTCAGCCACAAACGGCAATCATTGAAGCGGTATCCGATACCGTCACAACTTTGATAAACGAACCCATCAGCTTCAATGTCCTTCAAAACGACACAGGAGAAGAAATCTATGTCAACCTTGCCTTGCAGCCATCTTATGGTTCGCTGGCTTGGAGCGTAAATGGAGACTTTACCTATACACCCAATGAAAACCATGTCGGTCCTGATGTATTGGTTTATCAAATCAAAGACAATGAAGGCAATACGGAAAGTGCCAATGTCTTTATCACTGTTGAAGGGGCAACGGATTTACCACTTCAAGTCAATGTCTTCCATGAATGTTACGAACCAGGTTTCTATAGATTATGGGTGTATGTTTCTGGCGGAACTCCTCCCTATGAATCTTTTATTCAATATGGTGACGATTTAACAAATCCTACCTACCAAGATTATTTCTTTTTTGATGAATTATTCTTAAACGAAATACCTACTTCAATGGGCTTTTTCGTTTTTGTGAGAGATGCCGAGAATAATACCGTTTTAGAAAATCATCTTTTTGAAATCATATGTCACGAAGATGTAATCAATGCTTGTATAGCCGAAACACATTTAGAGCTGACTCCCATCATCACCTGCAATGAGGGCGAAAAAACCATTGAAGTAATCGCTACAGGAGGAAGTGGGGAATACAGCTATTCGGGGCATTTTTTAGAATATAGTGGAGATGCTGTTATTGTAGAAGACAGCGAGGGTTGCCAAAACATTTTATTTTATGATGAAGTACCCGCCTATACTTGTCCTATTGCCATCGACGATGTGGTCAATGGTGCCTACAATGCACCTTTTCACCTCAAGCCCTTACTCAACGACATCGGTGACGACCTAACTATTTCCGACATCAGTGGACTGAAACACGGCACGATTCAGTGGAAGCCTGACCAATTTTTGGCTTATTACCCCAACGAAGGTTTTGCAGGAATTGACACTTTGGAATACGAAATCACCGACCCAATGGGCAATTCTGCAAGGGCAAAGATTTTGGCAGTTGTGCCTGAAAATGATGAAGTGACGATTTTTTGGGAGCGAGATTGTACAAGGGCAGCAGATGAAGGTGTTTATGAAATCAATTTCACCGTTGCAGGAGGAAAACCGCCTTACGTCCTTGATGGTGATTTTCTTACATCGGAATATCGAGGAGATGAAATCTTAAGTTTTACCAAGGCAGATGGAGATGATTTTTCGATTACTGCAATAGACAAGGATGGTGAATCCATAACAGTACAAACTAATGAATTGACACCCTGTACTTTCTTACCTCACCCAACGAGCGATTTTACGGTTTTCATTTCGTGCGTAGAAGGGCAAGATTATGGCATTTTGACTGCTCTTGACCCTTTCGGCGAACCCTTACAAAATGACTTTGAAGGAAACAGTCATGGCGATACTATTCCCAATAGCAGTATTTATTCGGCTCATTTTTCTGAATTTTTAGAAATCCCTTTTGAAGAAATCGTTTTTTGCCCTCCAATAGCAGAAGACGATTTGTACCACAGCCATCCGAGTTACCTTCATTTACCCCTCACCTTCAATCCCCTACTCAACGACAGTGGACATGGTTTGAAGTTGGTGAAAGTGGAATCTCCGAACTACGGCAATGTCGAATGGTGGCAAGCAGATGGAACGATAAACTACCGCCCAAACACCGACTTTCAAGGAGTCGAAACCTTTGATTATACCCTCGAAGACATTGGCGGCAATCGCACCTCCGCAACCATCACCCTCATTTTTGCCCATCCCACCAAACTAAAAATCACCTACGAGCGAGATTGCTTTGAAGTAAACAACAATGGAGCAGAAAACTACACCGTCAATGCTTTTGTGTCGGGTGGTGTGCCTCCTTATCAGGTGCAAGTCAACGAAGATGCGTTTTTTGAAGTAACCGAAAATGGTGGAGATTTTAGCTTTGAAGTACCGAATGGCGAGGGTTTTCAAATTTATGCGGAGGACAATGGGGCAGTGACGCATACGGCAATGGTGGAGGAGTCGGAGGTTTTGCCATGCAGTAGCTTGTGTGATAATTTGTCTTTAGGCGTAAATTTAACTTGTTCGTCGATAGATGGAACAGGGGTATTGAATTTTGGAGTAATAGGAGCAAATGGGAATTTTGTGGTGAATGGGAATTATGATGGAGATACTTTGGCTTATGGAGAGGGCTACTTTGTAGAAATTATAGATGAACAGGGCTGCAAAATATCTGATACTGGAGGTTGTGACGGAAGTGAATTGCAAGTTCAAGTCGAGCGAGATTGTATGAATGCCGAAGCAACAGGTGTATATGTCCTCAATGTGTACATAACTGGAGGTACACCTCCTTTCACAATTTCAGGTAGTATAAATGAAACTTTAGAGGGTTTGGGCTCGGCTTTCAACGTTGTTACAGACGGCAATCATTATGAGGTGACTGTTGTGGATGCAACAGGAGAAGAGTTTTACGAAAAAGGTGGCTATAGTCCTTGTGTTGGTAATCCTGTTATTCTTTTAGATAGTATTGACGAAATAACTACCTGTATTTGTGGAGGAAACATGGTATTTAATTTTGAAGGAATAGTAGAAGGAAAAGAAACACTCTCTGTCATGGGGTCGTGGGATATTGATGATGGGAATAATTATACTTTTGGAATAATAGATACAATTCCTGCCAATGCTTTCTTTGTAATTGAAGGAATATTGACCGAGTCAGTAGCTTATGGAATCGTTGTTGGAGATAACTTTGAACCTCTTGAAGGTTTTGTCTCCGACTTCTGCTCTCCCGAAACCTACACCCTTGAAGCCATAGACGATTTTGCAAATTCTCACCCTGGCGACTCTGTCAACATCATTGTACTTCAAAACGATATAGGCACGAACCTTCAAGTCAGTAGCATAATCCTTGCGCCTAGTTGTGGTGAAATTGTGGACATCAATCCCGAAACAGGAGTAATTCTGTATGTTGCAGATTCCGATACAAATTGTTCGGTTGATACTTTTGTATATGAGGTGATAGATGAATGTGGGAATTTGACAGAGGCAACGGTCACGATTTTTATTACTCCAGACCATAATTACTTTATTGCGTATGTCGAAAGAGACTGTAATGACGTAGAAGAAACAGGTTTTTACGCCCTCAATATATCCTTATATGATGGCACACCTCCTTATACAATTACAGGTACAATTGACACCATCCTATATGAATCCAGTTCCAACATAAGCGTTCAAATTGAAGACGGAACACCTTACGAATTATCAATAATAGATGCTGATGGAGCTGAATTTTATGAGCTTGGCGGAGAAGTAAGTTGTTGTCAATTGGGATTTTTGGGCTTGGCTCTTAACGAATCCGAATCCCAAACCACCCTTTGCGGAACAGGCAGCATCGTTTTAAGCCTTGAAGGAGGAGGTGAAGGAACGACTTACCATTGGTATTTGGATGCAGAAGGCACTGTTCCAGCCAATCCTTCAACGGGTCAGATTTGGGAAAACGATGAAATAGTGGGAGCGAGAACTGTGTATGTAATTGCAACAGGCGAAAATGGCTGTCAATCCGAACCACTTGCCATTTCTACCTTTCACTACCACGAACTGGAGGTGATTAACTTTGAAATTGAAATAGACGAATTGTGCGAAAACTACCAAGTCACCTTTGTAATTACGGGAGGTAATGAAAGCTATACCGTCAACGGACAAGTCGCCTTTCATATCGTTACAAGACCTTGGCAACCCATTGAAGAAGATTATTTTTTCACGATAGACGATAGCCCTTTGATTCCGAATTGTGAGCCTGTGGTTATCAGTGGTTCAGTGGACGAAACAGATTGTTGTATTGGAGGAACATTAGAAATCACCCCTTCCTTTGACTGCCTCATCACCCAAACCCAAGACTCCATCGCCCTGCTCACCTACCAAGCCACAGGAGGAGACGGAACCTACACCTTCAATGGCAACCCCCAAAACGACACCCTTCAAAATGGTGACATCTACCAAATTGAAGTCACCGACGGAAATGGCTGTACCGCAAGTATTATCGACACCGTAAATTGTTTTTTCACTTCAATAGAAAACCCAGATATCCATTCTTCAACCCCCAAAATCCACCTTTTCCCCAATCCCAACAAAGGCAACTTCACCCTTTCACTCGAATCAAAACAAGCAGAGGAAATCAATATTGAAGTATTTGATATCATCGGAAGAGTGAAACTTTGGCAACGGTTGGAAACCTTGCCAACAGTTGAACGACAAGAGGACTTCAATTTAGATGTACCAAGCGGCTTATACTTCATCCGAGTAAGCGGCAAAGATTGGACTTGGACAGAGAAGATGGTGGTGGAATAATTCCCGTTTCAACCGTTGACAAACCCGTTGGGTGTTGTCAAGGTATTCACTATTGAGTGAAACTTTGACAACGGTTGAAAACCTTGTCAACAGTTGAGCGACAACACTTGAACAAAAACAAATCACCTAAAAATCATACAACTCTCCTATTCTCTTCGCCAAAGTCTGTACATGCTTCAATTCCGATTCATGTGTCCATCCTGCAATGTGTGGCGACAAAATCACATTGTCCGCCTCCGTCAAATACTGAAAAGCTTCGGGCAAAGTCGCCACATTGAACTCGTGAAAAGAATGACCTTCGTACTCCAACACATCCAAAGCTGCGCCCAAAACTTTGCCGCTTTTGAGGTGCTTCACCAAGTCTGTCGTTTCCAAAATTTTGCCCCTTGCGGTATTGATGAGGTAAATGGGCTTTTTGAAGGCGGTTAAATAGGCATCGTTCACCATTTTGTCGTTTTCGGGAATCCAATAAATGTGAAAACTCACCACATCTGCCCTTTCCTGCAATTCCTTCAAACTGACCGCACGAGCATACTCATTGCCATAATCGGTTTTGAATTTGTCGTAGACAATCACCTCTACACCAAAACCTTGCAGCCGTTTGGCAAAGGCATTGCCCATATAACCATAGCCTACAATACCCACTGTTTTGCCCATCAATTCCGTTCCACGGTTCGCTTCTCTACGCCAAAGTCCTTGCTTCACTTCTCGATTCGAGCGATTCAAATTGTTTAACATTGACAGCAACATTCCCATAGCGTGTTCTGCCACCGAATCCCGATTACCTTCGGGTGAACTCAAGCAAGCAATTCCTTTCTGTTCGGCATAGTCCACATCTATGGATTCCAAACCTGCGCCTGCTCTTGCGATGAACTTCAATTGAGTGGCTTTGTCTATCAAATCGGCGGTAATTTTCAAACGGCTCCGCACTGCAATGCCTTCGTATTCATGGAGAATGGCGGCAATTTCTTCTTTTGAAGCTGTATGTTTAAGGTCGCAGTGGAATCCCCAATCGGTGAGTTGTTCTTGAAGGAAAGGGTGCATTTGGTCTATAAAAAGGACTTTTTTTTGAAGCATGATTTTTGAGATTTATTTGAAGTAAAATTGAAGGAGTGAAATTACCACTCTTTTATCAACAGATTTACAAAACTTTCCTACATTTCGTTTCGTTAAGCAATCGTTCTTTTTACTCCAATTTTAGATACAGAAAGAAAATGAAAATTCGATTATTACTTTTATCCACTTTTATAGGTTTACTTCTTTTCAATTTCGCTTCAATTTTTGCCCAAAACGAGCGTGCCTTAGTCCGAAAAGGCAACCAACAATATATAGAAGGAAACTTTAGCGAAGCCGAAGTTGACTACCGCAAGAGCATCAACAAAAATCCCGAAAACGATTTGGAGGCGAGTGTGTTCAACCTCGGCAATGCCTTGTACAAGCAAGAGCGTTTTGAGGAGGCTGCTACCCGTTTTGAGCGAGCGGCAGAGATGGCGCAAACGTCTGCTGAAAAAGCACAAGCCTATCACAATTTAGGCAATGCCTTGTTGAAAAACAGCAAATTGAAGGAAAGCATTGAAGCTTATAAAAATGCCCTCCGCAACAATTCCCAAGACCCCGATACTCGCTACAATTTGGCGTATGCTCAACAATTGCTCAAACAACAACAAGAGCAACAACAGCAGCAAGAACAACAACAAAACGAAAATCAAGACCAAAACGAACAGGAACAAAACGAAGACAAGCAAGAAAACGACAGCGAAAAACAAGACGAGCAGGAACAAAAGGAAGGTGAAAAAGAAGAGCAGGAGGAACAGGAACAAAACCAACAAGAGCAAGAACAAAACAAGGAGGAACAGAGCGAAGAACAACAGCAACAACAAAAAGACAAAGAAGAAGGTGGTGAAGAGCAAAATCAACAACAAGCTGCTGAACCTCAAGAAACCCGCGAGTTGACCAAAGAAGAAGCCGCTCGCCTATTAGAGGCTCTTAAAAATGAGGAATTGAAGGTACAGCAAAAGTTGAATCGGCAAAAAGGAAAAGCGGATAGAATCAAGATTGAAAAAGATTGGTAATGGTAAAAAGAAGACATGCTATTAGAAATATCTGGGCGATAACATCCACAAAAAGTGCAATTACTCTGCTTCTTTCATACTCAGATTGATCCTTTTCCTTTCCACATCTACCGTCATTACCTTCACTTTCACTTTTTGATTTACCTTCACAACCTGTTTGGGGTCTCGAATAAAACGGTTGGTAATCTGGCTGATGTGTACCAATCCATCTTGATGCACACCAATGTCGACAAAAGCTCCAAAGTTGGTAACATTGGTGATAATTCCAGGCAAAACCATTCCCTCTTCTAAGTCTTCAATACTGTTGATACCATCTTGAAATTGAAGTTGTTCAAACTGTTCACGAGGGTCACGACCTGGTTTGGCGAGTTCTTGCAGAATGTCATTGAGAGTTGGCAAACCAACCGTTTCGGTGACATATTTTTGGGGTTTGATTTGTTTTCTCAATTCATCATTTTTCACCAAGTCCAAAACCGTTGCGTCCACATCTTTCGCCATCTGCTCCACAATTCCATAACTTTCGGGATGCACTGCACTTGCGTCCAAAGGATTTTTAGCATTCCGAATGCGAATAAAACCCGCCGATTGTTCAAAGGCTTTAGGCCCCAAACCCGATACTTTTTTGAGTTGTTTTTTGTTTTTGAAGGCCCCGTGTTCGTTGCGAAAATCCACAATGTTTTGTGCCAATTTTGGGCCGATACCCGAAAGGTAGGTTAAAAGCTCCTTGCTTGCTGTATTCACCTCCACGCCCACACTGTTCACACAACTTACTACGGTATCATCCAAACTTTGACGCAAGAGTTTTTGGTCGACATCGTGTTGATATTGACCGACTCCAATGGATTTCGGGTCAATCTTGACCAACTCTGCCAATGGATCCATCAATCGCCGACCAATCGAAACCGAACCTCTAACGGTCAAATCGTGGTCGGGAAATTCTTCTCTTGCCACTTCCGAGGCCGAATAAATCGAAGCTCCACTTTCATTGACCATCACCAAAGTAATATTCTCTAAGTGAATTTTTTTGACGAATTCCATCGTTTCCCGTCCTGCCGTTCCGTTGCCCACTGCAATCGCTTCAATTTGGTATTTTCTACACAACTTTTCGACCGTACTGACGGCTTCAAATCGCCGAGAACTCGTGCGGTCGTGCGGAAAAATGGTCGTGTATTGAAGGAGTTGTCCTTGTTTGTCTAAGCAAACAACTTTACAGCCTGTGCGGAATCCCGGGTCAATCGCCATTACATTTTTTTGCCCCAAAGGAGGCGACAAAAGCAGTTCTCGCAGGTTGGTGGTAAATACTTTGATGGCATCGGCATCCGCTTTGGCTTTGGCTTCGTTGCGAATTTCGGTCTCGATAGAGGGTTTCATCAATCGTTTGTAGGCATCAGTGATGGCCTCTTGTACTTGCTCGGCAGCCTCATTGTCGGCTTTTAAAAAAGTATCGTCCAACAGTTCCAGGGCATCGTCTTGATGAGGCGCAATGTTTAGGCGCAAAAACCCTTCGTTTACACCCCGCAAAATCGCCAACAATCGGTGAGAAGGCACTCGCTTCAAGGGTTCATCCCAATCAAAGTAATCCCTAAATTTTTCGGCTTCTTTTTCTTTCCCCTTAACCACCTTCGCTTGAATTGCAGCCTTTCGTTCAAACAATTTCCTCATTTTCGCTCGTGCTTTGGGGCTTTCATTCACCCATTCTGCAATGATGTCCCTCGCCCCTGCCAATGCTTCCTCTTCATCGGTTACTTCTTTTTTGGCATCCACAAATTTTGCAGCCGCTTTATCAACATCTACGTTTTGTTGACTCATCAACATTTTGGCAAGTGGTTCTAAGCCTTTTTCTTTTGCCATTGTAGCACGAGTTCGCCGTTTGCTTTTAAATGGCAAATACAAATCTTCAAGACGGGTCATGTCCTCTGCTTCCAGAATTTGCCTTTCCAACTGTGGAGTCAGTTTTCCCTGTTCTTCAATGGACTTCAAAATGCTTGCCCGCCGCTTTTCTAAGTCTTGCATTTTGTTCATTCCGTCTCGAATGGCGGTTATTTGTACTTCATCGAGACTGTTGGTCATTTCCTTTCGATAGCGGGCAATAAAAGGCACAGTAGCTCCACCTTCAAAAAGCAGTAAAACAGCTTTTACTTGATTTTCGGATAATCGGAGTTCTTTGGAAAGTTTATTGATTAATTGAGGGTTCATTTGACCTTGGAGTTTTTCTTCATAAATTAAGAGGGTAAATTTAGAAGAAATTTTGAAGCATTTCTTACATTTTCACTACTTTTTGTCTGAATACCTGTCCATCTACTTTCACTGCAATGAAATAGATTCCCGCAGATATATGGTTGGGGAAACAATGCGTTATTTTTTGATTATTCTGATTTTCCTCAAAATTCATAGTCTCCACAAGTTCACCATTGACTCTACAAACTTAGACTTGAGCCTCCACATTTGTAGGAATAGGTGGAGACAATTTTATTTGATTGAAGGCGGGATTTGGGTAGATAAAGAGGGTGTTTGTGCTTAAAATATTTCAAAAAAAAGACCCTTTGATTGCGTATTTCAAAGAGTCTTTTAAAATGTAATATTTGTTCCCATTTCTGTTGTTGCAAATATAAAACAATTATGGGATATTTTTTCAATTAAAAAGTTATGTCACTACGATTTTAGGAAAAACGGCAATCAAAAAACAATTTCAAATTTAATAATTAATTGATTATAAAACAATTGAAATAATTTTTGCAACTATTATTTTTTTTGTCATTTTTTTCTAATATTTACTCTGCTTTTGTTACGGTGCATATATTTTCAAAGTTGCCCCTGGCATCAACTTATGACTTCTCCCCAATTTATTCAATTTTCGCAGAGCTTCAATAGAATTGCCGGGATTGTTTTGAGCTATCAACCACAAAGAATCCCCTTTTTTGACTTGGTACTTTTTGACATTGCTACTAGAAGGTGTGCTATCATTAGAACGAGCAACTCTTGAAGTAGCACTTGTAGGAGCAACACCTGTTGAAGCAAATTTTTGTTTTTCAGAAAAAGTCATATTGTTCACATTTTTGTATTTGTGAGCCACTTTGTTATCCTTGTAGATTATCAATTTCTGACCAACCCTAATCGTGTTACTAATTCGGTTCCACCTGCGAACCTGACTTGCACCACAATCATACCATTCTGATATAAAACCCACATTATCACCCTTTTGGACAGTATAAGTCAACTTAGTCATATTTGAGGTAGTGGGTTTGGGAGGAGCTGTTTTTACAGGTGCGGAATAGGTTGAAGGTGGATGATAAGTTGTAGTATTGATCGTTGAATTGTAACTATTTACTGCACCGTAAACAGAGGCAGTGCTTGCCTTTACGGGAATCATTGTACCGTCTGCTGCTTTGGTATAAGTAGCAGAAATGCGAGGATCGGAAGGAGCCGTCTCTATGGGTGCTCCTGAATTGGAGTTGTAAGTGTTGGCTGGAACAATCTGGTTCGTAGTAGTAGGAATCGAGGAAACAGGCATCACATGAGCATTTGGAGCATAGGTGATTTGGCTATTCATCCCTCCTCTATTGGCATGAAAAGCTGCTATTGAACCAATGGGTAATCGAAGGTCGAAGCGATAACCCGATGGTAAATAACGTTTTTTCATGCTGGCATTGAGATGCTCCAATTCAAATAAATTTGCTCCCGTTACTGCTGAAATACTTTCCAGATTCATAGGCCCATATACAGGTACGGTTTGAGCATTGGCATAAGCAGTGCCATAAGGCGGATATTCTGCTTGAAGATAATGATCGTAGTAGTAATTGATGAAATAGACACAGGCAATATAGGAAGGTACATAACCTCTTGTTTCACGAGGGAGGTATTTGCGTATTCCCCAATAAGTATATTTTCCTGTTCGGCGGATGGCTTTGTTTACATTTCCTGGCCCACAGTTATAAGCTGCAATGACCAAAAACCAATCACCATATTTACGATGCAATTTCTTGAAAAATCGAGCTGCTGCTTTGGTTGATTTATAAGGATCCAATCGTTCGTCCACATAAGAATTGATTGTCAAACCATTCTCTTTCCCTGTTGCCCGCATAAACTGCCACAAACCAACGGCTCCTGCCCTCGAAACCGCATGTTGATTCAACGCTGATTCGGTAGCTGCCAAATACTTCAAATCCAAAGGAACACCTTCTTCTAAAAATATTTTTTCGATAATGGGGAAATAGATATTCGTCTTTCCGAGTATCCGTTGTGAAACATCTCGTTTTCTATGGGTATAGACCTCAATGAAAGTACGAACGTATTTGTTATAAGTAATCGGCAGTTGGCAGTGTTTTGCCAGATTATTGATTCGGCTTCGATAGTGTTCGTCTGAATAATATTGGAAAGGATTGTTGATACCAATATTACTCGTCGTAGTTGTGTAAGACTGAGAAGGATAATAACTCTGTTGTTGATAAGTAGGGCTAGGTGTATGTGTTTCAGGTGGTGGCTGAATATTTACATTGGGGTCACTCGAAAAACTAATATTGCCCGTATAGACCTTATTGGTTTTCTCACTTGGTTTCACCTCTTGGTTTTTCAAAGAATCCGTCTGCCCCATAGCAGAAGGTGTACAAATAACAGTAGTAATGAATATTACTATCAAGCAAATGTTTAATATTTGTTTTTTCATAGTGTCGCTAAAATAGGAAAAAGGTCAGAATTATGTAAGGAAAAAAAGTTAATTTTCACAAAAAAGTTGTTTTATTTTAAAGAACGTCTTTGTTCAACCTTTTATTCCTAAGCTTGACTATTTTAACTACTGCAATTCCCGAATCTTCACATTGCGATACCAAACCTTGTCGCTGTGGTCTTGCAGCGCAATGTGACCTTTGCGAGCCTTACCAAAAGCGGGCATATCCTTGAACTTGCTTCCTGCAATCATTTCCTCCCATTCAGGGGTGAACATTTCTGTTTCCACCAATTTTCGACCGTTCAGCCAATGTTCTACTTTGCCATTATTAGAAACTATGCGAACTTGATTCCAGGAACCTGCAGGTTTCACCGTTTCGTATTTAACCGAAATCAAGTCGTATAAATCGCCTGCTCGGTGTTTGGGATATTTCGCATCGGGGTGACACACATTGTCCAAGACCTGCATTTCAGGAGCAGTTCGCCAAACTGCATCGTATTCAGCCGATTCTACCACATTGTAGAAAATCCCACTATTGCCGCAAGGCTGAATTTTCCACTCCAAAGTCAGTTCAAAGTTCTCAAATTCTCCATCACTCACAATGTCACCACCGTCCTCTACTTTGTGGCTACCATCTTCGCCCATGATTGTATTCAAAACCATCGCTCCATCTTCCACTCTCCAACTGCTTCCAACCGTTTCCTTGCCGTAGTTGTGCCATCCTTCCATGCTTTTTCCATCAAACAACAACTTCCATCCCTGCGCCTTTTCAACTTCGCTGAGTGCATTGAGTCCAGTCGCAGGTTTCGTTGCAGAGCTTACAAAACCTTTATCGTTTTCGGGAATTGCATTGAGGGTGTACCAAGCTTCTGAACTCCACAGTTCACGTCCTTTTTCACTAACAAATGGAGTAGCAATGCGGATATACACAACGTGTTCGGGCTTCATCCCTCCGAGTTCTAAAAATACCTTCTTGCGATCTTCCGAGACTTGCACCGATTGAATAGGTAAGGGTTTTTCGTCCATTTTAGGCCCCCCATAATTTTCGGTAGGTTGGTAATACCATTGTTTAACCTGGTAATCGTCTGGATTCCATCCATCGCCTTCTTGTAGAGGTTCGGTAAATTCAATTTCAAAACCATTGGATTTAGCACGAACTGCCAACATTTCAAACGTCGCATCTTCTTTAAATTTCATTCGCTGCAATCCATACCACAACCCACCTGTATGTTGCCAGTTTCCTGTCGAGCCAACACCTCCAATATAGAGCGCACCATCTGGACCCCAAACAATTCGATTCACACCCGCCTCTAAGCCCTGTGTAAAACGGAAAACGACTCCTTGGTAATTGTCGTTCACTTTCTCTACAAAAACCCTCTTCAATCCGCCATGAGTCACCTCACCATGAATCATTTGCCCTTTGTAGGGGCCATCATTGAGATAAGTAGGTTGGCTTGGAGAATTGCCGATTTCGTTTTGAGGCAACCAGACTACTGGTAAAGTCGCTTCAACGCCTTCTGTACCACTATAATCCACTGAACGAGAACCATACCACGCCCCTTCTTTGACATGTAAAATCTTGCAGGAAGGTAACCAATCTCCTTGATTGTCTGCCACAAAAAGTTCGCCATCCACTCCTTCTCCAATACCATTTGGTGTTCTCAGGCCATGAGCAATGAATTCCACGTCGCCCGTTTCTTTCGATATTTTGGCCACTTTTCCACGGTCTGGAATCTGTGGGTTTGTGCTTGCGCCACCCGGCTCGATAGCTGTTGCCAAAGTCGCATAGAAATAACCGTCTTTGTATGCCAAACCAAAAGCAAATTCATGGAAATTAGCAGATGTCAACCAGTCTTGTGAAATGGCTTGATATTCGTCAATAATATCGTCACCATCGTTGTCAATGAGTTTGGTCAATTCTTGTTTTTGAAGGATGTAAATTTCGTTGTCCACCACCTTCAATCCCAGAGGTTCAGCCAGGCCTTCTGCAATGCGTTTGACGGTGATTTTGGAAGGGTCACCAGAAGCCACATTGTCTAAAACATAGACTCCTCCTACTGGATCCCAAGTACTGACTACTAATCGCCCATCATCTAAAAAATCCATTCCCGCCACTTTTGGGGTAAAGTCATCGGGACGAGCTTGAGTAACTTCATAACTCGGATGTACTGCCTCCAATGGGAATCCATCCCCGGGAATTTCTGGCGCATTTAGAGAAGCGGGTGCTACGTATTTGCTGTCAGGCATCTGCTCACTTCGATGGTGTAATAAGGCAGAAATAGGTACTTGCTCAAACTTGTCTTTTTCGGAAGATTTCCATTGCAGCGACAAACTTTTGCCGCCTCCACCTTGAAAAAAGTCTACTTTCAAAGCGTGTGTTCCTTTTGCCAATCCAGCTTTTCCTTCAACGGCTTCTGTTCCATGTGGACCATCGTTGTCTATCAACAATTTACCATTCAAGTACAACATCGAACCATCATCACTTGCCATTCGGAAAGTATAGGTGTCGTTTTCGGGAATTTCTATATAGCCTTCATATCGGATGATGTAGTTTTCTTCAATCCAAGTAAAATCTGTGCTTTTGATAAGAATATTCGAAACAATGGTTTGAAACATCGGCTCGGCATCAAAATTGACTTCATTCATTTTTTTGACTCCCTTGGGGTCTTTCCAAAAAGTCATCAATACACCTGGAAGTGCATTGTTATCTTCCAGAACGATACTTTCTTGCAAGGACATATTTGAATCTCCGCCCGTTTCCTTTGCAGTAGCAGCTTCTTCTTCCGCATCCATTCCCATGATGTAATCTATCATTTCTTTGATGTCTTCGTCAGGCACTTCTGGATGTGGGGTCATAGGTGTTTCACCCCAAACTCCTTTACCACCATTTTTGACTTTGGTGAAGAGAAACGCTCTATTGTCTTCGCTGTTCGCATACTTTCGAGCGATTTCTCTGTATGCAGGTCCAACCGTTTGTTTGATGGTGTTGTGGCAGGTTTTGCAGTCGTTTTGGGCTATGAGTTTCGCCCCTTTCGGCAAATCTTCGTCTTCTCCTTTTGCATTGTTTTCATTGATGATAAAAGGTATGCCGAGAAACTTAACCGCCAATCGAGTACTTCCGCTTTCCTTCAATATAAGTTTGGCATCTAAGTCTACTCCTTCCACCGCACTATTGAGTTTTCGGGGAGTCACTTGTATAACTTCCAATGTACCATCAGTTTCCACATCTTCTGCTTTTGAGATCGAACTAATATTCACCAAAAGCGCTAAATTGAAGCCTGCGGGAACATTTTCGGCAGTAAAGATGCGCTCTAAACCCTGTTGATGTGTGCCACTATTGAAGTGTTCGACTTGTTCGGTCACACTAATTTTGTCGCCATCAGGAGATTGCAGTTCATACATCAATTGTACATGGTCGTCTTTTATTCGATGTCCTTTGTATTTTGAAGTAAGCAAGGTAGCATCGTGGTCTTTGACCAAAAGCCAAGGATTTTCGTACTTATTAGCCATCCAAGCATCGCCATAACTCACAGGTTGAGGTCCGTGCATGGTATTGTAAACTGCTCCTTGAAAAATCACGCCTCCACTCCAAGCTTTGTCCAGAGAAGCTTTGTCGGTATGATAAGCCACCCACATTTTGTCGTCTAAAGCAAGGGTCAACATTCGGGCTTGTGTGTCTAAAACTGAGCGAAACACCCACGGACTGTGAGGACGTTCTTTGCCTTTTGTTGAAGAGTGGGAAGTAGTTGGTGTATCTTCACAAGAAAATACAAATAGCAAAAAAGAAGCTATTAATAAAGAGCCAAGTATTTTTGATTTCATAGTTTACATTTTACCATTCCATTAATTGAAGGCTTGAAAATAGTAAAATATTCACAATTTTTAAAAATTACTTGACATTCTTCACCACCACATAAAACTCCTTCATCGCCCATTCCAAATTTTTCTCCTTCATTTTCTTCAATTTCACACTTTGCCATTCTAAGGTTGGATGAATGGTTTGCCAATTTCCGTTACGGTCTTTGTATTTGAAAGGTAGATTAAAACCTTCTGCATCGGCTTCCCAACGATAATCAACGATCAAGTTTTTGCCTTTTTTGGTGGTTTTAAACTGCAATTGAGGAATGGAAGTATAATCAAGATATTGGGAAAAAACAGGGGTCAAGTCTTTTCCGGCTTTATCGTTAATGTATTTAATAATATCCTTGCGAGTCACGATGCTGTGTCGGTAATCGGTTTGCAGTCCTTTCAAGATCTCCTTCCACAAATCATCATTCCCAACCGCATGACGAACCGTATTGAGCATTAACATTCCTTTATTGTACATATCTCCTGCCCCTTCTTGATTCACACCATAGGGTCCTTGAATGGGTTCACGATTGCTAATAGTTGGTTTTTTGGCATTTACATAGTCCATTGCCGTATCGTAGCCATTTATACACTCTACATACAAGGCTTCGCTATAAGTACAAAAACCTTCATGAATCCACATATCACCAATATCGAACGAAGTTAGGTTGTTTCCCCACCATTCATGACCTGCCTCATGGATAATGATGTAGTCAAAAGTCAATCCAATGCGTGAGAAATCAGTTCCTGCATAACCCGTCAAATAATCATTGCCATAAGCTATTCCGCTTTGATGTTCCATGCCTAAATAAGGTGTCTCGATCAAGGCAAAACCATCGTTCCAGAAAGGGTAAGGGCCTAACCAATCTTCGTAACATTCCATCATCGGCGGCACTTGCTCAAACTGTTTTTTCGCTTTGTCCAAGTTGTAGGACAGCACATAATAGCGCAAATCAAGCGTTCCTTCTGTTTCGCTTTCGTAGCTATCATTGAAGTTGACCAAATCGCCAATCGTAATCGAAACTCCATAATTGTTGATCGGATAGCTCACAAACCATTCATAAGTTGTCCAGTCTCCTTCTTCAATGGTATTTCTCAAACGTCCATTACTCGCCAATACCAAATTTGAGGGTATCGTTCCTGAAATCCGCATACTGTCGGGTTCGTCGCTTTGATGATCTTTGTTTGGCCACCAAGAGCTTGCACCAAATCCTTGACAGGCCACTCCTACAAAGTGATTGCCATTGTCATCCTTATCCCACACAAAACCTCCGTCCCAAGGCGCACGTTTGGCTACTGTTGGAGTGCCTGAATAATAAAATGTCAATTGCTGTATTTCTCCAGGCTTAACCAATTCGCCCATCTCGATAAACACTGCATTGTACTCTCGTTTGTATTTCAAGGCTTGCCCCTTGTATATAATACTGTCAATGTTCAGGTTGTCAAACAAATCCAATTGCATGACGGGATAAGATTCTTTTACCTCATAGTGAATGGTATTATATCCTTCAATGGTTTGTTCATCTGGATTTACTTTGATATGCAAATCGTAAAAAGTGACATCATACCAAGTTCTTTCTGCCCTCAAACTTCCTCTCAAAGAATCGGCACGGGTGAAAGTGTCATTATTGCCACTTAAAAGCCCCTGCGCAAACATATTGAGGGGCAAAAGGGTTATGAAGAGGATTAAGAAATAATTAATGATGAATGAAGAATGATAATTTTTCATAGGTTTGATTGTTATATTGCTAAATTATTGATTTGCTGAATTATTGAACAGTTAAGAATTTGACCATATAATAATTTAACCATTCAGTCATATATCTGTAAAGCCAAATTTACAAAAAATCCCTCTCGATGCTACAAAGATTGTTTGCTTTAACCCTACCAATTGTACTTTTACTGCTAATTGATAGCTACGCTTATCAAGCTTTCAAGACAGCTACCCAACAAGAATGGGTCTATCAAATCTATTGGAGTATCACCTTACTTGCGTATCTCGTTTTGGCAGTGGGAATTGTGACGGGTTTTCGGACATGGAACAAAAAAATACGCTCTTATGTTGGCGGTTTTTTCTTGAGTGTCTATCTCGCCAAATTTGTTGTGATTGGTTTTTTGATGATTGACGATGTATTCCGTTTGGGGCGTTGGCTGTGGGTAGTTGTTTCTGGCGAAGGAAGTACGTCTATTGAACGTATCAAATTACTTAGTCAATTGGCTTTAGCTGCTGCAAGTATTCCATTTGTTGCCTTGATGAAAGGAATGATTCGCAATGCACACAACTATCTCACTCGCAAGCATGTACTTCAAATCAAAAATTTACCATCAGCTTTTGAAGGCTTCAAAATCATACAAATTTCGGATATTCACACAGGTAGCTTGGTCAACAAAGTCGCCGTTGAAGGAGCAGTCGAAACCATCAATGCTTTGCAGCCAGATATTGTTTTTTTCACAGGGGATCTGGTCAACAACTTCGCCAAAGAAGCTCAACCTTTTGTGGATATTTTCAAAAAAATTGAAGCCAAGTACGGTGTTTATTCCATCACGGGCAACCACGATTATGGCGATTATTCGGCTTGGGAAAGCAAAGAGGCCAAACAACAAAACTTTGAATGGCTGATTGACACGCACAAACGTATGGGCTGGAAGCTACTGCTCAACGAAAACAAAACCATTGAAATAAACGGCAAAAAATTGGCCATTATTGGCGTAGAAAATTGGAGTGCCAACAAACGTTTCCGCAATTATGGCAATCTGAAAAAAGCCTATGCAGGAGCCGAAAATGCCGACCTTCAATTACTGCTTTCACACGACCCTTCTCATTGGCGTGCCGAAGTTCTACCTTTCTTCCCTAAAATTGCAGCTACTTTTTCAGGACATACACATGGTTTTCAATTTGGTATCAATACCCGTTTTTATAAGTGGAGTCCTGTGAAATATGCCTACAAAGAGTGGATTGGCTTGTATCAAGAAGGCAATCAGTATTTGTATGTCAATCCTGGATTTGGATATGTGGGTTATCCTGGTCGAGTCGGTTTTTTGCCCGAAATAACGGTAGTGGAATTGAAGAGAAAGAATTAGGCAAACTAAAATATTAAATTAGGCATTTCTGCAATTTACTTTGCTCGCTTACAAAGTATTGTTTGAATTTGCATTTGAGTTTTTAATTTGAATTTGCCTTAGTGGCTTCCATCATCTTCAACTGGCTTTCACATTACTCCTACAGGTTCTTCAATTCTTGACAAAGCCGATACACTGGCAAGCCCACCACATTGAAGTAATCTCCTTCAATTCGTTCAATACCAACCAATCCAATCCATTCTTGTATGGCATAAGCTCCTGCCTTATCATAGGGCTGGTATTTTTGGATGTAGTGGTGAATTTGCGAGTCGGTTAATTCTCCAAAAAAGACTTTGGTGTTTTCGACGAATGTATGTTCTTTGTGCTTTGACAACAAACAAACTCCTGTTTTCACCTCATGCGCCTTGCCCGTCAATTCTCGAATAATCCGAAAAGCATCTTGCTCGTCTTCTGGTTTTCCATATATCGTATTTCCCAAACAGACAATGGTATCTGCTCCAATAATAACTTCCCTCTCTTTCATTTGTGGTAAAACGGCTTTGGCTTTTTGGCGGGCAATATGGATAACGATTTCATCGGTGCTTAAAGTTGGGTCGTAGCTTTCATCGGTGGATTGGGTGATAATGCGAAAATCAAGACCGACTTCTTTGAGAAGCTGTTGGCGGCGAGGAGATTTGGAGGCAAGAATGTACATTGGATAATGGATAATGGATAATGGATAATGGATAATGGGGGTGAAAATAGTTTTTTTTTTGGGGTATAGCACCAGATATGGATGTCGAGATAGTAAGAAAGAAAAACTGCAAACACTTAAGGCAAACTAAAATATTAAATTAGGCATTTCTGCAATTTACTTTGCTCGCTTACAAAGTATTGTTTGAATTTGCATTTGAGTTTTTAATTTGAATTTGCCTAAAACCCTTCCAACCGAATCCGAACAGGCATCACAAATTTTTTGTTGATTTTTCGTTCCATTCTGCAAAAAAAGGCATTGTGCGTATCGACATAATGTGTTGGTGAAATGGTCGTAACCTTCAATAAGTTTGTTGTTGATTGTGAGGACAATGTAGAAGGAATTGCGGTTTTTGAAGTACAATACATTGAAGAAAGAATTAGTGATTTTTCGGCAGAGGATGGAGGTAAGTTCAATAGGGATTCATAAATAGGGGTTTGCAGAGAAGGACTTGGCAATGTTTGGGCATTGCAAGACATTACAGCAAAAATGATAAGCAATGTAAAATGGTATTTCATACGTTTATTGATTTTGCTTTCCGTTTGAATTAGGCAAACTAAAATATGCAAATAGGCATTCCTGAAACATAATCTATTCACTTACAAAGCATTACTTGAATCCCGATTAAAATACAGAACAGGTTTTGCATCCCACGATTTCGTGATAAGTTTTGGGTTTTCCTTACCCTTCTACATTCCTTCAATATTGTGAAACACATTCAAGACGTCTTCGTCATCGTCAAATTTCTCCAATAACTTCTCCAAATCCGCCTGTTGTTCTTCATCCAATTTGACCGTATTCATAGGGTTCTTCTCATATTGAGCCTCTATTAGTTCAAATTTCATTTCCTCTATGGCTTTTTGGATATTCCCAAAATCCGTAAAATCGGCATAAATCATCACATATTCTTTTTCGTCCTCTTCGTCTATATATTTTTCAACCTCTTCTGCCCCATAGTCAATCATTTCCAATTCCAATTCTTCTACATCTACTTCTTCTCCACTTATTTTAAAGACACACTTTTTGTCAAACATATAATCCAGAGAACCTGTTTTGCCCAAAGAACCGCCATATTTATTGAAGTAAGAGCGTACATTTGCCACCGTTCGAGTCGTGTTGTCAGTCGCACAATCCACAATGATTGCCACACCATGAGGGCCATATCCTTGATATGTCACCTCCTCATAATCACCCGAATCTTTCTCAGAAGCACGCTTGATAGCTGCATCAATTCTGTCTTTGGGCATGTTGACTGCTTTGGCATTTTGTACTGCCAAACGAAGTCTAGGATTGTAGTCTATTTCTGGTCCACTTTCTTTTACCGCCATCGCTATCTCTCTACCTGCCTTGGTAAATGCCTTTGCCATTTTCGCCCAACGTGCGAATTTCCTGTGTTTTCTATATTCAAATGCTCGTCCCATAATGATAATCTATTGTAAGGTTATTTTGCCACAAAATTACTAAACTAATGAATGAAAAACAAAGCCCGTTTTTGCTATTCATAAAGAGGGATAGAACTTGCTGCGTCAAAAAACAGCGTCAAACTAAAGTTCACACTACTCATTCATATACACAAGATTCACTACACTTGCAGGCTATACTTTTCGGCACTTCCGACAAAGTTTGGGTAATCGCTTCTATTGCTTTGTCCCAATTTTGTTCAGGAAGCGTACAATCCCCATGAAGCCATAAGATGTTTTTTCCAATTGGAATCAGAAAATCGTGAAACCGCCAAAAACCATTTGAAGTTTCTGCTACTTCCATATAATACTGAAGAGCTGTCACCGCATCATCCGCTGTTTTATATTGATAAAGAGCCAGATAAAACTTAGCGCTTATACCTGTATTTATATTTTCTCGTGTTGTATAATTGTAACGAACCGCATCTATCACACCCACTGTATTCAAAACATCTCGCTCATTCAATTCTATACCCTCTACATTTTTGAACTTATTATCCAAATTCAATCGTTGATTGATTTCTGCAATAGAAAGAGCCTCAGTAGTGTTCGATTTTCTTTCTGTTTTATTGATACCTGAATTAGAGGAAGATGCTGTATCTTTGTCCAAATTTTCGGAGTTGTCCGTCACACAACTTGTTATAAACCAAATACAAATCAAAATACACAGAATATTTTTCATAAGGAAATTAGATTGTTTTTACAGAAAAGGTTGTCTAAAAGGACAGTATTTTGGTCACAGACGACATCATCAATGAAAAAGGAATCTTAAACACCCAAACTCGTCTTTGACGTTTTTCTGCAAAAATAGGATTCATCTCTCTCCAAACACAATAATTATTTTTTTAAAAAAAATGCTATTGCTTCGACTATGTTCAAATATTTGAAAATTAACAAATTAGCGACTTTTTTGTTTTTGCTAATAATTAGCTCCTGCAATACCAAACAACCCACTACTTCCACCTCTCACACCATTGGCCCCTCGTTTTATCACTGGAAGCAAACCTTCAAGCTCCAACAATCCGACAAAGAAGCAATAGTGAATTTGGGCTTGAAAAACCTATATGTCCGTTTCTTCGACATTATATGGCAACCTCCAACAGGAGCGATTCCCACCGCCATCATTGATTTTCAATCACAAGTTCCTGACCTCTCCCAACCTGAAGGTGATTCTTTGGGTTTGATTCCTTGTATTTACATCGAAAACAAGGTTTTTCAACAATTGAAGGAAAACAAAGACATTGAAGACTTGGCAGAAAAAGCAGCAAAAAAAATCCAATTTATATTGAAGAAAACGGATAAGACCAACATTGAAGAAATTCAATTGGATTGTGATTGGACAGCTTCAACTCGACAAGCCTATTTTCACTTTTTAGCCCAATTCCGAAAACACTTTGATGCCCATATTTCACTCTCCGCAACTATTCGTTTACACCAAATCAAATATGCCGAAAAAACGGGTGTTCCCCCTATCGACAAAGGCATGTTGATGTACTACAATATGGGCAAAATCAAAGAGGCCAATACTCGCAATTCTATATTAGACAATCAAATAGGCCGCCAATATATTTCTTCCAAAACCCGCTATGATTTGCCTTTGGATGTCGCCTTGCCGATTTTTGAATGGGGCGTATGGTTTCATGGAGGTAAATTTTCGGGTATTTTCAATGATTTGAATGAGGCGAGATTGAAGGAAATGGGAGATTTTAAAGAAGTAAAAAAGGACGTGTATATGCTCCAACAAGATACTGTTGCGGGAAACCGTTATTTGCGAAAGGGAGATGTGATTCGATTGGAAGGAATTGAAGAAAGTACATTGAAAGAAGCAGCAGCTATTTGCCGGCAGGTGGTAAACTCAGAAAGTTTGAATGTGGCTTTTTATCATTGGGATACGACTTTAATCCATCAACAAGGAATAGAGTTTTTGAAGGAAGTTTATCAGCAGTTTGAATAGTTACTTGACAGCGAGACCGTTTTATTTTGGGAATGGAGAGAATAAGCAATAGGGATATTTCCCTTCATTTTTTGTGATACTTTGGAGATCTGAAAAATCTGTGATTTTATTTCTGACCACGATTAAACGAACAATGGTAAAAGGCATCCAACTAACAAACCTTTTACCGTATGAAAAATTTACTCCTCTTCTTTAGTTTATTTATTGCAGTCAGTTCTATTCAAGCACAGACTTATTCACTATCCAAAGCAAATGCTTCTACACCCAGCACCTTAATGGGTGTCCGTTTGGGAACAGGCACAATGGGTTCTGATTTGGGATTGACGATTCAACATCAAATGAATCAAAATAGCTATCTCGAAGGCTTGGGAACACTTAATAAATACGATGTACGATTGACAGGATTGTACGAATACCATCAGCCTTTGTCTTATCGTGGTGGTTTGACATGGTTTGTTGGAGGTGGAATGCACCTTGGAAAAGTTCGCAAAAGTGCTGCACAGACATTCATAGATTTACTCAATATAGATTTGGGAAATGAAGACCCCAAAAGTGTATTTTTAGGGGTAGATGCAATTGCTGGAGTTCAATACAAATTCCCCGGTGTTCCGTTGAATGCTTCGATTGACATCAAGCCTGCTTACAACTTCAATGATCATCCAAAGCCTTTTGAGGTAGGAGCAGCCTTCTCCCTAAGATGGCACTTTGGTTCTGGTGGTGGCAAAGGCAGTAGCAGCGGCAGTTCTTCTGGCAATGGTGGCTATGGCACCTCTGGAGGCTCTAAAGGTGGTTCACAAACGGGTAATTCTGGAGATGGTCGGGTGAAAACAACGACCCCTCCCATCAATCCAAACCCTCAAACACAACCCCAAACAAGTCCAACGCCTTCACCTAACACAACTCCTCAAACAAATCCTTCTTCGCCAAAAGTGATAGTCAAAACCAAACCGAAAACAACCCCAACTCAAAAACCTACGCCAACGCCTAAACCAAGTGGCAACAACGAAGGTAGCCAAAATGGTAACGGTTCTAACCACGGTGAAAGCTGGGAGAATCCTCCAAAAGACAACTAATATAAATTGCACTGTAAATAGCTTGATGGCTAATTGTTTGACCCATCAATAATAAAAAGCACTTCGATTCTATCGGGGTGCTTTTTTTATCATACTACTATACAAAATGATTTTTGAACCACAAAAGTAGCAAAAGGGCACAAAAGAGGTTATTGAATTTCAGGTCTTTACTTTTGTTTTCTTTGTGCCTTTTGTGGTTGAATTAAAAATGTACAGTAGTATGTTTTTTTATTTTGATAAAAACCTGTGCAATAAAACCAACACCCAAATCCGATTGAATAAATATTCCTTTCCTCCCAAAAAATCCTCCTTCAATTTTCGCACAATCGAAACATTCACCAAGCCTAAATTTTTCACCAAACTATCTGCTAAATAAGCATCTATCAAATAGCGAAGGTCATTTTGAAGCCAACGAGCTAAGGGAATCGAAAAACCCCATTTTGGGCGATTGAAGTGTTCAGCAGGTACATAATCGTACAGGACTTGTTTTAATAAGTACTTAGAATCCCCATTTTGAATCTTCAAAGAAATATCTAAATTCATTGCAAATTCAACCAAACGATGGTCTAAAAGTGGCACACGTACTTCCAAACTGTGCTGCATACTTGCCCGATCTACTTTCGTCAATAAATCATCTGGCAAGTAATATTGAAGGTCAAACAAAGCCTGCTGTTCTTCAGCAGACAGTTTGCGAGCCAATTGTGTTTTGTCCTCATTGAAGAAAAGAACACAAGGTTTGGTTTTTGAAGCATCAAGCAACAATTCTTCAATCTCTTGCTCGCTGAAAAAATATTGTTCTTGTGAAAAAATATGACTTCTCTGTTTTGTCTTTTTGGGAGCATTAAAAACCAATGCAGCTCTTTGATGTCGATGTTTGGGTGATTGCTGCAATAGTTTGGCGATGGGCTTGCGGAAAGTTTGGAGGAGCGGATTCGATAAACGCTTTGCCCAGTTGTACATACCGTATCCCATAAACAATTCATCTCCACCATCTCCCGACAATGCAACAGTAACATGCTTTCGCGCCATCTGCGATACTAGAAGCGTTGGAATTGCAGAACTATCAGCAAAAGGTTGGTCGTAGATGTCCAATAAATTTTCAACTTGGTCAATCGCTTCTTGTTCCGAAAGTATAAATTCGTGGTGGTCTGTTTGAAGGTGTTTTGCAACTTTTCGAGCATAATCGCTTTCATTGAACTTACTGTCTTTGAAGCCAATAGAGAAAGTTTTAACTTGTTTATCGGTGACAGATTGAGCCATTGCAGTCACCATACTCGAATCAATTCCGCCACTCAAAAAAGTGCCAATCGGCACATCTGCAATCAAACGATATTCAACCGAAGATTGAAGTAAACGACGAAGCTCCTCTTTTGCAGTCGTTTCATCTTGAAGTGTTTTAGATTGGATTTGTTTTTTTAGCTGCCAAAAAAGTTGAATTTGAAGCTCTCCATTTGCAAAAAGTGCTGCATTTCCGGCGGGCAGTTGGTAAATATTTTGATAAAAAGTATGTGGGCATGGCACATAACCCAAATGCAGAAATGAAGCAATCGCCGACTGATTGACCTTCAATGTTGGAGCGATTGCTGCAATCGCTTTGATTTCGGAAGCAAAAAACAAATCGTGTCCGTTCCACCAATAATACAGGGGTTTGATACCCAATCTGTCTCTAAAAAAGTAAAGTTGATTGGTTTCTGTGTCATAAATCACCATTGCAAACATGCCATTGAGCAATTCGATGACTGCCGTACCTATTTTGGCAAAGGCTTCTATGATAACCTCAGTATCGGAGGAAGTGCGACATTCCAACTTCAATTGTTGGGAAATGGACTGATAGTTGTATATTTCACCATTGAAGACCATCACATATCGTCCATCTTTGGAGTAAAAAGGTTGGTTGGCTTCTGCGGATAAGTCTATAATACTCAATCGTCTATGCCCCAATCCTATGTGACCTGTTTTTTTGGCTTCAAAGAAATAATTGTCTGCGTCAGGGCCTCTATGCGACAAAGTATCAGTCATTTGTTGGAGAGCTGCTGCATGATGTTTGAAGGAGGAGGAGTAAAATCCCGAGATGCCACACATAAAATGGTGATTGATTAATTTGTGACTAGTAACTTACTTTAATTATTTAGGTTTTGCTTCTTTCGTCCAAAGTATCATTACTCTGTTAAAACTCTTGGAGTCACATTTTCAAATCCCTGTGGAAATTCACCCAAACGGAGGTGATTGCCAGGACCTGTTGGATCACAAATATAATAGGCTTTACCGTTGTGGTAGATTGGTTTGATGTCTCTGTCTTTGTCGGGAGATTTTTCGAAGTGCACGGCGGTACTCGCATGACCTGGGAAATCAACCATGACAACATCCATTTTCAAAACTTCCTTTACCATATTGTAAAAAAGCGCAGAACGGTCTTCGCAGTCGGAGTACAAATAGAAAAGTGTTTCTTCGGGCGTAAAGGCAAGATTTTGGACATTGTAAGCCTTTTTATCTGTTTCGTAGTCTTTGGACATTCGGGTGAGGCTTAGAAAAAAACGCACTGCTTGAAAATTGTCCATATTGGCTGTCATTCTGTCCAATTCTTTGTAGAAGGATTCTTTGACTTGTTCAGATACAGGAACTTTTGCGTGTTCAAGAATAGACAGTTCTGGATACCGCCACATCATTTCGATGATACTTTTATTGATTTCTATCGTGAAAGGCTGTAATTTGCTTTCATGAATAAACGAAAACGACTTCTTGATAACCGTTGGATTGCTTAGATTGGGTAGTTGGGTGAGTCGAAAAGAAAAAGGTTTGCCCTTAGAATTAATGTTAAAGTCAGAACGATAAGAAATGAGTTTGCGGTTAATGAGTTGCCGTTGATAGGCCGTAAGTTCCACAAACCAGCCATTTTCATGCGCCCTAACAGGCATATCGTATATCTTATCGTGTGAAAAAACAGACAACATAATGTTGTTGTTCACATAATTGAGTTGTACTTGATAGCCTGACTTGTGCAACAAAAACCAACTGAAGAGCGTCTGAAAATTTTTAGATTGATCTTCAAATGCTTTTTCTACAAATTCATGAATAAGTAAATAATACAACCAATCATTGAGTTCCATTTTCTTTCGATAGGAAAGAAGTCCACTCATAACCATTAAATAACTGGTGTTTTTTAGATCAAAATAAAAGCGTTTGAATACCTCCTCAGAAATATTGTTGTCAATAGGCAGCACCATCCTTGCGTCGTATTTGATGGTAACCTGCTCAGAGTAAAAATCAAAAGTAACTTCATTTTTAGGAACATCTGTTGCCCAAACACATTGAAGGACAATCAAATTCAAAAAAATAAACACAATATATGATAAGTACTTTTTCATAGAGGCCAAATTCAACTCATTACATGGCAAGCAATTTACGACTTTTTTATCAAGTTTTATCACAAATTTAGCAGAGTTATTAGAATTATTACATTATTTAGATAAAACCTGGGCTTTGAACAAGGGATGTGAGAATCGAGAATTTTACTTAATGAGATAGTTCTATTGGCCAATATTTTTTCCACAGAACTCTTACCTCACTACCGATATTCTCACCACATTAGAACTCCCTTCTTTACTTTCCAAACGACTGTAATACATTCCATTTTCCAAATCACTCACATTCAATACCACTTTTCCTTTGGCTGAGTTGTTTATGGATTGGCGATGTACCGACTGCCCCAAAGTATTGTAAACGACCAAATCCACTTCACTCGTCATGCCTTGCTGCAATTGGAAATTGAAAAAAGTTTGACCATCAGTAGGATTGGGACTGTTTTGACTCAACAATAAGTTGGGATTAGGAAGATAGTCTGCAATGCTTGTTTCTACTTCGCCGCCCAACTTGGAAATTTGAAGGTCGTCAAAATAAAAGCCATCTTCTTCCACAAAAGAATCCGACCAAAACAAAAATCGAAGGGTGATTTTTTGACCCAGAAAATCATTCAAAGAAACCTCCTCTTGTACCCAATCTTTTTGTACCCCATCATAAATAGGTTCGTCGTCATCCAAATAAGAGTTTCCGAAAGAAGTATATTTACCACATAAAGGAGTTTGAACACCTGTCTCAGAGTCAATAGCGTGAAGTTGGACATAATCAAAATTAGCTTCAATGTTCCATTTTGCCCAGAAAGTTAGTGTTGCCGCATCGCAGTCGTTTAAGTCAATCACTTCACTAAGGGTCAATTGATTGTTGGCATCAGGGGCATAATCTCCAATGGGAGAATCAGTAATGGAAGCATTACTCGAATAAAATTCAGTAGTACTCAAACCCCAATCATTGCCAGACCAAGCTTCGAGATCATCTGCCTTGTCTTCAAAATCTACAACGGGGTCGCCATAATATTTAGAAACGCTTATTCGCTGTACATTTCCTTGGTGATTATCCAATAAGAAATCAAACTCTATCAAATCCCCTACTGCAATATCGCTGCGAAGCTCATAGGCCATCTCTCCTACAATTGTGCTAAGAGGAGCATCTAAAGTATACGTTTGAGGAGTTCCTACTGTACTGATCGCATCGTTGGTCGCTTCTACAGATACCGTAACAGGAGCACCGTCTTCCAGCCCCAACCGTATGAGTTCAAAAGAAAAATTGGATTGCAGTTCATTGACATATAAAGGAGTCGTATCTGTAATTTTCGCAAAATTGTGTACCAAAGAAGCCGTAACGATGTTTTGCCACATATTTTCTTGGCAAAGGGGTAAAATGCGATTGGAGGAGGGCCAAAAGCCATCGTCCGAGTTACCTATTTCGGGCGTAAAGGCAAAAATCTTGTTCTTGGTCGTTTGCTGACCATACATCCAATCATCCGAATCACCATTGACCAAATACCCGACGGTTTGATTTCCCGTTCCTGCTAAGTAGTTGTTTTCTTGGGTCATGACCTCTGCATAGTTCACATAAAGCGCTGAATCGGGTGTGTAAAAATCTTCAAGGTATCCCCACGGATAAATCAATAAATCGCTAAAAGCATGGTAGTTGAGTGCAATTTTAAAATCGTGTTGTTCGCAAAAGAACTGAACGGCTTGTGTTTCGGGTTCTGAAGCAGGGCTTGAACCTCGATAAGTATCGCTTGTTGGATTGTTTGATGAGCCAAAATTGTCTCTACCCCATTCCCAATCATAGTTTCTGTTTAAATCCACTCCATCAGTTTGTGGGCTAAAACTTCCATTGTTATCATTGTCGTTTGTGTTTCTTCGCCACATTCCACCACCATTCGGGCGAATAAGTTCGTTGTATTGATAACCATCGGGATTGATACAAGGAATAAAGTACATCTCTGTATTATCTACCAAAAATCGTATATGTTCGTCTGTTTCGTAGTTTTCGAGTAGGTAATACATATAGTATATCATCTGCGAAAGCGACATTGGTTCTCTTGCATGATGCAATGCGGTATAAAGAATTTCAGGTTCGTCTTCATCCATGTTTGGAGAATCAGAGATTTTAACCCAATGTAACACATTGTCATCGTGGGTTTTGAAGTCCCCTATCGTATCTTTAACTGTGATTAAATGGGGGTATTTTGTAGCCATGTTGTCGAGGTGTTCCAACATCTCTTGGTAGGTAAAAAAGCCTCCCATATCTCCCAATTCAAAATCTTCAGGAACAGGATAATCCCCTACTCCACTGTCCGTTGTTGCAGCACAACCCGCCTTCTTGGTTGGTAAATGTGAATGGGAAGATTCTCGGTCTTTGCTCATATAATGTGCCACAACATCTTTGTGAACCACATCGTAACTAAATCCTGCAGCTGCAATTTTTTTGAGATCAGTTGCCGAAAAATCACTCTCAAACCAAACTCCTTTTTTGTATTCACCATGATCGATTTCTACACCCAAAGCACTTAATTCTGTCAAGCCCAATTCGTTGGTATAGATTTTCACACGTGAATATTGCTCTTGTTCGACAGGTAAGTGTTGGTGCAGAGTTTGCTGTCCGAAACACAGTTGTGCCAATAGTAGGGTAAGAATACCAACTAACAAAAACGTTGTATTTTTAATCATGGATAGAAAAATTGATTTGCAGTATGGTGAAGAATGATATAAATAGTTCGTTGTTATTTAGGAAAAGTCGCTTGAATCATTCGAGCATTGCCATTTATGTCTTTTTTTAGTCTTGCTTGAAAACCTTTATTTTCCAACATTTTTCGGCAATCTTCTCCAAAATGAGCGCTCACTTCAAAAAAAAGCAGGCCATTTTTGGGCAATTTCAAAAGAGCTAAATCAGCAATGGTTTTGTAGAAAATCAGTGGATCGGTATCTTGCACAAACAGTGCAAGAGCTGGTTCATGAGCCACTACATTTTCATCCATCAAGTCTTTTTCACTTTCACAAATATAAGGAGGATTGCTTACAATGATGTCAAACTTGGGCAACAAGTCCCAAAGTGTCCTATTCAAAACATCTATTTGGCGCAAGAGAATTGGCAATTGCAGCTTATCTGAATTTTCTTGGGCTATTTGCAGTGCTTTTTCACTGACATCTATGCTTGTAATCTGTGCATAAGGCACTTCATTTTTTAATGCCAAAGAAATACAGCCACTTCCTACACCAATATCTAAGATTTGGAGTGTATCAACCTGTTTCGGAAAGTCGGTTGAAATGGATTCCACTATCCAATGCACCAACTCCTCTGTCTCTTGTCGGGGAATCAACACAGAGGGATTGACCTTCAATTTGAGTCCATAAAAGTCGGCTTCTCCCAAGACATATTGAACGGGTTCTTTTTGCAGCAATCGAGGAATGATTTGATTCAATTCCTGAAATTGTTCTGCAGTAAGACTTTGATTTTTATTTAGTTGAAGTGAAAGTCTGCTCATTTCAGTGAGATACTCCAATACGATTTGACCAATAGCTTTGGCTTCCTCAGGGTCATAAATATCAGAAAGAGCTTTCTGCAATTGTTGCTGGGATTGGTGAATCGTTGGGAGGTACATGGCTGATTGATTTTGCTGTAAAAAGGGAGGATAAGGAATCCAAAGAGCTTTTGCAAAGTAACATCAAAAAGTCAACTGCGTGATGTATCTTTTTAAAAAAATCTCCTTTTTCTTCAAATCGAGAAACGAGATTCAATTAGAATGACACAAATTATTGTGTCAGATTGAACTTACAGGAGATTATTAGGGTTGGAAAATACATCTTATCACCTTCTATTCAACAAACGAAATAATGACTAAAATTACCTTACGACACATTACACGTGAACTCTTTCATCCTTGCATCAAATTATCAGTTGCTGACGACCAAAAAAAGTTTGTTGCCAGCAACTTGTATTCTTTGGCACAAGCTAAAACCAATCCCTTGCTTCATCCTTTTGCGATTTATGGAGAAGAAGTCATCGGTAGATCCATTGAAGCAGAGGACGAAATGCGGGGTTTTGTGATGTATCAATTGATGGAGGGCGTGGGTTTCATCATGCGATTGATGGTCGACCAACGATTTCAAGGGCAGGGTTATGGAGAAGCGGCTATGAAAGAAGTCCTTCACAGACTTCAAATGAATCCAGAAACAGAGTTTATCGCCACAAGTGTTCACAAGGAAAACCCCCGAACACTGGAGTTTTACAAACGATTGGGCTTTACGATTTTCATTAAAGAAACGGATATAGAGATTTATTTGAAGTTGGATTGGGAGAGATGAATTCTAAACGACTTTCACAAAAAGTTGTCTAATTTTGAAGTAGAAATTAGACAACTTACAAAAGTTAAGACCATGATAAAGAAATGTTTGACTCTTTTATTGTTTGTATTTGCGTTTTGCAATGTATCATTGAAGGCACTAACAACAACTACAACAATGCCTTTGGATACGATTCCTCCAGATGAAATATTTGTAGTGGTAGAACAAATGCCTACTTTTCCGGGCGGGGAAACGGCTATGTATCAATACCTCGAAGACAACCTTCAATACCCTCAAGAGGCAAAAGCTGCCAATATACAAGGTACAGTTTATGTCAAGTTTGTAGTTTTGAAGGATGGCTCCTTGTACGATATCAAAATTATTAGAGGAATTACTCCTAATGGATTTGGGCTCAACGAAGAAGCTTTAAGGTTGGTTCAATCTATGCCCAAATGGACACCTGGCAGGCAAAGAGGCGTTCCCGTTCCTGTCTATTTCAATTTGCCGATTAGATTTAAAATGGGGCTTCCTCTAAAACCAGAACCTATCAGACCTACCAATACAAATACCCCCCCAAAACCAACAAATCAAAACAAACAATTGATTCCGATGAACAAACAGGCGGAGGAATTGAAGAGCAAACAAAAGATAAAAATGAATACGGAAATCACGCCCAAACACCCTTCAAATAAAGCTCCTAATATTATTGAAGGTGAAGGGATTGAACTGGATAGAGTTGGGGCAGATGGCGTTCCCGTTTACAAGACTGTTCCCGAAATGCCTTCTTATAAGGAGGAGGATAAAGAGGCCAATCTTTTTCTCTATTCAAACATAAAATATCCAGCTGAAGCAAGGGAGAATGGCATTCAAGGTACGGTCTATGTGGGCTTTACGGTGATGGAAGATGGAACATTGAAGCAAATACATGTCAAGCAGGGCATTGCAGGCGGAGAAGCCTGTGACGAGGAGGCTTTGAGAGTGATTCGTTTGTTTCCGAAATGGAATCCTGGTAAAATTGCAGGGGAAGCAGTTCGGGTTTCCTATGTGCTTCCTGTTCGATACAAGATAGTTGGAGGAGGTAGAGGAAGAATGCTTAAAGTAAAAAGTAGGAAGTGAGGAGTGGGAAGTGGGAAGTGGGAAGTGGGAAGTGGGAAAAAATAAAATTCTCATTTTTTTACCCTAAAATTGAACCTCCCTACAAATGGCGTGTAAACCCCTATGAATTTGTCAATAGGACACCTGAAATCTTCAAGATGTTTTTTAAAAACAAGTACAAAAAAACCAACGACGAAAAATTAATGCAGTGGATTCGCTTAGGCGACACAAAAGCATTCGACACGCTCTATGAACGGTATAGTCAGCGAATGTTGCATTATTTTTATCGGATGTTGGGACGAAACGAAGAAAAGGCGCAGGACTTTCTGCAAGACCTTTTTTTGAAGGTAGTCGAAAAACCCCATCTTTTTGACGAGAAGCGGCGATTTTCGACTTGGATTTTCACCCTTGCCGCCAATATGTGCAAAAACGAATACCGCCGATTGGAGGTTCGCAGAAATGGCAGTCAATATTTGGGCGACTTCAATGCAACGGCAGACGACATCGTATTGCCTCGTATTGACAAACAGATGGATTGTGAAGCTTTTAAGTCATTGCTCTACGAAGAATTGGAGCAGATGAACGAAACCAAACGGACCACTTTTTTGCTGCGTTATCAGGAGCATTTTTCTATCAAAGAAATCAGCGAAACGATGAACTGCTCGGAAGGCACCGTAAAGTCAAGATTGTTTTACATCACCAAATGTTTGGCAGAAAAATTGGAAATCTACAATCCTTGTTACCAACACTAACAAAACACAGACATGAACACTAAATATAAATGGACCGTATTGGATATTGAACCTCTTTTGAAGGAAAAATCTTTTGAAGAATTAAATGCAATTGAAAGGGCTTTTTTGGTAGATCAGTTGGGTAACGAAACTCAAATCAAAGAATACCAAAAATTGCTGCAATGCTGTGAGACTGCGGCGGCTATTCAACCCAACCTTTGCCCAAAAGCGGGGATTCAAGCCCATGTAAGGAGTAAAGTACCTCCTGCCCCTTCTGTGGTCAAAAATGGTTTGGAGAGTATTTTTGTTGTTTTTTCAAGTTTGTTTGCAGTGCGTTCCCCCATTCGTTCAGGAATGGCAATTGCTATGTTGACCCTTGCATTCTGGTTTGGAGGAAACATGGAACAGAGCTATTACAACAATTTTGAAGCCATGCAAGACAGTTTGGCAATCAACTCGACTTTGCCCGATGCAGCAGTTTATCAACAAACTCTTCAAAACGATTCAAACACAATGATTACTTTACCCAAAGCATTGAATCACAAGATTATGGCAGACAGTTTTACGGTTAAAGGGATATTGAGACAGTAATTTGTAAAGTTACAACTCTCGTTTACTACTTATCGTCAAAATCAAAATTGTCAAAATCGATATCATCTAAATCCATATCGTCCAAATCGAAATCGATATCGTCTAAATCCATATCATCCAAATCAAAATCATCCATATCTAAGTCGTCATCTCCTGCTCCAAAGTCCAAATCAAATTCGTCTTCCTCTAGGCGCTGCAACAATTCATCAAATTTTGGGGCTTCGGGAGCAGGCTTGGGTTTCTCTTTGTCCTCTTTAGACGACTTCGCAGATACCTCTTTCTTTTCTTTCTTTTTATCAATCCCTTCTTCTGAAAGTTTCCCTCCATCCTCAATACCATCACGGAACAGATCCTCATCACTAGTATCCAGTTTTCTACTTTTCGGGAAACCCGCTTCTTCTTCAAACAAGTCCAACTGACGAGTTCCTTCTTTTTCATTCTCCAACTTACGCCCTTCCTTTTCTTCCTCTTCAAATTCTTCCATGTCGTCCTCATCAAAATCCATGTTCATATCCATCTCGTCAAAATCCATTTCCATTTCTTCTTCAAAACCCTGTTCCTCCTCATTGTCAAGCAATTCTGACAATTCTGGTGACAATACTTCTTCCACTTTTGGTTGAGGTAATGGTGCAGGCCGACCACCCGTTTCCATTTTTTTGGCAATCATATACATGACCAAAATAATCTTTTCAAATCGCCGCCTTTTAAAATTTGCGTTCATAACCGTCTGCTCAGTGTAGCTGAATTGACCATTTTTAAACTCCAAATAACTGTCTCTCGACAAAATGCCTTCGTTCAAAATCTCCCTTATTGCTCCATCCAACAAGCCTCCTACATACTTCAAATCATCTCCACCTACATCAAACTTTCTATCAAAAGTCTTGTCCTGAGTTACTTTCTTTTTGTTGTAAAAAAACTTGGTAAACTTTTTCCCCAATGCTTCTGGGCGAATAGAAAAAGAACGCCCTCCAAAAGGTGCATCTACGCTTATGGTAGTGAAAGGGACTTCTCGTTTGCTGTTAGAAACAGACTGCGTACTCGTAAAGACCTGTATTCGTCGTTGAAGATAATGTCCCTGCAAGCTGGGGTAAATCCATCGAAAGTTGAACAACCTTGTTTCGGGAATGTCTAAATGAACATGCAGCTGCCTATTCAAAAAAGCGAACTGCTTAATAACTCGATTATTGACATAAGCAATAAATAAATTACTGATAAACAAACCCAACAATACCGAGCTCGCCAAAACAATTAGCCACCGCATACTGGCAAATAAAAACCAGAATATCAGCATGGCAATCGCCATCCCTATAGTGATGAGGTAATCTGTTGAAATCTTTGGCATAATTCAAAGATACAAATAGTTCTTTTTTTTTGAAAGCTTAATTAAAATAGCTACATTCCACTTTTGTTCATGACCGTCAAAAAAAACCTTATGGCAGCCTCCAAACTTCAACATCTTTTATCCATTTTAATCTTGCCCTTCAATGTATTGGTCACCATTCCTACATTGATTCTCTACTTCACCCACGATTTCTATTGGGGTTTGGGCTTCAAAGGTAATCAAGCATTCTTTTTTTATTTCTTGGCTGTTTTGTTCTTTATCATTGGTTTGTATTTCATCATCAGCACGATTAGCTTGTTTGTCAAAGTTGGCAAAGGAACAATAGCACCTTGGAATCCCACCCAAAAATTGGTCGTTGCAGGTCTCTATAAAAGAGTTAGAAATCCCATGATTACAGGCGTATTGTTTGTGCTTTTGGGAGAAGCGATTTTCTTTGGCTCTAAATATTTGTTGATTTGGTTTTTGCTCTTTTTCTTTGTCAATCATATCTACTTCCTACTTTCAGAAGAACCTGGACTGCAAAAACGATTTGGAAGCAGCTATGAACGTTATCGCCAAAATGTCCCTCGATGGCTTCCACGATTGCAGCAATGGCAAGATGAAGCAGAGGAAGAAATGGAGAAGGAGTAGAAAGTCCCAAAGCAAACTTAAACTACAAATTCAAACACCTAAAAAACAAAGCACAAAAACTAAAATACAACTATCAACCTAAAAACATAAAAAAATGCAATTAGACATAAAAAATCAACTATTCATCGTAGGTGGAGCCACCAGCGGATTCGGCTTAGCGATTACCCAAGCACTACTCGAAGAAGGCGCAAACATTGTTGCAGTCGCTAGAGGCAAAGACAAAATCGAAGAACTTGTTGCCAGTGCTCCCCAGCAAATTGAAGGCATTGTAGGTGACATTACCCAATCCGAGACCATACAACGAATCGTTGCACAAGTCGGTGAGCGACACTTATCGGGTATGTTGGTCAATGCAGGAGGACCGCCAGCTATGTCGTTTTTGGAAACCGCTTTGGAAGATTGGGACGAGGCCTATCAAACAATCTTGCGATGGAAAGTAGAAATCACCCAAGCATTAGCTCCCAAACTGATTGCACAAAAATACGGTCGTTTGGTATATATAGAAAGCGTGTCGGTCAAACAACCTGTTGAAAACCTAGTCTTGAGCAACTCTTTGAGGTTAGGTGTAGTCGGTTTTGTGAAAACACTTTCGGAAGAAATCGCTCATCATGGTGTAAATCTCAACATTCTTGCACCAGGCTACCATGCAACACCCGCTATTGACCGCCTTTTGAAGAAAAAAAGCGAAAACGAAGGCATTACCATCGAAGAAGCCCGAGCCGCTTTTGCAGGCCAAACTAAGACAGGTCAAATGGGTGAAGCGACGGACCTGGCATCTTTGGCTTTGTGGCTATTGTCTCCTGTGAGTCGTTTTATCACAGGACAAACCATTAGTGTAGATGGAGGATTGGTGAAGGGAACTATGGGATAATTGCCTAAAAATGTAATTGCAGTATTGGCAAAAGAAACTTAATTTTGAAAAAAAACGTTTCTTATTACAAAAGAACAAAACACTCTGCTATGTCAAATCTATCCTGCAATTATTGGCTTTTTATTTTTTGTTGCTTGGGCTTTACCGCTCTATTGGAAGCCCAAACAAAGAATGGGTATGCCAATACGTCAACTCAAAAAGATACCTCCAATCATACATTGATTGCCAATTACCCTGTGCAGGAAACAAGCTATAGATATGGAGAAACCAATACTTCCTATCTCTACGGTTCTGCTCTACCTTCCCCTGATCTTAGCTTACAAAATACCTCAACAGAATATTTTTATGGGGAATCAAGCTATAACTATTCGGAAAATACCAATATCCCTACAAAAGAATATCTCACAAGTACAAATGACACCGAAACAGGTTCTTTTGTAGATGAAATATTGGATTTGCCGAGCATGAATCCGCCTTCAAATACATCTCAACAAAGAGTCGTACCTGTGGCAACTGTTGAAGACATCAACAGCATTGACCGAAGAGAATGGACAGAAAGAATAGACAGAAATGGTACTTTGAATTTTCCAAAAGAAGACGAAAATCCTGCAACTCGTGTTGTGCCAGTAGCCACCGTTGAAGACATCAACAGCATTGACCGAAGAGAATGGACAGAAAGAATAGACAGAAATGGTACTTTGAATTTTCCAAAAGAAGACGAAAATCCTGCAACTCGTGTTGTGCCTGTGGCAACCGTTGAAGACATCAACAGCATTGACCGAAGAGAATGGACAGAAAAAATAGATAGAAATGGCACTTTGAATTTTCCAAAAGAAGACGAAAATCCTGCAACTCGTGTTGTGCCAGTAGCCACCGTTGAAGACATTCACGAAGTCAAACCAAACAACGGAAACTCTCGGCAACCTTATCAAAATCAAAATCCTGTTGTTCAGCCTGTTTCAGTAAAAAAAGAGTCGGCAAAACAACGCAAAAAACGCCAAGAGGCTAGCCCAAACTATCCAATGCCTAATTACAATCCTCCTACTGAAAGTGGACAGAATCCTTACACCGTTCAAGCCGAACCCAAACCGCCAAAACGCAATTTTATAGAGTTTATCAAAGATACGTTCAACGAAGGTGGAGAAAGTTCAAGCCCAATTTTGGAAGCCCCTCGTCCAAGTCGTGCCCCTTCATCTTCCTCCTCCTCAAAGGAATACAATCAAAAACCTTCAAAAAGCAGTAAGGCGGCTACCCGTACTTCTCGCAAAGAAAAGGAAAGCAATGCAGATAATGCGACAAAAGAACGTCAATCGAAGCAAGACAACTAAATCATTTGTTGCAGTTTTTCTAATAACCAATCTCTTTCCGACAAGTCTGCGGTTGTCTGCACTTCCTCCAAAAACTTTTCGATTTTGTCCTTTTCATTGGGCAATAATCGTAGTATTCGCCCCAAAACATTGATGAAATTTTGGTGGGATTTTTTGTGACTATCTGCAATGTCTTTTTGGCGGTGAATAAACACTCGAAAGGCATTGATAGCAGATTCCAACAAGTCGAATTCGTCTATCTCATAATACGCCTTCAACAACATTCGCTTGACTCCCAACTTGGTATAAATGTCTCGGTACTCTACCTGCTGCAATAAATCCAGTACCTCATCGTAGTTTTCTTGGTAGAAAAACATATCTGCTCGACAGTAATTGTACAAATCCGTTTGGGCTTCAGGCAGCAGTTTTTGGTAGTTTTCTTCAATAAAATTCGCTGTCCAATCGTATTTTTCCAATCGCAGAGCAATGGTCGAAATATTTTTGAAAATGGCGGGGAGCAAATACCCATCCGTATATAACAGCCCCATTTTTAACTGTTTGACATACAGCTGAAACAATTCTTCATAGTATTCTTTGGGCGATTTAATGACCTCTTTTGACGCATTTTCGAGAATCGTGTAAAGCACTCTCGTTTCTTCCAAACGCTGCAAATTGCCGTATTTCTCCAATAAGTCTTTTAGGTCTTGGTAAATCTTTTCATCCTTAGGATTTCGCAAAAGCAACAATCCTTTATGCCACAACGCAATCACGGGAATCTCCTGATAAGGACTTGTTTCCAAAAATTGCAGTAATTCTTCCATCATCGTGAAATCGTATTCGATGTTCACACTTCTCTGCCGATTGAGCATCAAACCAAACAACATCAATTTGCTGATAAGGAAGTGAATATCCAGATAATGGTTGTTGTTTTGAAAATTAACATCTGCTACTCGTTCATCGTGTGTACTTTGAAAAAAAGAATTTTGGACTTCAATTTGATACTGATTGTAAAAATAGGTGTTGTCTTGATATTTGACCTTCGATTGCAGTTTGAGCGCATCCTTCAATTGGCTCGGAAAAAATTTGAACAACAGGCGATTGTTGTGATAATCCATGATATTTATCTTTTGAACGACTGCCTGTTTTTCATACATTTCATGAGCAATAAAAGCCTCAATTATTTTGTAGAGTTTGGACAACAATTTGGTGATGGTTTGTTCCTTATATACCTCTCTGGGATATACATAGAAGAAGGCATTTTCAGTAGTTAATTGTGTACTGCTGAATTTTGGAGCATACTTTTTCAGAAAATCAAATAAGCTAATGATATGCTGATTTTCATTGAAGTAGGGTGAAGCGACAAATTTTTCTAAGGATTTCAATTCCTTGTTAGAAAAACTTCTTAAAACTTGTATTATCTTACGTTGCTGCATGAATAGTTTGTTGCTGATGGGCAAATTTAAAGAAATCATTTAAAACAAGCCTTTAAAAATGCCTATACGAATCTTGCATCCCAAAAATATTCCCTTGAAAATAATATTTTGGGGCTTGAAAGAATAGTCTATTTTTGCACAAAATATTCAATTTTAACCTTTCTAACTTTGAAGTTAGTTTATTAAGATTTTCAATTATGTCTGGAACAAACAATTCTAAATTTACCTTCAATCAAAGTGTCCAATACTACTTTGACAAAGCCTCTGCCTTAACTGAGCACTCCGAAGGCTTATTAAGCCAAATAAAAGCCTGCAACAGTGTAATAAGAATGAGATTTCCCGTAAAAGTAAAAGGGGAATACCATACCTTGGAAGCTTATCGTGCCCAACACAGTCATCACAAAACTCCCTGTAAAGGTGGTATCCGATACAGTGAAGGAGTAGATCAGGACGAAGTAATCGCTTTGGCTTCTCTGATGACTTATAAGTGTGCCATTGTAGATGTACCATTTGGTGGTGCAAAAGGGGGTATCAAAATCAATCCTAAGAAATACACAACAGGACAACTTCAACGCATCACTCGACGCTATACAACTGAGTTGATCAAGAAAAACTTCATTGGCCCTGCAATTGACGTTCCTGCTCCTGACTACGGAACAGGCGCACGAGAAATGTCTTGGATTTTGGACACTTTTGTTACCTTCAATCCTGGAATGATTGATGCTTATGGCTGTGTGACAGGTAAGCCTGTGACTCAATCGGGTATTAGAGGACGTGTAGAAGCCACGGGTAGAGGGGTGTTTTTTGGTGTACGTGAAGCAGTAAGTGTTGCCGAAGATATGAAAGCCTTGGGACTGACCACAGGCATTGAAGGCAAGCGTATAGTAGTTCAGGGTTTGGGGAATGTAGGATTTCACTCTGCAAAAATTTTCCAAGAAAACGGTGCACATGTTATTGGTGTAGCCGAATATGAAGGAGCGATTTATGACCCAACAGGAAAGGGTTTTGATATTGATGCTTTGTTTGAACACCGTACACACACAGGCAGTATATTGAATTTCCCTGGTGCGAAAAACATCGAAAACAGTTCAGAAGCATTGGAATTGGACTGTGATATTTTGATTCCCGCAGCAATTGAAAGAGTTATCACAGCAGAAAACGCACCTCGAATCAAGGCTAAAATCATTGCAGAAGCAGCAAATGGGCCTACTACTCCTGAAGCCGAAGAAATATTGTTGGAAAGAGGAATCATGGTTTTACCAGATGTCTATTTGAATGCAGGTGGGGTAACGGTTTCTTATTTTGAGTGGCTGAAAAACTTGTCGCATGTTCGATTCGGTAGAATGTCAAAGCGACATGAGGAAATGGTACAAAGACGTTTTGTAGATGCAATCGAGCAAAATACTGGTAAAAAACTAAGACCAGAAGAACGCAACTTGATTATTCAAGGGGGTAGTGAGGTAGATATCGTACGTTCTGGACTTGAAGATACAATGATGGGAGCCTATCAAGATATTCACGCAACTTGGAAAACCTACAATGGTGTGAGAGACTTGCGAACAGCTGCTTTTGTGGTAGCTATCAATAAAGTCGCTACTTCTTACATTGAATTGGGTATCTTCCCATAGTAGATAGAATCAGACAAACTCAAAATTGACCCTTTCCTCATAATGGAGAAAAGGGTCATTTTTTATTCTCTCAATGAGGACATAAAAACGTTGATTTTGTCGAATAACCTGCTTGAGTTTGGAGCCCATTTAGACATCATACGACGACAAATAGTCTCTCATCGTAAAAATCCCTTTTTTTCCCACCAACCATTCCGCAGCCTTAATCGCTCCTAAAGCAAATCCCACACGACTATGCGCTGTATGTTTGATTTCAAGGGTATCAATGTCAGAAGAATAAGTGACAATATGTGTGCCTTTGACATCTTCTTTTCGATGCGAAATAATATCAATTGTACCTGCTTCTTGGCTTACTTGATTACCCCATTTTTTCTTTGAAACATTCACTTCCATGATTCCTTCTGCTATGCTAATTGCCGTTCCGCTGGGCGCATCCAATTTTTGGGTGTGGTGGATTTCGTCAATTTGCAGATGGTAATTTGGATAATCCGCCATCATCTTTGCCAATTTTCGATTGAGTTCAAAAAACAAGTTTACCCCAATGCTGAAATTGGAGGCATAAAATAATGCCTGATTTTGTTGTTTGCACAAATCACTAATTTCCTCCAATCTATTCATCCAGGCAGTTGTACCTACTACGATAGGCACATTGGCTTCAAAGCACTGCAAAATGTTGCGAAAAGCAACATCAGGCATACTGAATTCTATCGCTACATCTGCTTTTTGTAGGTTTTCGACGGTCATTTGAGAAGTATTCTGACTATTGATTCTAAGAACAATATCGTGCTTGTCTCCTATTAGTTCTTCAATAGCTCTGCCCATTTTGCCATATCCTATAATTGCGATTTTCATGTTGTTACTGTTTTTGTTGACTTATATCATCATTCTCCTACAAAAGACTGCTTCAATAATATTTTACGCCCTTCATCCGCCGAGCTTTTCATAAACCAAAGCGGGTAATATTCTCCTTCGACCCAAGTACTGATAAAATTGGAGTAATACGGGCTGCCAGGATTACCTGATTGACCACCAGGATAAACACCATAAGCCTTGATAGAATCCCCCAATTCCACGACCATTTTCCAAGAAGGACCATGCCTTTGACTCGTAGCATTCAAGATTCCCCGATGTCCATTCGTTGCCAAGCCTGTCACACTAAACTGAGGAATATTGGCCAAGTGACGGACTGCCGTACCTTTGAAATTGCCCCAAGTAGCTTCCTTCACATTTTTTATCTGCCAAGCATCCAATTCTGTTACTGCAGCAGAAAATGCCTTTTGCGACAAAATCGCAGCCGTTTCTCTTTCGGGAGTCCCTTTGATGTCGAGCAGTTCGTGTTTGGGCTGAGTGGTGAAGAGCTGAATAGTAGGATAAGCCTGTGGGTACTCCATTGGCGTTTCGTCTTTTTCGGCAGTAGCCACTTCATCCCAAATCAAGGCAAACAACTGTGTCCATAACTCCTCAAAAATAGAAGGAGCTAGTTGTTCGACTGTATTTTCGTAGTTCCATTCTTTCAACAAATTGTAGGATACCTTTTCCTTTTCACTCAAAGTTGAATCGTTGATGTGGCTCAAAATGAAGGGCAACACCTCGGCTGCTTTCAAATTATAGTTGTCGTTTTGTAGGTTTTTCATATCCTCCACATCAATATCTTTTAACATCGTCAATTGTTGATTCAACCTTCGATTGCGGTAAAACTCAAAGCGACCATTGTAGTAGTAAGGATAGTCGGCACTTGCAGGATGTTGATTGGCAGAACTCACAAATCCTCTTGAAGGATTGACTACGTGTGGATTGTGTTCTCTTGGAATATAACCTTGCCACTGTTCCGACGACTTTGTACCGTCTTGCACTCTTTTACCTTGACCCCGTTTTTTAAGCGGAAATTTGCCCTGATGCCACATCGCAATCGTCCCCTCCTTTGAAGCAAAAGCAAAGTTTTGGGCAGGACATTCGTAGGTCTTCAACGCCTCATTGTAGTCGTCGTAGTTTTTAGCTTTGTTAAGCAAATAAAAGGTCTTGAATTCATTAGAGCCTTCGTGTGCTTTCCAATGCAATGCCATATTGTGTTTAGGATTTGAAGCATCTTCATAACTCACTGGCCCGATATGTGTGTAAATGACAGTGTCTAAAACCACACGACCACCTTTTACTTTTATCTCTTCAATTCGTTGAGTGGTTTTGCGCCATTCCCCATCAAATTTGTATTCAGCTTTGGTTTTATTGTCTTTGAAGGTGATTTTGTACCAATCTGCAACATCGTGTCCGCCATTCGTTACTCCCCAAGCGATGTCCTCATTGAAGCCAATCACAATCCCAGGAGAACCGGGAAGTGTAACTCCATAAACATTCATTTCGGGTGTTTGCAGTTGACATTCCAACCATATGGAAGGCAAATTCAGGCCCAAATGTGGGTCACTGCAAAGAATAGGATTGCCCGATTCGGTCTTGTCACCACTAACCGCCCAGTTATTACTGCCATTGTCGGGGTCAGGTTTCGTGAAAAGAGAAGGAGTCAAAGAGGCTTGATCATTAGAATCTAAGCCTTCTGTATCAGAAGTTGTGGTATCAATTGCCGATGCTTCAAAGTCCCATTTTGTGTTGGCTGGAATAATCGGGTCAATTCCTTTGGGGAAATCTGGGTACATGACTTGAAAGTTCTCTCTTCCAAACAATTTCAAAGCATTGGTCATTTCTATATCTCGCTCCCGAAAAGCCAAGTCCCTTGCCATATAGGTATAGAGTCCTGCTAAGTGATCAAGTGTCCATTTTTCGGGCAAATAGCTCATTAACTTAAATTCCAAAGGCAAATTCCGGTAATTCAATCCTTCAATATAGGTATTGGCTCCTTTTAAATAGGCTTCTGCCACAGCGAATGAAATCGTATCCGCTTCAATGTTTTGCCGCACTTTCTCAGCTGCAAACCCCATTCCCACTCGTCGTTGTTCTTTGTCGAAATCCAAAGTGAAATTGCCAATGATTTCGGACAAACGCCCCATAGCTGCCCTTGCCTGAAAATCTACTTGCCACAATCGAAGTTGTGCAGTTATGTATCCTTGTGCAAAATATAGGTCGTGTTCGTTTTGGGCAAAAATGTGGGGAACCAATCGGTTATCATACACTACTTCCACAGGAGCACGCAAATCTTCATGACGGATTTTTTTGGTGATATTGGGTTGAAGGCTTTCACCATTTTGCCAAAACCCTTCAAAGGGATTGATAAAAGGCCCCAATGCAGGCAATTTGCTTGCAGGAGTTTTTTGTAGTTTTTCACCAATAACAGGAAATTCGGTCAATGGTTTGTTGAGAAGATTGACAAGCCCAATTGTCAATAACAAGGATATGATAAATTGGATAAATTTCATGTAGAGGTAAATGGAAAAATGAGTATGATAATAAAAAACAATCTTGTTTTCTGAATATCAATATCAAAACAAGATTATCAATTCTAACAATTGATTGGAATAAATAGAAATGCTAAAAATACGAAAAAAGCCCATAAATGCAAGGTGTTTTTTGAATTTGCACTTGAACATTGAATTTGATTTTCTAAAGGTTTTCCATCATTCGCTCCAAAATGTGAAAAACGGCGGGACAATGCTGGGCATTGACTGCATGTAATCGGAGGTTTTGTGAAAATTCGAGTTGGTCGGTATGCGGATATTTACGGCAAGCTTTGGGGCGATGTTCATAAATAAAACACTTGTTGTCGTTTTCGGCATCCAAAAAAGGACAGGGAGTGCTGTTCATCACCATATCACCATCTTCGTCTTCCACCAAATATTCTGCTTCAAACTGAGTGGTTTTCATACCTAAATGCTTGGAAATACGACTAATATCTGCCCTCAATAGCATGGGCGGAATACTCGTACAACAGTTGGCACAATCCAAACAATCAACTTCTCGAAATACTTCTTCGTGCAATTCATCGCCCAACTCATCCAGTTTTTTACCCTTTTTTCGGTGGAGTTTTTTTACGAATTTGCGGTGTTTCTGTCTATTTGCAGTCTTTTGATTGCGCCAATCTTCTATGAGGTTTGAATTCTTCAACTTCAGTAATTTTATATTTTGGAAGAGGTAATTGAGCTAGGATTGCCAATAAAATAACTTTCCGTTTTTTCTACTACATCCCCCTTACCCCCTTCAAAGTGGGAATAGTAGGTCGGGAACTTATTTTATTCGAGTTTCATAGGATAATGATTCTTTACATACTACTGTACCTTATGTTTCGGTAACTTGATTCTGAGAAAAAAACATTTGGATATGATGTGCTAAATTCAGGTAAACCTTCGGCTCAATATCCAAAAGTTTCAATATTTTAATGTGAATCGGTTGAAGTTCAGT